>DATDAV010000146.1:0-158140 GCA_036525235.1 Chryseolinea sp. | reverse complement strand
GAACTCCAACAACGGCGGGGGTAACGTCGATGTTTGTGGAAAATAAAATATAAAAGATCATGGAAGACATAAAAATTGCTACGGCTCAGTTTGAGAACCGGAGTGGAGATAAGGATTATAATTTGGAGGCGATTGACCGGTTGTGTGCGAAGGCTGCGGGGCAGGGGGCGCGGATGGTGGCGTTTCATGAGTGCTCGGTGACGGGCTATACGTTTGCCCGGCATTTGTCGCGACAGCAGATGTTGGATTTGGCTGAGTACATACCGCAGGGACCTTCTATCGACCGGCTTCAGGGTATTGCGCGGAAATATGATATCGCCGTGCTGGCGGGCTTGTTTGAAAAGGATGACGATGACCAACTTCACAAAGCCTATGTGTGCGTGGACAAGAATGGCCTGGTCGCCAAGCATTGGAAGCTGCATCCGTTTATCAATCCCAATTTATTGCCCGGTGAAGCCTACACCGTGTTTGAATGGGGAGGATGGAAATTTGGTGTGCTCATTTGTTATGACAATAACATTGTCGAAAATGTGAGGGCCACCACGCTTCTCGGGGCGCAAGTCATTTTTATGCCACACGTTACCATGTGCACCCCCTCGACACGACCCGGTGCTGGCTTTGTCGATCCTGCCCTCTGGAAGAATCGCGAAAAAGATCCCACATCCCTGCGCCTGGAGTTCGACGGCATGAAAGGCCGGGGATGGCTGATGAAATGGCTCCCGGCCCGAGCCTACGACAACGCAGTCTATGCCGTGTTTGCCAACCCCATCGGCATGGATGACGACCAGCTAAAGAACGGCTGCTCCATGATCCTTGATCCTTTTGGAGACATCCTCACAGAATGCAGAACCTTAGGCGACGAGGTGGTGACGGCGACGTTATCTCCGGAGAAACTTACACAAGCCGGAGGGTATCGGTATATACAGGCTCGCCGCCCTGATCTCTATCGTGACGTTATTGGAATGGAACATACGCCATTGCAGCGTGTGGTGTGGTTAAAGCCAGAGAAAAAATAGTATCGGGAAAGTGAAAATGGAGGTAGGCAAGTGAAGTACTTCGCCCTTCCGACAACGCACGTCATTCCGCAGGCACAAGTTTCATCGATCTTCGCACTTGGATCAAGGAACCCCGTGGAAAGCGCTCTGAATCTGTGTGGTGATGCATTGAAGCGGGCGCGACGCATTCGGTGTTTGCCGCGTTTCGTTTTATTCCGTGCGAAGTATATCCGGTTTCACTGCAATCGAAACTCGGGATGTCTTGAACTACTGGCGAAGTTCTTTAGAAAACTTATGCCTGCGACACATGCTCCAAATAAATCTTAAAAGAAGTACCCATATCCCTTGAACTCTCCACCGTAATTCTGCCGGACATCTTTTCTACTTGAAGTTTTGCGAGATACAAACTCAATCCCTTCCCGGAAGCATGGGGATGAAAACGTTGAAAGGGTTTGAATAACTTTTCGTGATAGCGTTTCATGTTGATGCCTAGTCCATTGTCGCGCACTTCGATCACGGCACAGTTTTCTTCGGGATAGGAACTTATCCAGATCTGTGGGGGGCGGTCCGGCGACCGGTATTGAATGGCATTTGAGATCAGGCTAATGAGTATGTAGTTGATCCGGGCTTGCACGGCAAAGACGGTGGGCATGCGACTGAAGTCTTTGCGTATAGTCACTCCGTAGTCGTGTATGTGGTCTTCTAACAATGCCAGGATCTGGCTGGTTTCTGATTCCAGGCTCACATCTTCGCGGACGTGAAATTTGTTCTGCCGTTCGTCCACTATGCGGTTCAGGTCGCGGATGATGTGGTCTAGGTTCTGGACGGATTTTTCCATGTGGTCCAGCAACTCACGCGTGTCCAGGTCGCCGGTGTTTAGTTTTTGCAGTTCCAGCAGGCCGAGCATGCTGGCCACGGGGCCGCGGAGATTGTGGGAGATGGTGTAGGAGTATTGCATCAACTCCTGGTTGTAGCGGGCCAATTCCTCGGTGATGTCGGTCAGGTCGTTGTCTTTTTTGTCGAGCAGCTGACTGAGGATGTAGCGTTTGCTTTCCAGTTGTTCGTTTTGGGCTTCGGCCTGGCGCTTGGCGTTATTCAGTTTTTCGATCAGCTCTTCGTTCCGCCGCTCGTAGGTCTCCATCATCCTTTTTAGAAAACCGACGCCGGTCACAATAAAAAAATAGAGACAGAGGTAGACCACGTTGGTGAAGTAATAGTCGGGTTCGGGATGGCCGAGTTGATAATAGCCGACGCCAAAAAAACTGTGTATGGGATCGAAGAGCAACAGCCCCAGAAAGCCAATCAGCAAATTGATGATCAGGTGGCGTCGCTCGCTGAAATGGAAGACCACAAACGGGATGATCGCCATGACCAGCATGCCTGCCCGCGGTTGATAAAATAGTCCCATCGCTTCTTCACCGGCAGGGGTGAGTTTGCGGAGAAGGGTAATGGTCAGCACGCCAACAATAGCATTGAGTGTGAGCAGGTGCCGGCTGAGTGTATAATGGCCCGCTTTGTTGACCCAGGGGAGACAGGCATTGAAGAGGGTCATAAAGATCAGCGCCAGGAATGCCGGCTCGAACGGATGGGTCGCGACGGTAGCGGCCGTGAGCAGTCCGGCCACGGCCGACAGGATGAAGGCCATGCCATTGGTGTTGATGATGGTCCGGTTCTTCCAATGAGGGAAGCGAGGTGAGGTGCCGTACCAGGCGATGTTCTTAAAGAAGGCGAATGGTGACATAGTTATCGCGTTACTTCAAACGTTCGGCATCCTTCCGGATCCGGTCCCGTGCAAGCCAAATCAAAAATAGCTGAAAAAACACTGGCGTTTGCATACCGCCTGCGCGGAAGTTGGCTGACCATCCTAAACCTGTAGGCCGGCACATAAACACAAAACCAGGAAGCGACATCGGCCGCCCCCTGGCTTAGGATAGAATACAACAACGGTTGGCTGGTTTTACTTCGAGAATGCAAATACAAAATGACCGCTCAAGCCATCCGTTCTCCCCCCAGTCGGAGGAGCCATGGTGAAATCGAGCGACAAGTGGTTTTCGTCAACCGTGAAGGTCATGGACTTGCCGGAATCGAATTGCAGCTCGGTCAGGGCGTCGTTGAATTTCCATTGACCCGTCACTTCCGTAAAGGCATAGCCGCCATTCGAAATAACAAACGTACCGGCAAAGCCATTCGCTTCCTTCTTCGTGAAAAGGATGGCAAAGTCGGCATAGCTGCCCGACAGGTCGCCGTCGGCGCTGTTGGTCACCGTGGGATGCGTCCAGGCCACGGAGGTCAGTGCGTTCACATTTTTTTCAAAAGCGCTTTCCGAATCATCGCTGTGGCAGGCTACGAGCATCATCACCAGCAGCACGGGAAACATTGTACTTAAGATTTTCTTCATGTTCATAAGCGTTAGGGAACCTTTAACTCGCGCCGGCGCCAGAGCAGCGCCGGCCGAGTAGGTGGGGTTTAGGCTCCCGGTTTGGTTTAATCTTTAATGAGCTTCACAACGCCGTGTTTGTCTTTGGCGGTCACGCGCAACAGGTAAAATCCTTTTTGCAGCGACGATACATCCAGCAACAAGCCGTCGGCGGTAGCTTCGGTTTGTTTCAGCACAAAGCGTTTTCCGCTTGCGTCCATCACTTCCAGCACGAGGCTGCCGTGCCATTCGCTGCTCAGCAATACGTGGGCGGTGTGTTGTACGGGGTTGGGATACACCTTCAGTCCTTGGTCAACAGGTTGCTCCAGGCCCAGGATGTTGTTCACCGTCACGGTGAGCGTGTCTTTCAACACGGCGCCGTTACTGTCGGTGATGGCAAAGGCGAGTTTGGTTTCGCCAACGGCCATAGGCTTCACAATAAATTTGTCGTCAGCGGCAAACACGTTGGCAATGGCTTCGTCGCCGGTCGACACGGTGAAGACGAGGGCGTCGCCATCGGGATCGGCAAAGAAGGTGGCCAGGCTTTGTTCGTCAAACGCGCCCTTGCCGTTGTAGCTCAGGTCGTGCGTGGTGCCGGCAAACTTCGGTGCGCGGTTGGTGTTGTCAACGATGACGTTGACGGCCACCGTGCGGCTGGCGCCGAATTCGTCTTTGGCTTCGAATACGAATTCATGTGTGCCGGCATCGGTGTAGTCCGGTTTGTATTGAAGGGTCAATACATTATCGGCAAACGAATACGTCAGCCTCGGATAGGTTGCAGCGGCCGTCACGGTAAACTTGTTGTCCTCGGGATCTTTCACGGACAGCGTCATATCCAGCGTCTCCATTTCGGCAATGGACGTTATCACGGCAGGTAAACCGGCAAAGAGCGGCGCCTGGTTCATGTGCAGTTGCAGCGGAATGGTGACCAAAGATTTATACGGATCGTTGGAACGTATCACGAGGTCCGCTTTCTGATCGCCTTCCACGGCAGGTGCACCAATAAACTTCAGGTTCACGAGGTGGCTATTGTCTGCCGCCAGGGTGCCCGACGTTTCATTTTCAATGAATACCCAGGCCGATGACTCGTAGGTGGTTTCGGCTGCGCGTACTAACCATCCAAAATCATGGAAGTCGGCATACGGGTAGGTTTGGACGTCGGCCCAAATGCCTTCCGTCAAAAACATAAAGCGGTTTTCCGACAGCTCCGAGTTCTTCACATAGCCTTGTGGGTGTTGCAATTCCATGGGGAAGGTCAGGAGCACATAAAAGTCTTCGTTGGGAAGGATCCGCTGTGCTTTGTCCAGGGCAATGGTGATCCACTGGCCTGCGCCCGGAGGCGGTGCATTGAAGGTGGTGCTCATTTTCAGCAACGAGACGGCATTCACAACGGTAGTGCCACCGGCCCGGATCTCTACTTCGATCGTGCCGCTCGTCAGTTCCGTGGGACGGAAATAGGTTTGCACGTGCGTGAGGTTAAATCCCTTGTCGCCACCGTTAAAGCGTGTCGACGATGTGAATTCCTCTGCGCCGCTAAACCCGAGATAGCCATCGGCTTTCTCAGCTTCCTCATATTTGAAAACACGGTTGAAGTCGGTCGCATCCAGAGGTGCAACATCCAATGGCGCGCTTTCGGTCGACAACACAGCAGCCTTTGCACGCAATGCTATCGCTTCGTTGCTCGCCGTTGTCGCAGTTTGCGGGGCGCGCTTGTAGTCGATGCTCAGTTCGTATTTCAGATCCGATTTTCCTCCCGGGTTACCGAGGGTGACCGTGCGCTCCGCAGTCTCTGCAGGCAGGTTGAAAGCTACTTTCACCGGTGCTTTGTTGACACCGAGCACAGGCGGTTGAATAACCGTTCCCGTCACCGGAATTTTGTGGGTCTCACTATCCGTTGTGATCACCACGTTGTCGGCGAGTGTTGCCACGCTGCCATCGGGAGCGATGTCTACGCGAAGGTGCAGGGTTTGCTCGGGCAATATGACCGGCAGCTTGTCGAGCCAGTCGACCGGAGTCCACTCGGGGCCCCACTGGCCGTTCAACAGCACTTCCAGTGCCATGGTTTCGTCGCCGCTTTCGAAAGCGAGACTGGTCAGGTTTAGGTTGGCCGTGCCGGGGTTGCTGATGGTGAACTCTTTTTGATACCCCATCGGTCCGGTTGAACCGTCGTCGTAGGGTATCGTGTAGGCCATCACTTCACCGAAGTCGATCACGTCATCCGCTACGAACTCGGGTTGTCCCAGCACCGTAAGGGTCACGGGCTTGTCCAGGCTTTCGCGGTTGGGTGCGTTGGAGTTGATGCGCAGGGAAGTTTTGTATTCGCCGGCATATATATTGGTAGCGTCCAGCGTAAGGGTGCCGTCCAGCGTTTTGCCCGCGGGGAGTGTACGTTTCGTGGCGGGAGTCAATACATAAGCCAGGCCTTCGTCGGGGACTTCCAGGTTGTGGTAAGCAGAGATCTCGACGCCTTCGGTGCCGGTTTTGTTCTCCACGCCAACCACACCGAATGGCGATACCAGCTCTTGCTGCCCATTGTTATGGTATTGATACTTGATGCTTCCGTTCTTGTACAGGATGACCTGCGCGGAAATGGGGTCACCCATGCCAAAGGCGTTGGTCATGCGCTCATAGGAGATGATCACTTTGTCATCATAAACCTTATAGAAAATGCCTGATGTCTCCGGATTGTAATAGGTGTCGAATCCTCCCGGTCCCCAGAGGGGAGCGATAACGTTGTTCGGCTCATCGGCCGTGGGCAGGTTTTGCGACCAGAAGGCGACCGGTTGACCGGCGTCAAAGCTGAGCAGCCCGTTCAGACCGATATATACCGACGTATAATCTTCGCCATAAAATTTGAACGTCCATCCCAAATCAACTTTGGTCCAGTACTTCGAATCATCGTCCGGATCATAGGCCGCATCCAGGTCAACCATCTCACCTTTGCCCACCAGGTCAACCCATTGGTATACGGGGCCGGCTTCGTCTTTCGAGCTTCTCCAAGTATAGGTGTTGTCCGGGATGCTGGTGGTCGTCACAGCAGCTTCAGCGATGTTGGTGATGGCCCACTCCGAGCCGCTCACGGCTACCTCGAGCTCTGCTGCGCCGGTGTTCTGAATCGTGAAGGGAATCGATTTTGTGTCGCCATGCTCCAGCGTTTCCTCAACCGGTGAAAGGTCCACGGTAATGGCGGGAGCAGGTACCACGGTGCCGGACAGCGCGATGTTACTTTCACTGCCAGTGGAATAAGTAATGGTTATCTTGTCAGGCAATGCGCCGAGCGTTGTCGTCGGGATCGTCACGTTGTAGGTGACTGCATGTTTCGGCGTCACGGTGACGACAGTGGGGCCTGTCAACGTGTATCGGTTGTACAACAATTTCACATTGGTGATCTTCAGGTCGGCCGTGCCGTTGTTCCGCACCACAAGCTGCTGCGATTTGATGGCACCTTTAAAGACGTTGCCAAAAGCGATCGACGTCGTAGACAGCGCGGGTGCTGCCTTGCCTCCCGAGGTGATGTTCAGTTTTACATTGGCCGTCACGGCGCTGTTGAACGGATCGTTGTTGATGAAGGTAATGTTCTTGTCGATAACACCCTGATACAAACCTTTGGTGTCCAGCGTAAAGATCACGTCTTCCGATTGACCAGGCATGATGATGCCCGAACCGTTTTCGACGCTGGAAATAATATTGGGTCCGGGATAGTCCAAACCGAACGCCATGCCATCCTGCCAGGCAAAGTTGGTTTCCCAATCAACAAACAAAATGCCGTCTTCCTTCGCGCGGTCTTCTACCAGCGCCGTGGTGGGACGCATGTAGTCGGGATCGTCGCTCACGTCGTTGTAGTACATGCGGATGTTACCGTTGTCGAACAACACGATCTGGAACGTCAAAGGCTGATACATCTCGCCTTCATTCACATGATCATATTGCACCACGAGGCGATCGGCCTGTTTCTGGAAAAATACCTTTCCACTGTTCAGGTACGTGAAGTGTAAACCGGTCGCGCAGATCATGGCAATGGGGCCATAAGAGTCGCCGAGGCGTGGTGTATTCACCACCGGCACGGTGTTGTCCAATGTGATCATCCCCATCGGGGTGATGTACACTTTGTTGGTCTTCTCAGCATAGAACGGGAAATCGAAATCCAATCCTACTTCGTAATGTTGATTGCTTACATTTTTGAAATAGGACGTGATGTCCGTACCCGTGCCCGAAATATCGGTCCAGGTATACGCAATGGGATTCGGATCGTTCACGCTGTTGTGCTTCGCGTAACCGTAGGTATGATAAGCCTCGGGCCAGTTTGTGCTCACTCCCTTGCTGTCAAAGCCGGGAATAAAATATTTCAAAGCAAACTTTCCAGTGTTCTCCACGTTCACGGTGGCCTTCGTTTGTTTGCCCAGGACCAGGTTGTCGATCGTCTGGGTAACGGGAGTGATCTTGATCTTGCTCGCTTCCGTGCCCACGCCAAACAACACGACCGTATACGTGAAATCGCCTGCGGTCAGGTTAAGCGTGGCGTTGACGTTGCCCGGTGCCGACGGTGTGAAGCGTACTACCACATCCACTTGATCTCGCGCAGCAATTTGCCACGGGGCGCCGCCCACGATCTCGAATTGTGAATCGGACAAAGTTGCCGTTGGTCCTTCGAAGTTGCCATAGCCGGCGTTGCTGATGGTCAGCGTCATCTCTTTTGTCTTGCCATAGAACACGCTTCCAAAATCCAACACGTCGGTCGACTGCAGCACGGGTGCTTGGCCGGTAACCGTGAGGTCAACGGGAATGCGCAGCTCTTTTGTTTTGCTGTCGTTGGATTGGAGAATGATGTTGGCCGCATAGTTGCCGTTGATCAGGTGCGCTCCGTCGGCGGTCAGCGATACATCGGAAGAAGTGTGACCTTCTAATTCGCCTTCGGCGGGTTCAAGCGTTAAGTATTTGCCAAGGTCTTCGCTATAGGAAGTAGCCACGGTGGCCCACACGTAGCGCTCGTCGTGCAAGGTCTGGGGTAGTGACGCCCAGGTGGTGCCAAGGTCAAACGAGATCAAACAATTGGCGGAGTAGGAGAGGTCCTGTGCTTCGGCCAGACCCAACGGGTAAAGAATACCCGACGGTACATGAAATACAATCCAGAACGTCTCGCCTTTTTCGAAGAAGATCTGCTCTGTGAGTTGGATCACCTGGTTGTCGTCAAACTCCGATTGGGGCATGTTGTATTCCTGCGCCAGCACCAGGTTCTTTTTTGTGGGCGATTCGCCTTTGTAGATCTCAACAATGATGGGGCCATTATCGGGATTTTGCCGCAGCCACATTTGCGCGTGGGTCAGGTTGAACCCGGCATCGTCCATTACCTGGAATTTCGTGGCCGACGAATTGGTCAGCGTCGTGTCGGTCTCGCCGATCATGTAGATGGGCCAGTTCCAGCCGTAGTTCATCTCGGCACCTTCAAATGCCATCGTCGAAACTTTGCTCTGGTGAGCCGATGCGGTGCGCGCACTGCGACGAACCAGCGTGGCCGTGCTCGCGGTTTTCACTTTCGAGACCACAGGATAATTTAAGCCGGTGGTCAGGAACGCCGTGGTATGTTCTTTGTTGCGCGTGATGCCCGACCAACGCAGAAAGCCTTCGCCGTTGTTTGAAAGCTGAAGGGTGTGCGTTGCCGTTATGCCCTTGCTGGCGTCGATGGAAAGACTGATCGCCTTGCTGTTGTCGTCCACGGCAATGATAGGCCCGTCGTTGGTGGTACTGGTCGCGATGTTGGAAAGCGCAGAAGCGTTGCCCCACCGGTCGATGGCCACCACGGTAAAGTAGTACGTGGTGAGACCAGACAGTTCGTTGACTTCCAACGTTACCGGTTCGCCCACAGCATGCTTGCTGGCCAGCGTAACCTTCTCGGCCTGGCTTAGGTTGCTGCCAATGAACGGCGTCGTTTGATAATAGACTGTAAAGCTTACGGGACGCACGTCATCTTCGTCTGCCGGGACCGACCACGAAAGATTGGCCGATTCCTGCGCCATCGAGGTGATCTTCAAATCGGCAATCGCTGCGGGAGCGATCTTGGCGTCATTTTGTATGATCAGCTTGGCGTCGGTGAGACCCGCGCCGAGCAGCCCCGCGAAATCGGGATTGTAGCTGTCGATGTCGACCACGCCGGTCACGATCTTGTTGCGCAGTTCGTCGGGTGTCATCTGGTGTGTGCGGTTGGCCAGCGCCAGGGCGGCGATACCCGACACGTGCGGGCAAGCCATCGAGGTGCCTTGCAGATAACCGACCTTGTTGTTTGGCAGCGTGCTCAAAACGCCACTCGTTCCGCCGAGATCGGTGTTGCCACCCGTAGAGGTGACGTCGGTCCAGGTGCCATAGTTGGAATAGTAAGCGCGCTTAAAATCGGGACCGATAGAATTCACGGCCAACAAGCTGGGGTGATAGGCCGGATAAAAAGGTTGATCCGTATTGCTGTTGCCCGAAGCAAAGATCACGATGCCGCCTTTCATCGGGCTGCCCGGATAATTACCGGCTTCCGCGATAAAATAATCAATGGCATCGAGCACCGACTGGTCGTAGGAATCCGGGCTGGTATAGCCCCAGCTGTTTTGTGAGATCACTGCACCGTTGGAAGCGGCATAGACATACGAGCTCTCAAAGCTGCCGCCGCCTAATGTCTGCAGCGACATCACGAGTGCACCGTCTTTATTTCCCGTTCCACCGGCCACGCCGGAGACCGCGAAGCCGTTGTTGTTCACGGCCGCAATCGTACCTGCCACGTGGGTGCCGTGTAGCTGCGCATCGATCTGGCCCGTGTTGCTGTCGAAGTTCCAGCCGTGGACGTCGTCGATGTAGCCGTTGTTGTCGTCGTCCACGTTGGGCGCGCCGTTGGCTTCCGCCGCGTTCGTCCAGACGTTGTCCGCCAAGTCTTTGTGCGCAACGTCTACGCCCTGGTCGTGGATGGATACGATCACGTCGCGTTTGCCGGCCGTGACCTTCCAGGCTTCAAACAGGTTCACATCGCAACCCACACTATACCCGCCCTGGCCGGTGTTGTGATAGTGCCACTGCGAGGGCAGGTAGGGATCGTTAAAGGGCATGGCGTCCATCGGGGCCGTCGGGTTGCCTTTGGCTTCCTGCACCTGGAAAGGGCTCACCATTTTTTGATGATCCACTTCCGCCAGTGCGACACCGCTCACTTTCTTGTAGACGGATACGGCGTCCTTGGGATTTGATTTTTCGTCGATCTCCACCACATACCACAGGTCCAGCCCGTGTTTGTGCAGCTTCGATTCGATCTTTGCATTGTAGGGAAACAACCGGTACATATTTTTTGCGCCGGTGCGTTGGGCTGCAACGTCAAGCGGTTGAATGCCGGTGCTCAGCGTGGTGCCGGGCCGCAGACGCGACTGGCTCAGGGTGGTGGCCATCTCGGGAGTGAGCTTGACCTTCACCATGCCCTGACGGACACTCTGTTGGTACACCTGCGACCACCCTGCGGTGGTACAGAACAGGAGCATTCCCAACAGGAGAATCCTTCTCTTCATGGTTCGTAAATAATCTGTCATAGGTTTAGGTTAAGGAGTGTTTAGGTTAATGAGTCTCTATCGCTTCTTTTTATCGCCTCCCGTGAGCCGGTCCATGGAATTCATGATCTTGGTGAGGGCGTCCTGCTGCAGCTTGCGTTGTTTGATGAGGTGGTGGATCATCTCATCGTCCGAGCCCGGGGTGGGGTTGGGCTCTTCGGGGATTTTGGTCTTGCTCCGTTTGGTCATCGGTCCGGGGGCGTTGGTTTAGGTAGGAGCAAGTACGAATAACCGTTTGAAAAGAAAATGAAGACCAATCGCTACAAAATCACTACAACGGGGCGTTTTTCATCCTAACAAAATCACTACAACATCGAAATCTGGGAAATTTTGAGGGATGGCAGGGTGGTGGGAGTTTTTACCCGGCCTTGTCGATCTGGGACAGGAAGGTCACCAGGTTGTGTTCGGTGCCTGTCAGATTCAGTTTTTTGCGCAATCGCGTGCGGGCCACGTCGATGGATTTGGCGTTCTGGTGGGTGATGGCGGAGATTTCCTTGGTGGTCATGTTCAGCTTCAGAAAAGCGCACAGACGCACTTCGTGGGGCGAGAGGTCGGGGAATTTTTCGTGCAGGCTTTTATAGAAATGCTCGTGCACTTGCTGGAAACGCACTTCAAACTCATGCCATAACTCGGGCTGCAGATTCGATTGCAGGTCCAGCACCACCTTTTGCAACGGCCCCTGCAATTCCGGGCCCACCTGGTGTTTGATGTCCAGCACCTTTTCGGAGATGGTGTTGATCAGCTCGTTCTTGTTGAGCAGGTACATAATATTGGTGGCCAGCTCCTTGTCCTTGAGCACCAGGTCATTTTGCAGGTTTATCTTTTCCAGCTTCAGGTGCGCCTGCTCCAGTTCCGAGCGCCGCGTTTTATTGCGCTGCAACACAAAGAGCAGCGACACGATCACCAGCAGCAACACCAGCACCGCGGCCCCCGACCAAAAATAAAGCTCCTTCTCTTTCTGTTGTGCCTGCAGTTGACTTTGCTTGCGGTCGAATTCAAACTGCATTTCCAACTGCGCGATCTTGCGCGTGCTCTGCTCATTAAAGAGGCTGTCGCTCATGCGATGGCTCAACTCCAGCGCCTCCAGGGCTTCCTTGTGACGGTTCTCGTCTTTATATAAGCCATAGAGCAGGCTCGATGCAGAACTCACCGTTTGCCAGGCCGAAATGCGCTGGCCCAGGGCTATGGCATCCTGCAAATAGCGTTCGGCTGCCGCGTCGTCGTTCATGTGCTCGAGATAGAAGGTGCCCAGATTGTGGTTGGAACGGGCCATGCCCAACAGGTCGTTGTTCTCTTTTCGAAGCGCCAGCGCTTCGTTGTAGTGTTGAAGGGCCTGTGCGTCGTCGCCCTGGTCGCGGGCCATGGTGCCTTGGTTGTTCAGCACGTTGGCCATGATCTCATAGTCTTTCATGTCCCGGCTCAACGCCAGGGCATCGGCATAGTAGCGCGTGGCCTTTTCATATTCCTTGGTCTCTTCGTAGATGATGCCGATGTTGTTCAGCAAGTTTGCTTTGCGCAGCATCCGCTTGTGGTCGTGGGTCGCGTCCAGGGCGGCGAAATGATCCAGTGCCTTCAGGTAGTATCGCAGGGCATTGGCGTGGTCGCGCTGGTAATAATAAATGCTGCCGGTGTTGCCATAGGCCACGGCTTGCCAGTAGCGGTCGCCCATTTTTTCTGCGAGCTGTATCACGGATTGGTAGATCTCCAGTGCCCGTGAGTAATTCCCCAAATGCAAAAATGTCTTGGCTTTGGAGGAGTAGGCGCTCGCCAAGGAGGAGTCGGACTTTAATTTCCTGGCGAGTTGGATCGACTCGTCGGCGTATTCCAGGGCCTGAAGGGGCTCGGTGTTATAGAGTTTGTCGCATAGGAGGGTGGTGATCTTTAGGCGCTCTTCATCGGTGGCGGCATTTTGCAGGGCCCTGCGCAGGCTGTCGGCAGGGGAGGCTGCCCGCGCCCCGATGGAGAATGCCATCCAGAGGAAAAATAAGACGCAGGCCGGGCGCAACATGGAGGGTTCGAGTGAGTTTAGTGGGGTTCAATTTGCGAAAATATTTTAAACCGCAAAGACGCAAAGGCGCAAAGTTTGAGGGCAAACTCTTTTTGCACAGGGATAACGCAGGCAACCCGTCCGGTTGGATTGGGCTGGCGCGGTCGGCTAAAAGCTTGCGGAAAGAAACAAATTGGTTACTATCTTTGAATAGCCATAGTACGCGCGAGGATCGTAGGGAAAGACGAAATGATTGTGGCACACGTCAGCCTAACCCCAGCTCTGCGCATATGCACAAAGACCAGGAGATAACCGTTACTATTTTTCCCTTCGAGAGCCTGACCAAAGCCGACGGCCAGGATATTTTCTGCAAGACGTTCTACACCGATTTGCTCACGGAACTTTCGCGGTTTCGCCAGTTCGGGATCGTCGGCGGGGAATCGGGCCAGGCCGTGGGCGATCATTCGGATTATGCCATCAAAGGTTCCTTCCGTTTTCAGGCCGACACCTTGCGCATCAATGCACAACTTCTGAACAACACCACCGGACAAGTGGTCTGGGCCGAGCGCTATGAAGGTGGCAAGGATTCCATCGTTGCCCTCCAGGAAGATGTGTTGACCGCGATTGTGTCCACACTTCAAATGCAATTGAATACCGACCTTCTGGTGCGCATCCGCAAGAAGGACCCGCTTCAACTCACGGCCTACGAGCATTGGCTCATGGGTATGGAGGAAATAAAAAAAGGCACGCTGGAAGCCGACGGTTTTGCCCGTCAGCATTTTGAGCGCGCCATCGCGATCGATCCGCTATACTCACTGGCCTATTCCGGAATGTCGCTCACCTATTTTAACGAATGGAGTTGCCAGTTGTGGGATTGTTGGGACGCGTCGCATAAGGGTGCCTATGAATGGGCACAAAAAGCCATCGAACTGGATGAACAAAATTATGTGGCCGCCTTGGTGCTGGGACGGGTCTACCTTTACGAAGGCGAATATGAAACCGCCGAGCACTACCTGCGCCGCGCCCTCCGGCTCAACGGCAACGACGCCGACACGCTGATCCAGATTGCTTCCTGTCTTGTTTTTTTGGGTCATGCCGACGAGGCTGCCGGCGTATTCGACAAAGTCATCCAGCGAAACCCCCTGTACGCTGAACGCCACCGCCACGTGGGCGCCCTCATTGCATTCGAACAAGGCGACTTCCGGCGGTGTATTGCCCTGGGATCAACCCAAAGGGCACCGTGGGTGGACTTTCCAAACCTGATGGCCGCGGCCTACTATGCTGTTGGCGATCACGAAAAGATGCATCAAAGCTGGCAAACCTTTCTTAGCGAATTTCAAAAGAAAATAGTGCATGGCGCCGAGGTCGATCCGCAGCAGGCGTTGCAGTGGGTCATCAACGTGAATCCTTATAAAGGCCACTCGCGCATGGAGCCCTTCTGGAAATTTATCAGTGGGAGCGAGGTGTCCTTTTCTACACGGGTATTCCAGAAAGTGGTGCCCCGGGCTCTCAAAAACAGTTTTACAGAAGAGCACGGTCTTTGGCAAATCACCTATGCAGGACACACGATCCGCCTCGCTGCGGCAAAAGGATTTCAGGACCTGGCCACCCTGTTGAAGCACCCGGGGAAAGAATTTCACTGCACGGCCCTCATGGGAAGCGGATTCGCCACGACGCCCGAGTTCGTGTTCGATGAAAAGGCACGCCGGTCGTATCAGCAACGGATACAAGAACTGCAGGAAGAGATCAGCGCTTCCGAAAATAATAACGATCACGAACAAAGTGCCAGGCTATCGCGCGAGTATGAGCACCTGGTCGATCACTTGTCGGCGTCGATCGGCATCAAAGGACGCATAAGGAAAAGTCATGATTCCATAGAGAAGGCCCGCTCTGCCGTGACCTGGCGTATACGCAATGCGATACAAAAGATCGCGACGGCACATCCTTCCCTGGGTAAGCACCTGTCCAGCTCGATAAGAACAGGCCTTTTCTGTCGCTACACTCCCGAAAAAGAGGTGCAGTGGACGTTTTTCGTGAATTAATTTTTAAATATTTCCTGCATCCTCCCAATGTAAGTTCAAAACTTACGCCTCCCAGGTCATAGATAAAAAACAAAAGTCATATGCCAACCCCCCTAGAAATTCTACTGGATCCCGTTTCCCTGTTGCTGTTGCTGATGTATGCCGCCCTCATGATCTGGGAAGCGGTTTTCCCCGGAAGAAAGCTTCCCCACGTGAAATATTGGAAGCTGCGGGGAATCGTCGTTTTCATTTGCTTCTTCTATTTCACAACCTATCTGCCGATGTTCATCAACCCCTACCTGGAACGGTTTAGGTTTTTCGATCTGAGCGGCCTGGGGGCCGTTGCGGGCGGAATCGTGGGTGTGTTGCTGTATGAGTTCGGCGTTTTTGTCTGGCACTATTCCCTGCACCGTTCCGATTTTCTGTGGAAGACCTTCCACCAAATGCACCACAGCGCCGAACGGCTCGATACCTATGGCGCCTTTTATTTTAGTCCGTTCGACATGCTCGGCTGGGCTGTCCTGGGCAGTCTATGCTTCGGTCTCGTGGCGGGCCTTTCGGCGCCGGCCATCACGGTCATGCTACTGGTTACCAATTTCCTCAGCATCTTCCAGCACGCCAACATCAAAACACCCCAGTGGCTGGGCTATATCATTCAACGCCCCGAGAGCCACAGCCATCACCATGCGCGAGGCATTCATCGCTACAACTACTCGGACCTTCCCTTGTTCGATATAATCTTCGGGACGTTTAGAAATCCCAAAGACTTTGAACCCGAAATCGGATTTTATCATGGCGCTTCCGCCCGCATCTGGGATATGCTGCAATCGAAAGATGTCACGCAGCCTAAATAAGACGCAACGCATCCCAAATAATTAAAAAGACTGTCTCAAAAGGACAGCCTTTTTTCTTTTGTAACCCCAAGCTTTAGCTCTGCTAGCACACATATATGTGATTTAACCTCCTGGAAAAGTCGAATTCGAGACGTGCATTAGCAGGATGGTCCGGAAAAAGCAAAGCCCTACCAGGGCTTTAGCCCTGACTGCACAGGCTGCATAGTTTTTGATCAGCAAGATAATATCACTATTTTAGTCAGCGTAACCTACCCCTACCGTTATGTCCTATGTTAATGTCATGCTTCATCTGGTTTGGTGCACCAAAGACCGCCTACCTCTTCTCACAGCGAACGTGAAACCCACCATACTTAATCACATCCGTCAGAATGCAATGGCGAAAGGTATTTTTATAGACACGTTGGACGGTCACCGGGATCATATTCACGCTCTAATAGGATTGAATGCCGAGATGAGCGTCTCCAAAGTCATGCAGCTTATAAAGGGCGAGTCGTCTTTTTGGATAAACCGCGAACGACTATTCACCCACTCCTTCGAATGGGCCGTCGATTATTTCGCAATTTCGGTTAGCCAATCATCGTTGGAGCGGGTACGGTTCTATATTCGCAATCAAGAGCACCATCATAAAAACGTCTCTTTTAAGGACGAGTATGAGCAATTGAAAAAACATTGCGAGACCCCTCATACGACCACCTCCTGACCTTGTATCCGTTCAGTCGCATCCCTACCTGCTATCGGCGTAGTCAGGGCTAAAGCCCGGATCAGTGAGGTGCCTTTAACCCTGGCCTAAAGGCCAGGGTTATTCAGTTCCGGCTATCCCTACCAACGCGCTTCGCCACAACCTTAGCGTATCGAACTACATCGATCAGGGATCCACGCCAGCCATACCGAAGTCTATAGCAATCCCACGGTCTATAGAGCTTAACCCATGCATGGGCGTATCGCTTATAAAACGATCCGAGAACCCTCAGCCCAAGACTTATACTTTGTGAAAGATTTCGCAATGAGCTAACCCACGAACCGAATAACCCTGGCCTTTAGGCCAGGGTTAAAGTAACTCCTCGTACCGGGCTTTAGCCCTGACCACACACGAGACCATGTAGTAACAATAATTATCCTTCCGGATCCACTTTCCACCGAGATCCAACTGAATCCCATTGGACAGCTACAAGAAACGAAAGGTCCTAATGCTACCCATAGGGACCTTAGGCTAATTAGTCTAGTTGCGAAGTGCGAAAGGTTGTTCTAGTTGTTGGCGTTAGACCAGCGTGAGCAAGTTCAATAAAAAAAAGAAGAGACTGCCCTCTTGAGACAGTCTCTTCTTTTTAGATCGAAGAGGTAAAATGTTCTAACCCGGTTATCAGCTTCCTTCCTGGTCATTCTTCATCACGTGGTAGATCCAGTAGGCCTCGAAGGAGGGCATGCCGTTGGAGCTCTTGTTGTCGCTCACTTTGCGCTCTTTCGATACGATATACCGGTCGGTGTAGTAAAATTCTTGTGACTCGCCGTTTGCGGAAGAGGCCTTTTTCTTGAAACCGTTTTTGGTCAGGTTTCTTTCGAAATTGCTATCGTCCGCCGCCGTCATCATGTTGAACTGTTCCACGTAAGCCAGTTCGCTGTTGTCTTCAAAAAGCTTGATGGCGATCTTCCGTTTTTCGTTTGAGAAAAAATAGCCGCTGGTCTCGCCCGTCCACTCATAGTTGATCGAGTTCAAATATTGGACCATGGAGTCCCTCGGTACGTTGCCCTCCAGGATGGCCGTAAGATGGCCGATCGTGAGGGTGTCTGAAGGGACGTTGACAAATGCCTTTAGATCACTCACGTCCGACACCACTTTGGCCAACGCGGGGTGTTGCTTGGAATAGACCACATCTACGATGGCGCCCTCATACAGATCGTTGAACTCCGATCCGCTCACGCTTTCTTCAAAGGTATGCCGGCGATCCAGGCTGTCCAGGTAGGTCACGTTGATGCTATACGTGGTGTTGCTTTGAAACCGCCGTGTGGTGGTGGTGGCTTTGCCGCCTACTATTTTGCCCTTGGTGAGCCGGCCAAATGCCGCCAACTCATCTTCCTTTCGCGACGACTGGTGAAAGACCAACACGAACACCAGCACGAAGGCCGGCAATACGGCAAAGGGCGAAAGCTTGCGCAAGGGCGGAACCTCTTCACCCGGTTCGGGTTTGGAGGTCAGATCGTAGATCGATCCGAAATCGCCAAGGGCAAGAAACAGGGCACCGAAAAACAGGACGCCCGCCGCAAAGCTGTAAAACATGTCGTGACGTTCGTAAACATCAACGGGAATAAGCGCATAGAACGTTACGGGAATGAGAACGCTCAGCGATGAAAAAATAATTCTGCCTAAGCTCATGGTCTGGAGGGGTTAAAACTGACACTGGAACCGTAGATATGGAAATCGAATTTTACGGAATCGGCTATGGCCGTTTTGAAGTTCACGTTGGCCGACAACTGGGGCTCTTCGCCGGTATAGGTTCCGGTGAGGACAAGATATTCTCTCGCTTTCACTTCCTGGGGAAAAGCAACATCGTCCAGGAAGGCCACGTTTGTTGACTCTACATCGAGCCCCTGATAGATCCCGGCTTCGCCAATGTTTTGCATGACGGCAAGAAACTTTCCTTCCTGGTAAGCCGAGCTCACGGTCTTGAGCACGGGGTTGGGGAATTCCTGCAGTTCGTTGAGCACGGCTTTTCCCTTGCCGGGAATGATCTCGAAACCTTCACCGTTGGCGGCAGAAAATGTTTTCAGCATGTCGGCTTTCTTCACCCGCACCGTGTCGGAGCGATGCAAAGTGTCGGAAGAAAATAATTCCAACATCTTCAATTCGTAGTTGTCGTATTTGAAGTCCTGATCGTTTCTGTATAAAAAGAGAATGGAGTTCTGATCGCTGTCGACCACTTTAAGATAAAAGGGCTGGCTGCCGGCGCTCTCCCGCATATCATAGTATTGGAATGGCTGGGGCGAAGTAATGGCATTGGCGTAGCGGGCATTTTTCTCGGCTACGTAATGTTCATAGTTTCTTGCCGATTGATAACGATCCACTTTTTCGTAAATAAAAAAGAGAACTCCCCCGGCCAGTACCAGGAAGAATAAGGCGAACGTATACCACGGCGTTTTCTCCTGGATGGGCAACGCGTTCAAAACGTTCTCCAGCTCGGCCGTTGGCTGATACAAATTGCTGTCGCCGGATTTTCGCAGCGCCCATATTTTGCCGATCCCGAAAAAAGGGATCCAGAAAAGATGAAAATACCGCTGGCGGCGTTCGATGGTGTATTGCTTGTCAAGTTCGGGAGGCAGACCTAGCTGCGAGGGCTTGCAAGAATTGAGTAAAAAGGAGTTGTGACCAAAAACGATCATGTGATTTAGATTAAAGCGTAGCAAAAATAGCCGACGCCCCCAAACGCGTTGCCGCATAATACCGCCTAGACATGCGGTTGTAATGTTTGGGAAAAAAACGACGGAATGTGCCGTTTTTGATTGAACCATGGCCGTCGGGATCGTCAAAACCTGAAAAAAAGGCCGCCCCCGAAAACAGGGGTTGGGTCAATTCGGCATTCATGCTTTGTTATTTGTGCTCAATTCATACGCCATCGCCATGAAACGCCGAGGGCTGTTTAAGGCATGCCCCCGCGTAGGAACTTTTCGGAGAACTATAAAAATCAAGATTCAATGCCTATTTTAGTATAAACCCGCCCTATGAAAAAGTTCTACGCCCTCGCTGTGATCACCCTCTCGGTGGTCCTTTTCAATTGTGGAGATTCGGACGACACCCCGCCGCCCGACAAAAAAGGCAGCTGGAAACGGCTCAATGATTTCCCGGGAGAAGCACGTAACGGAAGCATCTCGTTTGTCATCAATGGAAAAGGCTACATCGGCATGGGCGTGACCGACGCGGATCCCTTTCCCAACGACTTCTGGGAATACGATCCATCAAAAGATTCCTGGACACAGAAAAAAGATTTCCCTTATGGGGGACCAGCGGTGGCCGCGGTCACCATCAACAATAAGGGCTACATGATGATCTATTCCAGTGCAGTCTTTGAATACGATGCACAAGCCGATTCGTGGGAGTATAAGTCAAGTCTGTCCACCGACGTCAGACCGAACATCGCCGCTTTCGCGGTAGGAGGGAAGGGCTATTTCGGCACGGGAAGTAGCCTCGATGCAGAAAACCACAACGTGATCAAGAACGACCTGTGGATGTTCGATCCCGTCAACAATTCATGGACTCCAAGAGCTGACTTTCCTGGTGCCGCCCGGATCGCTACCATTGCCATGAACATCGGGGAAAAAGGGTATATGGGCGTAGGCTTTTCGGGCCAGGGCGCACCGCCTTACCTTACTGATTTCTATGAATACGATCCTGCCCGCGACACATGGACACAAAAAAAGGATTTCCCCAACGCGCAGGCAGCTCCAGCTTACTTGTTCTCCAATTCCACGACGGGTTATGTAGGCGCCGCGGTCAACTCGGGCGCTGCCCTTTTTAAATACGATCCGGGGGCAGACGAATGGACCACCGACACCGTCTTTCCATCCCCGAACTACATGTACCCGGCAACCTTCACCATCGGCTCCAGGATATTTATGGTCGGCGGTTTCTTCACGGTGAAGAGCAAGGAAGTGTGGGAATTTATTCCATAGACAAAAGGATAGCCTTCCTTCTTAGATTGGGCTGGACTCATAATTCCGGCTTTTTATTTTCCAATGTTGAATTCTTTAGGTACATTAAATACAGCATTCCGCCAGTCCGTATGGCGGACGTTCTTGGAGTAAACAAAACAGGGAGAAGAAATCTTGTGGCCTGTCGTTGAATGAAATGGGTTATCGGTCATCAGCAAGATCTATACGTTAAAGCCTTCGTCCCCGTGCGTCTATGTGTTACCGCGATGATGCTCCGGCAGCGGAGCAATCCTTTTGGCATAGGCAACTTTCAATTCTGCAACACAGGAATTGATGCTTGTAAGTGTTGTTATGGACTACAAACCTTACTGAAATGGAGCCCTCCGCTTCAGTTCCAGGAAAGCGCAACAACGTTAGAAAAATGCCTGATACTACAAACACCCCCACCGATGCTTCCAACCCGGAATCCATCGCCTACATCATCAAACAATTGAACCCGAATTGGACCGACATCGGCAAGGCGTTTTTGTGGCCTCCCGATCTGTTCCTGGTTTGCGCCTTCATCTTAAAGAAGACCGGCGCCTACCGGATCATTGCCAGCAGTTATGCTTGCACCGACTATGAACAGCAATTTGGGAAGGCATGTAAACAATGGCTGGTAGCCATTCAAACCAGCATCACTACTTCCAGTGATATTGAACTACCGCGCCAGATCAAGGACTTCAAAGCGGAACTGATCGCTTCCTGTGGCACGGTAAAGTTCAACGAATTGAAAGCCCTGGCTTCCGATGATGCCAAAAAGCTAACCGAAAAATTGATCCTGGGCCTGGCCTTGGCCGACCAGGCCTCCGCCGGCTTTGGATTGCCCGGCGTAAAAAAAAGAGAGACCAGCCTGGTTTACCTCATCGCCAACCTGTTGCTGGTTACCCAGGGATCTCTTAGCTGCATTCCCAAGTTCAGCGGAGTCGTGGTGCCCAAAATGCGCACGCCACAAACCGGGCTCACCATCCGCTCGCTGTCGCTCTACCTGGCCTACCTCGACACCGAAGTGGAGATCATGTGGCGTTCGGTGCCCTGGGTGAACATCGACCAGAATACATTGAACGTGCTCTGCGTGCCCTGGCCCAAGGAGATCGACAACCATGATTTTAAAAGCCAGCCCGATACCTTCGAGACGTTGCGCTATTTTGGATACGATGGAAAGAAGAACCAGGAGGAAGACTTCCATCCCCTCATGGAAATGTTAAAAAAGATAAACGTCGAACGGGGCAACGTTCATGTGCTGGTTTTTCCGGAGCTGTCGCTCGAATACGATCAATACCAGTCGCTCCTCAAAATGTTGAAAGACGAATACGAGAAGAAAACTTCGGACTGCCATGACGACGAGGAAGCCGAGGCCTGCCTGCGACACATGCCGATGGTGATCGGCGGCATCACGTTCGACAAGCAGGACTACAACGCGGTGGTGCTCGCTGTATATTTTTCTGGGAAGTGGTACAAGATGCTGCAAACCAAACATCACCGGTGGAAATTGACCCGGAGTCAACTGATCCAATATGAATTGACCGGAAGCTTCACCGTGGAACGCGAATGGGCGGAACGGATCGCGATCGGACAACGACGTTTGTCGTTTTTTTCACCAAACCCCTGGCTCACGCTTTGCCCGTTGATCTGTGAGGACCTGGCGCAGTTGGAGCCCGTGTCGGAGGTGATCCGCGGCGTGGGACCGTCGCTGCTCATCGGCTTGCTGATGGACGGCCCTCAGATCATCGGCCGGTGGCCCGCCCGTTATGCGAGCGTGTTTGCCGACGACCCCGGCACGGCCGTGCTCACCCTCACCTCGATGGGCATGCTCAAGAAGAGTAGCCGTGCCGTGGTGAAAGACCGGAACACTACCAGCGTAGCGTTGTGGAAAGATCAATTGAACGGCTACAAAACCATCGACATCGCCGAAGGCCATAAGGGCAGCACGGCATTGTTATCGATATCGGCCTCCTATGCCGAAGAATTTTCGGCCGACGGGCGCAGTGACCACGGATCCGCACCCGTGTTCAAACTCGACAATATCTTTTACCCCGAAGACGTGGTGACGGAAAAAAAGTCAAACGGCCACGGCACGCTCGACGATATTTGGGTGGGCGATTGGAACGACTTGCGCGAGCTCACCAGCATTTCATTTGCCCTGGATGCGCTCATTACTTCTTATGGCGAGCATTGGGATCTCATTGTGTTTCTGGCCAACCCCGGCAAAGAGAAAAAACCCTGGACCACCGGAGCCGGCCAGTACAGTCCGCTATTGGACCTGGTCATGAACTCGCACCTTCGTCCCAAAGAAGCCGGCATCAATCCTGCGGAGGGAGAGAAAGGGAAAGCCGATCCCGACGAAAAGCATGAGAAAGAAATGGGCATCACGGACTCATTGGGGTGGGCCATCGACGAATTTAACTCGTGGAAACCCTTGCTGGAAAAATGGAAAGTAAAGGCCGACAAGAAATACAAGGACGGGGCGGAACTCACGATCGAGGATAAAATTCAATTTAAGGTGAAATACTGGGAGGAGCTGCGGGCAAAAGCATTGAAGGACCTGACCGAAAAACGCGGCGAGATATTGTCGACCTTTGACGACATGGCGACTGCCGACAAGGACCAACTGAGAATCCGGCGGGCCGTTCCCTTGGCCCTTCTCATATCGCTTCACAACCGGATAGACAACTACCGGGTACGCTACAAGCGACGCAACTACCTGATGCGGAAGCTTTTTGAAACGGTGGAGAAAAATATTAAGGAATTTTCCGCTTTTGGATGAATGGTGATTGCCGGACCTCGCGCCGGGAATTACTTCTTGCCTACCCATGCCACGCGCTCGCCGCGGGCGATGGTTAGAATGCGTCATGCTCTGGTCTTTTTCGTTTGCACACTCGAATTCGTCTAGTGCCCTTCCAGCACCTTCATAAAATAGGGCGAGTCATTCCACTTGATCCGTTTGTATTTGCGATTTTCTTTCAACGCGTCCGGCAGGCATTTCCAGATCACCTCGCTCATTTTTTCCAGCAATAGCTTGCGCGTAAACGAATCGCTCACCACCAGGCTGATCTCGCGGACCGGCACGGGCTCTTTGAAGGTCTTGCAAAAACCTTCTTGCAATTCATGCCTAACCGATAACCACGGCACGATGGCAAAACCAAGCGAAGCACGGACTAAGTTCTTTAAGGTCTCGACCGAGTTGATCTCATACAAGGATTGATCTGGCGCCTTCTTCTTTCCCCGGCTACAGATGTCGAGGAGCTGGGCATTGAAACAATATTCTTCCTGAAGCAGGAGCAACTCCAATTTGTCCTGTTCCCGCAGGTGATAACTTTTCTCTTTCAGCCCCGGATGCTGGGGGTAGAGATAGGCGACAAACGGTTCCTGGAACAAAGGAAATTCCTTGAGGTTCGCATTGCCCGTGGGAGTGGACATGATGGCCACATCGATCCGGCCGGTCTCCAGGCTTTTCATGAGCTCGTAGGTGGAGGCCTCCCGGATCGCAAACTTCATTTTGGGCATGGCCCGCTCCAGTTGGCGAATAAACAGCGGCACCAGATAGGGCGACAGCGTTGGGATGATGCCCACGTTCAACGTCCCCTGCAGATCGTTCTTTTTGTTGACGATCAGGTTCTGAATGCTGTCGATCTCCCGCAGCACCTTCTTCGCCTTCTCGATGATCTCTTCTCCGGTGGGAGTAGGCGTGAGGGGTACGCGCGACCGGTCGAAGATCTTCACCCCGATCTCTGTTTCGAGATTCTTTAATTGGATGGTCAGCCCAGGCTGGGTCACGGCACAGAGTTCGGCAGCCCGCGCAAAGTGCCGTTCCTGGTCCAGCGTGACAATGTATCGAAGTTGCTGCAGGGTCATGGATTATAAATTTTATTTATGATGACGTAAAATTATTAATTTGATTTATCATAGGCAAGCCGCCACCTTTGAGCCATCAACAACGTAAAACATCACAAAACAAAACTAAAATCCTTATGAAATTTACACGCAAAGCTCAAGCACAATGGCAAGGTACTGGCAAAGACGGTCTTGGAAGCCTGACCACCGACAGCACCGTACTGAACAAAACACCATACTCCTACAAGACCCGGTTCGAAAATGGCGTAGGCACAAATCCCGAAGAACTAATCGGCGCCGCCCACGCCGGTTGTTTCACCATGCAGCTGAGCTTTCTCCTGGATGCCGCCGGCTACAAGGCCACACAACTGGACACCGAAGCGCAGGTCGTATTCGAAGATGGAAGCATTACCCAGATCCAGTTAAAGCTAACCGGTAAAGTAGACAAGATCGATGCGGCCACCTTCGAAGAAATTGCACAAAACGCAAAACGTATTTGCCCGATTTCAAAAGCATTGAATGCGATGATTACGCTGTCTATTGAATTGAAATAGCGAAGAACACATTGAGAAAGAAGCTGCTTTCGGATAGGAAGCGGCTTCTTTTGGCCTAAACGGGCAAATTCACAGGCGAAACATTTTAGCCGTCATCGTCAAAATGCCTCTCGGCGAAAAAATGGATCGTCACCGGTTTTTACTTAAACATTATTTTCAGCTATGAAAGATCTTTGAAAGAAGCTTGACATATGAAGACCCTCTTGATTTTTGGAATTTTAAGCCTTACCACATTTTCCTGTAAAATGCGGCAGAATCCGCCCTTCGAAAAGACCCCAGCGGTCGAAACTGAATTGAGGAAGTACTTGCAGGATGGATTGCGCAGGTATAACACTGTAAAATCCGCTACAGATTTTGGTATCTGGACACGCCCCGTTTCCGTAGTGAAGAATAACAATGCGGTTTATACTTTCGGTGAAGTAAGCTCACATTCCTCCAGGAAGAATTTCTTTCTTTATAATAGGGGCGATATAGAAGTGATGTCTGGAGAAAGGGGTGAAATAGATGCCCTGAATAAGTTCTTTAACGAAAATGATTTTTCACCCCGTGAACGAAGCGACTGCCTGAGGCAAGTTGTGGAGATTTTGAAAGAGGATAATAGCACGACATTTTAAAAGAAACGCCGTTGTTGGTGTTCTTCACCAACAATATTTTCGGCAACGACCCTGCCCTAATGCGTGCCTTACCAGATCATGGCCAAAATACACTCCGCGAAAAAATAGATCGTCGCAGGTAAGTATTGCAGCGTTTGTATAAATTACGCCCAACTTTGTTGTAAAGCGTTAATTTGAACAAACCTCATGAGACTGTACACCACCCTATCCGTTATTTTATTCTCCGTTCTTTTTTTTAGCTGTAAAGATTCTGATGATGCCCCGAAAAAAATAGGGCAATGGAAGCGTCTGAATGATTTTCCGGGGGAGGGACGAACGCATGCCCTTTCGTTCGCCGTCGATGGCAAGGCTTACATGGCCATGGGCCTGACAGCAACCGCCTTTGTCAGTGAGGTTTGGGAATACGATCCAGAAAAAGATTCATGGACGCAGAAGAAGAATTTCCCTTTTTTTGTAGGTTACGACGGAGCGGCCCTTGGCCTGAACGGGAAAGGCTATATGATGGCCTATCCTGGAAACCTCGATCTCTATTCCTATGACCCCCAGAGTGACTCCTGGGATCGTATGCCACGGCTCCCGGACGATGCTGGTGACTTTATCACGGCCTTCGCCATAGACGGCAAAGGATATTTTGCCACCAACGCCGAGTCGGCCGGAACACGAAACGATTTATGGATGTTCGATCCCGCTACGAAAGCATGGACGTTGAAAGCAGCTTTTCCAGGCGAGCCCATTGATCAGCCGGCGAGTTTCAGCATCGGTCAAAAAGGCTACATGGGGCTTGGAATGTTGACAGGCGATACAGTGCCCAACAGTCTTTATGAATACGATCCGGTTTCCAACACCTGGACAAAAAAGCATGACGCCCCGGCATCGGTAGCGATCGAGGCAATCAGCTTTTCCTCTTCCAGCGCAGGTTATTCAGCGATGTTCGTCCCCGGCCAGAATCAAGAGACTCCGCTCTACAAATATGATCCCCAGACCGACCAATGGAATGCCGACGCGACGTTACCATCCGGAAATAATTTAGGGGCAACGACCTTCACGATCGGCTCGCGGATATTTGTGGTCGGAGGAAAAGAGGTATGGGAATTTATTCCGTAGGCAACCGGTCTTTGTGTTGCTCTGAATAGATACACATTTGTCTGCCGCCGTTGTCGGTGTTTTTCACCCGACAACATTTTCTCCCGCCGGTGTCGGTGTTCTTCACCAACAACATTTTTCGGCAACGTCTCTGTCTTAATACCTGCCCTTAACAAAACAAGAACCCGGGGGCAGATGCCCTGCAGAGAGGCACCCCCCGGAATTCTATCGGAAATGCCGCAGGCTAGAGCATCACTTCCTTCGAGGCCACATTGCCGGGGCGGTCGGTGGCTTTCACCATCAACTTAGTGCCCGTCAGAGTCGTGTTCTCGGTCGTCGCCGTGTATTCCCACACGGACGACATTTGTCGCCTGACCGCCATGCCTTTTTCGATGGAGACGCCGGCAGCGTTCACCATGTCGATCGACACAGCTTTCACTTCCAGATCATCGTCTGCATGAATCAGAATTTTGGTTCCCACCGCGCCGGTGTAGGCCGAAGCATCCACCAGGGCGATGACAGGAGCGTTGAAAAAATCTGCAACAGCCAGCGTGCGTGCACTCTTGTACTGTTTGCGCTTGGATGCCTCTTGGTAGAGGGCCGAGGAAGCGGGGTCGCCCAGTTGTCCGTTGGCATAGGCCGCCGCCATCCGGAATTTGTTGCGCTGGACGAGCTGCTGTTCGCTGGGTTCCCCGCTCTGCGGACGAGGCGCCACGGCTACAATAGTCTCGCCGCCAACGCGCCGAAAAACCAGGGTCTTCCCCAGCTTGCCGGTCATCCCCTCGGTGAGGGGATTGTTTTTAGATTTTGACATCAGTTAAAAAATTTGTTTTAGTACGTCACCCCCGATTACTAAATCGGTGCCAAATGAAAACTGCATTTCCGGTGTCACCGAAGGGTGCACGATCACACAAGCCAACGATATTTCGTCGGTCAAACGATATTTCGTTGGCAATGCTTCACTTGGATGTTTCACGCGCACGCGTTCAAAGGCTTTGTTTCGCAGGATCGGGTGTAAAAGATCATCGTCGGGGTTTTGCCTTTCGATGTGAGGCCACGGGAATGACTGCAAAATTATTGCAGTGCTTTAGCATATGTTTGTACTTGACAATACAGATTTAGTATTGGGTTTAAGAAGAGATAAAAGATCCCACCCGTTAGGTTTCATTCGCGAGTTTGTCGAACCTCTGTCGAACCTACCTCGAACACCATCCGAAGGCGATCCGAAGACCATCCGAACGCGATCCGAACAACATCCGAAGACTATCCGAGCAACGATACAGAGGAAGAGGCGATAATGTGGTGGGATGTCTTTTGCAAATGCAAAATATTCCTGATCTTCATAGTGCTATCACAAACGCCCGGGTGCCCCGGAGCTGGATTGACCCTTCCACGTTTAAGAATCCAAATGCATGTTGGCTGAATAGAAACACGTAAACCAAAGGGTTATGAGAAATAATAAAACAGAAATGCCGCATCGAAACGGCAACCGCTTCATGAACTACGATGTCCTGTCGGAACGAATTAAGTTGATCCAATCTTTTGGTGCGCTGGAGGAAGACGAAGACCTCATGCCGGTAGCACAACAGGAGATAGATTGCGCCATAGACGTCATGAAGGATGTCTATGCAAAGAAACAACTGCTCCCGTTCGCCGTCGTCCCCACCCGCAGCGGCGGCGTTGCCCTGGAGTACAGAATAGACGGCGCCAAAGCAAACTACCGGTTCGACAACGACGGCTCGATGCACTTCTCGGCGATAAAAGAGAGGATGCTACTAAAACAAGCGACGTTGGCAGCGTGGTGGAAGCGCCAATCCTGCTGGATATCTTCTAAGCCACACAAAAAGAACGTTGTTTGTATGAGGTACCAAATGGGTGAAAAGATACCGGACGGAGAGGCTATGCTCCGCCGGATCAGGGCCGAGTGGATCAACAGCGACTACACCATTTCCAGCGAGGCGTTCCGCCCCCGCAGATATCGCAATGGCAAATTCGAAGATGGTGTCTCTGTTGACCTTGAACGGTATATAGTGTGGCCCGTTGGCGACGACCACTGGAGCAATGAAAGAAAAATGGCAACCTGCAGATTTCTCTCCGACGTCGTCAACGCGACGCCGTCTTACGACATTGTTTACAATGGTCCGTCGCCTTCGCATTGCATAATAAGCGGCGACATGTCGGCATTATTTAAGGATGAAATAACTCTTTCCGCAATCGCGGAGAGTGCCAGGCTGGTCCATATTCCCTTTGACTGACCAGATCCTGTAGACCAGACCCCGATCAGATTAGCCACAAACTCTTGAACTGCACCAACTCGGCGTATAGGAGCGAGGCTTCGCGAACAATGGAAGCGCGATCGGGTGTGAGCGCTTTCGTGTGTTTTTCGATCAACTGCTCATAGAGGGCTATGGTGGCGTCGCTCAGGTCGTAGCCAAGGTAGCCTAGGATGAGTGGGCTGAGCTCAAGCTGAAAGCACGAGTTGTTTTCCAATCCTGCCGCGTGCAGGTCGGTGAAGAAGCGGCTCATTTTGAGTTCTTCTTTGATGAGGTAGACGAGAAGTTGGGAGAATTATTAGGCTATTCGGAAAAAGGTGACCTCCTCGCTTGTTTGACTGAAGTAAAATCACAAAATTAGGTCAACGATTCCTTGTCCCTCCTGATCCAATCTGATTGCTAGCCCACCTGGAGTCGATACCGGTTTTTGAAGAAGCTACAAATATTTGGGCTATGGCAAAGTTTTTAGCAGAAGACGAGTTGAATGCTGAGGTATCGAAGGTCATTAGCGAGGCCAAAGAAAACCTTATCCTAATCTCTCCATTTATCAAGTTTCACGCGCGGTTGCGGGACATTCTCAAATCAAAAATGGAGGATCACAAACTTCAGATTACTGTGATTTATGGCAAGAATGCGTTGGAGAAGTCGAAGAGTTTATCAGCCGACGATGTTCTTTTTTTAAAGCAATTTCCGAATATAGAAATCCGATACGAGCAAAGACTTCATGCAAAGTATTATGCAAACGAAAGCTCCGCTATCCTTACTTCGATGAATCTTTATGGATACTCGCATGATAATAACATAGAATTTGGTATAAAAACGACGAAAAGTTTAATTGATACATTTGATTCAATTGACGGAAAGGCATGGAAATTCTTTGAAAGAGTCATTCAGAATAGTCAATTGGAATTCAAAAGGAAGCCTAACTATGAGAAAGTCCTCCTTGGATTTATGGAGAACTATATCGGATCGGTGGTGACAATCGATAAGTTTAGCAGTGACGGTTGGGATAAAAAATTATTATCAGACGTGCCAGTAATGACATTTGGTTTTTGCATACGTACAGGGAAAAAGATAAAATTTGATCTTCAAATGCCATTTACGAATGAGGCATATTTGGAGTGGAGTAAATACGGCAATGAAAATTATCCTGAAAAGTACTGTCATTTTTCTGGCGAACCCTCTAACAAAGAGACCTCAAAAGCGAAACCTGTTCTTCAGAGATACTGGCAAAGGGCAAAGGATATACACGGATTTTGACTGATAAAACCGAGCCTGTTTCAACTCTCTGGTTGCTGCTGTTCCCATTCTTTTAAGGGTGCGGTGGCCTCCGTAAAAGAGTTTATTTTTGCCGCGTGTTACGACAGACTCGACAAGGTTTGACAGTTTGGCGAGAACATCTACCAAACTGAACACGGCGGATGATAGTTTAAACGCAGTGTATAGTGCGAAGCATGGTTTGGGTTGGACAGTTTGAAGAGAAGTCCAGTGCCCCCGGTAGTGGATTCGTTTTTGAGAGAGTTTAACCGTAAGTGAGAATCGGATCGGTGCAAATCTTCCGGCTATTGTTGCGCAAGATTTGTTTCTGGATCACTAATTATTTGGCGGTATTCCGCTCGATTTCTTGTAATTCCTTTGAATGACAGATAAAATAAATTTTTTTAGAACGATTCGATCCAACATCGAAAACCATGGGAATCATGTGACTTTAGTGACCGGCGGCCCAACGCCACGGTTTGCGTATACAATAGGATGTAGTGAAACCTTTGGTGTCGAGCTCGTTTTTGCCGGTGGTGCATTTTATTCCAAGAATGAAGTAACGACCATTATCGGGCGAATGATTGAAGTGCTACGGAACGGCGCGGATTGGCAAACCTTAGCGTTAAGCGTAGATTCATTTGGCTCATTTTCACTTTCAAGAACTCACGAATCCTGGAGCAAAATAATGACCCTGGGCGTGTTTGATTTTTATAAGCAGGATGGAATTCAAGTCTTGCAAATTTTGCCGGATGAAGAACATCATACGCTTGACATTCCCGACATGTCAACAGCATTTGACGTCGCCTCACAACCGGTTTGGCGATGGTTGGTCCAGGAATGGAATTATCCTGTGCCCCGCGAATCTACCGTGGTGACCGACTTGAGTGTTCTGTTTGGCGAAAGAGCAACTGAAGTAATGCGATGGGATGAGGATGGTTGGGAAATATTTTCGGGCGATCCCTCAGAGATGCCAAAAGAGGCTATGCGCGCATTGCCCCTGGCCATACTTCTTGGGATTGACAAATCTCTGGAGCCTGTGGTTTACCTGGAACTTGGTAAAGGGTTTTACAGAGACCCTGTTGAACTTACTTGGCAGAATTGGGGGTGAACGGATAGAAACCCGTAAACGCTTTATCAATTCGTGTTATTGCTCAATCTCTCGCAGGTTCTTCATCTTCATACTTCATATTTCGCAAGAATCCATTGATATCCTCAATGTGCTCCTTGATATGCTTGTTACCAAATTCAAACACTTTGGTAGCCAACCCCATCGAGGAAATCACCATCGTGTGATACGGCCGCCGTTGTTGGTGTCCTTCACCAACAACATTTTTCGGCAACGTCCCTCACTTAATGTGTGCTCATGCTGGTGCTTCACCAACAATAATACATTCCCCCTCGTCGCTTGTTGGTGAAGAACACCAACAAGGCGGTGGAGATATTCTTTCGCTGATCGAAAACTGTACAGTCGGTGAGGTCAGGGCTAAAGCCCGGGACGAGGAGTTGCGCTTAACCCTGGCCTAAAGGCCAGGGTTATTCGGTTGTGGTTCAGCTCTTGGGCCGAGGGTTCTTGGATCGCTCTACAAGGGACAAGTCCATGCACGTGTTAAACTCTATAGCCCTTTGGGAACTGCTGTAGAATTCGGTATGACTGTTGTCGATGGTGTGCTCCAATATGCTGAGGGTTGTGGCAAAGGGCGTTAGCATGGGGCGGTCCGAAGCTTGAATAACCCTGGCCTTTAGGCCAGGGACAAAGACACCTCAACTTTTCCGGGCTTTAGCCCTGACTGCTCCTATGGCAGGTCTGGAAGGGGGCTGCCCGCATCTATTGTGTGCAAAGGCAAGGCCTTTAGGTTGGGTCAACAATAAGATTCTGAAAGGGCTTTGGCCTCTGAACGATGCCCTATTTGTTGTTCCGCTCAATCTCCCGTAAATTCTCCATCTTCTTATTCCGTAAGAACCCATTGATATCCTCAAAGTGTTCCTTGATCCGCTTGTTCCCAAACTCAAACACTTTCGTCGCCAGGCCATCCAGAAAATCCCGATCGTGCGAAACAAGAATCAAGGTGCCATCAAAAGCAATAAGCGCTTCTTTCAGAATATCTTTAGTCTTTATATCCAAGTGGTTGGTAGGCTCATCCAGGATCAACAAGTTCACAGGCTGCAACAACAGTTTGATCATCGCTAAGCGTGTACGCTCTCCACCGGAGAGCACCTTCACTTTCTTCTCGATCGTTTCTCCGCCAAACATAAAAGCACCCAAAATGTCTTTGATCTTCGAACGCACATCACCTTGCGCGATCTGGTCGATCGTATCAAAAACCGTAATGTCTTCCTCCAGCAATGCAGCCTGGTTCTGTGCGAAGTAGCCGATCATGCTGTTGTGGCCCAGCTGCATCTTTCCTTCGAAATCAATTTCCCCCATGATGGCCTTCACGAGCGTGGACTTGCCTTCGCCGTTCTTGCCCACCAGCGCCACGCGTTCACCGCGTGCGATGGTCACGTTGGCGTCGCCGAACACCATGTGGTCGCCATATTTTTTGGTCATGCCCTCGATGATCACGGGATAGTTTCCGGAGCGGGGGGCAGGGGGGAACTTCAGGTTCAACGCCGAGCTGTCCACTTCGTCTACTTCGACGATCTCTATTTTCTCCAGCATCTTTACGCGCGATTGCACTTGCAGCGTTTTGGAATAGGTGCCTTTGAAGCGGTCGATAAATTGCTGGATGTCGGCAATTTGTTTGGCCTGGTCGTCAAATTGTTTTTGTTGTTGTTCGCGGCGTTCCTTGCGCAGTTGCAGGTAGTGCGTGTAGTTGGTCTTGTAGTCGTAGATGCGGCCCATCGTCACTTCGATGGTGCGGTTGGTCAGGTTGTCGACAAACATTTTGTCGTGACTGATCACGATCACCGCCTTGGCGTTGTTGATCAAAAATTCTTCCAGCCACTGGATCGATTCGATGTCCATGTGGTTGGTGGGCTCATCCAGCAGGATCAGGTCGGGCTTTTGCAGCAGGATCTTGGCCAGTTCGATGCGCATGCGCCAGCCGCCGCTAAACTCTTTGGTGGGGCGGTTAAAATCCGAGCGAAGGAAGCCAAGGCCCAGCAGGGTCTTTTCCACTTCGGCGTCGAAGTTGATCTCTTCGATGGAATAGTATTTCTCGCTCAACTCCGACACCTGTTCGATGATGCGCGAATATTCGTCCGACTCATAGTCCGTGCGTGTTTCGAGCTGCACGTTGAGGTCGTCCATGGTTTTTTTCATGTCCAGGATCTTCGAGAAGGCTTTGGAGGCTTCCTGGAATACCGTGTCTTTGTCTTCCGTCAGCAGGTGCTGGGGCAGGTAGGCGATCACGGCCTCTTTGGGGGCCGACACTTTTCCCCGCGTGGGTTTGCTCACGCCCGCAATGATCTTAAGCAGCGTGGATTTGCCCGCGCCGTTCTTGCCCATGAGGGCAATGCGATCGTTTTCGTTGATGTTAAAGGTGATGTTGCTAAAAAGGGCCGAACCGTTAAACTCTACACTGACCGCGTCAACTGAAATCATGATTTTGAAATAAGGGGGCAAATATATTATTAAATTGCCATCCCTTAAAATTGGGCGCCCGTGGTATGATCCCCTTTTTTATCATCATTGCCTTTATCATCGCGTTTTCCATCTTTTATAGCGGCCAGCACCGAAAGAAAAAGGTGAGCGGCGACTTTCCCCCGTCCTGGAGGTTGATTTTGGAGGAGCAGGTAGGGTTTTACCGCAGCCTTTCGGCTGACGAGAAAAAGCGCTTCGAAATCGATGTCATGCGCTTTCTGGTCAACGTTCGCGTCACCGGCATTGAGACCACCGTCGATATTACCGACAAACTCCTGGTGGCCAGCAGTGCCGCCATCCCCGTGTTCGGCTTCCCGGAGTGGGACTATACGTTTCTGGACGAAGTGCTGCTCTACCCCGGCCATTTCGACCGCGACTACGACATCGGCAGCAAGGACGAAGCCATCCTGGGCATGGTGGGCAGCGGCAACCTGCAGGGCAAAATGATCCTGTCCAAACCCGCCCTGCACGAAGGTTTCAGCAACCGGTCCGACAAACACAACGTTGGCATCCACGAATTCATCCACCTGCTCGACAAGGAGGACGGTAACATCGATGGCATTCCCACGGTCCTCAACAATAAAGCGTATGCGCGGCCTTGGCTGGACCTCATCCACGCGTCCATCAAAGATATTCTGAAAGGCAAGAGCGATATCGATGTCTATGGCGCCACCAACGAGAGCGAGTTCCTGGCCGTGGTGGGCGAATATTTCTTTGAGCGTCCCGAGTTGTTAAAGAAGAATCATCCCGACCTTTATGCGCTGCTCGCGCAAGCGTTCCACCAGGACATGGCCGCAAAACGCGAGGTGCCGGCCAAGGCTACCATCGAACGCAACGATCCGTGTCCGTGTGGAAAAGGGGAGAAGTTCAAAAAATGTTGTGGAGCATAACCGGAAACTACTCAAAATAATATCCCCAAATTAAGCCCTAAGAAACGCAGATGACATTCTTAAAAGTATCCGGTCTTCGCATCCGAAAAGAAGAAGGCTATGTGTTGAACGACATCAGCTTTTCGCAGGCGAGACTTCAAAAGATTGCCATCGCCGGTGAGACGGGTTCTGGAAAAAGCTCGCTCCTCAAAGCCATCGGCGGCCTGAATCAACCCGACGAGGGCGAAGTACTCTTTAAGGGTGAACGCGTGTTGGGTGCCGGCGAAAAGCTTGTGCCCGGTCATCCGTCCATCGGCTATTTGTCACAACATTTCGAGTTGCCCAAGTCGTTGCGCATCGAGCAGGTGTTGCAGTATGCGAACAAAATTCCTGACACGGTGGCCCATACGTTGTATGACGTTTGCGAAATCACCCATGTCCTTTCGCGCAAAACCGATCACTTGTCGGGTGGCGAGCGGCAGCGTGTGGCCCTCGCAAAACTGCTCATCGGCTCACCCCAGTTGCTGTTGCTGGACGAGCCGTTTACAAACCTCGACATGGTGCACAAGAACATCCTGAAATCGGTCATCGACGACATCGGCCACCGCCTCAACATCACCTGCATGCTGGTGTCGCATGATCCGGACGACACGCTGCCTTGGGCCGACGAGATCATCATTATGAAAGACGGGCAGATCGTTCAAAAAGGTACGCCTCAAAACATCTATCGCCAGCCGGCGAACGCCTACGCCGCCGGCCTGTTCGGAACCTTCAACCTCCTGACGCCATCCCAATCCAAGCGGTTGTCCGGTGGAGTAGGGGATGCCCCCGCGTCGATCGCCCGGCCGGAAGACTTTTGTCTTTCCAGGACGGACCAGACGGGTTGGAGCGGCGAGGTGCAACAGATCAGATTTTTTGGGAGCCACGGCGAGATCGTCGTGGCTTTGGTAGAGAATACCCTGACCGTGAGGGCGGCGGCAGACAGCGATTTTCGAGAGGGCGAAAAGGTCTATGTCATTCCCGCTCAACCTGGTCCAATGCGCTGACGAATCGTGAGCGGATGGTCTATAGTCTCACAACCCTCTATTTCACAGTAACTTATAAGAACACTTTTCGGGTTCACCGGATAGTCCACCCATGTTTCGAGGGCTATCCGTGCGAAGAATTCCATTATAAAGATGTGGTTTGATTTGAGTAGGACAAATGCTCAAAGTGTGCGTACCGAAAAAAGTTAATCGGGTCTGTAACCTTCCTGAAACTCCCTAGTATTTCATACTAAATAGTAGAACAAATCAAACAAATGCTAAATTTGTTCTACAATTAAGTAGATAATAAAAGAAACACGACTCAACGTGTCGCGTGTTTTTCGGGCGTCGCTCTGGGACTAGTTTCAGCGATGGCGAATCTGAAGATTTGACGTAAAAACGCAAACTGATTGTGAAGGATAGTACAAAACGACCACCGATACGCGCTACAAAACTACTGCAGGCTTTCCTGCGACATGATTTGATCGAAGAGGTCACTGGCGACCTGGAAGAGAAATTTTATGTTCAGGCCAAACGCCAGTCGTTGGTACGTGCGCGGCTGAATTATTGGTACCAAGTCCTTCACTATTTACGGCCGTTTGCTCTTCGAAGAAATAGATATGCATCACCTAATCCATACGATATGTTCCGGAATTACTTCAAAGTAGGCTTTCGCAACCTCAACAAAAACAGAGGTAATTCTTTCATAAATATTGGTGGACTCGCCCTGGGAATGGCTGTTGCCATGACGATCGGCCTTTGGATCCATGATGAACTTTCATACGATCAGTACCACGGCAACTACCGCGATATAGCGCAGGTGCTTCAACATTCGACCTTCAACGGCAACAGGGGAACTGGCAACGCCGTACCCCGTCCATTCGAAAATGCATTGCGTACCGGATACGGCTCTGACTTCAAGTATATTTCCATGTCTACCTGGACAGGAGAGCATATTTTATCCGTCGGTGATCATTTTATTGGCAAAATCGGAAACTACTTCCAGGAAGATTTTCCGGAGATGTTGAGCTTGAAGATGGTTAACGGAACCCGTCGGGGATTACATGACCCCTCATCCATACTGCTATCACAATCTACCGCGAAAGCTCTTTTTGGAGACCACGATCCCATAAATCAAGCGCTGCAGATCGATAACAAATATGAAGTCAAGGTCATTGGTGTTTACGAAGATCTCCCCCACAACACAACATTTCATGACCTCGACTTCATAGCCAGTTGGGAACTTTATATTACAGAAGACTGGGTAAAAGAATCGCTGACGCATTGGGGTGATAATTCGTTCCAAATGTTTGTGCAAGTGAATCCCGGTGCGGATATGAAGGCCGTGTCCGAAAAAATCAAGAAAGTAAAATTCAATGCTGTTAAGGACGAACAGAAATTCGATCCCGAATTGATTCTTCTTCCGATGAGTGATTGGTATCTGCGTCGGGATTTCAAGGACGGCAAGCAAGCAGGCGGCAGAATTCAAATGGTCTGGATGTTTGGTTTTATAGGAGGGTTTGTGTTGCTCCTGGCCTGTATCAACTTTATGAACTTAAGCACAGCGCGTTCGGAGAAGCGCGCCAAGGAGGTCGGGATCCGGATGACGATCGGCTCGGTGAGGAGTCAATTGATTAATCAATTTCTGAGCGAATCGTTTCTTGTTGTTGTTTTTGCCTTTGTCGTAGCCATGGGCATCGTCATGCTGTCGCTGCCGGGGTTCAACGAACTGGCTGACAAAAGAATTAGCATCGATTGGATGAATCCATGGTTCTGGCTGGCGAGTGCAGGATTTATTGCCGTAACAACATTGACGGCCGGGTCGTACCCCGCTCTTTATTTAAGTTCGTTCCAACCCGTCAAGGTCTTGAAAGGTATATTCAAAGGCGGGCGGTTCTCTTCTCTTCCGCGAAAAATCCTTGTAGTTGTCCAATTTACGGTGTCCGTAACCCTGATTATAGGAACTGTCATCGTCTATCGTCAGATTCAATACGCCAAAGACCGGCCGATTGGCTATGATCGAACCGGGCTCGTGATGATCTTAATGAAATCGGATGACTTCAGGGGCAAGTTTGACGTGCTGCGCAATGAGCTCAAGAACGCTGGAGCTGTATTGGAAATTTCCGAGTCGCAGAGTCCCTTGACGGATATTTGGAACAACAACGGAGGATTTGACTGGAAAGGAAAAGATCCTGACTTAACGCCGGGTTTTGCAACGATCAAGACGACTCACGAGTATGGAAAAACGATAAACTGGGAGATCAAAGAAGGAAGAGATTTTTCGCGCGATCATTCGACCGACTCCAGTGCTATTATCCTGAACGAGGCCGCCGTGAAGTTTATGGGTGTGAAGGATCCTGTGGGGATGGAGGTTACCTGGGGACCAGACAAATTCCATGTCATCGGCGTCGTCAAGGACGTTCTTAATCAGTCGCCCTACTTTCCGGTAAGACAAGCGATTTATATGCTCAACTACAACTCCGTCAATTGGATCAACCTGAGATTAAACCCCGATAAAAGTGCTTCTGAATCCATCGCCCTGGTGGAATCCGTGTTCAAGAAAATAATTCCCAACGCTCCATTCGATCCTAAATTCGTAGATCAGGAATTTGCACAGAAGTTTTCATCTGAGGTTCGTGTTGGGAAATTGGCTTCGATCTTTGCTGTACTCGCCGTTGCCATCAGCTGCCTGGGGTTGTTCGGTCTTGCTTCGTTCGTTGCCGAACAGCGAGCCAAAGAGATAGGGATCCGAAAAGTACTGGGGGCGTCCGTCGGCAACTTATGGAGGTTGCTCTCGAAGGATTTTGTCATCCTGGTGATTGTCGCTTGCCTGGTGGCCACACCAATGGCATGGTACCTGTTTAGCGGCTGGCTCAGTCACTATGAATATCGCACGGAAATTTCGTGGTGGATCTTTGCCGTAGCCGTGGCAGGCGCGCTGCTGATTACGCTGGCGACGGTCAGTTATCAGGCCATTCGTGCGGCGATTGCCAACCCTGTCAAGAATCTGAAGTCGGAATGACGGCTGGGTGAGTTTAACCTTTCACGTCGCCAAAATCGAGCCCTCAATTTTCTGGAAACTCTTTTTAGCATGCCGGACTTCTAATATTTACGCACAGGATGTATGTATTCTGAATCCATTATACATACATTTACGTAATTAATAACGTGAAGGGCACAAACCTCGGAGAATTCGAAGAACTGGTGTTGCTTACCATCGCTGCGCTGATGAAAGAAGCCTACAGCGTTGCGATATGCGACGAACTCTCCAATCACACCGGGCGTTCCGTGAAGCTCGGCGTAATGCACGCCGTACTCAGTCGCCTCGAAGAGAAAGGCCTGGTGGAAAGTCAGTTGGGTGAAGCGACTAAAACGCGTGGCGGTAAACGCAAGCGATTTTATCAGCTCACGATCCCGGGAAGGGCAGCCTTGGTACGAGCCAAGTCGATGCGCGATCAACTCTGGGACAAAATTCCTTCATTGGTCTGGAAAAAAGCATGAGCGCCCGGCAACCAACTCCCGATAGCCATCGGGATAACCACCATCAGCCGCCGAAGTGGGCGCAACGATTCGTTGAATGGTATTGCAAACCCCAGCTCGTTGAGGATCTCCTGGGAGACCTCCATGAATATTTCGAGCGGAATGTTGAAGCGAAAGGTCCGCGCCGCGCGAAGCTCATCTACATCATCGATGCATTCAAGTTCTTTAGAACCTATACGGTGCGCGCACCAAAATTTGTAAACCTCCTAGTCAACTGGATCATGATCGGAAGCTACATCAAAACATCGGGACGCAACTTAATGCGCAACAGGCTGTTCTCGTCCATCAATATTGTTGGCCTTGCCATTAGCATGTCCGTCGGGTTACTACTGATTGCGTTTGTACTCGACCTGCGCTCGTACGATAGGTTTCACAAGCAGGGTGACAGGATCTATCGCATCACCAACATAGCGAGTTCCAAGGGTGTCCAAAACGGCAAGTTTGGAACCACATCCATAAAAACCGGAAAGCTGATCCGCGAGAAAATGACCGGCATTGAAGAAGTGGCCATTCTGCGCAACGACTTTTCGCAGGACGCGGAAGTTGGCGACAACATCGTTCCCATCACGGGCTTCTGGGCCGAGCCATCGCTGTTCAGGATATTTACATTTCCGATGCTGGAAGGAAATCCTGCCACGGCGCTCAATGATCCTTACTCGATCGTGCTTACGGAGACCGCCGCCAAGAAACTCTTCGGCAACGAATCGGCACTCGGCAAAGCGATCAAATTCGATACGCTGGACTACCAGGTGACCGGCGTCATGAAGGACGTTCCGTTCTTTTCGCATGTCCGCTTCGAAGCACTGGTATCGTTCTCCACGGCGGAAAAGATCAATAAAAATGATAAACATTTTGAGGCTTGGGCAAATATGTATACGAACTACGTGTACCTTCTTCTGCCCGAAAATGCCGACAAGGCCTCGATCCAGTCACAGCTCAATGCCATTGCCAGGGAGGAAAATCTCGCTGAGGATCCCGGTGGCTATCAGGACACGAAGATCCAGCTCGAGCTTCTTCCTTTATATGAGATTGTGGTCGGAGAGGAACTCCGTCGCCCGATGGGTCCCGTGGGGCCGCACATGCCTCCCGTTGTGATTTGGATACTCGGTGGCCTTGCATTCGTGGTGATACTCTCTGCGTGTTTCAACTATTCCAATCTTTCGACGGCGCGTGCCATGCGCCGTTTTAAGGAAGTGGGGCTTCGCAAAGCGATCGGCGCAGGAAGGAGCCAGATCCGGCAGCAATTCCTCGCGGAGGCGATTATCATCTCCCTGGCGGCCCTTTTTCTTTCATACTTCATATTCCTTGTGTTGCGACCGCAACTGATAAACATAGCGCCCGAGATGCAACGCATGGTGAAGCTGGAGCTTACGCCGCCTATGGTCGCCGCCTTTGTCGTCTTTTCGATCGCGGTAGGTATGATGGCCGGCTTTATGCCTGCTCTATTCTTTTCGAAAGTCAGCGCAATCAATGCGCTCAGGAATGTGTCGTCGGTGAAAGTATTTCAACACGTCACCGTCAGACGCACGTTGGTGGTGATTCAATACACGGTCACACTGATTTTTATAACCGCCACCGCGGTTGGTTATGTGCAGTATAAAAACATACTGGCATTCGACCTGGGCTTCAAAACAGAAAACATCTTGAACATCAACATGCAGGGCAATACTCCCGATGCCCTTGTCAAGGAATTGAGCGAGATGCCCGAAATAACGGCGCTCTCCCGTTCGTTGATCATCACCAGTGTAGGGAATGCTTGGGGAGGTTATATGAAATACGAAGATTCGCGCGACTCGGTGCTGGTCTTGACCAACCACGTCGATGAAAACTATTTGCGTTTGCATGAACACAAGCTCGCCGCGGGAGGAAATTTCAGGGCCCGACCCACCACAGCGGACGCCGCCACGGAAGTGATCGTTAACCAGCAAGTGTTAAAACGACTTAACATCGGAGGCGGCGACCCTGAGAAAGCCATCGGGGAGGAGATAACCTTTGATAGTTTCCAAGTACATGGACGCAAGATGACTATTGTTGGAGTAATGAACGACTTTCACTATGGCAGGGTCGAGAACCTCATCGAGCCGGTGGCATTCCTGTTTTGGACACCCGGTGACCGGGCTATTATTAATGCCAAAATACAAAGCGCGGACATGCCGGGGACGCTGACGAAGATCGCGTCCGTGTGGAAGAAGATCGATCGTGTTCATCCCTTTCAGGCTGAATTTTATGACGAAGCAATAGAAGATGCCTACAGCGAATTTTCCGCTATGATCAAGATCATTGGCTTCCTTTCGTTCCTTGCCATTTCTATTGCATCGATGGGATTGTTCGGAATGGTGGTATTCACAACCGAGACAAGACTAAAAGAGGTAAGCATCCGAAAGATAATGGGCGCCACTGCCGGCAACCTTGTATTCTTACTGAGTCGCGATTTTCTATTGCTTCTATCGATTTCGGCGCTCATTGCCCTGCCGGCAACGTATTTCTTTTTCGAAAGCATCGTGCTCACGAATTTTCCCTATCATACACCCGTACAAATCACAGAATTGTTCGTCGGCTTGCTGGTGGTGTTGCTGATCGCCATGATGATGATCGGGTCGCAGACGATGAGGGCGGTGAGGAGCAACCCAGCGGAGGTTTTGAAGAGCGAGTAGGGCTCGGCATTCAGGAGTTTAACCGCAAAGACGCAAAGGACGCAAAGTTAACGCAGAGCAAATACAGGGAATTTCTTTGCGTTAACTTTGCGCCCTTTGCGTCTTTGCGGTTCTTTGCATTTTTTCACCCGAGGTAGTCACTCCACCAGATGAGGTCGTGGAAAATATACACACCCGTGTATGATCCGAACACCTCACATCATCTTCAAAGCGCGAATCAACGCAATAAGGCCGGTTTCTACCATTGACCGGAGAAATAGAAAACGCGCATGCTTTTTGTCGCGCCGTTGTCGTTAGTTTTGCCGGACCCTCTTATGAAAGAATCATTTTTTGAACTTGTTGAACGCTGCAAAGCGATCCTGAACCGCCTTATCCAGCAGTCGCTCCGCCACCAGCGGATCATTCGCTCTATACTATTTTTCTTTGCCGGACTTTGCATACTCGCCGTCGTGTTTGTGGTCATGGTTTGGATTGGCGTCTTCGGCCACGTGCCGGGCCGCGACGAGTTGCGCGACATCCGCCACCAGGTGGCCACCGAAGTGTATAGCGCCGACAGCGTTTTGCTGGGCCGGTATTATCTCCAGGAGCGTTCCACCGTTCCGGGCTCAGACATCCCCAAAAGACTCAAAAACGCCCTGATCGCCACCGAGGACGCGCGCTTCTACAAGCATTCGGGTATCGACACCCGAAGCATGTTCCGGGTGCTGGTGAAAGGTATTTTCTTTCAAAGCGAATCCGCCGGGGGAGGAAGTACGATCACCCAACAACTGGCCAAGAACCTGTATCCCCGCCAGCCGCACGTGATGTTCTCATTGGCGGTGAACAAGATCCAGGAAATGATCATCGCCCGCCGGCTGGAGAGCGTCTATTCGAAAGATGAGATCATCGTGCTCTACCTCAACACCATTCCCTTTGGCGACAACGTCTATGGCATCAAGACCGCGGCGGAGCGCTTTTACTCCACACCCGTGAATAAGCTCACCACCGACCAGGCCGCCGTGCTCATCGGGATGCTCAAAGCCACACACACCTACAACCCGCGGCTGTTTCCCGAACGCGCCAAACTGCGAAGGGATGTCGTGTTGGCGCAGATGAAGAAATACGAATACCTCACCAAGGCAGAAGCCGACTCCCTGCAAGCCCTTCCCTTGACCTTGCGGTACCAAAAGATCACCCACAACTCCGGTCTGGCGCCTTACTTCCGCGCCTACCTCAAAGCCGAGCTGCTGGCCTGGTGCCAGGATCATAAAAAACCAGACGGCACACCCTATAATTTATATACCGACGGCCTGAAGATATACACCACCATCGACTCGCGCCTGCAGCGCTATGCCGAGGCCGCCATGCAGACGCACATGAAAGTATTGCAGACCCGGTTTGCCGGGCAGGTGGACAAGCGCAGCCTCAAGAGTGCAGCTGCGTCGAAAGTGAAGTCCCTTCCCCAATACATTTCCGAATCCGTCGATGGCCGTCCTGAAAAGGAGATCATGGCCGACCTGAAAAAAAGCGGCATGCGAAAGGTTTTCACTTGGCAAGGCGAGCGCGAAATGAAAATGAGTGTCTACGATTCGTTGCTTCACCATCTCCAGTTCTTGCAGGCCGGCTTGCTGGCCACCGACCCGCGCACCGGCGCCGTGAAAGCCTGGGTGGGAGGGATCGACCATGAATTCTTTCAATACGACCACGTCCGCGAGAGCACGCGGCGACAGGTGGGGTCAACGTTCAAACCCGTTGTGTATGCCGCCGCCATCGAGCAGGGGATAAGCCCTTGCGACTACACCTCGGCACGTCGGACGGAATACACCAACATGGAGGGATGGACGCCTGAGAATTCCAACTCTGAAACCTACGACCAGAAATATTCCATGGAGGGCGGCCTGGCCGGTTCTGTCAACACCGTGTCGGTGAAGCTGCTGGAAAAGGCCGGCATTCCCAATGCCATCGCCATCGCCCGCCGCATGGGCATTCACAGCGACCTGCCCGCGGTACCGTCCATTGCCCTGGGCACGCCGTCAATTTCTATGATGGAAATGGTGGGAGCGTATAGCGTTTTTGCGAATGGGGGAAATTACCGGAAGCCGGTCTACATCACGGCCATCACCACGAACCAGGGCAAGCGTCTTGATTCGTTTGGCAAAGACAACAAGTCCGACCGCGCCCTGTCAAAAGAAACGGCTGAGATCATGCTGCATATGCTGAAGCGGGTGGTGAACGAAGGCACGGGCTCGGGTCTGCGCTCCAAATACGGACTCAGCAACGACCTGGCCGGCAAAACCGGCACCACGCAATCCAATGCCGACGGCTGGTTCATCGGCATCACCCCGAAATTGGTGATCGGCTGCTGGGTGGGAGCCGACGACCCTGCCATTCACTTCCGGAGCACGTCCATGGGACAGGGTTCTGCCACGGCGTTGCCCATCGTGGCCGGCATGCTGCAGCGCATGAACAAAGATCCCGAGCTCAAGGCCATCACCGGCGCGCACTTCCCGGCGCTGTCGCCGGAGTTGTCAGGTAAACTAGACTGTAGCATGTCGCGCTCCGACCGCAATTTCTTCCAACGTCTCTTCAAGACAAAAAAGGGCGTGAAGCACACGCGTTTTAAAAAATAATTTCAGAACAGAACGCCCGTCGAACTGTTTACATAAGACCCCAATGGCGGGTAAATTCCACAGCTTGTCTTCGGGGATGGGCTGCCACGCGCCGGGAGGATGCTCTTTTACTTTGCATGATTTTTATTAGCACTTCCATTGAAAAAGATGTTCAACCAAAAGCAGGAGGTTTTATGAATGTGCATGGAAAGGATTATGAAGTCGACAATGTGACCGGACGCAACCACGAAGGTCCGTCGGCCAACATGCCGGTGCGCCGGTTAACGGCCACCAGTATTATTGGCGATCCGGTTGAAAACACAAAAGGTGAACGCTTGGGCAATATCGACAACCTCATGATCAACATTGTGAGCGGGGGAATCGATTATGTCGTGCTCGAATTCGGGGCCTTCCTCGGATTGGGGGGGAAATTATTTGCCATACCGTTCAGCAAGCTGTACCTGAATCCTGACAAGGAGTGTTTTATCCTTGACCGCGACCGCGCCAGCTTTGCCGACATGCCGGGCTTTGACAAGTTGCATTGGCCCGCCACGAACGATCATACTTATTTTAACGACGTCAACAACTATTGGGGCGCTGCGATGCAACCTTAGTTTGGTCGTCCTTAGTTAAATCGTCATTGCGATGTGGAGCAGGTTCGCGCTTTTTCCGGGATAGGTTAAGGTAAGGAAAGGGCAGGGCCTTGCTCCCTCGCAATGACGTACTAATTTCTATATCTTCGTGTTCCCCATATTCTTACCCGAGCACGAATGAAAACTCAATCCATCACGTTCAAGGTTTCCGACAGCATCGGCGATGTTTCAGCCATCCTGTTTCTCCCCGACAACCCGAAGGCTATCCTGGCGCTAGCCCATGGCGCCGGCGCGGGTATGACCCACAATTTTATGGAGAAGCTGGCCACCCAACTCGCCGACCGCGGCATTGGCACCTTTCGCTACAACTTTCCTTTTATGGAGCACGGGAAAAAAAGACCGGATGTGGCCGCCGTCGCCGAAAAGACGGTAGGGGCTGCGTTAGAGCGCGCTCAAAGCGTAACGCCTCCCGGGGTCCCGCTCTATGCCGCTGGTAAATCGTTCGGAGGCCGGATGTCGTCGCGCTATTTGTCGGCAAACGACAAGGGCTTTGTGAAAGGCCTCGTCTTCTACGGCTTTCCACTTCACGCGGCCGGTTTGCCCACAATGGAGCGGGCAGAGCACCTGGCGAGTGTGAAGGTCCCCATGCTGTTTTTGCAGGGTACAAGAGACGCCCTCGCCCAAATGGATCTGATCACCGAGGTCTGCAGCAAGCTGCCAACGGCTACGCTGGTGACTTTTGAAGGTGCCGACCATTCGTTCAAAAAAGGAAAAAAGGAATTTTTAGAAGAACTGGTGGAGGCGACGGATACTTGGCTGAAGAAAAAGTCTTAGGAATCGATTGCTGCTAACACGAGTAATAACGGGTATCGGGCCCCGGCGGCCAAAAACATTAAAGGCTGCTCCTTAAGGGCTCGCGCAGGGTAGAAGCGTTGTGTTTTGATTCTACAAACTCTTCGATGCTGTTATAAAATCGCAGTCTGTACTTAAACACGGTCTTGCTACCGATGGCTTTTTTAAATTCACGGAGGCACTGTTTGTCCTCGATCCAATAGAGGGCTAGTCCTTTTTCGTGCGAGAAACCGGGCATAAACCTGAAGCCATTATGCTCCAGATTGTGCCGTACCTCGTTTTCGAAGTTTGACTTTCCTCTTAAATACACGGTGTTCCATTCCATACCCATATCTCCTTCTGCAGGTTTTTCACTATTTAAATTCTGCAATCTTCCGCCAGACAACACACCCTTCCGGAGAAGGCTTCTCCAGGGAAATTTTGTTTGTTTCTCGTTGTTTATCAGTAAGTTATACATAATTCTTTCTACTCTCAATACGCAAAGTTGCGGTGATTAGTTGCATTATGTCGGAAAGTATTTTGCGATCCTCTGAAAACCGGGAATGAGAATTTTCTTTGGTTGGGAAGGAAGCTATGCTTATAACTTGGAAATATTCCCTTATCTTTGCCCCAAGTTTTTATAATTATTAATAATGAAAGAAGGAACAGTAAAATTCTTTAATGAATCCAAAGGATTCGGATTCATCAAGGAAACAGCAACAGGACAAGAGTATTTTGTACACATCTCAGGACTTCTTGTCGATCAGATTCACGAAAATGATGAAGTCACTTTTGAACTCAAAGAAGGCAAAAAAGGCTTGAATGCGGTTAACGTACGTTTAGCCAATTAATAAGACATCATTGCAGTACAAAAAGCCAGGCCAACCGCCTGGCTTTTTTGTTTTTAATGCTTTACCTTATTTCTGATCCCCCAACAGCGCTTATGAAATCACCCGGTTTACTCTTCCTGTTTTCCACCCTGGTGTCCCTGGCCACCGCGCAGGACTTTTCGCTTTATCGAAAGCACACCTTCACCGGAACGCCGGGCCTGCCCATGCCATACCGGATCTTATATCCCGAAAACTATGATCCGCTCAAAAAATATCCCCTCGTCCTGTTGCTCCATGGCGCCGGCGAACGGGGAACCGACAACGAAAAACAGCTTCAGTGGGGTGGAAGCGTGTTTCTGAAACCGGAGAACCGGCGCACGTTTCCCTGCTTTGTGGTGGTGCCCCAATGTCCGGAAAATGACTATTGGGCGTCCGTCAAATTCCAACGGAACAAATATCCGCTCGACCTGGATTTCAACTATAAAGCCTACACGATCACCCGCGCCCTGAAAACGGTTATGGAGCTTTTGGAAAATATGAAGGAAAACGAGGGCGTTGACAGAAGAAGGGTTTACATCATCGGTTTGTCGATGGGCGGCATGGGCACCGTGGAGGCCGTGTATCGTTACCCGCGATTGTTTGCCGGCGCGGTGGCCATCTGCGGCGGGGGCGATATGAGGTCGTACTCAAAAGACGCAGCGCGTGTTCCATTCTGGCTTTTCCACGGCGAGAAAGATGAGGTGGTCGGAGTCGAAAATTCAAGGCGAATGCGCGACCGCCTGAAAGAATTGGATGCCGACGTAAAGTATACCGAATACCCGGATGTCGGCCACAACAGCTGGGTCAATGCTTTCGCGGATACGGATCTGCTGCCATGGCTTTTTATTCATGAACGATAGATTTTTATGACGCTACAACTGCACACGCATTCCCCCATTGGGACCAGGTCACTTTCGATAAGGACTCCACGGATCCCTAAAATACAGTTCAAGGCCTTTCTGCTTAGCACCCTGATGGTGATGACGGCCTGTTCGCTCAGCGCCCAAAAAAAGGATGCTATAAAACAAATTGATTTCACGAAATCCACCCGCGGGTACGAAGAGCGCATTCGCGTCACACCCGATAGCGTGGTGATGCGGATAGAGAATTTTCGGGCCGAGGAAAAGGTACAGCAATCCGGAAGGAAATTGGCTTCGGGAGAGTGGCGTGCTTTGTTGAAGACTTTAAAGAAGGTTCCCCTGGAGAGTATCCCCAATCTGCCCTCCCCGGGAATGCAAAGGGCTTCCGATGCGGCCCTGCAAGGCACCCTCCAGGTCACCACGCCACAACAAACCTACGCGCATTCCTTTGATAATGAGGATCCCAACGCCAAGCTGGTGCCTTTGCTGAAGGCCGTAAAGGCTTTAGTGTCTTCGGGAAAGCATCATTGACGATTCGCTTGTTAAAGTCCAAATGCTCTGGAAAACACTAGCCCATCCGTTCTTCCCACCACGGTGTATTGGGCAGATAACTATTGAGTTTGATCGCCTCGCCGATGAGGGGTGTGGTTAACTTCTGTCCCAAGATCGCTGCTTGCTTTGTAGCCCGCCGGATTGGGTCGCGCCAGGGGTGCACGGAAAGCGTGAACTTGCCCCAGTGCACCGGCATGAGCACGCGGGCCTGAAGGTCCACGGCGGCCTGTACGGTTTGTTCGGGCATCATGTGGATGAGGGGCCACTTGCGATCGTACTGGCCACATTCCACCAAGGCGAGGTCGAACGGGCCAAAGGTTTGTCCGATCTTTTTGAACGACTCGTCATAGCCGGAGTCGCCGCCGATGAAGATCCGGTGAGTGGCCGTTTGAAGAACAAAAGACACCCACAACGTTTTGTAGCGCGTGAAGCCTCGGCCCGAAAAATGGCGGGCGGGTGTGGCTGTCAATTGTATGCCGGGAAATATCGTGGCGCTTTCCCACCAATCGAATTCCTGGATGTGGCTTTCGCTCACGCCCCAATACGCCAGGTGGGAGCCTACGCCCAGGGCGGTGTAGAATTTTTTGGTATGACGCTTTAGTTTGAGGATACTACTGTAGTCCAGATGGTCGTAGTGGTCGTGGGTGAGGATGACGGCGTCGAGGTCGGGGAGATCGTCCAGCGAATAGGGTGTTTGGATGGGATACGCCTTTGTTCCGGCAAATTGGACCGGTGAGGGGCGGTCGCTGAAGACGGGGTCCACCAGGATGTTTTTGCCTTCGATGCGGAGGAAGTAGGAGGAGTGTCCGAACCAAACCAGGGTCGGTTCGCCATCGGGGAGCGTCTTCAGGTCTGTGCGGACGGAGGGAAGAATATGCGTGGGGCGGCGTTCGTCGTCGTGGAAAAAGTATTCCTTGAACATCCGGAAATAGGAGATGTCGTCGGCCAGCATGGGGGTCTCGAGGATGTTCTGAAAGCCGTCGCCCTTGTATTCAGGGGACTTAAGGATGCGCTCCAGCCGTGGGCCGGAGGGTAGTTTGCCAAAAGGCTTTTGTTGCATAGGGAAAAGATAAAAATGCTAAAGACCACGACCGGTATCCCCGCCATCCGAAGATCTGTTCACTTTTCACACCGGTCGTGACCTAGGCGATAAGTCGCAAAAGATACCGATAATATTTTGAGGGTGTCCGGAGAAATTATCCGGGAGGTCATGCAACCCCGGAGTTTGTAACGCGATCCTTGGGTTAGCGTCTCAGAGAAAAAAGACGGGATACAGGCTTCATTTAGACCCTCGGTCGGTGAAACCTTTTCCGCTTTTCCGAGTACTCCACCCAAATCCAACGGTCATGCTGAAAAATTACGTCCTGGTCACCTTCCGCAACCTGATGAAAAATCGGGTCTATTCCATTATCAACATCGCGGGTCTTTCCATCGGCATAACCTGCAGCATCCTCATCCTGCTTTGGGTGTTCGATGAACTCTCTTTCGATCGCTTCCACCCCAAGACCGACCGCCTGTTCCAGGTCTGGATCAACGCCACCTTCGACGGAAGGGTCAATTCCTGGACGTCGGTTCCGCTGCCCACCTATGAAGGCATGAAGACCGGCGACAGTCATATCGTCAATTCCGTCATCACCGACTGGGGCGGCGAGCACATGCTCACCGTGGGCGAAACCCGCATCGTGAAGCAGGGCTATTATGCAAGCGAAGAGTTCCTGACCATGTTCGAATTTCCGCTCTTGAAAGGTGACGCTAAACAAGTACTCGCCGATGCCCGCGCCATCGTGATCAGCGAAGCAACCGCCAAGGCGTTGTTTGGCGACGCCGACCCCATCAACCAGGTGATCCGCGTAGACGATGAAGCAGACCTGAAAGTGACCGGCGTAGTTAAGAACGTTCCCGAAAACTCGACCTTCCAATTCGATTTCCTGTTGCCGTGGAAATACAACGAGACCCATCAGTGGGTCAAAGACAACAAAAGCAACTGGGGCAACTATTCCTTCCAGGTGTTTGTGGAACTCGACAAAGGCGAGAACGAGGTGCCCGTAGAAAAGGCCATCGGCGATATGCTCACCAAACACGGCCAGACGGAAGACCCACGTGAATTTTACCTGCATCCCCTGGCGCGCTGGCGCCTGCACTCCAACTTTGAAAATGGGAAGGAGAACGGCGGCATGATCGAATATGTGCAGATGTTCACCGTGATTGCCGTGTTCATCCTGGTGATCGCCTGCATCAACTTCATGAACCTGGCCACGGCGCGCTCCGAACGGCGTGCACGCGAGGTGGGCATCCGCAAGAGCGTGGGCTCAAGGCAGTTTGAGATCATGTTTCAATTTCTGGGCGAGTCGTTGTTCATCGCTTTCCTGGCGTTTGTCATCGCTGTGTTGTTGGCAGAGCTCTTGTTGCCGTTCTACAACGACCTGGTGGGAAAACATTTGCGCATCGCCTATGAATCGCCGCAGTTCTGGTTGTATGGCATCAGTTTGATTTTGTTCACCGGCCTGGTCTCCGGAAGCTACCCGGCGTTTTACCTGTCGTCGTTCCAGCCTGTGAAAGTGCTGAAGGGCAAAGTGCAGGTGGGCAAGGGTGCCGGCACGCCGCGCAAGGTGCTGGTGATCCTCCAGTTCGTGTTTTCCATATTTCTCATCATCGGCACGCTCGTCATCTATAAACAGATCCTGCACGTAAAAAGCCGCGACATCGGCTACAGCCAAAAAGGCCTCATCACCGTAGACAACACCACCGACATCGGCAAGCATTATAAAGCCATCAAGCAGGAGCTGTTGCAGTCGGGCGCGGTGAAGGCCGTGACAAAATCCAACAGCCCGATCACGCAGATCTACTCCAACAACTTCCTGAGCTGGCCCGGCGAAGCACCGGACCGTCGTGTGATCTTCGCCACCATCGCCACGGAATACGACTACGTCAAGACCATGGGCATCAAACTGCTGGAGGGACGCGATTTCTCGGAAGATTTCAAGAGCGACACCGCCGCCATCCTCGTGAACAAAGCGGCCATGGACATCATGCAACTGAAAGACCCCCTCGGCACCAAGCTCGACCTGTGGGAGAAGAAAATGGAACTGATCGGCATTGTTGACAACGTGCTGATGGGATCGCCCGACCGGCAGATCGGCCCCATGTTCATCGTGCTGCAACCGGACTGGATCAGCGCCGTCTCCATACGCCTCGACGAAACGAAAGACGTGAAAGAATCGCTGGCCCGCGTGGAGGCCGTCTTCAAAAAATACAATCCCGCCTATCCATTTGAATACACATTCGTGGACGTTGAATTTCAAAAGAAGTTCACCAACATCAACATGATCAGCCGGCTGGCGAGCCTCTTCGCGTCGTTGGCGATCATCATCACCGGGCTAGGTCTTTTTGGCCTGGCCGCCTTTACCGCCGAACAGCGCACAAAGGAGATCGGCATCCGCAAGGTGTTGGGTGCTTCTGTATCGAGCCTGGTGGGCCTGATGTCGAAAGATTTTTCACGGTTGGTGATCGTTGCGTTTGTGGTGTCGGCGCCGTTGGCGTGGTGGTTGTTGAACAGCTACCTCGAACGGTATCAATACCGCATAGAGATACCGTGGTGGGTGTTCCCCTTCACGGGCGTGATGGCCCTGATCTTTGCATTGCTCATTGTGAGCACCCAGGCCATGCGGGCCGCGAGAAGCAACCCGGTAAATTCTTTGCGCAACGAATAAGTTTTACCGGAAAGGAAAAACCTTGTGCCGGTCAGGACAAGATCTTTTTTACGCGTCCAACGATACCGTTGTCCAGCCGCACTTTGATGCCGTGGGGATGGGTGGGGGAGTTGGTGAGGATGTCCTTTACGACGCCCTCCGTCAGCGTGCCGGAGCGCTGGTCTTTTTTTTGGACAATGGCCACCCGCAGGCCGGGTGTGATGTTGGCGCGGAGGGTGCCGTTCATAGGGGAAGTGAATTGTGCTTCAAAAATAGCAATCTGGTTTTGATTTTATCAATGGTAGTAGCCAGGCGGCGAACTACCTGTCTGGTGACTGCCCCGAAACATCACTTCGAGGAGGATACTGCGATGTTGCGCCATGAACGTGCGTGCTTCAAGATAGTGCACCTGTGGCGCCATGGCGCGATCATGGAGTTAACCCCAGGCTAAAGCCTGGGGTTACTAGAGTGCATCATCCCTCTCGTCCTAACAAATTCCCAGTATTGAGTGCTTCAGCTAATGCTGGGGTACTAGGGTGCATCACTCCAAAGACCTGTCATGCAAAACTCACAGCGTTAAAAAGCTTAGGAAAAGCCTGGGATACTAGATTCATCACCCCAAAACTTGTCCAAAATCTCCCTGCCTTGAATAACCCCAGGCTTTAGCCTGGGGTTTACTGTCAAATCGAAAACGTGCCATAGGAACACTTGGATCTGGCTTCACACGGTTTGGCACGAAACGCACGCGCTGTCATCGCCCTTCGCACCGAAGTTGCAGGCGACCATAACGTGCTACATGATTTCCTAACCATCCCTCTGAAATATTTGCCGCCGTAAAACTTAATTCCCTTATCTTAGACAATTAAAACGTTTCGCTAATACCTGCCGTACTCAGGGGTTTGCTCCGTTTATTATAAACTATAACCCCATACACACTACATGATCAACCGAAGAAAATTCCTCCAACAGACCAGTGTGCTCACTACGGGAGCGCTTCTGGGTTCCAACACTTTGCTCAACGCCGTGCCCCGGGGCACCCGTTACAAGATTGGCCTGCAACTCTACACCCTGCGCGACCCGATGGGGCAGGATGTGAAGGGCACCCTGCGCAAAGTGTCCAGCCTGGGCTATGAGGAGGTGGAGACCTATGGCTACAATTGGGGTAAGAACCACCAATACCTGGGCTATACGCCAAAAGAATTCAAGCAAATTCTGGACGACAACAACCTGACCACGTCCAGCGGCCATTATGATCTCGACAAATTTATCTTGCCCGGCGTGACGAACGATGATCTGAAACGCTATGTGGACCAGTGTATTGAAGCGGCCAGCGTGTTGAAGCAGGAGACTATTGTGTGGCCCTGGCTCGACCCGCAGTTTTATAACATTGACGGTTTTAAGAAAGTGGCGCAGAAGCTGAACGAGATCGGCGAGCGAACCAAGAAGGCGAACCTGCAGGTGGCCTATCACAACCACAATTTCGAATTCATCGACCACGACGGACAGATCGGCTACAACATTATTTTGGACGAGACCGACGCCGCGCTGGTGAAGCTGGAGATGGACTTGTATTGGATGTCGCACAGTTCGCCCCTGAAACCGCACGACTGGTTTGTGAAATACCCAGGACGCTTTGTGGCCTGGCACCTGAAAGACATGGACAAAGTGGACCGCGATCTTCACACGGAGATGGGCAACGGCACCATCGATTTCAAAAGCATACTCCCGGATGCCCGGCTCGCCGGGTTGAAGCACGTGTTTGTGGAGCAGGGAAATAACCTGAAGGCCGACCCGTTCGAAAGCGTGGGGCAAAGTATTGCTTACGTGAAGCGGGAGTTGATCAAAAACGGAACGCTGTAAAATGAAAACACCGGAAAGCCCCAAGTGGTGAGGGGCGATCCGGATTTACCAACTATAACAGGTCGGCGCCTTGAGATGGAGCTAGTCTTCCAAACTGTTGCGCCGGCCTTAATTTTTTTATGACTTCAGGTTCTTCTCACACGTATTCAATTTATCCAAATGCGTCTTCAGGCTGGGAAGCGTTTGGTTGATCCATTCTTTTAAAGTAGTGTCTTCTGTTTTGTCGTAGGTAGACTCAAAGTCCTTGATGGTCTTCTCGTGTTTTTCGACCATCGTCTTGCACCACTGCTTGTCGAAGTCTTTCGCGTCCTGTTTCGACAGGTCGTTCACTTTTTCCTTGGCGTCGGCTTTTTCCTCCAGCGGGATGGAGATGCCGCGTTGGGTGGCGAAATCTTTTAGTTCGGTGAGCACTTTTGTATGATCGTCTACCAGCATGGCGGCAATGGCTTGCACTTCGGTGTTGGCGGAGCGCGTCTTGGCCACTTCGGCTATTTTGATCTCGGCGTAATTTCCGGCCACGGCGTCGGCCACAAATTCGGCGTCTCTTTCGGAAGCCTTGGTATCGAATTTTTCTTCGTTTTCTGTTTTGGCGGCCTCGCTGCTGTCGGCCTCTTTTTTAGGGCCACAGCCGGTCAGGGCGATGCCGAGCGTCAGGATGGCGAAGAATTGCAGGGTTGTATGTTTCATGGGTCGTCTTTTTTGTAAAAAAATGAGGCGCTATTTTTCGACTTCGGTAAATTGGTCGCGGTAGCGTTTCACCAGGTCGTGCGAGCCTTTGAGCAGCGCTTTTTGACGGGCTACGAGGCCGAGTACAGACGGTTCGAGGTCGGCGTCCATCGCGTCGTTGTAGGCGCGTTGGGCAGCGTCTTCACCAAATTCGCAAGAGGCGAGCGTGGCGTGAACATCTTTTCCAGTAAACGTCGCTTTAACGTCCATCCAGGTTCTGTAGATCTTGCCGGCGGTGGTGGTGTCGGAGGCGGGAGTGCCGCCGAGGGAAGTCACTTCCGCGGCCAGTTCTTCCACATAGTCGCGGCTCTCTTGGGCCATGCGGTGGAAGAGCGTTTTTAAGTCGGCTTCGGTGAGCTCGGTATTGTTGGAGGCTTTCTGATAGCCGGCGATACGGTCGTTATTGATCTTGATAAGGTCGTTCAATACTTCAATGGTGTTGTCTCTTGTTTCCATAAATGTTGTTTGTATTTCGTTCGAGGATGCTTTTTGTTTGGACATGGAATTGTAAAAATCATGCCACGCGGCATAAGTCAGCCTTACGCCAGTCTTAAAGCGGCTTTTAAGGTTTGGCGACAGCGGTGGTTGGGGAAAAAGATCGCGGGTTTGGGTAGGGCGTTCCCTAGGCAGGGACTGTTTTGGGTGACCGGGTGGCCTTATATTCGTTGTGCGCATGATATGGGAGGTCAGGAGGAAAACTCTTTGCCACGCAATAGAGTTATCTTGGGGTTGGTTCGCCACGCTTGTTGTAGATTGAATCCATTTTTCGAGACGTACTGCATTGCTTATGGGTATTCGTTTTTGTTTCTGTTTCTTTTTGATCGTATGTGCCGCCGTTAATGCTTACGCCCAGGTCCCGGTGGGAACCACGACCATCGCGCCAGCCCAGGACACCACCAAGAAAGAGTCACCCGTCTCGGTGCCTGCCGGTAATGATCAGTCGTCGACGCCGCGCAGCTACGGCAACATCGTGAAAGCCAACACGGAGACGCGCAAGGGTATTTTCACCATCCACAAAACCGACAACAACTACTACTTTGAAATTCCCGACAGCCTGTTGGGAAGAGACCTGCTCATTGTTTGTCGCATCGCGCAAGGTGCTGCGGGCATACGTCCCGAATACACCGGCTATGCGGGCGACCAGGTGAACAACACCGTGATCCGTTTCGAGAAAGGACCGAGTCATAAATTGTTTCTGCGCCGCATCACCTTCGAGGAAAACGCCGGCGACACCACCGACGCGATGTACAATGCCGTGGTGCGTTCTAATCTGCAACCTCTTGTGGCCGCCTTCGGTATCGGTGCCTATGGCCCGAGCAGCCGAAGCAGCGTGATCGATGTCACCGACTACATCAATGGCGACAACGATATTTTCTTTTTTAACTCCGCCACCAAAAAGACCATGCGGGTGGGTAGCCTGCAAAGCAATACGAGCTATATCAAAGACGTGAATGCGTTCCCCCTGAACCTGGAGATCCGCACCATAAAAACTTACGTGAACAACGCGACTGATAACAACTTCACACTCGAACTAAACACTTCGGTCGTATTGCTCCCCAGGAAGCCTATGCGCAAACGCTTCTCCGATCGCCGCATTGGCTATTTCTCCGAACGCTACACCGACTATGATGCCAACCCGCAAGGCGTAAAGGTGGTGAACTACATCAAGCGCTGGCGACTGGAGCCAAAGCCGGAAGACATACAGAAATACATGGATGGCCAATTGGTGGAACCCCAAAAGCCCATCATCTATTACATCGACCCGGCTACTCCAAAACTATGGGTGCCCTATCTCATCAAAGGGGTGAACGACTGGCGGCCGGCGTTTGAGAAAGCGGGGTTCAAAAATGCCATCATTGCGCTGGAGGCGCCTAGTCCCAAAGACAATCCCAACTGGAGCCTGGAGGATTCGCGGCACTCGGCCATTGTGTATAAGCCGTCGTCGTTTGCCAATGCTGCGGGCCCGATCATCACCGATCCCCGCAGCGGCGAGATCTTGGAAAGTCACATCAACTGGTATCACAACCTGATGTCCATTTTGCAGGAGTGGTACATGATCCAATGCGGGCCCAACGATCCGCGTGCGCAGAAGATGAAATTCGACGATGACCTGATGGGGCAACTGATCCGCTCCGTAGCGTCTCATGAAGTGGGCCACTCGCTGGGGCTCACACACAATTTTGGAGCAAGTGCTTCCGTGCCGGTGGAGAAACTTCGCGACCGTGAATGGTTGGAAGCCAACGGCCACACGCCCTCCATCATGGACTACGCACGCTTCAACTATGTGGCGCAACCCCAGGACAGCGTAGGGGAGAGGGGCTTGATCTCGCGCATTGGCGTCTACGACCTGTGGGCCATCGAGTGGGGCTACCGTTGGTTTCCGCAGACCAAGAGCGCCGAAGAGGAACTACCCATCCTGAACAGTTGGGCCAACGACAGGCTGCGCAACGACAAATTGCGTTTCGGTTCCGAATTCGCCACGGGTGATCCGCGTTCCCAAACCGAAGACGTGGGCGACAACGCCATGAAGGCCGGCGAGTACGGCATCCGGAATTTGCAACGTGTAGTGCCCAACCTTATCCAATGGACCTACCAGCCCCATGAAGGCTACCGGAGTTTGCAACGCATGTACACCGCCCTGACCAACCAATTCGATTATTACCTGGGCCACGCCATGACCTACATCGGCGGCGAGTATGAAACCCTGAAATCCATGGACCAACCTGGACCCGTCTACGAAACCGTGCCCGTGGAAATGCAACGCGACGCGATGGATTTCCTGGCGCGACAGGTTTTTAAAACGCCTACCTGGTTGCTGGACACGGCCATCCTCACCCGGACCGGACAATCGCCCACCACCATCGTCAGTCGCTCGCAGGACATGGTGTTATCGGGCTTGCTCAGTAGCTCGAACCTCTCAAAGATCGTGACCTCCCAGGCCACCTACGGCCCCCGCGCATACCAACTCATTGAGTTCCTCGACGATCTGGACGAAGGCATGTGGACAGAGCTGACCACCTACGAAAGCATCAGCCTCTACCGCCGCAACCTTCAGCGCTCCTATGTAGACCGCTTGCTGGAATTGGCCACCTCCACGCGCTCCGACCGCGAGTTTCGCGACGTAGCGCCCATCATGATCATCAAACTCGGCGAGATCCAGCAGCACATCAAAAAGGGAATGCTAAAAATAAAAGACGTCATGAGCATCTATCACCTCCGCTACATTGACAATAAAATCACCGTAGCCCTAGCCGAAAAACAACGCTGATCCATCCGCATTTTCTTTGCGCCTAACCCAGCGCCCCCGCCGTAAAACATGACCGGAGCGGTGTAGTTTTTTAATCAAACATTAAACTATCTTTAATTCCACAACCGGCATAGTTGTCATCCGGAGGATTGCATTATTTTTATGCACCAACACACCATATCCCTCATTCTACATGGAAACCCGTCGTGACTTTCTCAAAAAAGTAGCCATGCTCTCGGCCGTCGCCGGAACATTACCTCCATCCATCCAAAAAGCTTTTGCCATCAACCCCGCGCCTGGCACGACCTATCTCGACGCCGAGCACATTGTGATCCTCATGCAGGAAAACCGGTCCTTCGATCATTGCTACGGTACGCTGCAAGGCGTGAGAGGTTTCGAAGATCCCCGCACGATTCGCCAGCCCAACGGCAACAAAGCATGGCTCCAGACCAACGCCGCCGGCGAAACCTACGCACCCTTCCGTCTCAACATAAAAGATACCAAGTCAACCTGGATGGGCTCCCTTCCTCACAGTTGGACCAACCAGGTAGATGCCCGCAACGGTGGTAAATACGATCAATGGCTGCAAGCCAAACCATCGGGTCATAAAGAATACGCCGACATGCCCCTCACCATGGGCCACTATACCCGCGAAGACATCCCCTTCTATTATGCGCTGGCCGATGCCTTCACGGTTTGCGACCAGAATTTCTGTTCGTCGCTGACCGGCACCACCCCAAACCGACTCTACCTTTGGACGGGAACCATCCGCGAACATGCACAAGCCTTTGCGCGCGTGCGCAATGAAGAGCTCGACTATGACGTGCCGGCCAGTTGGACCACCTTTCCTGAACGCCTGGAAGACAACGGCGTATCGTGGAAGATCTACCAAAACGAAATAAGCGTGGGAGTAGGTTTTGAAGGCGAGCAAGATGCGTGGCTGGCGAATTTTGGTGACAACCCGATCGAATGGTTCACCCAATACCATGTGAAATTCTCACCCGCCTACATCAAAAACCTGCCCGACGCCATTGAAAAAATTACGCACGACATCGCCGACGCCGAAAAAAAGCTGGCGGGCCTGTCGGGCGATGAGGCAAAAAAACTTTCCGATCGGATCGCCAATGGAAAGCAAATGCTGGCGCGCTACCAGGAAGACCGGAAGACACTGACACCCGAGGCCTTTGCCAAAATCCCCGAACGTGAAAAAAGCCTGCACCGCAAAGCTTTCACCACCAACACCGGCGACCCCAACTACCACACCCTCGAAAAGATAAAATATGCCGACGGCAACGAGGTACGCGAGATGCAGGTTCCGAAAGGCGATGTGTTGCACCAGTTTCGCGAAGACGTAAAAAATGGTTCGCTGCCCACGGTATCGTGGTTGGTGGCGCCGGAGAATTTTTCGGATCACCCGAGTGCGCCGTGGTATGGTACCTGGTACCTGTCGGAGTCGATCGACATCCTCACCAAGAATCCGGAGGTGTGGAAGAAGACCATTTTCATTTTGTGCTATGACGAGAACGATGGATACTACGATCACGTGCCACCCTTTGTGCCGCCGCATCCCACCAAACCCAACACCGGCAAGATGTCACCAGGCATCGACGCCACGACCGAGTACGTGACCATGACCCAGGAACTGAAACACCGACCCGCCAACGAGAGTCGCGAAAGTTCTATTGGCCTGGGATTCCGCGTGCCGCTGGTGATTGCCTCGCCATGGAGCCGGGGAGGAGCCGTGTGCTCGCAAGTGTTCGACCACACATCGATCCTGCAATTCCTGGAGAAATTCCTGTCGCACAAGACCGGAAAGAAAATTACAGAGCCCAACATCAGCGCCTGGCGCCGGGCCGTTTGCGGTGACCTGAGTTCGGTATTCACGCCCTACAATGGAGAGAATGTTAGCCTGCCCCCCTTTGTAGACAAAGAATCGTTTTTGGAAGGCATTCACAAAGCACAGTTCAAAGGCCTCCCCACGGGCTACCAAAAGCTGAGCGCCGAAGAGATCGAACAAGTAAATCAAAACGCCGCCTCGCCCTACATGCCACAACAAGAAAAAGGCATGCGCATATCGCGGGCGTTACCTTACCAACTCTATGCCCAGGGTAAAATCAGCGTCGACAAAAAAAGCTTTGGCGTCACCCTGGAATCGCGCAAAGAAAAGTTCGGCGAAGCTACCGCCGGCGCCCCCTTCCACGTCTATGCACAAGGCAAAACCTATCACGTCCGCGACTACGCCGTAGCCTCCGGCAAGAGCGTGGCCGACACCTGGCCACTAACCGACTTTGATAAGGGGCACTACAACTTTCAAATCTATGGTCCGAATGGCTTCTACCGAATGTTTGCGGGCGACCCGCAAGATCCCGCCCTGGAGATAGTGGTGGAATATTCGAAGAAAGGAAAAGACTTTACAGGAAATGTGGATGTAATGCTAGCGAACAAAAACACAAAGAGCGCTTACACGGTCGAGGTAAAAGACCTGTCCTATGCCTACGGCTCACAGGCCAAGACGGTGCCGGCAGGAGGGAAGGCCACGGTGTTGCTCGAGCTTGAAAAGACTCATGGTTGGTACGACTTCGGTGTGATCGTGAAAGAGGCCCCGTCGTTTGAGCGCCGTTTTGCCGGCCGGGTGGAGACTGGCGTTGAGGGGTTCACCGATCCAGTCATCGGAAGATAATCAGCGAAGCCCAACGTCATGTCGCAGGCACAAGCTTTTTAAAAACCTACGCCCGTAGTTCAAGACATCCCTAATTTCGAATGCAGTGAATCTGGATATGCTTCGAACGGAATGAAACGAAACCGGGCAACCATCGATGTTGCAGGCACAGGCCTTTTTAAAAAACCTACGCCCGCAGTGCAGCAGTACTTCTGCAGACACAACCATTTCTGTATCTTGCGGCGGCTGTTAGTTTAATGGCAAAACCATAGTCGAATGGGTTCGAATCCCACCGCTCTACCTGGGTAGTTTATGCCTGGCTAAAACCGATTATGTCACACCGTTCGAATCGGTGTACAGCTATCTTCTTACTCCATACAACAACTTCTCATTTGTATTCTGAACCAAAAGGTCGTGGCCTCCCGCGATCGGTGCGCATTTTTTGGGCTTACAAAACCCTTGTTTGCAAAACTGAAACTATTTTACATACATTTGCGTAATTAATCATCAAGCATGAAAGGAACAAACCTGGGAGAGTTTGAGGAACTGGTATTGCTCACCATCGCCACGTTGGTGAACGATGCCTACAGCGTGGCCATCTGCGACGAGTTGGAGAAGTACGCGGGGCGCTCGGCCAAACTGGGTGTGGTGCATGCTGTGCTGAACCGGTTGGAGGACAAAGGATTTGTGAAAAGCACCTTGGGTGAAGCCACCAGTACGCGGGGTGGGAAACGAAAGCGCTACTACACCGTGACCAACGGCGGCAAGGCAGCGCTGATCAAAGCCAAAGAAGTGCGCGACGAACTGTGGAACCGCATTCCCGACCTCATCCTGAAGAAAGCATGAAGCAGTTGAACGACATCCGGCCACCCCGTTGGGCGCAGCGCCTCCTGCATTGGTACTGTAAACCCGAGCTGGCCGAAGACCTGGAGGGGGACCTGAACGAATATTTTGAACGCAATGTAGCCGCCAAAGGCGCCCGGCGGGCGCGTTGGATCTACATCGCGGATGTGCTTAAGTTTTTCAGATTGTATACCATACGGAAACCGGAATTTATAAACCTTTTACTCCATTGGATCATGATTGGAAGCTACGTTAAGACCTCGGGTCGCAGTTTGATGCGGCATAAGTTGTTCTCGTTCATTAACATTGCAGGCCTGGCCGTGAGCATGTCGGTGGGATTGCTGGTGATTGCGCTGGTGTCGGAACTTTTGTCGTTCGATGATTTTCATGAAAAGAAGGATCGCATTTACAGGGTGATCACTAACGACCAGCGCCTTGACGAGCCGCCGATGACCCTTGCGACAACCTCGCTTGTTGCTGGAAGAAAAATAGACGCTTCCATTTCGGGTGTTGAAGAACTTACGTTGGTGCGGAGTGGATTTAGTGGCGACGCCCGGATAGGAGAGTCCGTCATTCCGGTGTCGGCCGTGTGGGCTGATGAACATTTTTTTAACGTCTTCTCTTTTCCGCTGCTGCAAGGCAACCCGGCCACCGCACTGAAGGAACCCTATTCCCTGGTGCTTTCGGAGAAAATGTGCAAGACGTTATTTGGCGACGTAAATGTGTTGGGGAAATCCGTGCTGTTCGACACGACAAACTATGTGGTGACCGGCGTGGTCAAAGACGTTCCAAAAAACTCGCATCTCCGGTTCGACGCGCTGGTTTCTTTTTCGTCCGCAAAAGAACATAGGGAAGCTGCCAGCGATTTTAACAACTGGACCCAGATTTACTCCGTATGTGTTTATGCGCTTCTCCCGAAAGGCTCCGACCCCGCTACACTGCAAGCCAACCTGGATAAACTATGCACTACTGAAAACGCTCGTCTAGAACGCCGTACGATTTCGCTGGAGTTGCAGCCCCTGAAGAACATTGTCCTGGGGAAGTCTTTGAGCAACCAGATCGGGCCGGTGATGCGTCCGATGGCCTTGTATTTTTTTGAGGGGCTGGCATTCATCATCATCCTTTCGGCGGGCTTTAATTACACCAACTTGTCTATTGCCCGGTCGATGCGCCGCACACGTGAAGTGGGTATCCGGAAAGTGATGGGTGCGTTGAAGCACCAGGTGGGGTGGCAATTCATTGTGGAGTCTACGATCATTGCTTTGATGGCTTTGCTGATCGCTTTTGTCCTGTTCTTGTTTTTGCGCGTACAATTTCTTTCACTCGACAGATTTCTGTCGGACTTGGTGTCATTGGATCTTACGCCGCGCATGATGCTTTACTTTGTGCTGATGGCCATGGTCGTGGGCTTTGGTTCGGGGCTGTTGCCGGCGGTGTTCTTCTCGAAGATCAACGCCATACAGGTATTGAAAGGCTCGTCTGCGTTGAAGATCTTCAGGCATATAAATCTGCGAAAGGCATTGATCGTCGTGCAGTATTGTTTCTCTTTGATTTTTATTACGACGACGCTGATCGGATACAATCAGTATAAAAGTTTTCTCACCCTTGACCTGGGCTTTAGCACGGCGCATATATTGAACATACGGTTGCAACACAACAAGGAAGAACTTCTGAAAAAAGAATTGGCGGAGATACCCGAAGTGGGAGCTATGTCGGTGTCGCGGATCGTGACCAGTCTCGGCAGCCTGCAAGGTGCCGGGATGAAATATAAGGACCTCAACGACTCCATCGTCGTGTGGCTCAACTATGTTGACGAGCAATACCTGCCCCTGCATGGGCACAAGTTCCTGGCGGGAAAAAATCTGAAGGCCTTGCCGGAAGGTGCCGAAGAAAGCGAAGTGGTGGTAAACGAGCAGCTTTTAAAGCGCTTCAATATTTCGCCACAGGATCCCTCCAGAGCCTTGGGAGAAATTATTGCGATAGACAAAAAGAAACTGGCCATTGCAGGGGTTGTAAAAGACTTTCACTATGGCACCGTGGAAAATTCGATCGAGCCGATGGCCCTGCGCTACAGCGCCCATGAGCCCTGGGGCTACATCAACGCCCAGGTGACCACGACAGATTGGCCTGCCACACGCGCCCGCATTGAGGCGGCTTGGCAAAAGGTCGACAAAGTGCATCCCCTGGATGCTAAATTCTACGACGACCAGATCGAAGAAGCCTACCGCATGTTTGCCACCATGATCAAAGTGATCGGTGCCGTAGCCTTCCTGGCGGTATGCATTGCGTCGCTGGGACTGTTCGGTATGGTCGTGTTCACCACGGAAACGCGTTTGAAAGAAATCAGCATTCGAAAAGTGCTGGGAGCGAGCGAGGGCCGGTTGATCTATTTGTTAAGCAAGGGGTTTCTCTTTCTGTTAATACTGGCCGCCGCAGTAGCGCTGCCGTTTACTTATCTGCTTTTTGATAAAGTAGTGCTGGTCAACTTTGTCTATCATCCGCCACTGGGATATTTGGAATTGGTGATTAGCCTTGCATCCGTCACATTGATAGCGCTGCTCATGATCGGCTCCCAAACCCTGAAAGTGGCCCGCGCCAACCCTTCCGAAGTCCTCAAAAACGAATGACCCTTGCGCCGTTCTTTGCGTCTCTGCGCCTTTGCGGCAAAAATTTGAACCGCCGGGACGCAGAGACGCAAAGAAAAACGCAAAGTTCTTTTTTGTATCCGCTCCCGCCACCTAAATTGCCCCCATGTTGAGACGGGCGGTTTGTATGGTGATCCTGGGAAGCATGGTGTTGCACTGTGCCGGCAGGCTTGGGCTGCTCTCGCACCTGTATGAGAATCGCCATCGCATCGCCTATGCGATCGGTCTGATCGCCGAAGTGCCCATCGCCATGTGTAGCAGCGACTACGATTTCAATGCGGGGCTCACCCTCCATGAAGATGATAGCGCCAAACAACCCATTCAACACTTTTTCGTCCAGGCTCAGGAGATCATCCTCTGCATGCCCCCGGCCGTTACTCAACCGTCTTTCACAAAAGTTCCCTATAGTGTGAAGGCCATCACGCCCTATTCGGGGCGGCTCTATCATGCCGCGAACGCGGATATTTTTCATCCGCCCTGCCGCGGGTAATTCCCCTTCTTAGTTTATCCTGCCACTGTCGTGGGAAAATTCTGATTTGCTGTGAATGCGAATGCTTTCACGCTGCATCCTTTTAATTTCTAATTACGGTATAGCGCTTCGCTTGCTTTGCAGCATGCGCATACGAAATTATATCACGATCATACCATGAAGACAAACCATTCTATCTATATACTCTTTCTTATTTTTCTTTTCGCAACCGCTTGTCATTCGGATGACCCGGCGCCGGGCAACAACGATAAAGGCACACTGACACTGCATTTCGACAACGTCGCCGGCGACGAAGACCTAACGTTGAATACAACCTCCTATACCAACGCGAGCGGCGAGACATTCAAAGTAACCGCATTGCGCTATTTCATCAGCAACATCTCGCTGAAGACCGTGGCGGGTGAAGTGTATACCGTTCCCCAGGATTCCAGCTATTTCCTGGTTGACGAAGCTGAGGAAGAAAGCCAAGACCTTGTCCTGAAAAATATTCCCGCCGGCGACTATAACGCCGTCACGTTCACCCTGGGGGTCGACAGCTTAAAAAGTGTTGCCGACGCCAGCACCCGGACCGGCATTCTCGACCCTGAGGCTACCGACATGTATTGGTCCAAGAACCAAGGCTATATTTTCTTTAGGATGGAAGGCACATCGGATGCGATAGCCGGCGCCGGCAAAACATTCGCCTACCACATCGGCGGCTATGGCGGTCCCAGTGCGGCGGAGAAAACTTTCAACAACCTCAAAAAATTCGACCTCACGTTCGGTTCTTCACAAGCACAGGTGCGCACGACCATCGCACCCGAGGCCCATTTTTATATCGACATCCTGAAGGTGTTCAATGGCAACACGAAGGTGAGCCTGGCGGAGCACCCCGATGTGATGTTCACGGAATACTCCGAAATCATCGCCGGCAACTATGCGTCGATGATCGCGTTCGGCCATGTCCACAACGATCCGAAGCAAAACTAAAACCATCAGAAAAACAGCGGACCGGTCATGCCCCCGGGACTGGTCCGCTCTTTCGTACTTTAAATAAAATAATATCCATGAAAAAGAAAGGTATACTCAGCCTCCTCGGCGCTCTCTTTCTCTACGGGGCAACCCAGGCTTGTGCGATCTGCGGCTGCGGCGCGGGAAACTATTACCTCGGCATCATGCCACAGTATAGCAAGAACTTCGTCGGCGTGCGCTATCGCACCTACAGCTTCACCTCGCACATCGGCGAGGGCTACAATCCCTACGAGGCCACCCACGAGACTTTTCGCAGCACGGAGATCTGGATGCGATTCTATGTGACGCCACGCCTGCAAATCATCTCGCTGGTCAACTACAACTTTAACAGTCAACTCGATCATGGCGTGACCAAGGACCTTCAGGGTCTGGGCGACATTCCCATCCTTGCCAACTACAACCTGATCAACACAAACAACCGCCCGCATTCCGACGAACGCGTGCTGAACCACAACCTCTTTGCCGGTGGTGGCGTGAAGTTGCCGGTGGGCAAGTATCAGTTTCAGGACGACCCTACGGAAGTCGCCAACGCCAACTTTCAACTGGGTACGGGAAGCGTCGATTTCTTATTGACCACCTTGTATACGCTTCGCTATAAGCGACTCGGCTTGTCGGTAGATGCCACCTATAAAATGAACACCAAGAACTCGAACGACTATCGCTTCGGCAATCGCATCAACGGCACCACGTCAGTGTTCTATGTGCAGCAAATCAAATCGCTGGGACTCATGCCAAATGCAGGGGTGTATTTCGAGGACTCCGGAAAGAACCAGGAGTATGGACTGCCCATCGACATCACCGGCGGACGCGCTTATTTTGCGTCGGCAGGAGTGGAGACGTATTACAAGAAATTGTCCGTGGGCTTTAACTATCAATCACCTTTCTCGCAATTTCTTGCCGATGGCCATAGCAAGGCCCACGATAAGATGATGGTGCATGTGACGTTTTTATTTTAGAGATGAAGAAGTATTGCTGCACGATCAGAAAAAGCACGGTCTTCCGCAGGCACAAGTTTCATCGATCTTCGCATCCGGACCAAGGAACCCCGTGGAAAGCGCTCTGAATCTGTGTGGTGATGCATTTCAGATCGGGTAACGAGGTTGTCGGTGTTTTTGGGTTTTGTTTTAGTTCGTGTGCTGGATATCTCTGCGCAAGTGTATTCGGAATTCGGATGTCTTGAACTGTGGGCATAGATTTTTAAGAACCTTGTGCCTGCGACATCAGTGTTTGCCGGGTTTCATTTCACGCCAGGTAGTAGAAAATTCCTATCTTCATAGCATGAACCCCAATGAACCCACGCTTGGCAACGGCAAGATCTGCTACCTGCAAATTCCGGCCGCCGACATCAAGCAGTCAGCCGACTTTTACAAAGCCGCCTTCGGCTGGAACATCCGCCAACGCAGCGACGGCGTCATCGCCTTCGACGATGGTGTGGGCCAGGTGAGCGGCACCTGGGTGCTCCACCGGCCACCCTCCACCACCGTGGGCGTGCTCACCTACATCATGGTGGACGACATTCATGCCGCCATCGAACTCATCCTGGCCAACGGTGGTGTCATCGTACAACCCATCGGGGGAGACGCACCGGAGATTACGGCGCGCTTTAGTGATCCGTATGGGAATGTGTTCGGTATTTTTCAAGAGGGGGCTTAGTCCAGGAGATGTTGATGCGACGTGTTCAGCTTGAAAGGGAAGGGTGTTGCCTGAGACTGTTCAGGGCTAAAGCCCTTTTTAATCCTGGTTTGGTAACCCCAGCCTAAAGGCTGGGGTTACTGATAGAACTGATAATTGTGTTTTGGGATACTTGTCTCTCCGATAATTATCTCTTGGATAATGTCTCTGGATAATTGTCTGTTGGATCGTCTCTTTGGATAATTGTCCCTTGGATAATCGTCTCTTAGGTGATATTAATAACCCCAGCTTTTAGGCTGGGGGTTATGCTCGTATTCCGATCCGGGCTTTAGCCCTGACCTGCCCGGGCGTGTACTCACTTAAAATAACGAATAGATATCGCGTTCAGCAAATCCTTCGTATTATAAATCTCCTGCCCCTTGATCACCGTTTCAACTTTGCGAATATCGCTGATGTTGTTCAGCGGATTGCCATCGATCAAAATGATGTCGGCAGCTTTGCCGGGCTCAAGCGTGCCGTAGTTTTTTTCCTGGTCGGCCACCGTGGCCGATTGCAGCGTGGCGATCTTTAACACTGCGGCGTTGGGGATGCCCGCGCGCACATAGTTTTCAAGTTCCTTGTGCAGCACAAATCCCGGCGTGTCGTCGGTGCCGGGCACAATGACCACACCGTTGTCGTGAAGCACTTTCACCATCTTGAGCATGTTCTGAAACGACTTGGCATATGTTTCCTCCATGCCCGCAGGAGCTTCGAGTGCACCGCCTGATTTATACTCGCGTTGCAGATCCAGCGGCAGGCGATCGATCACGGCCGCCATGGTCGGCACGGGCTTTCCTTTTGTTGGGATGAACATCGTTTCAAAAAAGCTGATGGTGGGATCGACAACCGTTTTCTTGGCCACCATCTGTTTGATGAACGCTTTCACCGGCGCGCTGTTCAGATCGAGTGACGCGGCGTTTTGTGCCACGGCATGGAAGCGCACCGGCGTGCGTGTATCCAGGTCTTTGCCCAGGAAGTTGAGGAACACCATGTTCATGTGCTGGATCTCGTCATATCCCGCGTCGATGGCTTCGCTGGCCAGCATGTGGGCGGGGATGTGGCCGCTCACGCGCAAGCCGTTCCGGTGGGCTTCGGCGGCGATGGGCTTTACCCACTCGGGTTTAATCGAGCTGTAGAGTTTGATCTGCGTGTAGCCCATCGTCTTGTATTTCTTTACGGCTGCGATGCCTTCTTCTGCGCTGTTGATCCGCGCACCGATGGGCCCGGCATAAGGACCCGCACCGTCGATGAAGCCGCACAGGGCTTGTATACGGGGACCGAGCACGAGGCCATCGTCAATTTGTTTTTTCTCGTCCAGCATGCTCTCGCTGTTGCCCATGTCGCGCACGTTGGTGATGCCATTGCCGAGATGCATGAGTCCGTCAATGCCCTGACCGTAGTGTACGTGCATGTCCCAGAGACCCGGCATCACAAATTTTCCCTGGGCGTCCACCACGTGAAAGCCTTGGGGCACGGTCACGCTCTTGTCGGGACCCACTTGCGTGATGATGCCATTCTCGACCAGGATGGTTGAATTAGGCTGAGCGGTACCGCTTTTTGGGTTAAACAGTGTAGCATGGGTAACGGCCAGGCCACCCGCAACCTTTTTGGCGAGCTTTGTTTTCAGGTCTTTATAATAATTTTGTTCTACGCCTTTCTGTATGGCGATCAGTTCTTCATTGGCGCTTTCATCGCCTTTGGGAACGATGGCAAACCAATCGCTGGGAAGGGCGAAGAAATTGTGCTCGCTGTCGAGCCAGACATACTGCGGCGTGAGGCCTGTTCCCGACAGCGATACAAGGCTTACCTTCCGGCCGTCTTTCAAAGTATGTTCCTGTAGCTCCGTTAATTTCTCACGGCCCAAGGGCAGCAAGTTCACGGTGTGGTCGGGGTTTTGGAAAAAGTATGCGTAAGAAACTCCGCCACGCATTTTCAAGGGAACGTATAACATGTCGCCCTCTATTTTCCGTTGTTCTTTCTCCACGGGGTTCTCCCAGGCGGCGACACCGTTTTGGATGTTGAACGTTTCGAAGATGGGCTTTTTGTAGTAGTCCACACCTTTGGCATCCATCCAGGTCATGTAGCTGCGGTCGTTGAGGCGGTAGTGTACCACGGTGCTGTCGCCCCGGCCGCGGTCGTTGTATTGAAACCATTCGGTGAAGGAGCCGTCGGCATTTTTAAGATGCTTGAAATGACCGGATTTTTGTCCGCCCATCCGGATGGTCCATTGCAACGTGTCGGATTGGGCATGCGTGTGGCAAACCAAACAAAGGTTGAATACAACGAGCAGGGCTAAAGATTTCATAAGCGGTTGGGTTTGCACGAAAGATAAAAAGAAAGATCCAACCCAATCCTAACGGATTCCCGTGATTGGTGGTAACTGAAACCGAATTTGTATCTTCGTTTATGCGCTACAAGGAAACATTGCCTCCGCCCGCTCTTTCTGACGTGGTCCGGTATTTTTGGAGCATCGAATCCGACGATGTTCCCACAGCGCCCGTCACCTACAGGCTGTTTGCCGAAAGCGCCCCAGGCCTGGTGTTCTTCTATGATTACAATGCCGGCCTGGTGAGCGGCATCACCCACCACCATCGGGACTTCACCATGCCCGGCAAACTGGGCATGATGGGTGCATTCTTATATCCCTACGCCCTCCCGTTCCTCTTCCACGAATCGCCCCAGACCCTGACCAACACCACCGTCGCGATCGCGGACTTCCTGGGACGCGAAGGGATATCACTAAAGGACGAGATCGCGAACGGCCAGCACCACGACGCCCGCATCGCCGCCATGTCGCGCTACTTGCTGCGAAAACTAAAGTCGCGGCAGCAAGAAGCCAACGGATTGTTTCAATGCGTCCAGCACATCGTCCGCTACAAAGGCACCACCGCCATCGACGCACTCGTGAACGACCTGGGTATTTCCGGGCGCCACTTCGATCGCAAATTCATGAGCGCCGTAGGCACGTCACCCAAAGCGTTTTCAAGACTCATCCGTTTCCATTCCAGCCTGTCGCTGCGCAAAGGAAAAGACCTCGACAACCTCACCGCGTTGGCCTTGCAGGCGGGATACTACGACCAATCACACTTCATCCGTGACTTCAAAGAATTCGCAGGCCTCAGCCCAAAGCAATATTTCAACCTCAACGATCACCACACCGCCGACAACTTTGTAAAGCTGAGCGCCTGACCAGCGATTTTCAAGCGTGTCCGGTTTGTACAATTTTCCCGCCGGTCCGGGTATTTACTTTGCTCCATATTTAAATCACAAACGATTATGGAAAAGAAAAAAGACACCCCCGCACCCGCAGGCTATAGCAATGTTTGCCCTTACCTGATGGTGGAAAGCGTCGAGCTGGAAGCACAATTTTTACAGACCGTCTTCGGCGCCCGCATCAAAGAAGAATTGAAGCAAGAGAATGGTTTCGTTCAACACGGCGAAGTGAGCCTCGGCGAAACCGTCATCATGATGGGCCGCGCCCGCCCCGAATGGCCCGCCTCACCCGGAGCCAACTACGTTTTCGTAAACCAGGTAGACGACGTCTTCCAAAAAGCCCTCGCCGCCGGCGCCACCCCCTTAATGGAACCCGCCGACCGCTTCTACGGCTACCGCGAAGGCGGCATAAAAGACCCCCAGGGAAACACCTGGTGGCTCGCCCAGGTACTGGAAGAATTGTCGGTAGAGGAGATGCAGGAGCGCATGCTGAAGAGTCGGAAGTAGTTTGAACCGCAGAGACGCTAAGGCGCAAAGTTAAACGCAAAGCGCTTCGCGTTGACTTTGCGCCTTTGCGTCTCTGCGGTTAAATTTACACCGCATGGACATGACCCCCCAACTAACACCACTCATTCAACACATCCGCAAGTTCGTCCCCCTAACCGACGAGGAGATCACCCCCCTGGCCGCCCTCATCCACCCCAAAACCATCCCCAACAAAACCATACTATCCCGCGCCGGCGAAGTCTGCCACGAAAAATATTTCGTTATCAAAGGCTGCCTCCGCCTCTTCATTCACACCGACGACGGCAACGAACAAATCATCCAATTCGCCATCGACAACTGGTGGATGACCGACTACATGAGCTTCGAAATGCAAAAGCCCTCCACCTTCACCATCCAGGCCGTGGAGCCCTCACAACTCCTGGTCATCACCAAAATGGATTTAGAAGAATTGTTGGCGAAGGTGCCACGGCTAGAGCGCTATTTCCGCCTCATCGTAGAGCGCGCCTATTCAGCATCGCTCACACGCATCCATTTTATCTACAACCAATCAGGGGAGGAGCGCTACGGACAATTCTCCCGTATGTTCCCCGAATTTGTACAACGGGTCCCCCAATACATGCTCGCCTCTTACCTGGGCTTCACCCCCGAATTCCTCAGCAAGATCAGAGCAAAAAGAAAGGATTGAATCCGGGCCCCTGGCTCCAGGATTCTGAATTGAATTCTAGCTCCCGAATTCTGGCTCCTGGATTCTGGCTCCTGGCTCCTGAACTCGTTCTTGAACTAGATTAAGTTTTTTCTGGGAGGCGAGTAGTTGCTTTGTGTCAACAAAACAACAAAATGAAACTTATGGAACCCAGAAAGAAATTTCAGGACGTCGATCCCAATGCACTCAAAACCATGCTGGCCTTCGAAAAGTACCTCAGCACCACCGACTTATCCGTGCGACACAAAGACCTCATCAAGATCCGCACATCCCAGCTCAACGGCTGTTCGTATTGCGTCGACAAACACACCCAGGAAGCCCGCGCCAACGGCGAAACCGAACGACGCCTCTATAACCTTACCTCCTGGCACGAAACCCCCTTCTTCACCGAAGACGAACAAGCGATCCTGGCCCTCACCGAACAAGTAACCTTCATCGCCAATCGCGTATCGGACGAGGTCTACAACCGGGCCGTGAAATTGCTGGGAGAAAAATATGTAACGCAAGCGATGATGGCGATCATCTCGATGAACGCCTGGAATAGGATTGGAGTGACGACCAATTTGTGGCCGAGCTAGTCAGGAGCCAGGAGCCAGGAGTTAGAATTCAGTAGTTAGTAACTAGGAGTTTGGTAGCCGGGAGTCAATAGCGAGGGTGAACTTGTCACGACGTAGTTTGAAAGTGGGAGATAGAAGTCAAGGGAATTTACTATAGTCGTCTGTGGCGGTCGCCCTCGCCCTTTTTGTTTTTTCGTCAATAAATTTTTAACAGCTTCCAGCCGTCCACCGCCCCACCGCCCTTGTTGGTGTTCTTCACCAACAAGTTTTGGAACCAACACCACACCGCAACCACAGGTCAAATGCGCCCACCTAAATCACCACATTCACAATCTTCCCCGGCACAATAATCACCTTCTTCGGCGCCTTTCCCTCGGTCCATTTCTGCACCACCTCAGACGCAATCACCAGCTTCTCAATATCATCCTTCGGCATATCCAGCGCAAAGTTCATCTTCACGCGCACTTTACCATTGATAGAAATCGGGTACTCAAAAGAGCTTTCCGTTAAATATTCCTCATTGTATTGAGGGAAGCTTGCGTAAAGGATCGATTCTTTATGTCCCAACTTTTCCCACAGTTCGTCCGCGATATGCGGAGCGAAAGGGGCAAGGGTGATCAACAAAGGCTCCAGGATCGCGCGTTTGTTGCTCTTCATGCTGCTCAATTCATTGCTGCAAATCATGAACTCGCTCACCGACGTATTGAACGAGAAATGTTCAATGTCGTATGCTATCTTCTTCAACGTTTTGTGCAACACTTTCAACTCTTCGGGCGTAGGCTGTTCTTCGCTTACGTTGATGTTGCCCTGGTTATCGTGGAACAGGTTCCAGAAACGGCGCAGGAATTTGAACACGCCGTCGATGCCGTTGGTGTTCCAGGGTTTTGACAGTTCCAGCGGACCGAGAAACATCTCGTACATGCGCAACGTGTCGGCGCCATAGCTTTCCACCATGTCGTCGGGATTCACCACGTTATAGTAGCGCTTCGACATTTTGTCGACTTCCGAACCGCAGATGTATTTGCCGTCTTCCAGGATCAGCTCGATGTCTTTCAGATCGTCTCTCCAGTTTCTGAACTTCTCCACATCCAGCACATCGCCATCCACGAAGGTAATGTCCACGTGCAACGGCGTTACTTCGTATTGTTTTCTCAGGTTATACGACACAAACTTATTCGTACCGTTGATCCGGTAGGCCAGTTTGGAAATACCTTGAATATGACCTTGGTTGATCAGCTTCTTGAACGGCTCCTCCGGCGACACATAGCCCAGGTCTTTCATCACCTTACACCAGAAGCGTGAGTACAGCAAATGGCCGGTAGCATGCTCCGAGCCGCCGATATACAGGTCGACATCTTTCCAATAGTCGAGCGCTTCCTTGCTGGCGAAGACTTTGTCGTTCTTCGGATCCATGTAGCGGAACCAATACCAGCTCGACCCCGCCCAGCCGGGCATGGTCGTGAGTTCGTAAGGATGGCCTTTGTAGTTCCAGCCTTTGGCGCGGCCCAGGGGCGGCTCGCCGGTTTCGGTGGGTTTATAGGCGTCGATCTCCGGCAAGGTCACGGGCAGATCTTTTTCGTCCACCAGCTTGGGAATGCCTTTGTCGAAATACACCGGGAAGGGCTCACCCCAATAGCGCTGACGGCCAAAGATGGCGTCGCGCATGCGGTAGTTCACTTTGCGTATGCCGATGCCTAACGTTTCCACATGTTGCAGTGCCTTTTCGATGGCTTCCTGCCACGGCAAGCCGTTCAGCGAGCCGGAGTTTATCATCTTGCCCGACTTGGGCTCAAAGTTGTCTTTGGTAATGTCGCTTGTGGGACCTTCCAGCACGTCGACGATGGGAAGGTTGAAATGTTTTGCAAAAGCATAGTCACGCGTGTCGCTGCTGGGCACGGCCATTACAGCGCCTGTGCCATAGCCCGCCAGCACATAGTCGGCGATCCACACGGGTACCTTCTCGTTGTTGAACGGGTTGATGACGTACGCCCCCGTAAAGGCGCCGCTGATGCGCTTCACTTCGCTCATGCGCTCGCGCTCGCTGCGGTTCTTGGCCACGTCCACATATTGGCTCACTTCCGCGCGTTGGGCGGGCGTGGTGATCTTGTCCACCAGTTCGTGTTCGGGAGCAATCACCATGAAGGTCACGCCATAGATCGTGTCGATGCGCGTTGTGAACACGCGAATAGAATCGTCGCTTGACGCCAGCTTGAAGTCCAGTTCGCAGCCCACCGACTTGCCAATCCAGTTGCGTTGCATTTCCCTGACGGGCTCAGGCCAGTCGATGGTGTCCAGGCCGGTCAGCAACCTTTCGGCGTAGGCCGAAATGCGCATGTTCCATTGCAGCATCTTGATGCGTTCCACCGGGTAGCCGCCGCGTTCGCTCACGCCGTCTTTCACTTCGTCGTTCGACAACACAGTGCCCAAGGCAGCGCACCAGTTCACCATGGTTTCGGCCAGGTAGGCGATGCGGTATTTTTGGAGGAAGTTTTCTTTTTCAATTTCGTTGAAGGCCGTCCACTGTGCGGCGGTGATCGTCGGCGTTTCATCATCACACGCGGCGACAATGTTCTTGTTGCCGTTCTTCTCCAGCTCGGCCACCAACTCCGTCATGGGGCGGGCCTTGCCCACCTTGTTGTTCGCGGTCCGGTCATACCAGGCGTTGAACAGCTGCATGAAGATCCACTGCGTCCATTTGTAGTAGGAGGGGTCGCTGGTCACCACTTTGCGGTCCCAGTCAAAGGCAAAGCCGATCTTGCTGAGCTGCGCCACGTAGGTGGCCATATTCTTTTCCGTGGTCACGCGCGGATGCTGGCCGGTTTGGATGGCATATTGCTCGGCGGGCAGTCCAAAGGCGTCGAAGCCCATCGGGTGGAGCACGTTAAAGCCCTTCAGGCGCTTGTAGCGCGTCACGATATCGGAGGCGATGTAGCCCAGCGGGTGCCCCACGTGCAGCCCCGCCCCGGAGGGATAGGGAAACATGTCCAGCACGTAATATTTGGGCTTATCTGAGTGATTATCAGTTTTGTAGACGCCATTTTGCTGCCACTTCACCCGCCACTTTTCCTCTATGCGCTTGATTTCGTCTTTGCTGTATTCGGCCATCAGGTTGTCGTTAAAGGCCCAAAAATAAGGATTCTGGCAAAAAGATGGTGTGGTGACACGGAAATGAGGCGGAAACTTTAATGATTTAGGCTGGAAGGGGGAGAGCAAAATCTATTCTGGGATGAAGATGAATTTACTTGCATTCAACCCGCGCCAGCGGGTTCCCCCATCATAACCCCGGGTTTCAACCGGGGTAGCGAATCAAACGGCAATTGCGCCAAGCACGACCGCTCTCGAAGTTGCCCGCGTTCATGGCGCAAAACTCGCAGCGCGAGGATGTGGAATTGAATCGCGGCGACGGTCTACTTTCGTTCTGTTAGCTCGATCTTTCTACCATCTAAATCCTGAACAATGGCTACGTAACCCCACTCGGTGACGGCGGGTTCAGACACGATCGTTATGCCCCGTGATTTGAGATCCGAGATCAGCACATCCAACCCTTCGACGATAAGACCCAACCGGGTTGTATGATCTGGCTTCGTCGTATTTTTAGGCAGCGGATATATTTCAAGCGTAGGATTATCAGCAACACTCGCATAGTGATAAGGACCATTACCGTGTTTGTGATAGTCAAATTGTATTCCCAACGCCCTGTAAAACTCGGCTTGTCCTTGCAGGTTGTCAGTTTTGATAACAATTAAATTGAGCGACGTCATGCCTTGCGATATCTCCAAAGTTAAAAAGAATGAGATACCAGGAGGACGTAAATGCCTTGGAAACTTTTAATGATTTGAGCCCGAACGGTCGGGAAGCGTAAATTACTTGAATTTTTAAAGACATCTACTGAAAAAAAACGGGCATAGAACGGCGTGTTGACCGCTAAGACTTCGCCCTAATTTTCCTATCATTGTGGTCCAAATAGAGACGCAACCGCTGTTGTATGATGATCCGTTTCAAAGTACCCAAATTCACCGTTTTGGTGATTGCCTTGTTATTTTTTGCTACTCCTTCATGGGCTCAAAAACAAGCCAATATCTTTTCCCTTTCAAACTACGAGCTTGACTTTGCCACTGGCGCGCCTGTGCTGAAAAGTGGCTTAGGGCTGATCTCTACCCGGAGCAAGGGCGTGATTTGTGATGAAAATGGTGCATTGCTTTTTTATACCGATGGCTTTTCGGTGTGGAACAAAAATCACCAGCTCATGTCCAACGGCAGTGACCTTTTGCCTGCAACATCGGTCACCAGCCTTCAAAAATCCATCGTTGTCCCCAAGCCAGGCAGTGCTACCATCTATTATATTTTTACTACCGATCCCTATAATGGGCAATCCACTTCCGGATTGTATTATAGCGTAGTCGATATAAGCCTGGCCGGCGGCCTGGGCGATGTGGTGACGAAGGGCGTAAGGTTGATTCTAAAAACGAACGACGAGCTGAGTGCAGTGCTTCATGAAAATGGCAAAGACATTTGGGTGATGACCCACCAACACAATTCGGACTTGTTCTACGCCTTGTTGGTTACCGACGCGGGACCTTCGCCCTCCGTGTTCCAGCAGCATATAGGTCCAACCATTGGACTGTCGTTCGGGCAAATGAAGTTTTCTCCCGATGGTAAGAAGCTTGCCCTGACGTACCCCATCGACAACCGGCAGGACATGATGATTGCTGACTTTGATGCGGCTACCGGGGTTCTTACAAACCAGATGTTATTTTCGTTGCAGGATATCAATGGCGGCATGATAGGGCCTGAATTTTCCAGCGACGGCACAAGGGTTTACGTAGAGGGCCCGTACACGGTGTTCCAATACGACGTTTCCCTGCCCACCTACAACGATATTCAAAATTCGCGAACCGCAGTGAATACCGGCACGATCTATAACGTCATGTACTCGCTTCAACTCGGGCTCGACGGAAGGATCTATGCCACGAAAGGCGCAGGCGGCAGCACCGCCGGTCACCTGGCAATAATCGATAACCCCAATGCACCGGCCAAAGACGTGTTGTTCAAAGAAAAAGGCATATACCTCGATGGAGCGAGCTGTTTTGTAGTCTTCATGCCGAGTTTGATTCAGAGTTATCTTTACAAGACGAGCTTCGTAGCAGAAGGCCATTGCCAAAACGCGCCAATAACCTTTCGGATCACCAACCTGCACCAGGTCGAATCGGCCGAGTGGTCGTTTGGCAACGGCGTCACATCCGATGCATTGCAGCCGCCACCCATTACCTATACGCAGGCGGGAACCTATACCGTCAAGCTTACCGTGTACTACAAGGGGAAGCCAACCACGATCACACAGGACATCACCGTCAAGGCTCAAACACCGTTTGACCTCGGCATAGACCGGACGGTGTGCCCCGGCTATAAGCTTGTCGCCGACGATGGCTTTGCGGCCTATCAATGGAATACTACTGAAACCAGTAAAAGCATCGAGGTGAATACCGGTGGATGGTACAAATTGACGGCTACAAACACCGACGGGTGCCTATTCAAAGACTCCGTTCAGATCAACGTGGCGGCGCTCCCTGCCATTACCCTGGCCGACACCATTCCACTCGCCGGCGGATCGGCGCTGCTAGACCCTGGTGTGTTCAGCCAACAAGTCTGGAGCACGGGCGAATCCACGCCAACCATTGCGGTGACACGTGCCGGATGGTACTCGGTACTGGTAGCGAACGATTTTGGGTGCCAGGCGGCAAAAAGTGTTTATGTTGATGATGGCGTGCGGCTGCCCGATACAAACTCACCCTGGACGTGGCTTAATCCACTGCCCACAGGGGCTACAGGTCTTGACATTCACTTCGTAAACGAAAAGATAGGATTTATCACCAACAATGGCGCATTGCTACGCACCACCGACGCGGGCCAGACATGGGAAATTTATTCCAAAAAAGTGAAGGGCCGCCGCATGGTGTTCAAAAACCTGATCGGTTATGTGGTAGGCGATGCTGGACAGATATACAAGTCGACTCACCTCGGCGTCGGGTGGAATGCATTGAAGATAAACACCACTGAGAATCTCAACAGCATTACCGTAGTAAGCAATGATACACTTCGCGTAACCAGCAACAAGACGCTATTTGCCTCCAATGACGGCGGCAAAACGTGGCAGAGCTATCCCGTGATTAACAATGCAGACTCCTACTATACCGTGGTTAACGACGCTTTTTTTACCAGTGGAAAAGTAGGCCATGCAGCCTGCACCGACGGCACAATCAAAAAAACAAAGGATGGTGGCATTACCTGGTATGCAACGCTTACCTCGAATACGATTCCCTCGGACTTTTTCCGGATCAAGTTTGCCGACAACAACGTGGGATACGCAACGCGCGAACACAGCTATGTCTTTAAGACAACCAATGGAGGTGAAACATGGACGCAGCTGACCGCCTCCCTCGACGCCGCCTACACCATGCAATTTATCAGTCCCAAGGTTGGCTTCATTGGTGGCGACGATGGCGCCATGCATAAGACGATCGATGGAGGCGCCACCTGGCAATGGATTGGCGATGGCCGGATAGATGCCAATGATATATATGGTATTTTCTTCCTCGACCTCGACCGTGGCTTTGCAACAGGTATGCGCGGCCGGATCCTGAAAACGGTTGATGGAGGAAAAAGCTGGACGCCCTATGCATTAACGTATAACAAAATAACGCAGATCGACTTCACCAGCGACCAAACCGGATATGCCATCGCCGGCGGCGATCTGATCAAAACCGTCAACAAAAAAGATTGGCAACGCATAAACGCGCCAATAAGCGGACAACGGACGGCTCGATTTGACTTTCTAAACGACAATCTAGGTTTTGCTTCCGCGGGCTATTACGCCAACCGCATCATGAAAACTACCGATGGAGGTAAGTCCTGGACACAGATTTATTACAATACCTACCTGTCGGGCGATTTTTCGACAGTGAAATTTAGGGATGAGAACACAGGTTTTATAAGCTGGGGGGGCACCGTAACTCAGAAAACCACCGACGGCGGCGCCACCTGGAAAACCGTGGCATCCGTGGGTCTGGCTGATTTACAATTTTTAAATGCCGACGTGGGATACGCTCGCACCGCTTCCTATTATCCTTCCGGGATATACAAAACCATCAACGGAGGAGAAACCTGGACGATCGCAAAGGAAGGGGATACGGGAATCAATGCCCTTTGTTTTGTAGACGAGCTTACGGGCTATTATGTTGGTGAAGGGAACACGGTATTCAAAACAGCGAACGGAGGCACGACATGGCAAAAACTGAATACGGAATATGCCGACTATGATGACGTCCATTTTGTGTCCAAGGACTATGGCTATATTTTGGACGAGTATGGCTACCTGCAAGTAACCAAGGACGGTGGCGCCTCCTGGACTGACATTCCCAGTAGCTACTCGCAATTGATTGAAGTGCAGGGGACCGACATTTATGTTGCCGGCGAATACGGTTCCATCCTCACATCGACCATACCCTATAACGATGCACTGCATCTTGACGGCGTGTCGGTAACAGACGTGTCGTTGTCCGGAGCGACGATACATTCAAAAATACTGTCGTACATGTCGCTGCCACAGATCACCGCTACGCTACAGGTTGGCCGCACAACAGGCCTCTACGACCATGCATACAGCCTTGGACAGTACACGGGTGTATTGAATCAATCGCTGGTCTACAGCCTGCAGGACCTGGCCCCGGACACGCGCTACTATTGCCGCATCACAATCAACGACGGCACGCGATCGATCTCCACACCAGAAACATCGTTTAAGACGGCAACCGTTACGGCCGTGGAGGAGGCTGTGCAGCGACTTGTATCCCTCTATCCCAATCCCGCGTCGGGAACTGTCACCGTCATGGTCGATGGCGCGTCCGCGCCTTTTACCTATCAGGTATGTAGCGTAGTGGGACAACCGCTGCTCCAGGGCACGGCCACAAGCCATGCATCCATCGATGTGTCCTCACTCCGGCCGGGCTTATACTTGGTAACCGTTAATCACAAGGGCGAAAAATCGGTCACACGAATGGTAAAGCGGTAAATGCGCGCTTTTGGGTATCGCGTTGGCGGGATCAAGCGACCACCAATTCGAATCTGTTGTCGGAGTACCGTTTATGATGTATATCCGGGGAAAGTATTGTCCCAACAGACTACTAAAAGGAAGGATCGTCCATAGAGGGCTTCCACGGCAGCATTAGTAAGTATGATCATTGATCTGACCAATCACCTCATCTAGTTTAATCACCGTCGCCCTCAACATCTGGATGATCTCCTGCGATTGAATGCCGATCGCACCTTCATGATCCATCAGTTGAACAAGGCCGAGGATGGTGGCAACCGGTCCCCTCAATTCATGACTGTTCTTAAATGAAATGATTTCCATCTTGCTCAGCTCTTCGGCCAAACGTCGTCGCAGCTCAACGATCTCGGTAATATCCACCGCCGTGTTCAGCAGCGTTTTTGCTTTTTGGTTCTCGTCAATTTCCAGGACCGACAGCCGCACGATCGCGTGAAGATAATCGCCATCCTTTTTTCGTATCCTAATCCTGCATTCTTTAAAAAGCGCCAACGGGTTTTCAACCAAAGCAGCATACGTCTTCAACTGCGTTATTCTGTCTTCCGGGTGGATTATTTTCTCAAACAGCTCATGACTCAACGCCATGTATTCTTCCTGCGTGTACCCAATGTGGTCCTTCACCCAACTGCTGGTGCAGATCAATTCCCGGGTCGAAATATCAATAATGTTGATACTGATCGGGGCCACCTTCAATAGCTTTTCCAGCGCAAGATCCTTTTTAAACTCCATGAACCGATGAGGATTACAATCCAAAAAATGATTTAAACTAAGATAACGGAAAAAAACCAGGATTGCAGACGCTAGGGGAGAAGCGGAGGGGCTGATGATGAGGATAAGGCAATGAATTCTTTGCAGGCGATGGCCGGAAAACGTGAATTTTCCATGGCCTCATTCACGCATTTGATTTTATCATACACACCATCTCCTCATCCGACTTATACCACTCCACGCACGGTGCTCCCAGGGCTACGTACTTATCCTTCATCAGCTCGTCGAACACATCTTTGATCGAGTCTGTCTTGCTCATCCAGTCGCGGACGGTAACCGTAAGATATTCTCCTTTTTCAATCGTTAGATTCATTTCACAGTCATAAGGTTTTGCCTCGCCCAGAAATTTCTCCGCCGCCATCGTATAGTAGATCACCTTTCCATCTTCCATCCAACTCACCCCGTAGTAGGGCCGCTCCAAGCCCTCGGGAAGTATTTCGATCAGCGCATCGAACCCTTCTTTGATTCCCACGGGGAAGTTGGGAACTCTATTGCCAAACAGGTGAAGGTCTTTCGTAAGAACAAATTTTTCCATATCCATATCCATATCCATATCCGTATGATGTAGTTTTCACAAACCTAACGACGCACCATAAATGAAAACGAGGGTGAATGCGCCAATAAGGCGGGTTGAAAGCGACAATAAAAAATGAGCGAATAAGACAAGAGATCTGTTGCCGTTAATCGGTCCCATCAACGTCCAAGTGCATTCTTAACTCCGAAGGAGTTCCCGGGCAATAGCCCTCGGTGAAACCGGGGGTCTGAGAACCATTCGCATTTCAACCCGCCTAGCATGGGCGGCCCCCTCGGAAACCTCGGGCCGGGCTATCCACTACAAGTCCGGCCACGCGCGGGGCCTACGCACTTCGGGCTTTTCGTTCCTATCCCTGGCCGGTGCGGGAAGTGTAATGTGTTGAAATTCATTTATAGGTTTTGCATCCCGAAAATGAAATCTGAAAATAGTAACTCCTATCTTCATCCCTTGTGTGCTAAAATGTACAGAATCGTTAACTTGTATTAAAGTCGATTTATGAGCCTGATAGAGTTCGGAAAGCCCATTGAAAAGTTAATAGAGACAGTAAGTGCCGCAATAGGCGTACTTTATAGACCGACGGCCATCAGAAAGGAAGCAGAGGCAAAGGCCTATGAAATAGTCCGAATTGCTGAGGCCGATGCCCAAGTCGCAATCATTAAACACGATTCAGATCTTGAAATAGCTAATCGTGTCAATCAAAGGCTTATTCATCAGGAAACCGTACGGCAAAACAATCTTGATAGTATCGTAGCTAAATCTGCGGGCTATTTGCCGGGCAGTGCCTCCGAAGAACCGGTAAATGTGGATTGGAGAGCAAGATTCTTTAACAGGGCGCAGGACGTTTCAACTGAGGAGATGCAGGAAATATGGGCAAAGATACTGGCCAATGAGGTGGCATCACCTGGTGCTATTAGCTTGCGGACAATGGATGTCGTTGCTAACTTGTCACCAAAGGAAGCTCAATTGTTCAACGTAGCTTGCCAATTAAGCTTTGATAATTTGAGGGTGCTTAGAACTAGGCACGGAGACTTGGAGCGGTTTGGACTTACCTACGACGATATTCTTTTATTAAGATATGCCGGCTTGATTCATGACAATGATGCATTAACTGTCATCTATTCTTATATAGACGAAATTGGAGGGGCAATAATTCGGGTCGAAGACAGAAAAGTACTCAAAGTCTGGCAAGAGGGATCAACCACTCCTATTCAATTTGGGCAACTGAAGTTTACGCCGGCCGGCGAGGAGATATGCCGGATAATTCAGCCCAAGATGAATACTGAATATTTGGCTTTTTTTATAGAAAATAAAAAAGACGAAGGTCTAAGGTTTGAGGAGATTAGAATGAAAAATTTAAACGGCGAATAAGGAGATGTATTGCCCTTTAAGCTGGTGAACGTTAGCGTGGGCAGACTTACTCTACTTAACCATCTTCTCCAGCAACGCTACCTTCTCACGCTCGCTTTTTAACAACGCTTCGTAAAGCCTCTTGGCTTCTTCATGAAGCTTTTCATTCTTATCCAATGCCTCAAGCCACCGCTCAACGGGATTGTTAATTGTTCCGTGAGGCCCAATTATATTCGCGAAGCTATGATCGTTAAATGTATTGAAATAGCTCAGGTGAGCATCCTCATCATAATTCTTAATCGCATCAACGGGCACCTTCAACGCCTTGGCTAGCTGCTCCAGCAACTCCTGTTCAATAACTTCCTTGCCTTCTAACGTAGATATTCTTTTCTGATGCCAATCCTCTCCAAGCTGCGCCGCAAGCGCGTCTTGCTTAATACCCAAACTTTCGCGCAAGCGTTTAAGATTGCGACCGTGGTGAATGGTTTTCGGAGCTTCAGGAGTTGTCATACGCAAATATGCCTCACGGGAAGGAGAGATACAAGAGAGGTGCGCATTGAACTGTCGGCGAGTTTAGTAGGTCTGGCCCGAAGGGGTAACCCCTCCGGGGTTGAATGCGGCTATTCGTTTACCCCGGGTTTCACCCGGGGCTATTGTAGGGAGTCCCTACGGGACTAAATGCAGTTGGGTGGCTGGGAGGGCGGCACCTGTAGGAGCATTTCTTTCCGTGTGAATCCCGGATGGTGAGCGCGTTCATGCTCCGCTTCTTCTTGTGTTGTTAAGGAACCTGGAAAGTCGACGGGTATTCGTCTTCCAGGTTCTTTAGGAATTCAGACAAGAGATAAACGGTGGCGGCAATGTCGTCGAAGTTGACGGGGAGGGCGTCGTGTTCGTTGATGACGTAGCGTTGGTAGAGTTCGAGCAGGGTGTGGTAAAGAATGGTGGGGCGGTGGAAACGGAGCAAGGTATGCAGGTGCTGCACCATTTCTTCGTTGACGGGCGAGTAGGATGCTAACTTTACGACGAGGCAGCGTTCTTGATTTTCGGTGTTTTCCATGGGCAATGTGGGTTTAGCGTATGGAGGGACAGGTAAGAATAGGGGACGCCACCCATCTAATCAACGCCTACCCGGTCTGATTAACCGTTTGTAATCGGATAAAATAGTTGTTAGCCCAAGTCTTTAGAAGTCAGGAGGGAGCCTCCAGAATTGAGAAGAAGGCGGAGAGCCGCATCGACTCTTGCGTATTTAAATCTGTGTGACTTCCGTGTAACATCTCGCAGTTCAACCCGCGTCAGCGGGTTCTCGAGCAATGGCCCCCAGTGCAACTGGGGGTTTAGCAATACAGAGTATTTCAATCCCGAAGGGATTACCGATTTTCGTCCACTGCGCCGCCGAAGAAAAAAATGCCTTGCCTGGAAGTGTGACGTGCATGGCTTGTACGTGAGGCGTACGCTGCCTGTACGTGCGACGTACACGACTTGTACGTCGGCCGGATTCGGTAGGGGAATTTGAATTTGCCCGTTAGGGCTTTTGATTTTCCCCGGGCGGACTCTTTCCTGAAACAAACCGGGGAGTTAAAAATAGTGCACAAACAAAAAAGCCAGTCCGGGCCCGGACTGGCTTGCGAGAAGGCGCGGTGAGGGTGTGTTACTTAACCGTCACGTCATCGATGAGGAAGCCTTCGCGAAGGTCCTTCGTGTTTTTCAGTACGCTGCGTACCGACACGGAATAGGTGCCTGCGGTGAGCGTTGCGGGTATCACAAAGATGACTTCAGAAGGCATGTTGCTCACGATGGTTTCTGCTTTGATGACCGTGCCGTTGGCGGCCGTGAAGAAAACGCCTTGCGTGGCTTCGGCACTGTTGAACTTCAGGTTTGTTCCAATGATTTGACCAACGTCACCGGGAGTGAGCACATCTCTTTCGGTGGCCGATGTAATGTCTTTGAATGATTGCAAAACAGGCATCGGTTTAACGGCCGTTACCTTTTCCACTTTCATTTTCTTTACAGCCTCTTTCATGCGCACGCCGGGATTGATACGCACCTTCAACTCGTGACGCGACGGGTCGAAGACATCGTTGGCGTTGGTGAACACGCCCACGATGGAGACAGATGCATTGAACAAAGGGGTCACCACATTGTAGCCGTCGCGCACCACCTGCACCATGGCCAATGTGAGTTCCTCAAAAACCGAGAGCGCTTCCGCTTTGGTTACCGTAGAGCCGCGGCTGATCATCATGTCAACCACCTGTTCCATCGTTTTGGTGCCGATGGGTTGCACTCCTGCCACGTGATCGTCCGGATCCGGTGTCAGGTTGTTTTCAACTAATGAATAACGAATCATATAATGTATTTATGCCAATGGCATTGCCAAAAGGAGTGCCGGCATAAACGGGCCAACCCAAGCTGGAATTGAAGGTAGGAGCAGGGTAGCCGACGAAATATCGTTGGGCCGACGATATTTCGTCGGCTAAGCGTTGTGAGGGTGTGCGTGCCAAGAGAGCGGTAAAGTATACGAGGATTGTTTCACTTGTCTTGCACCCGTAGAAAGAGACCCTACCACTAGTTAGGTCCGAAGAAACTATACAAAAAATATTACAAGCAAAGTTCATCGGCACACCACATCGGTTCATCCACACACCGTCTCGGTGAACCCGCATGAACGGTTTAAGATCTTATGAAACGCAGCCCTGAATTTAGTTCCCACCCTAGGCCGTGTTTTTATGCCATATCTTACGTTCGTTCCCGCAAACGCCCCCAAGTTTTTTTTGTAAACAAGCATCTAAATCGGGACATTCAGCGTTGTATAGCCATTATTCACTGAGTTGGAGCCCAAGTGATAATGCCCTTAAATACTCAATCGCCTATGAATTGGCTTAGAAACGCCTGGAATCGCATCTTTCCGCCCAAACCCGAGCTCATCCCGCAACCGGTGCGCGTACGCGCCTAGAGCCGTCACCGATTTTGTGACAGTTCAAATCAATCACCAAAAATGACAGGACGGATGACGCAGTTGGAGCAGAGTGACGTGAGTGTGTGGCAAGACATGTTTACATCCATCATTGAAGATGCAGATGCAAACATTTTACTGATCGATGAAGAGTTCAAGGTCATCAGCCTGAACTCCGGTTTCTATTGGATCTTCTTTGAGACCTATGGCATCGAACTCAAAAAAGGAAGCTCGCTACTCAACGCCATGGAACCCAAAAATCCACGGCTCACCCACGAGTGGAAAGAGCGCTGCATGATCGCCCTCAGCGGCACGCCCATCAAAGTGGAAGACATCTTCGAGATCGACGGCCGCAGCTACTACTGGGAGATCCATTTCAAATCCAGCGCACGCCCCGACGGCTCACAAGTCATTTCTGTTTTTAGTCGCGACATCACCGTTCGCAAAGCCTACCAACGCAAAATCATCGGCAACGAAGCTAACCTGCGCTCGATCCTCAACACCATCGAAGACAGCATTTGGCTGGTCAATGCCGACTACGAGCTGATCGATTTTAATAAAGAGTTCTATAGAAAATATAAATTGGCCTTCGGCGTTAAGTTGCTGAAGGGTGCCAACATTCTGACCTTACTCCCCGAGACCATGCCGGAGCTCCGCGAAACGTGGAGGCTACGCTACGAGAGCGGATTGAAGGGAAGACCGGGAAAATACTACGACACCTACCCGGTAGACGACAAGGAATGGAGGACCTACGAAATTAAAACATACCCGATCGTGGAGAATGGAGAAGTAACAGGACTGACGGTATTTGCCAGGGACATCACAAACCAAACGCGTGCCGAGGACCTTTTGAAAAAACAGAATGAGGAACTGATCAAGATCAATTCCGAACTCGACCGCTTTGTCTACAGTGCCTCGCACGACCTGCGCGCGCCGCTCATGTCGGTGAAGGGCCTGCTGAACATGATCAAGCGCGACCCCGACAAAGCCAACACCGAACAATACCTCGCCCTGATCGAGCGCAGCGTGAACAAGCTCGACCATTTCATATCCGACATCATCCATTACTCGCGCAACTCCCGCATGGAGATCATGCCCAAGCGCATCGACTTCCACGAGCTGGTCGAAGAATCCATCGAATCGTTAAAATTCATGGAAGGCGCCGAGCAAGTGCAAAGCATCAAAAACATCCAGGTAATGGCCCCGTTCTATTCCGACTACAGCCGCCTCCTGATGATCTTCAACAACATCATCGCCAACGCCGTCCGCTACCGAAACACCGGCCGCGGCAACTCCTTCCTAAAAATCGACATCATCGCCAACGAAGAAACCGCCCTCATTCGCTTCACGGACAACGGGGTGGGTATTGAGGAGGAATATGTCGACAAGATCTTCAAGATGTTCTTTCGCGCCAATGCCGATAGCAAGGGCTCAGGCTTGGGCTTGTATATTGTGAAGGGGGCGCTGGAGAAATTGGACGGTACGATACAAGTGCAGTCACGGTTAGGGGAGGGGACGGAGTTTACGATTGAGATTCCGAATGTCAGGAACCCGGAGTTAGGAGCCAGAATCCAGGAGCCAGGAGCCAGAATTTAGATCCAGAATTCAGGAGCCAGTGTTTCAGTTGTCATAGTCATTACTATTCAGTTCAGTAGCTGAGGCTAGTCATTTTATGTGACGGGTGAATAGGAGGGCACCTCTCCATTCGCACCCAGGCCTCGCATCCACACTTCTTCCAGCATGTTTCACCAGGGCCTAAGCCTATCTTTGGCCTGGCAGGGGCATGTGCGGATAGGGTTAAGCACTGGTGAAACATGCGGGGCCTCCGCGGCCCCGGAGCGGGGCTATGAAATGCCCAAAGCGCGCGCTCACAAAGACACGCTATCTCACCAAACGTTCAGCCCAGGCTGTCGCGCGCCGAATAACAAACACGCTCAGATCAGTTTGAAAAACTCCGTGTCGGCTTTTGAAATGTTTACAATTCTGATCAATTTGTCGTTGAAACATCGGTGAGGCTATTCCTGTTGGTCACGAAACCCTTCGATCCAAAGAGAGTATATAAGGTACGGCTGTCGAACCCACAGATGTTACGGTAATTTAATTCTTGACAATGGGCTACGACCTTCATATCACAAGAAAAGAAGATTGGTCTGACAAGGACGACTTAAACGAAATCAAGTTGACCGAATGGATCGACTACGTTAAGGGTGATAAAGAGATGAGATTGGAGGGCTACGCAGAAGCTAAGTTTGGCAACGGAGAGGTGGTAGGATATGAAAACAATGGACTTGTAGTTTGGACTTCTTACTCTAAGAGCGGACAAGGGGGCAATTACGCGTGGCTCGACTTTGGAAGTGGTAACGTCACCGTTAAGAATCCTGACCAGGAAATAATAAATAAAATGATCGACATCGCTGGACTATTAAATGCTAAAGTTCAAGGCGACGATGGAGAAACTTACGATACGAAGAAAATAATACAGGAGAAAAAACCTTGGTGGAAAGTGTGGGGCTAAATGAACTGCCCTCAGCGATGGGCATAGCTTTGACAACCCGTACATTGACGCATATCTTACATCAGCCACTGCTCATGCACAAACGCCGCCCATAAGCTATCTTAAATGAAAAGAGGAGCAATCATTGGTTTAATAGTAGGCTTGGCTCTTGTCGTAACCTTTGGGGTGTTTTGGTTCAATACTCAACCGGTGTGGCCGGTTGACAAAATAGTAGAAAAGGAAGTGCTGGACAATTTGCCAGTAAGGAACAAGAAGATAGTGGAATTCATGGAAGTGAAAGGAGCCGATTTGGCTCCAACTTATAAAACCGCGGTCTGCACAGAATTTGTGATTAAAGTTATAGACAACTTCGTCCCATTAACAAAGACGGAAAAGAACGACATACGAGTAATTACAAATGCTGAATTAGATAGTTTGATCGAAACCGAATCTTCAGTAATAAAGGGTGTTCAAAACGCCCTGGTAAAAAGTGGCAAGGGAATAGAAATAACAGAGAGTATCAATGTGTTGCCTGGAGACTTCGTTCAATTCTGGAATACATTTCAAGGCAGGGGGTATGGACACTGCGGAATTGTTCTGGACATTGATCCCAATAAAACAATTACACTTTATTCATCACATCCCTTTACAGGGGGATATGGAAAACAGCAGTACCTATGGCCAGAAAAGATATATTTTGTAAGGTTAAAGTAGTCGACAAAAAAAGCGCCGGTCTATCAGGCACTAGCGTCAGACACACGGATATTTCAAGCTATTTTTTAAATGGAGAATAAACATGCTATTTGGAAAACCCAAACCGACCGTTACCCCCGAAGATAAAGACTGGATCGAAGAAGCGTTTCTTTGGTTTGAAGAAGAATATACGCGGGACTTTCTCAAGAATGTGAGGACGATTGAGCCGACAAAGGAATTTTTTTCAATTGACTTTAAGGGGACGGAAAAGAATGCAGAAGATTTAACAAAAATGATCTGCGGATATATGGACATAAAAGATGTTCAAATTGACTTGCACTATTTCAGCGACAAGCCACTTGAACTGGCTGAAGGAATTGTGACAACCCAGAGTGAGAAGGGATTCAGGCAAGCAAGTAAAAATGCGCTTGGCACGTATACTGAAAAAGGACATCGAAAGTATTCTATAGGGATTGAATTAGAGGTTTTAAAGAATCCAACAAGTCTGATTGCGACAATTTCACACGAACTATCTCATCTGCTTCTTCTTGGAGAAGGAAGACTTCAGAAAAATGACGAGGAATTAACTGACTTAAATTGCATCGCTTTAGGATTCGGAATTTTCACATGTAATTCCATTTTCACATTTGATCAGTGGCAAGGAACCTCGCATCAGGGTTGGCAAGCGCAGAGACGCGGATACATCCCAGAAGAAGTAGCAACTTATGCATTGGCTTTGCTGACAAGATATCAGGATAAGAACGACAATGGCTGGACTGACTATTTAAATTCATCGCCCAAGAAGATGTTTAAGAAGAATATCAAGTATTTGACCGCAACAACAGACGAAATAAAATTCAAGTAAAAAAGCTCTTCGATAAGCTGCCAAACGTGTGAATTCTAAGATGCGACTATCATTAGTAATGCTATTGACTTTTGTTTCAACCTGCGGGATATCCCAACAATTGAACACTAATTATAGGACTTCAATTGAGGAAACCCGGGCTTTACACTATTTGATTTTTATCGACAAGGTGAATTGCAAGTTGATATTTCCAATAGGACATAGCGCCGCAATGTTTAAACAAAAGAGAAACTTTGACTTGAGTTACAAACGAAGCGGCGACACGATCGTATTTCTGGGGACAGGCCCGGATACGGCTGATTCTTTTATAAAGCAACTTCTTAAATCCCGGTTCATTCTAAAGTCGGACAAGACAATTTACGACCTTGTTTCAGGTTACACCTACGTGGATAAAAAATCAATTGATGACAAGCACACGATTTTCGCGGTAGACGGCGAAATATTCAAACAAAGAACAGCGAGGAAGGGCAACAAGATGAACGGCAGACTTCGAAGAAAAGTAAAGCAGATGGACTTAAATAGGTGTACCGTAAACATTGTGAAGGGGAAATCGGCATATGATAAATACGGACTAGTTGGAATGAATGGAGTGGTTGAGATTGAACAAAAAAAATAGGCTAACCAAAATGATACATGGATAAACAAAAAATTAAGGAACTAATTCCGTTGGGACTTATAGTGGTTGCCCTCATATACACGGCAATCGTTGTTATGACGAGTAGCATCGTTTTGACTCATCGGCATTGGATTGCATACGGATTGACATCGATAGTTTTGGTGACATATTTCGTGAGTAAGCGAATTTCAAACATAGTCCTCGGACTGACTATAATTTTAGGATTGCTAAACATAGTTGCATTCACTCCGACAATTGTCATAATTGGTGGTGGGCTTAAATTTATTGCGTTAGATGCTGAGCTGATGTTAGGAATACAGTTATTTTCGTTGTTTGTATTTGTTATGTTTGTATATGCACATCGGCGCGCTTTTGTGACTTGGATAAATAAGGACGGACTGTAAGTCGGAGAAGGAAAAATGCAGCCACAGATTGATAGCAATAGAATGACAAGATTCCTATTTACGATACTATTACTGACTGCGACAACATCGCAAGTAGCCGGGCAGAACGACGAGAAGGAACCGGAATTTTCTACAGCAGGCGAGCAAGAAGCCTATTGGGCACGCCAGCTATTCAAGAAGGAGTACAAAGCGCAGAAACACAGTAAATTCACTGGACGGATCCAGAGGTTAGATGCGTATTCCTTTAAATTTGACACAGTAACCCTGCGAGTTGTGAACACGTCACCAGACTTGTTATTGATATTTGACAATGGACTCTTACAACCGTGGGCGTCAGGCCTAACCATAAGTGACATTGAAGAATTGAAGGATTTGAGCCCAGCCCCGACAATAAAGAGATTTGGCTTTATGTTAATTCAAAAAGGGTTGGCCAATCCGATAATGTACTTTTTCGAATTGACCAACAAGACAGCGTCGAAGACAACAGACATAAAAACATTTATTAAAGGCTCAACGCTGACATTTTTAAAGCAAGGTTGGGTGATGATTTGAAAAAGAAATATTAAAGAAGGAGATATCTATGCCCTGGATTGACGAGATAAACAAAGCGTATAACGAATATTTCAAAGACTCCTTTGACGAGTTGGGACTTTTGAGATATGAGGAAATGGACGGGCCAGGAGTGGGCGCATTAATTAAATTCAAGAATGATTCGTTCAAGCTGCAAATTCTTAATGATAGAGGGATTCTAGAGACGGAAATCTCCTCTTTATACGGAGACGAACAGTTTAGAGGAATTGAGCTGTTCAACTCGTTTTTGCAGTTGGAGACCGTTAAGAACATAAGTGAACAGGATAAGAGAAAAATACTAAGCACCAGGGTTGACTTTTTGGGACAAAGAAATCTTCTCCTGGACAATCATCATAGATTAAAAGACCTACTGGACAAGAAAAACTATCAGGATACATTGAAAAAAATTGACGCTCTTGGACAACAAAGATTTGAATCCCAATTTAAGTGATGTGGAAGCGTTTATTGAATTTTGTTTACAAAACAGGAATGTAAATGTCAGATAAATTCTCCGTTATTGTCGCCATAAATTCTCAGCCTGCAGATGTGTGGATTGCTTTAACAGACCCAGGGCGAATGACAAAATGGATGGGGGACCCTGACATGGGGATCGAAGTGCATACTGACTGGAGAATCGAATCACCAATCCTTATTCGAGGGTTTCATCATATAAAATTTGAGAATAAGGGCACCGTTCTGAAATACGAAAAGGAAAAGAGATTGAGCTATACTCACCTGAGTTCCGTTTCTCGCCTTCCTGATAAACAAGAAAACTATTCAGTGCTGGAATTTATTTTAACTCCAATTGAAAATCATACCCAATTGACCCTGAACATCGAAAACTTTCCGACCGAGACCATTCGAAGACATTTGGAATTCTATTGGAGAGCGACAGTATTAACGATAAAAGAAAACGTCGAGGATAGCCACCAATAAAATGCATAGTCACTTGCATTGACAGAGTAAGCTATATGGACAAGGAAATTGAAAGACAAATCGATGAGATTTCGAGTTCTGCAATTGAGTTCAGAAAATCAATTGACAGGATAGCTTTTGGGCGCCTGAAGACTTTTTTCAAGTCAAAAGAGAAAGAGATTTCAAGAGACTCTAAATTGGAGGACTTACTTGGAAGACAATGTACGCCTAATGACTGGTATGAACTTGATGATATTGGATTGAAAGTCCCAGAACTTACACGACATAAGGCATTCAATTATGTGATAGCCGCCTATGTTTTGTTGGCAGTCATTACGTGGAGTGTGATCTTCTTGACAAACTTAGAGAAGGTTCCCTTACTTTGGGGTTTGCCGATGGGTGTGATGACAAGCGTGGCGTTCACGCTAACATTGAGTCCGATCCTCGGAATCATGGCAATATTTAAAAAGCGCTTTTTGCCGGTGGACAACATAGACGAACTTGTTGATGGAATAATTGCTGAGAACTGGGTTGACCTATTGGCGGATGATAAAAGGCTTTTTAAAGAAATTCTGCGGCAAGAATTGGTGGGTGAACAAAGGGCCAACGCATAGAACGTATGAGACTAATTTTATCAATACTAATCTTCGCATCATTTGAGACTTTTGGACAATGGATTGCCAGTGAGACCATTGACGAGTCAAAAGTAAATTCGTGGACGCCGAAATTCACCATGGAATATCAAGGAGTTTATCATTTTGGCGACTCGGAAGCTGAGTCTGAGTTATTGCTAATATTTACGCTTGACAAGATCAGCGGACAAATAAGATCGGGCTCTTGGTCAGACGACGGGAAATCTTGGATTTGGACATACGAAAACATAAAGGACATTAAAATTAGTGGAAACAAATTCACCTCAGAAAAGAGTGACGGTGAGTTTGTTACTTATAACAATGCGGCGGAGAAAAGTAAGGACTTAAGATTTACAAGCCGTGGAGTGGAGTGCCAGAACCCGGGCAATATGAAATCGGAATTAGGAAAGGCTCGCCTGACGATTTTCTAAACGGAAGGTTTAACCAAGCTTCGTTAAAGATACTGGACAAAGAAGAACTAAGGACGATGCCAAAGTCAGACCTCAAACTGATGAGAAATGAGATTTTCGCGCGATACGGACTAATCTTTAGTGCGGGTGGAGAAATGGACCAATATTTTAGACAGCAAGATTGGTATCAAGGGCAGTATACTCGTGTGGACCAATTCCTGACCGACATAGAGAAAGAAAATGTCGGATTGATAAAGGAATTTGAAGGTAAATAAGACGACCGCCAGCAATGACTATAAAATATGTGCACTGCATCTTAAGTTCTACCAATTTGGCTTCATTGATATTGGAAAACGAGAATGTTAGATGCAATAAGAAATGAGCACAACTATTGACATAATTCCAACAGAGACGACCAATGTCACTTTTGGACAAGTCATTGAGACTTCTGAGAAAAACATTAACAACTTTCTGGATTCAATTGGAGTCAAACAGACAATTCAATTGAGGATAAACCTTCATGAAATTGATGAAAAGTATGTCAGGGAAATTCAAATGACAGACAAGTTTGAATGGGGCGAAAATGAATATGTCTGGTTTGTCATTAACGGCATAGCAGGTGGAACAGACGCTTATTGCCGTAGACTTAAGGACACTGATATTGATGAAGAAGATCCTTGGTGGATACTTGGCGACTTGGAGTTGAATAACACTACAATTGAAAACATCAAAGAGAAGCTTGAGAAATCAAAGGCATTTGACCGACTTTGGTACTTTAGACGTTCCATGGGACAGTCAGGAATAATCGCGCTTAGCTACGGACTAATTAGTGCGGCAGTAGCTGAACTAACAAAAGGAATTTTGACGTCTGGCGATGCTTGGGATCATCAGCGGTTCCCTGCTGAAAGTAAAGACTTCTTAAGTTGGTATTTTCGACCCGACAAGGCCTTAAATGCTGACAACGGGGATTGGGCAAAAAGAAGTATTGAGGGAATAGAGGAGGATCTTGCTGAGCGTATCACTTACTTGCGAAAAGCGGAGTTGACGTGGTGGCAGAGGCTTTTTCGCAATTAAAATCTATCCTAGACCGACAGGGTGATGTTCCGAAAGTAAACCTCTGGCATTACCACTACCCCTTCGGCCGCGAACTCCGGATCTTTTGCCCCGGAAACTTCTTAGGCTTATACAGCTTGTGATTCCCTTTCAGATTCTTCGCACGCTCCACATCACCCTTCTCAAAATCCAGATACCTCGAAATCCCAAACGTAAGCTGCGCAAACATATCGCGCCGGCTACCCGGCAGATCGTACAGGGTAGAATTGGTATTGAGCTTGCTGATGTAGGCGTCGTTGCGCGGATCGAACAACCCATAGTTCACCCGGAAATCAAACGACACACGCCAGTGATCCGACACATCCCAGTCGGAGCGGAATCCCCCCGCCACAAAGACCTGTACCGGGCGGTAGTCTTCTTTTGAATTGATCACGTAGTTGTCGACCGCCGGCACTTTCACCCCGTCATACTGCACCTCGTAGTCCGGGGGTAGGATAGGGTACACGGCGGGGGAGAAGGTGAGTTTGGTGGCATCGTGTGAGACCACGTCTTTTCCATCCAGCAGATATGCCGCGCTGATCGAGGCCACGGCGCTGAACTTGAAGAACGATAGATTGAGAATATGTACTTTGACCGTTGCCGGGATGTTCAGGTACTTCAGGTTGATCTTGCGTAGGCCATCCTGCCCGCCCACGGTGTTGACGACATAATAATTCTGCCCGACGTTGATCAGCCCCGGGCTTATCATAAAGCCGAACCGTTCATAGTCCATCCCGAAGTTGACGCCGATGGGAGCAAACTTTAATTCATAGCGACCTTTGTACCGCGGATCGTTGTTGATACCCTGGTCGTTGCTGAAAGCGACGGTGGTGCCCGTGAAGACACCCAGGGACATGGAATATTGTTGCGCCCACACGGACATGCTGCTGAGAACCAATAGACTAACGATACAAACCTTGCTCATTATGGGCAGTTGGTGATTAAAAAATGTCCTTAAAGTAAGCATTTAGGCTTTAATTGCGGCTAATCCTGCCGTTCGTTGGTTTTTAGGGCTGTTATTTCAGCGTTAAAATTCTTTAAATTTTGCATTACTTCGCAACTGTTATTTTGACTTGTGGAGATTGCATGAGAACACCAGCCCAGACCTTCTTTGCCGGCTATCGCTGGCGAACCAACCTGTACACAGCGTTAGCCCTTCGCCTGCTATTGGTCATGTTCCTGCTCACCGTTTGCCGGGTGTGCTTTTACTTATTCAATATAAATTTCTTTCCCGACATGACCATCGCCAATTTCGCGCGGCTCATGGCGGGCGGCTTCCGTTTTGACCTGGTCACGGCGCTTTATCTCAACCTCCTTTTCATCCTGCTCATGATCCTGCCGGTAGATTGGCGTTTCAACCGCTATTATCAGCAGACCCTGAAATACATCTTCTTCATCACCAATGGTGTAGCGCTGGCCATGAACGTGGCCGACTTCATCTACTACCGCTTCACCTTGCGCCGCACCACCGCCGACGTGTTCCGCCAATTCGACAATGAGACCAACCTGACCGGCTTGTGGATGCGTTTTGTCATCGACTATTGGTACGCCACACTGTTCCTGGTGGGGTTGCTGGCGTTGATGGTCTTTCTGTATAACCGCGTAAAGATCACGGGCCCTCAATTGACGAACCGGGTTGCTTATTACACGCTGGGGGGCCTCGCCATACCCTTGATCGCGTTGGGTGTGGTCGGCGGCATTCGCGGCGGCTTTGGCGAAAGCACGCGCCCGATCACGCTGAGCAATGCGGGCGAGTACGTGAAAGATCCCCGCGACATCAGCATCGTACTCAACACGCCGTTTGCCCTCATGCGAACGCTGGGCAAAACAAAGCTCGTGCCTGTGCACTATTTTTCGGATCGTGCATTGGCAAATCTCTACACGCCTGTACATCAACCTCATGACACGGCGGCCTTTCGCCCCGACAACGTGGTGGTGATCATCCTGGAAAGTTTCTCCAAAGAATTCTTCGGCTTCTTCAATAAAGACAAAGAAGGCGGGCAGTACGCAGGATACACCCCGTTTCTCGACTCCCTCATCCAGCACAGCCGTACCTATGAATATTCGTTTGCCAACGGGCGCAAGTCCATCGATGGACTGCCGTCGGTGGTGGCCAGCATACCTTCGCTGGGGGTGCCGTATTTTCTTTCGCCCTATTCGGGGAACAGGATCAACAGCCTGGCGTCGCTGCTAAAGGAAAAGCAGTATCACACCGCGTTTTTTCACGGGGCGCCCAATGGGTCCATGGGCTTTCAGGCCTTTATGAACATCGCCGGTGTGGAGGAATATTATGGGAAGACCGAATACAACAACGACGCCGACTACGACGGCATCTGGGGCATCTGGGACGACAAATTCCTGGAGTTCTATGCCGACAAAATGAATGGGTTCCAGCAGCCGTTCATGTCGTCTTTGTTCACCGTGTCGTCGCACCACCCGTTCAAGGTTCCCGAGGAATACGAAGGCGTTTTCAAAGGCGGGCCGATGGTGATCCACAAATGCATCCAGTATACGGACTTTGCGTTGAAGAAATTTTTCCGGAAGGCTTCGGCCATGCCGTGGTATCAGAACACGCTCTTTGTCATCACCGCCGATCATACCTCATCCGAAATCGAGTTTCCCGACGGCCGCACCGACCTGGGCTTCTACAAGATCCCCGTCATCTTTTTCAAACCCGACAACTCGCTGGCGGGCTACGACCAGCAGCACATCGTGCAACAGATCGATATCATGCCCACGGTGTTGGGATACCTGCACTATGACCAGCCTTATGTAGCCTTCGGACGCGATGCCTTCCGCGACGGTGCAGAGCCTTTTTCGTTCAACTATAAAGATAACGTCTACCAACTCGTGGAGGGCGACCACCTGTTGCAATACGATGGCAACCAGTCCGTGGGACTTTTCAATTTCAAAACGGATAAAATGCTGAAGACAAATCTGATCGCTCAAAAGCTTCCCGCACAGGACTCCCTGGAAACAAAAATGAAAGCCATCCTGCAACAGTACAACAACCGCATGATCGGCGATAGCCTCACGGTGAAGGCGTTGCCCATTTCAAAACGATAGCATTTGCAGACCGGGGTGGATCAGGCCAGGTTGTGATAGACGTTTTGCACGTCGTCGTCGGCTTCCAGCGCTTCCACGCATTTGAGTACTTCGTCCTGTTGGTCTTCGGGCAGTTCCTTAGTGGTGGTGGGCACGTATTGCAGCTCAGAGCTTTTGGCTTCCAGGCCTTTGGATTCGAGGAATTTCAGCATGTGGCCAAACTCCGTGAACTTGGTGTAGACAATGGTGTCTTCATCCCCGCGCTCGATGTCCTCGGCGCCGGCGTCGATGAGGTCGAGTTCGTATTCGTCGAGGTTGAGTTTGGAGGGTTCGAATTTGAAAACGCCTTTGCGTTCGAACATGAAAGCCACCGATCCGGAGTTCCCCATGGCGCCGCCGTTCTTGCTAAAGGCGAGGCGGATGTTGGCTACCGTGCGGGTGGGATTGTCGGTGGCACATTCCACGACAACAGGCACGCCGTGCGGTGCATAGCCTTCGTACACCACTTCCTGAAAATCCTTTTCCTCCTTTGAAGAAGCCCGGCGGATGGCCGCATCCACGCGGTCTTTGGGCATGTTCACGCCCCGGGCGTTTTGAATGCACATCCGCAGCTTGGGATTGTTTTCGGGCAGGGGCCCTCCATGTTTCACGGCGATAGCGATGTCTTTGCCGATGCGCGAAAAGGCTTTGGCCATCCGGTCAAAGCGTGCGAACATCTTGTGTTTTCGTTTTTCAAATACGCGGCCCATGGGTTTATTCGTTTTTTGAGTGTGGCAAAATTAGAGGAGATCGGGAATTAGGCAAGCCACAGGGAAAGAGTTATGCGAATTTATAGGTGCTCCAGGAATTTCTGACGCCGGAAACCAGTGGTGTAGATGAATACAAAGCCAGGTCAGGATGACTTTACGGCCTTGTGCCTTGTAGTTTTATTGTAAAGAAAATCCCAATATTTAGCACATATCCTACATTATCAGCTACTTGCCGGTGCCTATTCCTCCAATTAGGGGGTTGAAAGTCTAAAATGCTGTTTTTTAGTGCAGTAATGGCCAAAATAGAAAGTTACCTTTAAACTTCCGGCAGCATACAGTTCAGAAATTTCTTTATTTTTGTCGGTCTATAGTTTGCGAATATGCGTTTTCGACGCCAAATATTACTTTCTTTTCTGTTTTGCGCCCTGACCGGGCTCAACTATGGCCAGATCGTTCCCGTAATTACCGGGCAAATCCCTGATCCTGTGCCGGTTGATGAGGATCAACCCCTCAATATCGACCTCTCCAACCTGGTGGTGGATGACGCCGACAATACTTATCCGGATGATTTCTCATTGACCGTAAATGCCGGCTCTAACTACTCCGTTAGTGGCACCACGATCACCCCCGATCTCAATTTTAACGGGCACCTGCCCGTGAGCGTGGAGGTGAGCGATGGGACCAACGAAAGCGCGGCCTTCAGCCTGAACGTGGTGGTGAGCGCCGTGAACGATCCCCCTCTCATCACCGGGCAAATCCCCGATCCTGTGCCGGTGAACGAGGATCAACCCCTCAGCATCGACCTCGCCAACCTGGTGGTGGCAGACCCCGACAATACTTATCCGGCTGATTTCTCATTGATCGTAAATGCCGGCGCTAACTACTCCGTCAGCGGCACCACGATCACTCCCGATCTCAATTTTACCGGCCCCTTGCCCGTGAGCGTGGAAGTGAACGACGGCACCAACGAAAGTGCACCCATCAACCTGAACGTGGTGGTAAACGCCGTGAACGATCCACCCGATATCACCGGGCAAAGTGTGATCTCCACCGCGGAAGAAACGCCGGTGACCGTACTGATCAGCGACCTCACCATTTCCGACCCTGATAATGTTTCCACCGATTTCTCGGTCATCATTTCATCCGGCAGCGACTACACGGCCAGTGGCGATATCGTTACGCCGAACCTGAATTTTACGGGGATGTTGACCGTAAACATTCAAGTGAGTGACGGCGCCAACGTCAGCACCTCGTATCCGTTGAAAATCAACGTAACGCCCGTCAATGACGTGCCCGTTATTACCGGTCAGAATCCTGTTTCCACCTTGGAGAACATTCCCTTCACCGTAGCGACCACCGACCTGATCATATCCGACCCTGACGATTCTTATCCTGCTGGCTTCACCACCACCGTGCTGGCCGGTGCCAACTATCTCGCGATAGGCAATCTCGTAACGCCGGCGCTGGGCTTCTCCGGAACCCTCATCGTAAAAGTCCAGGTGAGCGATGGCAGTGCCCTCAGCAATATATTCGACCTGAATGTAACTGTCGGGGCTCTCAATGATCCACCCGTGATCATCGGGCAGAACCCCGTCTCCATGGCGGAGGACCAGACCCGCACCATGGTGGTGACCGACGTATTGATCCTAGACCTGGACGACATCTATCCCAGCGGCTTCAGCCTCACCGTGCTTCCCGGAACAAACTACGGGTTTGTGGGCAATGTGATCACGCCCTTATCAAATTTCAACGGCCCCCTTACGGTAAATGTAAAAGTCAATGATGGCGATGCCGACAGCGCTCCTTTTGGTGTATCGGTTACGGTAACCCCGGTGAACGATCCGCCAAGTATTACGGGACAAAATGCCGTATCGATCAATGAAAATCAAGCCCGGACCATTCAGTTTGCCGACCTGCTGGTTAGCGACGTAGACAATTCATACCCTACTGGATTCACTTTGGCTGTAGCGGCCGGCACGGGCTACACGGTTGTCGGCAACACGATAACGCCAGCGCTTGGATTTACCGGTACTCTTTCCGTGAATGTCAGCGTAACCGATGGCGCCGGCGGCAATAGTGGGTCTTTTCCTTTGCAGGTAGCCGTTTCGCCTGTGAATGATCCCCCGGTAATTTCCGGTCAGAATCCCGTCTCCATGGCGGAAGACCAAAGCCGGCTCATCCAGGTAACGGATGTGCTCATCACCGATCCGGACGATACCTATCCCGGCGGGTTTACGCTCACGGTGTTGAATGGCACTAATTATACCGTCTCCGGAAACACCATTACGCCTGTCCTGAATTTTGTCGGTACCCTCACCGTTAACGTGAGAGTAAATGACGGTGATGCGGATAGTCCAACGTTTGGCCTGTCCGTTGCAGTTACTGCTGTAAACGATGCTCCCGTGATCACCGGTCAAGTCGCCGTATCTACGGTCGAAGACACGCCAAAACTCATCGTCCTGGCCAATGTGGTCGCTTCAGATCCTGACAACGCCACCCTTACGCTGGTGGTCGAAGGAGGTACAGGCTATACGTTATCAGGCAACACGATCACACCTGCATTGAATTTTAACGGAACGCTTTCGGTCAATGTGCACGTGAGTGACGGCACGGCGATCAGCGCATCCTTTCCTTTGCAGGTAACGGTCACGCCCGTGAACGATGCGCCGGTCATTACGGGTCAGGTGGCCCTTTCCACGCCGGAAGAAACGGCCTACACGATTGCCCTGGCAAACCTGGCGGTGACCGATCCGGACAACGCTAGCTTCACATTCACGGCACAGGCCGGGGCTAACTATTCCTTGTCGGGAACCACGGTGACTCCCGCTGCGAATTTTAACGGCATCCTGACCGTGAATGTGCAGGTGAACGACGGCACGGTTGCCAGCAACGTGTTCCCGCTGAAGATTACCGTCACACCCGTCAACGACCCTCCGGTCATCACGGCGCAGTCTCCGCTTACGGTGGCCGAAGATGGCTCCATCGCGTTGCAACTGTCGCAGTTCACCGTGACCGACGTGGACAACACTACCGGTTTTTCACTGAGCGTGGGATCCGGAACAAACTACAACGTATCCGTGTTGACGGTTTCTCCCGTGGCAAATTATAACGGCCCACTGACTGTGCCCGTCACCGTGAGCGACGGAACGAGTTCCAGCGCCGTGTTCAATGCCACCATCACCGTGACGCCGGTAAATGATGCACCGCTGATCACCGGTCAGATACCCTTGAGCATCGCGGAGGTGCAACCCCTCCCCATCACATTCTCGCAACTGACGGTGTTGGACCCCGACGATAACTATCCCACCGACTTCCAGCTTTTTGTGGTAGGCGGACCGAATTATTCCACTTCCGGAAATGTGATCACGCCCGCACCTAACTTCAGTGGCACATTGCTGGTGCAGGTGTTTGTAAACGATGGTGCGGTAAACAGTCCCGTCTACAATTTGCAGATCTCGGTGAATGCTACGAACGATCCACCAGTGATCACGGGACAACAAGCTTTAGCGGTCAATGAAGACAATCCCATCACCATCGTGCTCGGCAACGTCACCGTGACCGACCCGGACAACACCAACGCGGATATGACCTTGACCGTATTGGCGGGAACGGGCTACACAGCGTCTGTAAATACGGTGACCCCGTCGGCGAACTTCAACGGTCCGCTTACCGTAAAGGTCAAAGTGAATGATGGCACCGTAGACAGTGCGCCGTTCAATCTGCAGGTGACCGTGAATCCTGTCAACGATCCACCCGTGATCAATAGTCAGGGAACGCTTTCCACGAACGAAGACACCCCGCTGACCCTGGTGGTGGCGAACTTTAATATTTCAGACCCCGATAATGCGTCAGGCTTTGTTCTCACGGTAGGGGCAGGCACCAACTATACGCTCTCGGGAACGAATCAAATATCGCCGGTATCGAATTTCAACGGTGTACTGACCGTGCCGGTAACCGTGAGCGACGGTGCGTTGTCCAGTGCCACCTTCAATGCTTCCGTAACCGTGAAACCCGTAAACGATCCGCCGACGATCACCAGCCAGGTGCCTTTGTTTACGATAGAGGACACGCCCCTGATATTGAACTTTACAGACCTTGCGGTTAGCGATGTGGACAATACCTATTCCACCGGCTTTACGATGACCGCACAGGCGGGTGCTAATTATACGGTTGCGGCAGGTTCCCCGGGCACAGGTCCGAAGATCACCCCGTCATTGGATTTCAATGGCGTGTTGACGGTGAATGTGCAAGTGTCGGATGGTGTGGCGACCAGCGCTGTTTTTCCGTTGAAGATCACCGTCACCGACGATGCGGATGCCCCGACCATCACCGGCCAAAACCCCGTGACCATGGCCGAAGATGCCACGCGTGTCATTGCATTTACCGACCTCAAAGTGACCGACGCCGACAGCAGCTATCCCGGCGACTTTACACTGACCGTGCTGGCGGGCACCAACTATGCGGCGGCCCCAGACAACACCATAACCCCGGCGGCAAATTTCTCAGGAACGTTGGTGGTCAACGTACGGGTGAACGACGGCACGGCCAACAGCAACACCTTCCCGCTGCAGGTGATCGTGACGCCCGTGAACGATCCACCAACCTTCGATCCGCTCAACAACATCACCGTGGTGGAAGATTCGCCAACGCAAACCTTTACCATCCAAAACATATCCTCCGGTCCGCTTGAAGCCAGTCAGCAGCTTTCGCTGACGGTGGTCTCTGACAACACGGCATTGATACCCCAGCCAACCTTCACCTACAACGGAACAGCCACCACGGCAACCGTTGCATTCAAACCCGTGGCAAATGCTTTCGGCGTGGCCACCATCACCGTGAAGGTGCTGGATATGGATTTTGCAGAGTATTCAACCACGTTCACCATCACCGTCACCCCGGTGAATGATGCGCCAACGCTCAGCCCGATCGCCTTCGGGCCTATTTTGGAAGACGCCGATTTGCAGCTCATTCCGCTCGCAGGCATTTCGACCGGGGGAGGAGAGGACCAGGTGCTGACCGTTACGGCATCCACCAACAAACCCGAATTGTTCGAGATCCTGGAGGTGGTATACACCAGCTCACAAGCCACGGGGACGTTAAAAGTAAAAACAAAAGCCAATGCCAACGGCACGGCCCAATTTACGGTTCGCGTACAAGACGATGGTCCGGGCACACCGGCGCCAAACGTCAACTTTGTTGCACAAGTCTTTAACCTCGCGATCACTCCCGTGAATGACCTGCCCGTGTTCACGTCACAACCCATTGTGCTGACGGAGGCCGGCAAGCCCTACGAATACATCGTGGAAGTGACCGACGTAGAGGGCGACGCCATCACGCTCACGGCACCCACCAAGCCTTCGTGGCTTACCTTCACCGTATTGGGGAATGGCAAAGCGAAATTGTCAGGTACCCCGCCGCTGACCGCTTCGGGCCCGATGGACATCAAACTGCAGGCGAAGGATGGATCGCCAACACTGGTGGACCAGGCCTACAAGGTGGTGGTGAATTCTCGCCCTGTGTTAAAGCCGTTCGCCATCACCACCCAGGAGGACACGCCCTATCCCTTCACGATCGCCCAGTTTGCCGCCGCTTATTCCGATGCAGACGGCAACCCCATTGTCGAGATCCAGATTACACAACTTCCCCAGCGCGGCCGCCTGACGGTGAACAACGCACCGGTCGCACAAGGCGACAAGATTTCAGCCGGTTTGTTATCGACCTTGAAATTCATACCCGAACAAGACTCCACGGGAGCCGACACGCTGCGGTGGATGGCCAGCGATGGATTTTTATATAGCCTTGCCGACACGCATGTGGCCATTGACGTAAAGCCGGTGAACGATCCCCCGATCATTACTTTCCTGGAAACCGACACCTTGAAGTACGAGCTCGGCAGCGAGGAGCCCGTTGCCTTCTCACCCCAATTCGACGCCTATGATCCCGACAAGGACGACCTTACCGGCGCAGAGATTGGATTCCGCCAGGAGAACTACCGGTTGCTGAACGAAATGTTGCTCTTCACCAACACCACCAACATCCAAGGCACGTTCAATCCCAACTCCGGGGTGCTGAGCCTCACGGGGAAAGCAACCGCCAAAGAATACAGGGACGCCATACGCTCCATCAAATACAACTATATCAATGCGGTGGACATTATCCTGGATTCGCGTACACTATACGTTACGTTGAGCGATGGCAAGAGCTTTAGCGAAACAAAGGATCGCGTCATCACGTTGATCTATACCTTCCGGGATCTTGATATCCCTACAGCCTTCACGCCTAATGGCGACCAAGCCAACGAAACGTGGGTGATCTCATCCGTCAACGGAACGGATCAATACCAGGAAGCGGAGGTGAGTGTGTACAACAAGCGGGGCACGTTGCTGTTCCGCGCCCAGGGATTTGAAACCCATTGGAATGGGACCTACAACGGCGAGGTATTGCCGGTGGACACCTACTTCTATACCATTGATTTGAAATATAACAAGGTCCGCTATAAAGGAACTGTAACCATTTTACGCTAAGAAGGAATGGGAAAAATTTTATCGATTGTGCTTTTGTGTCTGACGATTTCCACGGCAGTGGCGCAATATGTGCCCAACAGCAGCCAGGGATTTCAGTTCATGTCCATGTTCAATCCCGCCTTTGCGGGAGTGGAGGGATACCAGGACCTGAAGCTTGGCTATCGCTATCAATGGGCCGGCTTTGGAAAAAATGCGCCGAAGTTTATCAACCTCGCCTATACGGTGCGGATCAAAGAGCCGCTGGACCTGAACATGAACTCGACCCGCACGGGAACGGTCGATCCGGAAAAGAAGAACGAGGAGGTACCCGCCCTCAAGAAGAGCATCCAGGCGCTGGGCATAAATGTGTTCAACGAAAACATCGGTGTGATGAAACGGCTTGGCGGTGGAATCACCTATGCCTTTCACTACCCGGTGGGAAAGAAGGCCATGCTGTCTACCGGGCTAAGCGTGCTCCTCGACAACACGAAGATCGACGTCAGTAAATTATACCTGGGCATAAACGCACAACCCGACCAGTTTTATCAGGACCTGGTGAGCAACGGCGCGAACCACACCAATCTCAATGTGCGTGCAGGCATCATGATCTATACGCCGCGCTATTATTTCGGCGTGTCGTATTTGCCGCTGGTGAATTCTGTTCTCAAAACTTCGGAGGCTGCGTTTAGCGATTCGTTCTATAAGGGCTCGCTGCAGGCCGGCGTGTCGTTCTCCGTCAGCCCGGCCGTCGACATCAAGCCGAGTGTGTTGGTGTTGATGCAAGAAGACAACAAGTTCCTGATCGACTACAATGTAAAAATATACATGGAGCAGAAACTGTGGTTTGGTGTTACCTACCGCGATGTGAAGAGCGTTGTGGGCACCGTTGGTTTCAACCTGAATGAAAAGATCGGCGCTTCCTATTCCTACGAAGTGTCGACGGGAGGCATGCAGCAGTTCAGCAGCGGAAGCCACGAACTCGTGATCGCCCTGCGGTTGAACAACACCAAGCGACTTGGCCAGCAAATTTGGTGATTCAACTTGCGACCCTGGGGTTTTAAGGTGGAACACGTATATTTACGCCCCGTATGATAAAAGAAAAAGTGTGGCTGTCTTCTCCCCACATGGGTGAAGAGGAAGCCAGGTTTGTAACAGAGGCCTTTGAGACCAATTGGGTCTCGCCCGTTGGTCCCCATATCCCCGCATTTGAAGAGGCCCTGGCCACTTACAACAGCATCCCCCACTGCGCAGCCCTCAGTTCCGGCACGGCCGCCATTCACCTGGCCCTCATCCTGCTCGACGTGAAACCCGGCGACGAAGTGATCTGTTCAAGTTTTACTTTTTCAGGATCGTGTAATCCCATTGCTTATCAGGGTGCTACGCCAGTGTTTGTGGACTCCGAGACGTCGACCTGGAACATGGACCCGGCGTTGCTGGAGGAGGCCATTGCCGATCGCCGTCGCAAAACCGGCAGGAAACCCAAGGCCATCATCGCCGTGCACCTCTATGGCACACCGGCGCGTATTGAAGAGATTATGGCTGTGGCCCGGCGCCACGAAATCCCCGTGATCGAGGACGCGGCAGAAGCCCTTGGAGCGACCTATAAAGGCAAGCGCCTGGGCACGTTCGGTGACTTCGGAATCTATTCGTTTAACGGAAATAAGATCATCACCACCTCCGGCGGTGGCGCGTTGGTGTCTGAGAACGAAGCCTGGATAAAAAAAGCCCGTTTCCTGTCCACACAGGCGCGCGATCCAGCGCCCCACTATCAACACAGCGAGATCGGTTATAACTATCGCCTCAGCAACATTTGTGCAGGCATTGGCCGCGGCCAGATGATGGTGCTGGATGAACGCGTGCGCCAGCGCAGAGCGAATTTTGAATACTATACCCGCGAGCTCGGGTCGATTCCCGGATTGTATTTTCTGCCGGAGCCGGAACACAGTTTCAGCAATCGCTGGCTCACCACGGTGCTCATCGATCCGGCGGGTACCCATGGCGTTACCCGCGAAGACCTCCGGTTGACTTTGGAAGCAGCAAACATCGAAAGCCGCCCGTTGTGGAAGCCGATGCACGCGCAACCGGTATTCAAAGACGCACCATCCTATGTCAACGGGGTGTCCGACAGACTTTTCGATCAGGGATTGTGCTTGCCGTCGGGATCCAATTTGCCCGCAGCCGACCGGAGCCTGGTGGTAGAGATCATCAAAAAGAAATTACAGAAAGCGTAGACCGAACGTCTGCTCAAGAGGGTTGGCCGGTGCCATGGGTATCGCTTGAAGCGTCATCTTTGGGTGGCATGGGTTCCACATCCTCTGGGGCAACTGCATCGGCAAGCTTGAATTCGCCAATGCGCGTGCGGCATAGTGCCGAGAGATAAGCGCCCACGTGCAGGGCGTCGCCAAAATCGCGGGCCATGCTGCGAATATACGTGCCTTTGGTGCACACAATCCTGAAATGAACTTCGGGTAACTGTATGCCCGTGATCTCAAATTCCCGGATTTCCACTTCACGCGGTGTCAGCTCGATGGATTTCCCGGCACGGGCAAATTCATACGCTCTTTTTCCGCCTACGCGGATAGCAGAATGCTGTGGTGGCAGCTGCTGCAAGATGCCGGTCATGGAACGAGCCGTCGCGTGGATCATTTCTGGAGTGATGCCGCGGATGTCTTTTTGTTCCGACACTTCCGTTTCCAGGTCGTAGGAGGGTGTGGTTTGCCCGATGATGAAGGTGCCTGTATATTCCTTCTCCTGTCCCATGAATTCTTCAATGCGCTTGGTCATTTTGCCTACGCAAATGATGAGCAGTCCCGTGGCCAGGGGATCCAGCGTGCCGGCGTGCCCGATCTTTTTGATTTTTAGCTTATAGCGCAGCTTGTTCACGACGTCGAAGGAGGTCCACTTCAGCGGCTTGTTCACCAGCAGGATGCGACCCGGGTCGACAGCTTGCGTGTCCATGATCAAACGACGGTAAGACCAACCCCGAGATAATACAGGATCAGGATGAGCGCGCCCATCGCAATGCGATAGTATCCAAACAGCTTGAAGCCGTGGCGCGTCAGGAAGGTGACGAAGGATTTGATGGCGAGGATCGCTACGATAAAAGCCACGATGTTCCCCACGGCCAGCAGTGTGATCTCATGCGAACCAAATGCCCCGCCGCTCATATAGAATTTGAAAATTTTATATCCTGTGGCAGCGAACATGGTGGGCACGGCCAGGAAGAACGAGAATTCGGCTGCCGACTTCTTATTCAATTTTTGGGCTAAGCCACCGATGATCGTGGCTGCCGAGCGCGAGACGCCGGGCACCAGGGAAATGATTTGAAATAAACCGATTTTCCAGGCCGTGGAAAAGGTGATCTCCCGGTCGGGTGCATTTTCGCTTTCGCGGAATATGTTGTCGACAAAAAGAAAGAAAACGCCTCCCACGACGAGCATATAGCCTACCACGTCCACGCGTTCCAGCAGGGCGTCGATATAGTCATTGAGCAGCAATCCCAGAACACCGGCGGGAATAAAGGCCAAGATCAGCTTGTAATAAAAGGGCAGCAATTCTTTAAGGGTCTTTCCCTCCGGAAAGAATCTTCTCCAATACAAAACAAGCACGGAGACAATGGCGCCGAGTTGGATGGCTACCGTGAACATCTTCGTGAACGGGTCCGAAGCAATGCCCATCAGCGAGGAGCCGATGATCATGTGACCTGTGGAGGAAATCGGTAAAAATTCCGTGAGCCCTTCAATGATGGCCAGCAGGATGGCGTGAAAAATGGACATAGCAGCGACGGGTTGGAGGGTTGCTTTTTAGTTTAGGATGGGCGAGGGGCCTTCGAAACTATTTTGTGGGCCGGTGAAGAATGGCCCAGATCTCAAGTGCAAACCCACCCATCACCACGATGGGCCCCAGCGTGAGGCCCAGGAAGCCAAAGCCGTGTTGTTGCTTGTCGATGCTCATGATGATAAATCCGATGACCAGCGCGAGCACGCCGGCGATCATGAGTTGGTAATTCTTTTTTCCAAAAGGAAGTTTGCTTTCCATGAGTGGTTTCAGTTTTTCAGTATAGTTGGTCCAAAGACATTCTCAGGTAACGGCGGATCGAGAAGAACGTGCTGCACACGGCCACGATCATGCCCAGCACCAGCAGGAAGCCCAGCAGCGTGAGAAATGAATTTTGGCTGTGAAGAATAGCTAAATCGGCAATCTTGGATTGCGCATAGTTGGACAGGCTCCACAACAGCACCGCGGCAATCGACCCGGCCAAAATGCCATAGCCGGCTGCCCGCACGAGAAACGGGCGGAGGATGAACCATTTTTTGGCACCCACCAATTGCATGCTGCGAATGAGAAAGCGCTGTGAAAATAAAGCGATGCGCAACGTGTTGTTGATCAGCAAGACCACGGTGACCAGCAGGACGGCAATGAGCCCGACCAGGATCAACCCGATTTTGGTCACGTTGCTGTTCACGGAGTCGATCAGTGCCTCTACATAGAACACCTGGAACACGCCGTTCATTTTTTTGATGTCGCCCTTGATCTTCTCCATCTCCGCCAGGGAGTGATAGTTGCGGTCGATGCTCACCAGGTAGGCATCGCGCAGGGGATTCTCGCCGATGAATTTCACGAAGTCCTCACCGGTTTCGGCAATGAATTTCTTGGCCGCCTCGTCTTTGGAAACATACTCCACGCCGCGGCTGTGTTCTTTGTCCACGTAGGATTGCGACAAGAGCTTGTTTTCGATCTGAAGGCGTTGGGTCTCGGTGAGATTGGACTTCAGGTAGACTTGCATGCGGATGTTCTGGCGGATCTGGTCTTCCAGTTCCTGCGAGTACATGAGGAGGATGCCAAAAACGCCGGTCACGAGCAGGGCCAGCGTGATGCTGATCACCACGCCCACGGCGGGGTAGCCTCCCAATTTCTTTTTGTGTTTCGTTTTCTCCATGCGAATGAGCAAAGGTAGAAGAAAATCTCGAATCAACCGAGGCTCCGGAAGCGGTTAACGGGCGGGCCGGATGAACGGGCTTTTGAGCATGTGAACTGAAAATAAAAAGCCCCGCACGGGGCGGGGCTATGGGATTGGAGAGGGTCTAAAATGTTAGTGACCTCTCGAAGCATTGAGTCGTTTCACCAGGGCCGGATCCTTGATCGGCGTGAGCGATTTGACCTTATCGCTTTCATCGTTCAGCAGGTAGTAGTTGTCTTTGTAGTAGAGGAACATCGTCCGCTTGTTGTCGGCGAAGAATTCCATGATCTCGTAGAGATTCTTCTCAAAGGTTCCATAGAGGAACAGCTTGCCTTCCCTGAACTGGTAGTGAAAGTTGTATTTCTTGTTGGTGGCATCTGTTTCGGCCACGATCGTTGACCGTGTGGACGCACGGGGCGATTCTTCCGTGGTCGTGGTGGAAGCATTGCTGTTTTCGGTTTCAGCACCCGGATCGTACACTTCGATCGTGTTGCGTTCCGTTGTTTTTTCTTCTGTTTTATCGGTGGCTGTTTTCGGTGCCACGGGCTCCGTCTTGTTCAAGGCGTTTGAAGGCGTTTCAGCAGGAACCTGAACGGCCTCCGCTTGGGGCGCCGGTTCTACTGCGGTAGCATCCTGTTTTATCTCCGTGGTGGGTGAGGTGGCCGGTACGGCCTTTGCGTCGTCCTGGTTGAGGTAGAAGTACAGACCGCTGCCCGCTACACCGGCGGCGGCCGCCCAGAGGCCTATACGGCCCAGCAGGGAGGGCTGGGTAGGTAGGGCGGAAACTGGCACGTTCTTCAACATCTGCTTCAACTCTGCGGCACGTGCCTTGCGTAGACCACCGGCAATCTGCTCCTGAACGGTCAGCGCCTGCTGCAGCTCGGCGTTGTTGGCCAGTTGCTGCTCAAAGGCCGCTTTCTCTTGCGCGTTCAGGCGGTTGCCCACGTAGTGATCCAGCGTTTCAAAATCTTTTTCTGATACCATAAGTCCTAATCTAAAAAGTCATGCTCAGAATACTGGGCCTTGACAAGGTCATCTAATTTCTTTTTACACTTATACTTTTTTGTCTTCGCTGTGTCGGTGTTGGCGAAGCCAAGTTTGTCTGCGATATCCTGCATCGACATCTCCTCAAAGTAGTAGAACATCAACACCTTCTTGCAGGTTTCGCCCAATTGATCAATGCACTTGGCAATGATCTTCTCGCGTTCCGCCGTATCTGTATCCAACGTTACAGAGCCGTCTTTTTCTTCATTCGAGAGCCGTTTTTTTCGATCGAGCTCTTTTCTCCACAGGTTCTGACAGATGCTGTAGATATAGGTGCTCATTTTCGAGGTCAACACCAGGTTGCCTGAGGTGGCTTTTTGCCAAAACACGACAAGCGCGTCCTGATAAACATCGCGGGCCTCCTCCTCCGTGCCGCTGTTGGAGATGACTAGCTTTGTCATCATCCGGTAATATTTCTGATACAGGAACTCGAGAGCCTTCTCATCGCCTTTACAAATGCGCTCAAAGATCTCTTTCTCGTTCATGTTGGAGTTCGACCTGAATACCATGTTTTAACGGCTTAGTAACCCTTCGTATGCTGTTTTTTTGCTGAATTGGCTGACTTTTTGCTTTTTCAGGACGCTTTCACCCACGTTTGCGTTCGATAAAACGGTCCCCAGTAACCCCTGATCTTGAGGTTTTTACCCTCCACCCAAAGTTTACAACGGTAAATTTTTCCGTCCTCAGGGTCCAAAACGGTCCCTTCCGAAAACTCCTCGCCATGTCGCTCCAGGTCCAGGATGATCTCCATGCCGATAACCTTTTTGCGAAACCGCGGGTCGCTCTCATCACACTTGTCGCACACCGGATCGGGGTCGCTTTCCGAAAAGAGCTTCACGATCTTCCCGTAGAACTTGCCCCCGCGTTCAAAGATATCAACTACTGACTTAGCTTCCCCGGTGTTGTCATCAATCGTTTTCCACTTTCCAAGAATAGACTGTGCCTGGCTGGCAAAAGCAACCAGCATCAACGGTAAGATCATTTTCATGCTAAAAAATAGTAATAACCCCGCACTAATGAAAATCACCCCCCCTCCATAGTGGGTTACAAAAAAAGCCCCGGCACAAACCGGGGCTTTTCAATCAAGGTCTTGTATGAAGCTTAGGGAGCCACAGTAGTGACGACTTTCTCCACCACAGGCTTTGTCTCCACAGCCTTTGCCGCAGCGTGATCGTGGTGCGAAATATGAGGCGCAATGATCAGCGCCACGATAGACGTCAACTTAATAAGAATGTTCATGGAAGGACCGGAGGTATCCTTGAAAGGATCGCCCACCGTGTCGCCCGTTACAGAAGCTTTGTGGGGCTCGGATTTCTTGTAGTAAACCTGGCCGTTGATCTCCACACCTTTCTCAAAAGATTTCTTGGCATTGTCCCATGCACCACCGGCATTGGATTGGAACATACCCATCAACACACCGGAAACCGTTACACCTGCCAACACACCGCCGAGCACTTCGGGACCAAAGGTGAACCCTACGATCACAGGCACCAGCAAGGCAATAGCGCCCGGGGCGATCATTTCGCGGATGGACGCTTTGGTGGAAATGGCCACGCATTTTTCATATTCAGGCTTGGATTTATATTCCATGATGCCCGGGATTTCGCGGAATTGTCTGCGCACTTCATTCACCATGTCCATCGCAGCACGACCTACGGCCGCAATAGCCAGCGAAGAGAAGATGAACGGGATCATGCCGCCGATGAACAAGCCGGCCAGTACAGGAGCTTTATAAATGTCAATCGCGGTGATGCCCGAGATGCCCACGAAGGCGGCGAACAACGCCAATGAGGTCAATGCGGCAGAAGCGATAGCAAAACCTTTTCCCGTGGCAGCGGTCGTGTTACCAACGGCATCCAGGTTATCGGTGCGGTGACGCACTTCTTCGGGAAGCTGGCTCATTTCGGCAATACCACCGGCGTTGTCGGCGATGGGACCGAAGGCGTCGATGGCCAACTGCATGGCGGTGGTCGCCATCATGCCGGCGGCGGCGATGGATACACCATACAAGCCTGCAAATTCAAAAGAGACAATGATACCTGCGGCCAACACAATGATCGGCAACACGGTAGACTCCATACCCACAGAAAGACCACCGATGATGTTGGTGGCATGGCCGGTTCCGGATTGACGGATAATGGAAAGCACAGGGCGCTTGCCCATGGCTGTATAATATTCAGTGATAAGACTCATCAATGTTCCCACCACCAGGCCGACGATAATGGCCATGAACACATCGTTGGATGTGAACGACGTGCCGCGGTGAACGAGTGTTTCGGGAAGCAGGTAATGTACCGCAAAGTAAGAAGCAATAGCGGTCATAATAATAGAAGACCAGTTGCCGATGTTCAAGGCGTTTTGTACGCTATCGGTTTCTTGTTTGATGCGGACAAACCACGTGGCTACGATAGAAAAGATGAGGCCGAGACCGGCGATCATCATGGGCAACAGGATGGGAGAGAGGCCGCCGAACTTATCGGCCGAGGCATCGATCTCCTGACCCAACACCATGGTGGCGAGGATGGTGGCCACATAGGAACCAAACAAGTCGGCACCCATACCGGCTACGTCCCCTACGTTGTCGCCTACGTTGTCGGCGATGGTGGCGGGGTTGCGAACGTCGTCTTCCGGGATGCCGGCTTCTACTTTACCCACGAGGTCAGCGCCAACGTCGGCCGCTTTTGTATAGATACCGCCTCCTACGCGGGCGAACAAGGCAATGGACTCAGCACCGAGCGAGAAGCCCGCCAGCACTTCGATAGCGCGTTTCATTTCCAGGCCGTTGATGGCAGCGCCTTCCGGCACGAAGATCTGGAACAGAACGATGAACAAGCTACCCAAACCCAGGATGGCCAATCCGGCCACTCCGATACCCATCACCGAACCACCGGTGAAAGATACTTTCAAAGCTTGCGCCAGGCTGGTGCGGGCGGCTTGCGTAGTGCGCACGTTGGCTTTGGTGGCGATCTTCATACCGATGTATCCCGCGAAGGCGGAAAGCACGGCCCCGATCAGGAACGAAACGGCAATGAGCGGCGAGGAATCCGCTACCAGCGTTCCGGACCATCCCAAAAGAATGGCTGCGATAACGGCAAAGTAGCCCAGGACCTTCCACTCGGCACGCAGAAAGGCCATAGCACCATCGGCGATGTAGCCTGCCAATTCCTGCATGTTGGCGGTTCCTGCGTCCTGCTTGGTGACCCAGGCGGACTTAATGGCCATAACGATGAGCCCAACAACTCCAAAGGCCGGGATGAGATATAGAATACTGTTCATGGTTATAATTTAGGATGTAGTTACTTCGTAAAAATCAAGCGGTTAGGCGCCATGACATTTTTAAAGAACCGCAAATATAGGAGAAGGACGCAAACCCGCAAAAGTCCCGTACCCGTTGCGGTATCTTAATCAAAAAAAGTACAGACACACGCGATCACACGCCAAACATCTGTCGCAAGGCCAGCCACAGGTTCTTCTTTTTAACATCGTCGAGCGCGGGCAAGGCATCGCCGGCGACAACGGAGACACCGTCCAGGGACAGGCACTTATAAAGTTCGGTTGACCCTTTGAAGGTGGCGCCCAGCGCGATCACTTTCGTTGGCGCATAGGCCGCGATATCGGCCAGGGTGAATTCCGGGCGCGTGATGATGCGCACCGACGCCAGGGAGAGGCGCAGGGCACCGATCATTTTGGTGAGCACGGTCTTGTCGGGTTCGGAAATGCTTTCCCAGGGCTGGTTTAGGATGAACAGCACGGGACTGGGCAGGCTGTAGAGCTCTTCCTGGTAAAGGCTTTCGAGGGAAGACGACGGGGTGGTCATGATTCGCTGATATCAAAAATGGACTTGAGTTCTTTGGCTTCGGATGGTCTCATTCTGCCGGAAAGAATGAGGCGCAGCTGGCGGCGGCGAAGCGCTCCGTCATAGAAGGCGCGTTCCTCGTCGTTTTCGGGCTCCACTTCGGGAACGTCTCTCGTTTTTCCTTCCGGATCGAGGGCCACAAAGGTGAAGTAGGCGGCGTTGCTCTCGAACTTGTGGGCGTTGGGAACGTCTTCGGCCTCCACGTCGATGCGCACCTCCATGGAAGAGTTAAATGCCCGCGTCACCTTCGCTTTCAGGGTAACGACATTGCCCAGGCGGATGGGATGTTTGAACGAAATGTTGTCCACCGACGCCGTGACCACGATGCTGTTGGAGTGCTTCTGCGCGGAAATGGCCGACACAATGTCCATCCAGTGCATGAGCCTTCCACCCATCAGGTTGTTCAGGGTATTGGTGTCGTTGGGCAAAACAAGCTCCGTCATGCTGACAAAGGACTCACGGGGAAATTTTTTCTTTCGGGACATGGATCAGGATAAGCAATGAAACAAAACCGGACGGAGGCAGTGGTGAGGAACAAACATTTGGGTCTGAACACTGTTGGCGCCCTTCGAAATTTCATTTCAAACGTTGCCAACGCACTACTAACCGTTAGTTCGTGCAAAAATCATAAAAAATACTTTGCAATCAAGTGTATCATTTCATTATTTCGGTGCGTCAAAAAAATGCAAGCAACTTTCGCCATACCTTTCAGCGGCTCCTTTATCACAAAGGCTGCTACGGCTTGCCCTTCCATCATCACCATTTCTACCATTACCATCATTACGGGGTGACCCGTACGTGATTCCATACCCCAGCCATGCCGATTAGTGTCCACCTCCAGGAGTTGGATGAACTGGTCACCGTAGTAGTCTAGTTGAAATCATCATCCCAAACCATAATTTTTACATGAAGGTCCTGAAATTCGGTGGCTCATCGGTTGCCACTCCTGCCCGGATACAATCGGTTATCGAAATCGTAAAACCTCTCCTCAACGGCGATATTGCCGTGGTGTTCTCGGCATTTGGTGGCGTCACCGATGGTCTCATTCAAGTGAGCCACCTCGCGCTGCAAGGCAACCTGGAATATAAAACCAAGCTGGCCGAATTGGAGAAACGACACCTCGAAGCCGTCCGCGAGCTCATCAACATCCAGCGTCAAAGCGGTATTCTCGCCCAGGTCAAGTTTATGATGAATGAATTGGAGGACGTGCTTCACGGCGTCTACCTCGTGAAAGAGCGTACACCGCGCACGTTAGACTACGTGATGAGCTTTGGCGAACGCCTGTCGGCCTACATCATTGCCGAAGCCTTCAAAGACCGCGGCCATGCCGCCGAATTCCTCGATGCCCGCAAAGTGATCCGCACCGACGGCCACTTCGGCTACGCGAAGGTTGACTTTGGAACGACCAACAAGCTGATCACCGAATACTTCAAACACCACCAGGACATCCAGATCATCACCGGCTTTGTCGCTACCTCCGAAAGTGGAGAGACCACCACCCTGGGCCGTAGCGGCTCCGACTACACCGCCGCCATCTTCGCCGGCGCCCTGCATGCTACCGACCTCGAAATATGGACCGACGTCGACGGCATGATGACTGCCGATCCCCGCAAGGTGAAGAAAGCCTTCACCGTGCCACAGATGAGCTATGAGGAAGCGATGGAGCTTTCGCATTTCGGCGCCAAAGTGATCTTTCCGGCCACCATGCAACCCGCCATGGTGAACAAGATCCCGATCTGGATAAAAAATACATTCAATCCCACCTTCCAGGGCACCGTGATCCACGCCGAGTCGAAGAACGGCAAAATGATCAAAGGCATATCGTCTATGAATGGCGTCAGCCTGCTCAGTTTGCAGGGAAGCGGACTCTTGGGGGTGGTGGGCGCCTCCATGCGCTTGTTCGCCACGCTGGCCCGCGAGAACGTGAACGTGATCCTCATCAGCCAGGCATCGTCGGAGCACTCGATCTGCTTCGCCGTTGAAAATGAATATGCCCACCGCGCCAAGGTGGCCATCGAAAAAGAATTTCAATACGAGATACGCAACGAAGAGATCGACGAGATCCCCGTCGAGAGCGATCTGTCCATTGTGGCCGTCGTGGGCGATGGCATGAAGCATAGCCCCGGCACCAGCGGGCGTATGTTCAGTGCGTTGGGGAAAAACGGCGTGAACGTGGTAGCCATCGCACAGGGATCGTCAGAGCGCAATATCTCGGCCGTGATCCCACAAGTGGATGCTGCCAAAGCGCTGAATGCTTTGCATGAAGCATTCTTCTTATCCGATCGAAAACTCTTGAACGTATACTTGGTAGGCACCGGGTTGATCGGAAAAGCATTGCTGGCCATGATCAACGAACAATTTGCCAAGTTGGCCAAAGAGAACCGGCTGGAAGTGAATGTGGTCGCCGTGGCCAACAGCCGCAAGATGCTTTTCGAAGAAGAGGGCCTCACGCTGACCACCGCCGTAGACCGGTTGGTGAAAGAAGGCGAAGACATGAGCATGCAAGCGTTCTATGACAAGATGCTTTCGTTGAACCTGCCCAACAGCATTTTTGTGGACTGCACGTCGAGCCCGGATGTGACGGCTTTTTATGAAGCCATCCTGTCGGCCAACATCTCCATCGTGACGCCGAATAAAAAAGCAAATTCTTCCTCGATGGAAGAATACCACAAGCTGAAATCGACAGCGTTCCAACGCGGTGCGAAATTCCTTTATGAAACCAATGTTGGCGCAGGGTTGCCTGTGATCAACACCATGAACGACCTTCTCCTGAGCGGCGACAAGGTGTTGCGCATTGAAGCCGTGTTGAGTGGAACGCTGAACTATATCTTCAGCTCGTTTGAGGAAGGAACAAAATTCAGCGACGTGGTGAAAGAAGCAAAAGCCAAGGGCTACACCGAACCCGATCCGCGCGACGACCTCAACGGTATGGACGTGGCCCGCAAGATCCTCATCCTCTCCCGCGAAGCCGGTCTGAGCATGGAACTTGGCGACATCACGGTGGAGAACCTCGTGCCCGAATCGTGTCAGGGAGATATCTCCATCGATGAGTTCATGAATCGCCTTGAAAAGCACGACGCCGAATTTGAGGCGCTGCGCAAGAAAGCAGCCGACAAAAATCAGAAATTGCGCTACATGGCCGTGCTGGACAATGGCGTGGTGAAGATCCAGTTGGGATCCGTAGAGGGCAAGCATCCGTTCTACTCCCTGTCGGGCAGCGACAACATCATCTTGATGACGACCGAGCGCTACCACGACCGCCCCATGGTGATCCGTGGCCCCGGTGCCGGCGCAGAGGTGACCGCTGCAGGGGTTTTTGCCGATGTGATCCGCATCGGACACTACGCCAAATAGCCTATCGAGATGCGAACCAGAAACAAACTTTAAGACCCACATCGATCAACCTATGAAATCCATAAAAGCATTAGCCCCCGCCACCGTGGCCAACGTATCGTGCGGGTTCGACATTTTCGGTTTTGCCGTCGAAGCGCCCGCCGATGAAGTGATCATCACGCTCACGTCAACACCGGGGGTGGTCATAAAACAGATCACCGGCGATGGAGGCAGACTTCCCCTGCACGCCAGCAGCAACACCGCGGGGGTGGCCGTGGAAGCCTTCCTGGAGTCGATTGGCAGCGAACAGGGCGCGGAGATCATTCTTCACAAGAAGTTGCCCCTGGGCAGCGGCATGGGCTCCAGCGCGGCGAGTTCCGCGGCCGCGTTGGTGGCCATCAACCATCTGTATGACAATCCACTTTCGCGCGAGCAACTGTTGCCGTTTGCCATGGAAGCCGAACGCATCGCCTGTGGCTCGGCCCACGCCGACAATGTGGCGCCCTCGTTGCTGGGCGGCTTTGTGTTGATCCGCGGCTATGCTCCGCTGGACGTGGCCAAGATCCCCACACCACCCAACCTCTACTGCACGCTGGTGCATCCCCACCTGGAATTGAAGACCGAAGACTCGCGGAGAGTATTGAAAGCCACCATTCCTATGAAGGACGCCATCACCCAGTGGGGCAATATTGCAGGCCTGGTGGTGGGCCTGATGAAACCCGACTATGGATTGATCATGCGCTCGCTACACGACGTAGTGGCCGAACCAATTCGCTCCGCACTCATCCCGGGCTTTGAGAACATCAAAGCCGAGTCGTTGAGAAATGGCGCATTGGGCTGTGGCATCTCCGGCTCTGGCCCTACGATCTTTTCACTGAGTACGGAATACAGCATTGCCGAAAACGTGGGCAAGGCTTTGCAGCAACAGTTCGAATCCATGAAGCTGAAGAGCGACGTCTTCGTGTCCAAGATCAACGATGTGGGCGCCCGCGTCGTCGCGTGAAAAAGAATTAGATCCCTTCGAATGGAAGCATTCGCAAAACATTAAAAAGCAGGAATGAAATTTTACAGCACCAATAACCCTTCCCTGAAGGTAGACCTCCGCCAGGCCGTCACACAAGGCCTGGCACCCGACAACGGACTGTATATGCCCGAGCATATTCCCGTGTTGCCAAAAGCGTTCTTTGACGCCCTTCCGGGGATGTCCTTTGAGGAGATGGCCTTCACCGTGGCGCAAGCCATCATCGGTGACGATATTCCGAAGCAGGAATTGCAGCGCATTATAAAACACACGCTGCAGTTTGATGCGCCCGTAGTGAAAGTAGAGGAGGGGATCTATTCGCTGGAATTATTTCACGGTCCCACGCTGGCCTTCAAAGACTTTGGCGCGCGCTTCATGTCCCAGTTGCTGGGCTATTTTGCAAAGCAGCAACACCAGGAGATCGTGATCCTGGCCGCCACCTCGGGCGACACCGGTAGCGCCGTGGCCAACGGCTTCCTCGGTGTGCCGGGCACGCGCGTGGTGGTCTTGTATCCGTCCGGCAAAGTGAGCGAGATCCAGGAAAAACAATTCACCACCCTGGAGCAGAACATCACTGCCCTGGAAGTGGAGGGCACGTTCGACGATTGTCAGCACCTGGTAAAGCAGGCGTTTTTGGATGCCGATCTGAAGAAGAAATTCTTCCTCACCTCAGCCAACTCCATCAACATCGCGCGACTCATTCCACAGTCGTTCTATTACTTCTATTCTTTTGCTAAAGTACAGTCGCTGAAAAAGCCCGTAGTCTATTCCATCCCTAGCGGAAACTTCGGGAACATCACCGGCGGGTTGTTCGCACAGCGCATGGGCCTACCGATACACCGCTTCATTGCCGCCACCAACAGCAACGACGTGGTGCCGGAATATTTGAAGACCCAAACGTTTCGTCCACGCCCGTCGCAGCAAACCATCAGCAACGCCATGGATGTGGGCAATCCCAGCAACTTTGTGCGCCTGCTCGAGTTGTTTGGAAAGAATTTTGAAGCCCTTTCCAAAGACATTCGCGGCTATGCCTTTAGCGACGAAGAAACGCAGCAAGCCATGCGTGCAGTCTTCGCCAGCCAGGACTACATTATGGATCCTCACGGCGCGATCGGCTATCTGGGCTTAAAGAAATATGTACAGGAGACCAAAGAGGACGTGACGGGCATTTTCCTGGAAACAGCACATCCTGCAAAATTCAAAGAAGTGGTGGAGGACACCTTAGGCCGCAACATAGAAATCCCGCCGGCGTTGCAAAAATTTATGCAAGGAAAGAAGAAGACCATTCCTGCCACGGCAGAGTTTGCAGCGTTCAAGGATTTTCTTTTGAAGAAGTTCTAGACGGATTATTTTTCCTTCCACCCTTGCTCGCCAAGCAACGGCACAAAGGCAAAATTGGCGTACTCTTCCTTGATCAGCTTCCCATTCTTTTTCTGAATGCGAAGCATCACTTGCTTTTCGCGATCGCCTACCGGAATGACCAGGATGCCGTCTTCGGCCAGTTGCTCGGTCAGGGGCGTGGGCACAACGGGTGCGCCAGCGGTCACGATGATCTTGTTGAAGGGTGCTTTTTGCGGAAGACCTTTTGAGCCATCCCCATAAAAGAAATAGGGTTTGTAACCGAGTGATGGAAGCATCTCGCGAACGGTGTCGTAAAGCTTCCGGTTGTATTCGATCGTGTATACTTTTGCTTTCAGTTCCAGCAACACGCAAGCCTGGTAACCCGACCCTGTGCCGATCTCCAACACCTTGTCGCCGGGTTTGATGTCGAGCTTTTCGGTTTGGAAAGCCACCGTATACGGTTGTGAAATTGTCTGGCCTTCGCCGATGGGAAAAGCCTTGTCCTGGTAGGCGTGATCGAGCAGCGCATTCTCAAAAAAAACGTGTCTCGGAACGCGGTTTATAGCCGCCAAAACAGCCTCATCTTTGATGCCTTTTTCGGCCAGTTTTTTGACCAGTTTTTGACGCAATCCCCGCTGCCTGTAGTTGTCTTCGTACATACCTTCTCAAAAAAAATCAGATTGTGGATGGATTGTTGATAACAATTCAAACCACTGTAAATCAATTAATTAACTAAAAAAAGAAGCGTTTCCGAAATGAAGAAATGTCATGCTCCCTCAAATTTGGCCCCGCAAAAAAGCCATTTTTTCAGGCTTAACAAAGTTTCAGAATTTCTTTAGGAAAAGTCGAACTTATGCCCTTACTTTAAAGTTCTCTCCACACAGTGAAAAGCCTTTTTGCCATAGCGTTCACATGTGTTTTATCTGCTCCTTACAGTAGTTGTGCCAACCGCACAAACTACTGTACGGGCAGAATAAAAAATCTCCAAAATCAATAGCCGATCAAGATAAAAGGAGCCCAATAATAAGGGGACTCAAATTTGCCTGTTTTCAGCAAATCCAACTTCGCCTGTTGCAGGTTTTGGCTGAAGTTTGTCCCCGGATGTTCCAGCATGGTCTTGTAGAAATCCTGCATCAGTTCGGCCGTCGATTCATCGGCCACGCTCCAAAACGATACCATGATATTTTTTGCACCGGCATACACCAGCGCCCGTGATAATCCGATCACCCCTTCGCCTTTTGAAATTTTTCCAAGGCCGGTCTGACAGGCCGAAAGCGTCACCAGGTTGGCGTTCAATTGCAGGTTGTAGATTTCTCCCGTAAACAAATTGCCGTCCTCGGTGCCGGTGGCCGAGCGCAGGAAGATGCGCGAAAGCTCCGGGTTGTTTTCGTCCACTATCCCGTGGGTTGCGAAATGCAGGTAGCTGTAACTTTTCAACGCGTCGGACTTCGCCACTTTTTCATCGGCCTGGTCGCGCGTGTAGACGGCGTTTCTGAAGTTGCGCGCGCCAAACAATTTCGAGATCGCGTTCACTTCCGATTCCGTTCCGGGAAGTTCGGCCAGGTGATCTTGCGGATTGAAAGTGACCGGTGCGCATAGAAAGATGGAAGCTTCAGCCGGCGGCTTCATCGAGGCTTTCTGTAAAATAAGCGAAGCCGAAAACTCGTACCGCACAGCGTAACGCTTCAACAGGTAGGGGAGCGTGGCGTAGGTATCGGTAGCTTTAATTTTTGTGGTCACCAGTGTTTCGAATGGGATGATGCCTAGCCGCCCCGTGGGAAGCACGACCAGGTCGGTAATGCGTGAGGGAATGTGCGGGGGAATGAGCAGAGAAGACAAAGCATGCGCCGAGGTCTTGTAGGTTTCGATCTCGTTAAAAAATAAACTGTTGCGCAAGCCGGTAATGTACTTGTCAAATTCTTTGGGCACGGCGTGGTCCACAATGCTGAAATGCTTTTGGGTGACCAGGAAAATGTAGAGGTGGTGATTCTTGTCGTCCGTAAAATAGCTCAGGATGGCGGTGTGGGCGTCCATGCGCGCTTGCAGTTCGGTGATGGAAGGCGACGCGGTGTTGAATTTCAAGTTGTAATACTCCGGGAATTTTGTTTCGAGTTGCTTCGTGAACGCTTCATAGCTGCGGTTCAGGTTAAACGCCGTTTCGCGCAGGTAGCGCTCTTCCGACTCGGAGGGCTTCTGGGCCAGTTGCTGGGCCGTGAGCGCGATGGCCGACTTCAGGCTTTTCTCTTCCTCCAACCGCGCCTCGGGTATGCCGGCAAACGACTTGGCGTTCACATCCGAGATGGCCTCCAGCAACACGGCCGACTTGCTCTTCTCGGCAAAATAGAACGACAGCGCCTGCCATTTCTTTTTGTGCAGGGCAATCACACTTGTCTCCTGGGCAATGCGCACCCCGCCGGCATAGATATCGTTCGCCACGGCACCCAGGGCGATCTTGTCGTTCTCGTTGGTGATCTGTTGCCGCAGGCGGTCGATGAGGGAGTCGGCCAGTTGAAGGGTTTTTACAGCTAGCTCCATCTCTGCAAGCTTTAATGTTTTTCCATAGTAGCGTGCTTCCAGGGCCTGGGCTTTGTCGATGAGGGAATAGAGCAGCGTGTTGCCGTTGTAGAAATCTTTCAGCGGCGGGTTTTGGTTGAGGTCGTTGCTTTCGAAGCCGCGCACGTTGGCTTGCATGGCCTGCTGGTAGTTGGCCAGCGCTTCGTCAAATTTGCCGTCGGTCAGTTTCAGGTTGCCCATGGCGTTGAGCACGGAGGCGCGCTCGGGGTGCTTTTTGCCATAGCTGCTCTCGTACATGGCCAGGGCGCGATCGTAGTATCCTTGCGCCGCTTTGCGGTCGCCCATTTTCAAATAGGTTTCGCCGAGGCTGAACAGCACGAAGGCCTTCGTGGGGTGGGGTTGCGGATAGATCTTCTCCCAGGTCTTCAGCGCCGACTCCAGGTTGTTCACGGCGTCGCCATACAATTCCATTTGGCGGTAGACGAAACCGGTGTTCGTGTTGGTGAGGGCGATCTTGGGATGGTCCTTACCGTGGAGCTTCTGATAGATGGTCAATGCCTTCTCGTAGTAGGACAAGGCTTTGTCCGGGTCGGTAATGCTGTAGATCAATCCGAGGTCATTGTAAGACGCGGCGATCCATTCATTGTCTTCGCGCAGGTAGCTTTGGCGGATGGCCAACGCACGGGCCAGGTGTTCTTCGGCCTGGGCGTATTTGCCGGTGGTGCGATACAGATTGCCCAAATGCGATAACGCCAGCGCAGCGTCGAGACTGTTTTCCTTGTGATCTTTCTCAAAGTCCTGTAACGCATTTTGAAGGGCCTCCAGCGAGAGATCGTTTCGGCCCTGGTAAAGGTACAGTAATCCATAGTTCGTTTGCGTAATAGCCTGCTGATAGGCCGACGCGGGTTGCGCCGCAAGGAACTTCAATTGTTTTTCCGCTTCCGTGAATTTTCCGCCCCGGATCAGCGCTTCCGCTTTCTTGTTTTCCAGGATGGAGCGTTCCTCGGCCGTACGCGCCGTTTTCAAATTGGCTTCGATCACCGGCAGCGCCTGGTCATAGCGCGAATCAAAGAAAAGCGAATCGATGGTCTTCAGTTTCTGCGCCACGGCAAACGACCCGGTGCCCAGAAAGGCAAGTAGCAATAGATATTTTCTCATGGCGATCAGAAGCGATAGTAGTAGCCGAACGTAGTAACAAGCTCGCGGGTAAGACCGTCGCCTTTGTATTCGCGGTTAACGATCTTGTGGGCCACCAATAGCTTGATGCCCGAGCGCACATTGAAACTATAGCCTGCGGTGAAGGTGGCGGACAAGGCCAATCCCATGCCGCCGTCGGGGCGGACGCGCTGGCCGGTATTGTCGGTGAACTCGTCGTGATAGATCCTGTAGATGGGCAGCATGCCCACCGTGAAGTTCAATCGCGAGAACCGGAAGCTTCGCTCGATGCGCAGCATCACGTCGGTGCCACGGCGCAGTTCCTTGGCCGGCGAATATTCATGTACGTAGGCTAATTCATCGGGGGAGCTGTCGGGGTTCCAGTTGGACCAGAGAAACTGGTTGCCATTGCGGTTGAACGGGATCTGAACCCCTGTGGCAAAGAGCCATTTCCGGCTGATGAGGGAAATGCCCGCGATGAGATCGTAGGTGCCCAAGCTGGTTTGGTAGTACATGGGCAGCGGGTTGCCTTCTTCGTCGTGTTTGTTGGAGTTGTTGGTGGGCAACTTCCCGCCGAGGGAAAAGTTGATGTCATACTTGTCGGATGTGAAAATATTGCGCGTCAGGCAAAGTGAAATATCGCCCAAACCCTGTGTAGTCGCCAGCCTGCCTTTCACGGCCTGGTAGGGAAGCTTCACCTGGAAGGAGGTCTTGGTGTTGAGGCTGAAATTGAGATCGGCCGTGGCCACGTACACGATCGGCGTGAGCGTGGTGGTGCCCCGGTAGAAGTTGATCTCCATGGATCGCAGCTTCAGCGCGATCTTTTTGCTGTAGGGCTGATCGGGCTTCATCGCCCCCATGGTGCAAAAGCCAGCGTCGCTACAGCCTTGCGACCATGCGTGGGATAGAAAAAAGACAACAAAGAGGGGGGTGAGCGATCGGGTAAACAGCCTGGACATGAGACAAGAATTACAACACAACGAAGGTAGGCTAAAAAAAAGAAAACCCGGCATGCGTCACATGCCGGGTTTTCTTTGTCAGGCGACAGAAATATGGTTACATGCCCAGCGACTGATTTTCGATCGAAGAAAGCTCTAACACTTTCTCGTATTCAGCAGCCGAAAGATCGTTGTAGAAATAGTGAACCGGATCCACCTGGACACCTTTGATGAATACTTCGTAATGCAAGTGCGGCGCAGTAGATAAGCCGGTGTTGCCTACAAAACCGATGAGGTCGCCACGCTTCACACTCTGTCCCAGGTGCACCTTGAAATCGTGCATGTGCGCATACCGGGTCCGGTAACCAAAGCCGTGGTCGATTTCCACCATCTTGCCATAGCCGCTAAACTTCACTTCGGCCACAGCCACGGTGCCATCGGCAGTAGCATAAATGGGAGTACCGATCGAGGCCGCAAAGTCGATACCGGTGTGCATTTTCTTCACTTTGTATATGGGGTGCGTGCGCCATCCGAAACCGGAAGCGATCGCTACGAGCTGCTTGTTTGAAATGGGCTGGATGGCGGGAATGGCGGCATACAGTTTTTCTTTCTTCTCGGCCAGGGACACCACTTCGTCCTGCGACTTGGATTCGATGTAGAGTTTGCGTCGAAGTTGGTCCACCTTCTGGTTCAGGCTGAGGACAATCTCTTTGTGTGAAAAGTCTCTTTCCTTCAATTCGGCATAACGATCGACACCACCGACGCCGGCATGGCGAATGGATTTTTCAATGGGCTCGGCGCCCAGTACCACGCGGTAAATATTATCGTCACGGTGTTCTACGTTGTCGAGAATGGCGCTGAGGGACTCTACCTCCTTGGTCATTTTTTCGTAGTAGAATTCAAGCTCTTTCACTTCGTTTTGGAGGATGAGCTCTTTGGGCGATTCGAAGTAGTTGCTGTAGAGAATGAGCAGACCTACGGCCATGGCAACGGTGAGGGAGAGAAGTCCCAAGGCATTTAAAACAACATCGCTGGTGCGGGTCTTCACCCGCTCATATTTACACGTTTCCGTGTCGTAGTAGTATTTGATGCGTGCCATAAAGTCGTAATTTAATTACTGGGGCCTAAATACCCTAATTATCTGATCATTACACTCGATGAATGGTCCCTCCAGCAGGTCGATGCAATACGGTATCGCCGGAAAGACGGCCTCCAGGCATTGCCGGATGGCCTTTGGCTTCCCTGGCAAATTTACAATTAAAGTTCGGTTCCTGATGCCGGCGGTCTGGCGCGAAAGAATAGCGGTAGGCACGTATGTAAGACTTTTTGCCCGCATCAGCTCCCCAAATCCAGGCATAAGCTTGTTGCAGACGGCTTCGGTGGCCTCGGGTGTCACATCGCGCAGGGCTGGTCCTGTTCCACCGGATGTAATAATGAGACAGCATTCTTTCACATCGGCCATGTCGATGAGGGTTTGCTCGATAAGATCCTGTTCGTCAGGGACAACGGCGTATTCTTTTTCCCAGGGACTGGTCAGGTATTCGGTGAGCGTTTCTACAATGGCTTTGCCGGGGATGTCTTCATAGATGCCTTGACTGGCGCGGTCTGAGACGTTGATGATGCCGATGCGGGCGATGGAGTTGGGTTTCATGGGGGGGTAAAATACAGAAAAATTCAGGATAGGGGGCAGTGCGGGCGGCGGATGAGGATTACAACCAGGACCATGATGCAGGAAAGTCTTTCGGGCTCGGAGACATCAACAGTTTCAAACAGATGGGGCGTTGTAATGTTTGAAGTTTCGTGCGTTTTGGAATCTGGGATGATTGTGTTGATGTCGGTATGCGGTTGATCAACAATGCGTTTTATGTCGTATGTCCAAGCTGTAGTGCGAAGTTCTTAGATGGGGGCGAATGTTCGTGCCAGGGAAGGAGAAGATCGATCCTGGTTTTCCTGTGGCACGTTTTTTTCGTTGGTCGAATATCCCAGGCTAAAGCCTGGGGTTATTGAATGCTGCTTTGGAAACTGGCGCGCCGAAGGGAACCGGGTCCTTTGGACCCATGGCTGTATGCGCTGCATTTCAATAGCCCCGGCCTTTAGGCAGGGGTCCCCGGACAAACTCTAGAAAGGGCTTTAGCCCTGACCCTATCGAGGGGCAGTACTCACTCGGGCTTATATAGGATATTTTCCGAGCGCCCTTTTTTGAAGACCTGTCGTCCTTTGTTCACGCCCTTTCTGATTTCTTTTTGGGCTTCTTCGGGGAGGGTGAGGATGTGTTGGCAGGCTTCGCTGCAGCATTGGTTGTATTTTTCTGCGCAGGCTTTGCATTGGATGAAGAGGAGGTGGCAGCCGTCGTTTTTGCAGTTGACGTGGTCGTCGCAGGGTTGGCCGCATTGGTGGCAGACGGCGATGATGTCGTCGGTGATGCGTTCGCCGAGGCGCTCGTCGAAGACGAAGTTCTTGCCGATGAATTTGTTTTCGATGCCTTGCTGTTTTACCTGGCGGGTGTATTCAATGATGCCGCCGTTGAGCTGGAAAATGTTCTTAAACCCCTGGTGTTTCATCCAGGCGCTGGCCTTCTCGCAGCGGATGCCGCCGGTGCAATACATGAGCAGGTTTTTGTCCTTCTGCTCTTTCATGAGGTCTTCCACCAATTGCAATTCTTCGCGGAAGGTATCGACGTCGGGGAGGAGGGCATTTTTGAAGTGGCCCACTTCGCTTTCGTAGTGGTTGCGCATGTCCACGATGATGGTGTTGGGATCTTCGGCCAGTGCGTTGAACTCTTTGGCATTGACGTGGACGCCGGTCTTGGAGGCGTCGAAGGTGCTGTCGTCCAAGCCGTCGGCTACGATCTTTTTGCGGACGAGGATCTTGAGCTTGAAGAACGACTTGCCGTCGTCTTGCACGGCGATGTTGAGGCGGATATTGTCCAGGAAAGGAATGCTGTAGAGATAGGTGCGGAACGCTTCTGTTTTTTCCTCGGGAACGCTGATCTGGGCATTGATGCCTTCGGTGGCGACGTAGATCCGGCCGAGTACTTCCATGGATTCCAGGCCCAGGTAGAGCTGGTCGCGAAAGACGGCGGGGTCGGTAATGTGGTGGTATTTATAGAAAGAGATAGTGACCCGTTTTTGGGTCTCGGCGCGCATTTTCTCCTTGAGGACGCGGCCGTTTACGCGGTTATACAATGCCATGATGCGATTAATTGCAGGTTAATCGGCGGCAAAGGTAACGCTTCTCCCTCAAAGCGGAAAACGCGGCCTATTCCTCGGTATTTTTGGGTTTGAGCTGTCCGCGGAGCAGTTGGTTGTATTCGGCGCAGGTGAGCAGCCCGTGGTCGTCGCAATAGGGGCACGTTTTATAGGAGTTGCCAAAGGCGGCCTTCTTCACCACCACATGTTCGCCTTTGCAAACCGGGCAGGTAACTTTCCCCCCGGGTCCGCAGTCGATGTCATAGTTTGTTGAAAGGATGCTGCCCACCACCTTGGGGTCTTGCGTTTTTTGTTTGACATATTCGGCTTCCGCTCGCTTCTGCCATTGTACGGCTTCCTGGGAATACTGGCCGTTGGTGCCTTTCAGCTGTATGTATTTGTTCAGCCAGTCGATGCTCTGTTTGTATTTGCCAAGGAAGAATGAATTCTTTCCAAAGTAGAAGGTGAGGTCGGAGGGCACGCTCTTGATGTGGTCGAGCACGTATTGATACTTGACGTCGGCCGTGACGTAGTCGCCGTTGTCCATGAAGTAGACACCGCTGTCGAGTTCGCGCAGGAGCTGGGTCTTTTTCAGTTGCTCTTGCTGCATCAGGTATTCGTCCACTTTGCTCTGTGCGAAACTGGTTTGGAAGGCGAGGGAGGTCAGTAGGATTAGGAGGATGTAACGCATCAGGTAAATCTTTCTTTTGGCAAATCGAGCCACTCGAGAGCGGATCTGTAAAAAATGTCTTCGGTGATTCCGGGGTCAAGTTTCATTTCTTCTATGAACTTTCCAATTTCCAGGTCGCCCAAAGGGAAAGGATAGTCCGAGCCCAGGGTGATCCGTTTGGAGCCTTGCAGTTTCAGCACATATTCGAGCATGAGCGGATCGTGCGTCACGCTGTCGACCCAGAATTTGCCCAGGTAGCTTTTCGGGGGCACGTTGTTGTCGATGGCCACCAGGTCGGGACGGCAATCGAAGCCGTGTTGGATCCTTCCCAGGGTCGACAAAAAGGAGCCGCCGGCATGTGCAAAATTAACGCGCAGCTTTGGTAGTCTTTCAAAAATTCCGCCAAAGATCATCGAGCAGATGGCGCGCGAGGTTTCGGCGGGCATGCCCACCAGCCAGGGCAGCCAATAACGCTGGATGTTCTTTTCGCCCATGATGTTCCAGGGATGAATCAGCAGGGCCATACCGAGTTTTTCGCAGGCTTCGAAGATGGGAAAGAAACGTTCTTCATTCAGGTTGAGGTCGTTAATGTTGGACCCGATCTGCACGCCGCTCAAGCCGATGCTTTTGCTACGCTCCAGTTCCTGGATGGCCAGTTCGGTGTCCTGCATGGGGATGGTGGCCAGGCCCAAATAGTTTTTGGGATGCTTCACTATTAATTCGGCCAGGTGGTCGTTCAGGAATCGGGAGACCTCCAGGCCATCGAATGGCTTGGCCCAATAGGAGAACATGACCGGTATGGTGCAGACCACCTGCACCTGGGTGTGAAACTTCTCGTACTCGCGGATGCGCAGTTCGGGGTTCCAGGCGTTCTCCTTGATTTCCCGGAAAAATTGGTTGCCCCGCATCATTTTGGCAAACCCGCGTTTGTGATGCTGCACGTAGATGAAATCGCCGTAGCCAAACTTGTCACTCCAGTTCGGTAGTTTTTTCGGAAGGATGTGCGTGTGACTGTCGATCTTCAGCATGGAAAGGTTAATGAATTTCGAAATATCGAAGAATTTTGACTGTAGTCAAATGGGAAAGAACAGTGCGTCGTGATTCCTCCCACCGGGCCGATACGCCGGCGCATGGGTTGAACTAGGTTGGTCACGACGGCCATGCAGGGTTGAGCTTGGTGGATGCTCCCGTACTGGGAAGGAAACCCTCCTAAAAAAGCGCTTTATTTCTCGAATTGGGTTTTTCAAGGACGGCCCGCGGATCCGTCTTTCATCCGTCAAAAAATGTCGTGGCCTCCCAAAAACCTCCCCGGCATAGGCAGGGGCGCGTATTTCCTTTGCTTAAAGATTACTTTTTGATTTGATAATGGGTATCGTTTTTTCCGCTGGCACCAATTTTCGTTATCGCATAGGCATAAGAACCCCTATTCCCATGAACCCACTTCTGATCGTCTTTTGCGCGGTGCTCACCTACGGTGTCTTCATCGTTATTGCTTACAAACTCAGTAAGATCCTTTTTCCAAAACCGAAAGGCGATGAGAGTCCCTTCGAACGCTCTAACTCCCGGTAAGCTAGCGCGTAAGAGTCGGCGCCCACGAAAGGAAGCGCCGGATAAAAGAAACTGACCAGGCCTCGTCGTCATCGGCGGGGCTTTTTTGTTTGCGGATGTGTGTAATGTTTCTAGCAATTCTGAAAGATAAATCAACAATCTGTGGAAATTTTTCCCGCGTGTCACCTCCTGTAATTTTGCTGTGTTCGTTTATAAGATACTGTTTATGAGTTATTTATAAAAACAAGAACGCCGTTGGCACTATTATTTGTATTGTATTCCGCAGAAAGTATTGAACAAACGCATTATTGCTATGAAACTGATAGATCAAAACGGAATCACCCTCAATACCACCATGAAAGTAGTGGGCGCGTTCCTGTTGGGAACGGCCATTGGCACTGCCACAGGCCTGCTGGTTGCCCCCAGCAGCGGAAGCGCTACACGCAAACAGTTGAAGAAAAAAACTAAAAAATACAGCCAGGAAGCTCTCGACATGGCCACGGACTACCTGGACAGCCTGCGTAAAGGCTATAACAAAAAAATAGAGCGCTATGCCGGCAACGGCAAGACGGCCATCGATTCTTTAAAAGAAAACATCAAGCTCTAAATTCTTACGCTCCCAATCTGCTCCCTCTTATGAAGCGACTGATGAAGAATGCTTTTCAGCCAAACCTGTCCAGCGCCCTAGCCGCACAGCCGGCAACGCAGGTCAGCGCCAACGCAAAAAAGGATGAAGAACTGATACGTCGCGTCGGGAAGAGCCGGCAAGAGATCATTGACCTGATGAAGATATTAAGAACCCTTTAATGATCGGAGACTATGAAAACATTGCTAAGAATTGCCGCCGGAGTGTTGTTGACCTATGCCTTGCTTACCCTCGCCTAGGGTCTGCCGGTGTACAACAAAACGTCTGAACGATTTTGAATACTCTCTCTTGTAAAAGAAACTCGGAGGGAACGTGGGAAAGGTATACGAAAATATCTTTCAAGCATGTGAAGAAGCGTGATGTGCGGAAGTAGAGCGATCTGCTTCCAAGCATCCAACAAAATTTTCCCTTCGGTTACGAGCCGTCATCTCCGCCTTGATGACGGCTCTTTTTTTTCTGATCTCTCTTGTTAAATGAATTTGTGATCATTGGGCATCATTATGTCAATAATAGGGCGCTAATAATGACGAGATGCATTTAATGATTTGTGTCCAAACTTGTTTGTGAACACACTAACAAGGGCGTGGGAATGCTGTGGGTTGGGGACGTGATGACGAGGTGTAGTTTTGTGATTTGTGTCCGAAAAACTTGTTGGTGGGACACCAACAAGTGGGTGGAGGGTGACTTAGTGATCCGGTGTGATTTTGTGATTTTTGTCCGAAAGGTTGGGTTTGATGAGGGCTTTTTTAGCGTTGGTGCACTCCCCAGGCCGGGTGATTTTCGTGAAAACGCCATTGGGCCAAGTATTATTTTTCGGTAGGACTCGTTAGCACGAGTAGCCGCGACTCAACTGTCGTTAGCTTTCGCCTTTCGGCTGATCGATTGAGAGATGAAACTGGCCTATGAAAACACGCTGTATTTTTTTTATGATGGTGTTTGCGCTTTCCTTTTTTAAGGGCTTGTCGCAGCGGTTGGAGTTGGAGGCGTTGGTGGGACCGTCGCTGTCGTATGTGAGAACGGGAAGTCGGGGGCCGGATCAGTTTCCGGGCAAGCGCTTATCGGTGAACGCGGGATTGGGATTGAACTATCGGCTTTCAGCGTTTTATCACGTCACCACGGGCTTGTATTACGAGCAGAAAGGTGGGGGCTCGGTGAGTGGCGGTACAAGAACCAGATTGAATTATTCTTACCTCACGCTTCCGTTGCAGTTGTCGCACCGTTTTGGAGAAAGGATCAAGTACCAGCTCGGCGCGGGGCTTTATGTGGCTTACCGCGTTAAGGAGCGCCTTATCATCGAGCCCGTTCATATGCCCGGCCAGTATACCAACCTAAACCTGAACAACGGCAATCCACTCGATTTTGGTTTCGCGGGTTTCGCGGCCATGTACATACCCCTTGGGAGTGCGGTCTCCATCAAGCTAAGTGCCCAGGGAAATTGGGGGACCGTAGATACCCACAGCGTCTATGATCCGTATGCGAAATATGTGAAGCACAGTTCGCTCGCGCTGTTGGCGGGGGTGAACTATCCACTGATGAGAAAGTAGCGAAGGCGCTGAAGGTTTCGCCCGGAGACGATTAGGAATTCCAACGACCCAACAGCCATCAACATCGTGTCCAATACGTTGTATGACAGATTCCAGTTCCCTTATCATGGATGCACGCTGTACTTCAATCCCGTAGGCAAGTGGATGGAGTCTTGGAAAAGACGGAGAAGTTAAATAAGCCGCTTCTTCAAAACGAGCACGAGAAGGTGGAACCGTTGAAAAAAATGTTGAAGGACGGATGATGACAATCAGCCCATATTCTTCTTACTTAAAAAGAACATACACCAAAAGACACTTATTGACAAAACACCGATCAGTAAAACAATCCCGCCAACTATTACGGCTAATAGTCCGGCGTGTCCTAGGTCAAAGGCCAGTCCAAAGGCATTGAAAATATTATCCGCCCAGGATACCAAATAAGGAGCTATCAGTAACGAAGCAACGAATCCCAGCGACCCGGCAACCTTAGCAGGAATCCGGTTGGTTCTGGAAAATATCAAAATCTTGATACGGTAGGACCCAAGGATGTATAGTCCGACGATTAGTGTTGATACGAATATTTCCATAATGGATGTCGAAAGTACACAATCGTACAAGACCGGTTGGAATGGTTATAGCCAAATCATCCGAAAACGCTTGCAAAAATAAAGTACAAGATAATCGCCAGGAGCAGCACGCCATACATAATAAGATCGACCCGCACATACGGCTTATACTCCCGGTAAAGTTCTCTTAACTTTCGAAACATTAAATTTTTAGATGATTTTGTGACAAGATTGTAATTAATGAGCTTCAAAAGTAACTATTTGTGCGCATATCCGTCAGAAGAGGTGCTGCTTCGGGGACGATCCAATTTATTTTCTTTTCCGATAGGGGTAAGGAAAGGGTCGGTTGTCTGAAACACAAAACCAACCCAATTACCCAATGATTAGAAGTTTTAGTTTAAGTTTTGCCGTTCTCTTTCTCATCAGCGTTGTGGCCCTCGGCCAGGAAAAAGTTACCCTCAATGGTTATGTACGCGATGTCTCTAATGGTGAGGAACTTATCGGTGTTACGGTCTACATCCCGAAAATGAGCGCAGGCACCGTGACCAACCCTTACGGTTTTTTCTCCCTGACCCTTCCCAAAGGTACCTACGAAATCCAATTCAGCTATGTGGGCTACGCAGCCCAAACCGTCACCGTCGATCTTCAGGGTGATGTGGAACGCAATGTGGACATGTTGAGCGAAACCACGGTAATGCAAGAGGTCACCGTCACCGACAAGCGTGTGGACGAGAATGTGGTGTCGCTGCAAATGAGCAAGAACACGCTGGATATGAACCGTGTACGCAAACTGCCTGCCTTGTTTGGCGAAGTAGATATCATCAAAAACATCCAGATGCTGCCCGGTGTGATCACCGCCGGCGAGGGGACGTCGAGCTTTTATGTGCGCGGTGGTAGTGCCGACCAGAACCTGATCCTGATCGACGAAGCCCCGATCTATGACCCTTCCCACTTGTTTGGCCTGTTCTCCGTCTTCAACGCCGACGTTATTAAAGACTCTGAACTTTATAAAGGCGGCATCCCTGCGCGCTTCGGCGGACGCCTTTCGTCTATCCTGGAAGTGCGCACCAAAGATGGTAACAACAAGAAACTGGGCGTAACCGGTGGCATCGGCACCATGGCCAGCCGGATCATGGTAGAGGGACCGTTGGTGAAGGACAAAGCCTCGTTCATTGTCTCGGCCCGGCGCTCGTATGTGGACTTGTTCCTCAAGGCGGCCAACAACGACAATCTCGTCCATTTTTATGACGTGAATGCCAAGGTGAACTGGAAAGGCAACAACAGCAACCGGTTTTTTGCCGCTTTCTATAGCGGGCGCGACGTGTTTAACTTTGGCAATCAATTTGGTTTTGCGTGGGGCAACCGTACGGCTACCTTCCGGTGGAACCACTTGTTCAATGAGCGTTTGTTTTCCAATACCTCCATCATTGTCAGCAACTTTGATTACAAGCTGGAGCTGAAAGATCCCGTGCAGGGCTTCAAATGGACGTCGAACCTGGAGGAGTTGAGTGTTAAGAACGACCTTTCTTATTTCATCAATACCAACAACGACCTCACGTTCGGGTACCACATCACCGGAAGAAGATTTTCGCCGGGCAGGATCGCTCCCAATACCGATGGGTCTATGTTCGAAGAGGTTAACCTTCAGAAAATGTATGCCCTCGACCACGGCATTTACATCAGCAACCAACAACGTCTGAGCGACCGCGTCACCCTGGATTATGGCCTGCGCTTGTCCATCTTCCAAAACCTGGGTGCGACTGATATTTATGAGTATACCGATCCCCAAGACAACTCCCGGCCCGTACGCACGGACACCTTGCACTATGGTGCCTGGCAGAACATCAAGACGTATGTGAACCTGGAGCCTCGTGTCGCTGCACGCTATATGCTCGGCGAAGGGGAGTCGGTGAAGGTGTCTTATAATAGAATGGTGCAGAATACCCACCTGATCGCAGCGGGTACTGTGCCTGTACCTTTCAATACTTGGAATCCCAGTAGCCCTTACCTCAAACCGCAGCTTGCCGACCAGGTGGCGGCGGGATACTTCCGGAATTTCAGAGACAACATGTTAGAGTTTTCCGCGGAAGCGTATTACAAAAGCATGAAGGACGTGACCGACTTTGCGGACAATGCCGACATCTTCTTTAATCAGGATCTCTCCACTGAATTCCGCCAAGGCAAATCCTATTCGTATGGTTTAGAGTTGTTGCTGAACAAGAAGGAGGGACGGTTGACCGGGTCGGTGGGCTATACATGGTCGAAAACCATGCGCAAGATCCCTGGCGTCAACCAGGGACAGGAATTCCCTGCAAACTATGATCGCCGCAATGTGGTGAACATCCAGGCAGCCTATGACTACAGCGCGCGATGGACGTTTGGAGCTACCTTCTCTTATAGCACGGGTCGTCCCATCACCCTGGCGGAAGGCAAGTACCAGTACCAAAGCTACAATCCCGACATTGTTACCGGACGGAATGGCTACCGATTGCCCGCCTTCCACCGCCTTGACCTGTCGGCCACCTATTCACCCAGAAAGAATGATGGGCGCCGGTGGAAGGGGACTTGGGTGTTTGCCGTGTACAATGCCTACAACCGCCAGAATCCGTTCAGCATCTACACCCGCGTGACCAAGAACAAAGACGGCGACACGATCGGCGACGGCTACACCAAGGAAGCCCGCATGATCTACCTGTTCCCTATTCTTCCTTCGGTTACTTACAACTTCAAATTCTAGACTTTCGTCCTATGAAAAATATATTTTTTGTTCTCCTGTTTGCCATCGTGTTTGTCTCGTGCGACAGACCCATCCATCTCAATCTGAACGAAAGCCAGGTGCGGGTCATCATCGAAGGCCAAGTGACCAACCGCGCGGGATATCAGTATGTGAAACTCTCGCGTTCGGTGGACTTTTATCAGACCGGCGCGCTTCCGAAAATCACCAACGCCACCGTGTCGGTAAAAGACAGCGAAGGCAACGAAGTCATGTTTATTCACAATCCCAATAATAAAGCCGATAGCATTGGTTATTATCTGCCGCAAACCCCTTTTTTGGGTGTTATCGGAATGGACTATCACCTGCGGGTGGATGTGGATGGCGAAATATACGAGGCCGACGATCACCTGTACCCGGTCACTTCCGTGGATTCGCTCGCCTACCGCATCGACGACGACGAGAAGGACGATCCCAAGACCGCCAACAAATTCTACGAGGTGCTGATCTATGCCAAGGAGCCGCATCCCAGCAAGGATTACTACCTGTTCAAATTCTATCGCAACGATTCGTTGAAGCTGTATAACGACACCGACATCTATTATACCGACGATGAAGCGCTGGGCGAAAGCATCAACGGCATATCCACCCCCATCTTCTACGCGCCCGGCGACAAGGCCACCATCGAAGCCTATAGCCTGAGCCGCACCGGTTATGTTTTCTACGATGACCTTCAAAAGCTCCTCACCAACGATGGCGGGATGTTCAATCAACCCCCGGCCAACTCGCGCACCAACCTCAGCAACGGTGCCTTAGGGTTCTTCCAGGCCAGTGCGATAAACTCCGCCTCGATTGTCGTGGAAGAGTAGGCGTTCGTCTCATTTACTATAAGGCAGGAAGCTTCATCCCGTTAAAGTGGGGTGAAGCTTTCTTATTTTGCGTCAAAGCGTTATTGTAGTAATTTGGACGCAGGGTTATGCTAAAAGCTTAACGAAACCTTAAAGAGCTTGGTGCGCGGCGTGATGCCCTTCGCAGTAAGTTGTAAAAACAAGAACCGATGAAGAGAATTCTGCTTTCCCTTTTTATAGCTTGTGGCTGCGGCCAACTTTATGGGCAATACACGACTCCCGCCACGGTGCTGGACAACAACCCATCCAGCATCAAGTGGCGGCAGGTGAACACCGAGCATTTCCGGGTGCTGTATCCCGTGGGGTTTGACGAGCAGGCACAGCGGGTGGCCAACACGCTGGAGCGCATTCACGATCCGGAGGCGAAAAGCATGGGCTCTTCGCCCCGCAAGATCTCCATCGTCTTGCAAAACCAGTCATCGATCTCCAACGGGTTTGTGTCCATTCTGCCACGGCGTTCGGAATTCTACACCATGCCACCACAGGATTATAATTTTCTGGGTACCAACGACTGGCTCAACATGCTGATGTCGCACGAGTACCGGCACGTGGTTCAATATCAACATGCCACCCGCGGCTTCAACCGGGCATTTTATTATTTGTTTGGCAACACCACGCTGGCGGCCATGGCACAGGTCGCGGCGCCCCAATGGTTTTGGGAGGGCGATGCCGTGGCGACCGAAACTGCCTTTACGCACAGCGGCCGGGGACGCATTCCCAACTTCGGGCTGGTGTTCAAGACCAACCTGATGGAGGGGCGCACGTTCAACTATCACAAGCAGTATCTCCGTTCTTACAAGCACAATATTCCCAATCACTATGTGTTGGGCTATCACATGATAAGCTACCTGCGGCGGCGCACGAACGACCCCGACATTTGGGGGAAGATCACGGGACGCTCGTGGAATGTTCCGTTCATTCCCTTTGCCTTCTCCAACGCCATCTACAACAAGACCGGCATGTATGTGACGGAGCTTTACCGCGAGATGGCTGCCGATCTGAAAAAGGAATGGCAACAACAGCTCGACCAGCTTCAACTCACACCCTTCGACAAAGTAAATTCCCGAACTTCAAAAGCCTATACCGATTTTCTATATCCACAGGCAAGCAGCGATGGGGTCATTGCCATGAAGCGGGGCATTGGTAATATCGAAGAGTTTGTGTTGTTGAAGGATGGTCACGAGGAGAGCATTTTTGTGCCGGGCTTCATCAACGACGCTGGGATGTTGTCGGCTGCAAATGATAAGATCGTTTGGAGCGAGTATGGTTATGATCCGCGCTGGGGCGTAAGGAATTATTCCCTCATAAAAATATACGACCAGGCCACCGGCAAGCGCCGTGTACTGGCGGGCAAACACGAACGCCTTAGCGGTGCGGCGATCTCGCCCGATGGCAAAAGTGTGGTGGCCATACGCTCCGATAATGACTATCGAAATTCTATTGTGCTGCTGGAGGTGGCCTCGGGCCGCGTCATGAAGACATTGGACAATCCCGAGAACTATTTCTTTGCCATGCCCCGGTGGTCGGCCGATGGCAAAAGCATCGTGGTCTTGAAAAATAGCCCGGCAGGGAAGACCATTTCCCTGATCGACCCAGCCAGCGGCATGGGCACAGACCTGCTGCCCGTGAGCCGGGAAAATGTGGGCTCGCCCGTGATGCAGGGCAAATATGTGTTGTTCAACTCGCCCGTGAGCGGCATCGACAATATCTATGCGATCGACATCGAAACGAAAACGCGCTACCAGGTAACGTCCAGCAAGTATGCGGCGTATAACCCTTCCGTGTCGGCGGATGGAAAGACGCTTTACTACAGCGATCAAAATCGCGATGGATTGGATGTAGTGAAAACGACCTTCGATCCGGCATTGTGGAAACCGTATAGCATGCAGGCGCCGCCGGCCGTGAAGCCGTTGTACCAGACGCTAGCCGACCAGGAGCATCATGGTGGATTGCTGGATACTGTTCCGCAGACACAGCTTGCTGTAAAAAAATATTCCAAATTAAAAGGTATCATCAATCCTTATAGCTGGGGACTGTTTGTGACCAACAACCTGGCCCAGATCAATGCGGGAGTTGTTTCGAGCGATATTTTGAGCACAACGTCCATTAGTGCCGGATATTTGTATGATATCAACGAGCAGACTTCGTATTGGAATGCAGGGGTGAGCTATCAGGGGTTGTACCCGATCATCGACGTGAACGCGACCACCGGTGATCGCCAGAATAAAGAAACCTTTCGCGGCAATGACGTGAAATTCAATTGGCATGAAACCACGCTGGAGGCGGGCTTGCGGGTGCCGTTCCAACTGACAAACTCGAAGTTTAGCCGTCAGCTCAGCCTTGGAAGCTTTGTAGGGTTGACCCGGACAGACAATTTTGTAAATACGGTGTCGAGGGAAAATACCATCATCTATAAAGGTCCCGATCGCGTGACACCTTATAGCGATTCGGTCGTTTTTATGTACAAAGATCAATTGAATAATGGTTCATTGTATTACAACCGATCCACCCTGTCTTTCACAAATGTGTTGAAGCGCAGTTCCCGGGATTTCCTATACCGTTGGGGGCAAACACTGGATATGGAGTTGTACAGTACGCCCTTTAGTGGAGATTTCTACGGCAAATTGTTTGCCGTGCGGTCCACGTTGTATTTCCCAGGATTTGCAAAGCATCATTTCTTGTATGGGCGTTTTGGTTACCAGAGTAGCTTTCAAAGTGTTGACCTCGACACCTACACCTTTCGCAACCGCATACCACGGCCGAGAGGATACAGCTATCCGGCCGATGAAAAATTCGCTGCACTTTCTCTCAACTACGCCCTTCCCCTCTGGTATCCCGATATCTCGCTGGGGCCAGTGTTGAATATTCAACGGGTGAAGGCTAATTTCTTTTATGATTATGGCAGTGCTAAAGGGCGTCTATTCGACTATTATAACCTTGACGGAAGTAGTGCCGGTTACGGCGATTCCAGTGCCATCTATCAATCTGTGGGCGTGGAAACAACGTTTGATTTCAATATCATGCGGTTTCTACCCAAGTTCGAAGCCGGTTTCCGCACCACTTACCGCACGGCCAATGCAGGTAATGCCAGCGGCGTTGTAGTGGAATTTTTGATTGGGAATATCGGTTTCTAATAGTTGAAAATCGATGTTTTAGTGTCTATTTTTGGACCTTTCAAAAGGGCAGAACCTTTTCAGACGAATTTTTTAAAAATCTACAATCGACAATGGCAGAAATCATACGAATGCCGAAAATGAGCGACACCATGACGGAAGGGGTGGTCGCCAAATGGCATAAGAAAGTGGGAGATACCGTAAAATCCGGCGAGTTGATGGCCGAGATCGAGACCGACAAGGCTACGATGGACTATGAATCCTTCAATACCGGAACGGTACTCTATCTGGGCGTGCAAGAGGGACAAGCGGTGAAAGTGAACGACGTGCTGGCCATTGTTGGCAACAAAGGAGAAGATTATTCCGCCCTGCTGTCTGGCGCCGCCAATGCTGCTGCTTCCGGTGGCAAGGCCGAGGCCCCGGCCGCTGCTGCTGCACCCGCGCCCGCCGCGACTGCAACGGCCACAGCCATAGACACTTCGGGCATCAAGGCCGAGATCGTGTTCATGCCCAAGATGAGCGACACCATGACCGAAGGCGTCATCGCCGCCTGGCACAAGAAAGTGGGAGACAGCGTGAAAACGGGTGAGCTCCTGGCCGAAGTCGAGACCGATAAGGCTACCATGGAGTACGAATCCTACAATACAGGAACCTTGCTGTACATCGGCGCAGAAGCCGGTAAGGCAGTAGCCGTCAACGGCGTACTGGCCGTGATCGGCGAAAAAGACGCCGACTGGAAAACATTGTTGAAAGCCCAGGAAGCTAAAGGTTCTGGCGCCGGCGCTCCTGCAGCCGCCCAAGCCGAAAAGCAAGCCGAACCTGCCGCACAAACGGCAGACGTTTCCGCCGAACATTCGTCAAATGGCCGTGTAAAAGCATCGCCGCTGGCCAAGAAGCTGGCAAAGGATAAAGGCCTCGACATCGGTAAAATAGAAGGCTCGGGAGACCACGGCCGCATCACAAAACGCGACGTAGAAAACTACAAGCCCGCCGCTGCCCCGGCTACCACCAGCGCTCCCGCTAAAAATGGCCAGGCTGCTGCAGCGCCCATTGTTCTGCCCCAAGTGGTTGGACAAGAGAGCTTTGAAGATGTGCCGGTATCGCAAATGCGCAAGGCCATTGCCCGCCGCCTCGCCGAGAGCAAGTTCAGCGCCCCGCACTTCTACGTCACCATGGAAATCAACATGGACAAGGCCGTGGAAGCGCGCAAGAGCATCAACGAGATCAGTCCCGTGAAAATATCGTTCAACGACATGGTGATCAAGGCAGTAGCCGCCGCGTTGCGTCAGCATCCCGACGTGAACGTGAGCTGGCTAGGCGACAAAATGCGCAAGAACCGCCACATCCACATCGGCGTAGCGGTGGCAGTGAAAGACGGCCTGCTGGTACCTGTGGTGCGCTTTGCAGACAACAAGTCCCTGTCGCACATTGCCGTGGAAGTGAAAGAGTTGGCTCAAAAAGCCCACGACAAGAAGCTTCAGCCTTCCGAATGGGAAGGAAGCACGTTCACCGTTTCCAACCTGGGCATGTTTGGCGTGGAAGACTTCACGGCCATCATCAACCCGCCCGACGCCTGCATCATGGCCATCGGCGGCATCAAGGAGACCCCGATCGTGAAAAACGGTCAGGTGGTGCCGGGCAACGTGATGAAGGTTACGTTATCGTGCGATCACCGTGCCGTAGATGGCGCTGTGGGAGCCGCCTTCCTCAAGACCTTCAAAGGCCTGTTGGAAGACCCCGTTAGAATTCTTATTTAAGACATCGTATATAAAATTTTCACCACCCCCGGAGTTAAATCCGGGGGCTTTTTGTTTTTATCGGAATGGAAAAAATACACGCCACCACCATCATCGCCGTTCTGCACAACGGACAAGTCGCCATCGGCGGCGACGGCCAGGCCACCATGGGTAACACCATCGCCAAGAGCAATGTCAAGAAAATCCGCCGCCTGCAAGACGGCAAGATCCTCGCGGGTTTTGCTGGCTCTACCGCCGATGCCTTCACGCTCATCGAGCGTTTTGAAGAAAAGCTGAGCGCCTTCGGTGGCAACATGAAGCGCGCCGCGATCGAGCTTGCCAAAGACTGGCGCACCGATCGCTTCCTGCGCCGCCTCGAAGCGATGCTGATCACGGCAAGCAAAGACGAGATCCTCATCCTCTCGGGCACCGGCGATGTGCTGGAGCCGGACAACCAGGTTGCGGCCATTGGTTCGGGTTCGATGTATGCCCAGGCCGCTGCATTAGCCCTGAGGAAACATGCGCCGCATCTGAGCGCTGAGGAGATCGTGCGGGAAAGCCTGAACATCGCCGCGGACATCTGTATTTATACCAACCACAATCTGGTGATCGAAAAGCTGTAATCGCATTAGCGTCGTACGCCCGTATTGATCAAGCCTTTAGCAGTTGCTATCTTTAATAAAAAGGATATGATCAACGGCGCCCACATTATCATCTCCAGCACAGACCCCGAGGCAGACAAGCTCTTCTTCAAAGAACTCGGTTTTCCCCCGGTTGACGTAGGCCACGGCTGGCTCATTTTCGGATTGCCGCCGGCAGAGGTGGCGTTCCATCCCGCAGCCAATAACAATGTTCACGAATTCTACCTGATGGTAGACGACATCGAAGCGTTTGTGCAGCAGATGAAGGCGAAGAATGTTTCTTGTGGGCCGGTGAGCGATCAAGGATGGGGTCTGCTCGCGGAAGTAAGTCTTCCGGGTGGGGGCAAGTTAGGGGTCTATCAACCCCGGCATGCACGACCTGAGGCTATGAAAGTTACGGCGGAGGGAAGATGATTATGAACGGACTAAACGTGGCGCTCTATTTTTCTGTGGTGGCGCATCGTTGAAAAAAAGGGGATGGGTGGCTGAAAAATGTTGTTGGTGAAATGACGAGTAATAGGTAGTGGGGAACTCTAACAATGGAGGAGGAGGCTGAAAATTTTTTTGGTCATGAAAACACCAACAACGGCGGGGGTGGGCTCGTAGTGTGTATGGATGTGGTGGTGTATCGTTGAAAAAAAAGGGGACGGGTGGTTGAAAAATGTTGTTGGTGAGATGATGGGTAATAAGCAGTGGGGGACTCTAACAATGGGAGGGGTGGCTGAAAAATTTTTGGTTATGAAAACACCAACAACGGCGGGGGTGGGCTTATAGTGTGGTATGGGTATACGGACAAGGGTACACCATCGGCTTGGGAATACAAAATGAAAGTATCATGGGCTTTCTAATTTTCAGAAGCCAGATCGATCGCTTTTATGATCGCGTCACAGGATGACTCGATTTCTTTCGTGGTGATCGTTAACGGGGGGGCTAAGCGGAAGCTGTAGGGGTGACTCAGGAACCAGTAGCAGATGATGCCCAGCTTCTTTGCTTCTTCTACAATGCGCGATACACGTTCGGCGGATTCAAAATCAATGGCGAACATTAGGCCGATGCGGCGGATTTCCTTGATGGCAGGGTGCCGTAACAGGGATTCGAACTTCTTTCCTTTTTCTTCCACCGTTTCCAACAGCTTCTCGTCCTCGATCACTTGCAAGGTGGCCAGGGCTGAGGCACAACATACCGGGTTGCCGCCAAAGGTGGTGATGTGGCCCAGCATGGGATTGTGGGTGAGGGTTTGCATGAGCTTCTTGTCGGCAATGAACGCTCCGATGGGGAGTCCGCCGCCAAAGGCTTTGGCGGTGGTGAGGATGTCGGGCACGATGCCGAAATGCTCGAAGGCAAACAGGCGTCCCGTACGGCCCATGCCGCATTGGATCTCGTCGAGGATGAGCAGGGCGCCGGTGTCGGTGCAGCGTTTTCGAAGGGCTTGCAGGTAGGCCTGGGATGGAATCCGAACGCCGGCATCGCCCTGGATGGTCTCCACGATCACGGCGGCCGTGCGGTCGGTGATGGCGGCCAGGTCCTCCATGACGTTAAAATCTATAAAGCGCACGTCGGGCAACAGCGGGCGGAAGGCTTGTTTCTTGACCTCATTTCCCGACACGCTCATGGAGCCGTGGGTGCTGCCGTGGTAGGATTTGCGGAAGGAGACGATCTCTGTGCGGCCGGTATAACGCTTGGCCAGTTTCAGGGCCCCTTCGTTGGCTTCGGTGCCGGAGTTTACGAAGTAGCAGCAGTTGAGGTTCTTGGGGAGCAGGCTCACCAGTTTGGCGGCCAGCTGGTTTGGGGTGGACTGGATGAACTCGCCATAGACCATCACGTGGAGGTGCTTGTCCACCTGGTCCTTGATGGCCTTGACCACGGCGGGGTGGCGGTGGCCGATGTTGCTCACGCCAATGCCGGAGATGAGGTCGGTATAGCGCTTGCCATCCGGGGAGTAGAGGTAGATGCCTTCGGCTTTTTCGATGGCGATCAGGTAGGGGGCCTCGGTGGTTTGTGCGAGATGGTTGAGGAAGGTGTTCTGGCTAAAGTCCATCCTCAAAACTAGGAAGAAAGGCGGAGGGGTAAAACAAAAAAGTCCCACCGGGGTGGGACTAAGAAACTAAATTAACTAACTCTCACAAATGAACAAAATCTTGTGTGTATTCAACTTCGACCAGGAGGCCGCTGCGTTACCGCAGGTTTTCCGCTGGCCGGAGTTGAGATACAGCGGGGTGAGTCTTGGGACCCATTATCTTTAAAGATATACCGTGTCGTGTTTTAACCGACATTGACCGATACCGAGACGAGCAAGCCGATAACGACTACCAGCGCGAGTACCAGTACTTGTCTCAACCGGGCAGAAAGTCTTGCATTTGCAACCTCTCTGTAATCGATGTTTCTCATGTAAGCCATATGCAGCGTGTCTGATTGTGGAATCAAAAGTCGCTAGGATTGACATGGACTGCTGGAGAAATTCAACCTAAATCCTACATCGGTAGCATAAAAGTAAGGGATACTTCAAATGCAAGGGTGGTGGCGGGTGGCTGGGGGGTTAGGGCTTATTGTGTTGATTGTACGCATCCACCAGCGTGATAAAATCCTTTATTATTTCATTGGGCACCGTGACCGAAAGTTGGTACTGTTCTATTTTCCATCCCTGCTTGGTCTTCCGGAGCACCCCAGACCCGCGACAGACACCCATCCAAGTTGTTAAAAGTTCCGAAAACCATGCAGTTTTTTCATCAGATGTTACATGGAGGTCCCGGTCGTAGGGTTTGAAGTCCCATGCTTTGCCTTTGTCGAAGTAGGGCTTGGCGAAGGCTTCGAACTGTTCTTTGGTCCATCGTTCCTTGGCGTCGGTGCCGATGTATACGCCGTGGTCGGCGATGCTCTCAAAGAACACGGCGGCGTTGGCTTTGCTCGCGGCTTCGTGCCACCGGTCGATAAACTGGTGCAGATCCTTTTCGGTTTCCTGGGCCAGGAGGTTCACGGAGGTGAGGAGCAGGAGGCAAAGGGCTATACTTTTCAAGTGTGTAAGCATTAGGGTTAGTAGAAAGAAAGCGACTCCGTCAGGGCCGAACGGCATATACTATCCATCCAAAACCAGCAGGGAGCGGGTTTACCCTTCGTACACCTTCAGGAAATCCATGACTTCCTGGCGTACGTTGCGCACGCCCGACTCGTCGTAGGGCTCGGTGGCGATGGACTTGAACAACTCGCTCACCACGTTGGCTTTGAAGCCCAGCTCTTCGGCAAAGATGGTGGCCACTTCCAACTCCACGTCTTCCACCACTTCGTCGAGGTAGATCATGTAGACCAGGTGATAGATGGCCTCCAGTTTTTCCACTTTGTCGCCGATGGAATTGAACTTGAGGTTGGAGATGTCCACGTCGGCCTGTTTGAGGTCTTCGGGGTTCAGGTGCAGTTGGAAGCCCCATTTCAGGAGGCATCGCAAGAACCGGGTTTCGATCTTTTCATCGCCCAGAAACAGCGCCAAGATATTAAAATAGCTTCTTTTGACAGAAACCAGGTGTTCGGCATTCTTCATAACGGAAGGGGTCATTTTTTCAAACTCCGCGCGCGGTGTCATTGTAGTAATTTCGGCAAAAATACAGGATGAAACTCAAATAACAGTTATTTATTATAGAACACGACCGCCACCGGATTGTTGACATTTTTCCCGGTCCCAAGCCCCGATTTCTCCGTTTAGCAGTTCCTTCCTCAACCTAAACCAACGCCCTTGTCGGTCTGAACATCTACCGGCAGTATTTACGTCGCAGGACTTCCGCCTCGGCAACACCCAACGACCGGGCTTGCGCCAGGTCGGTACACACGCGTTCGAAGTTTTTTAGCTGCACAGCCGCCAGGGCTCTTAGGGCATAGGGATTGCCTAGCCCCGGCCGTAGCGTGATGGCCCAGTCGCAGTCCTTGATGGCTTCTTCATAGTTCTTCAATACCAGGTTGGTACGGGCCCGGTTCAGGAAGATGTGAAAGTAAATGTCGGGCACTTCCTTGGGGTCCATCACCAGTTGGTAGGAAGGGCCATAGACCTCCGCGAGATTTTCGCTGAACAATTTTTTGCCCAGGGTGAAATAGTGCAACGCCTCGTTGGGGTCTTCCAGTTTTTCGAGGTAGAGTGACCCGATCTCGTAGACCAACTGCAGGTTACGGGGTTCCTGGTTGTGGAGGTGCTTCATGGCCAGCAGGGATTCCTTGTAGTTTCCCAAGTAGAACTCGCATATGGAAATTTGGCGGAGGGTCTCCGTCCGTACGGGATCTTCGTGCTTTTTCAGCACCAGGTATTGAGCCACGGCGTCGGAGAACTCCTGGTTTGCAAACCGCTCGTCGGCCATCACTTTCAGGGCGGTCATGAGGCTATCCTGGGCATAGCGGAAGCGGTATTCCAGGGGATCTTGTTCGCCCAGGGTTTGGATGAGCGAGAAGGCGTCGTCGAAGCGGCCGGTGGCAAACAGGGTGTCGACTTGCCGGAGCGACCGGCTGGTGGCGAGGTTGTGTTCCAGGCGGCGCTCTTCCATCATGTAGTTTGCCGTATGCAGCAAGGCAAAACAAAAGCCGGCGATGACGGTGAACACCAGGAAGGCCAGGGCCTGGATCTTGAAATATTCCCTGTCGATGACGTAGTACTTGCGCTGGGCTTGTTGCCAGCGATAGTATTTGCGCTTGTTTTCCTCGCGCCGGTAATCCGCCCGTTGCCGCTCGTCAAAGGCGTAGTTCAGCAGTGCATCGTAGCGCGATTTTTTCAGCGGGTCGGAGAGGGTGTGATAGGCTTCGTTGATCTCTTTGAATTTCTCTTCGGCCGGGCGGCTGCCGGGGTTATGGTCGGGATGGTAGGTCATGGCCAGCCGCTTATAGGCAGCCCGGATCTGCGTGGCATCCGCGGCTTGGGTGAGTCCAAGTATTTGGTAGTAGTTGTTCACCGGAAGGTCGACGTTCCCTGTTATAAACGAATTTCAGGATAAAAAATCTTCGCCCATGCCTTCCTTTATTTTCATACGGCGGGATGCCCCACGGATCGTTGGTCAAAGAAAAAGGCCATCCTTTTCGGGATGGCCTTTGACGTGTATTTGAAAATCGGTCTTAAACTTTGGCAAGTTCAGAAACGAGGTCGATCAGCTTGTTGGAATAACCCCACTCGTTGTCGTACCACGATACCACTTTCACAAAGTGATCGTTCAGGGCGATACCGGCTTTGGCATCGAAGATCGAGGTGCGGGCGTCGCCGAGGAAATCCTGCGATACCACATCGTCTTCGGTGTAGCCGAGGATGCCTTTCAGTTCGCCTTCGGAGGCGTCTTTCATAGCCTTTTTGATGTCTTCGTAAGAAGCGGCTTTCTCCAGTCTCACGACCAAGTCAACCACCGATACGTCGGCCACGGGAACGCGGAACGACATGCCGGTGAGTTTGCCCTTCAATTCGGGGATCACCAGGGCTACGGCCTTGGCTGCGCCGGTAGAGGAGGGGATAATGTTTTGGTATGCACCGCGGCCACCTCTCCAGTCTTTCATGGAAGGGCTGTCGACGGTCTTTTGGGTAGCCGTCACGGCGTGTACGGTGCTCATGAGGCCTTCGGCGATACCGAACTTGTCGTTCAATACTTTTGCAATGGGGGCCAGACAGTTGGTCGTGCAGGAAGCATTGGAAACAATGGTATGCTGGGCGGTAAGTTTCTTGTGGTTTACACCCATCACGAAGGTGGGGGTGTCGTCTTTTGCAGGAGCCGAGAAAACAACTTTCTTGGCGCCGGCGGTGATGTGCTTTTGGCCATCGGCTTGGGTGAGGAACAATCCAGTGGATTCTATAACGATTTCGGCGCCTACTTCAGACCATTTGAGGTTGGCGGGATCTTTCTCTGCTGTCACACGGATTTTCTTTCCGTTCACGATAAGGTTACCGTCTTTTACTTCTACGGTACCGTCGAATTTACCATGCGTGGAGTCATACTTCAGCATGTACGCCATGTACTCCGGATCCACAATGTCATTGATGCCAACGATCTCAATGTCCTTGCGATTGACGGCTGCCCTGAACGCGAGGCGGCCAATGCGCCCGAATCCGTTAATTCCTACTTTAGTCATTTTATTGTCTGGTTTAATTTCGAGACCAAAAATAAATTACCTGGACGCTAAAACCAACGAAATAAAATACGGTTTTAGAAAAATTTTATCGCACAGGTTTGCAAATCAACATCGTCAATCTATATTTGCACCCTCTTAACGGCAACGTTGAGAGAAACACACAGACCGAGAGGTCAATTCACACTCACAACACAAAACCCAAACGGTCCGTTCGTCTAGGGGTTAGGACACCAGATTTTCATTCTGGTAACACGGGTTCGATTCCCGTACGGACTACAACAAGCAAAACCTGGATATGAAAGTATCCAGGTTTTTTTATGCCGCTAACTTTCCTTCTCAAACGTTATAGAATAGTGGTTACGTTTCTTTCCTGTTGTCGTATCCAACCCCATGACGTTAACGGAGTTTAATAATCTATACGCTACCCGGCTGAAAGAAACCAAACCTAAAGACTGGTCTTCACTGCCGCTGGAGATGAGAGCGCACTTTCTGGCAAATGAAACAGCATTAAGAAACGAATTCTTCGAGGCGAATGAATCCGGCTTAGAACAGAAGAACCCTAATGTGGAATCTCTTTTGTTGCTGAGCACGGCCCCTTTCAGGGAAGAGGACTATGAGCGGCTTCAGCGTTTGGTACTCCTGGCCATTGATACATTGGAAACGCAATACGAGCATGTGAACATTCCTGAATTCGTTAATTTTATCTGGGTAATTCTGGATGATATGCTTCACAACGGGACGATCTATGATAAGGATGCGCTGACAGACAGGCTGAAAAATCTGAAAGCGTCGTTGGCTGAGTTGGAAGCTAAATTCCCGGGTGAGTTTGATGTGTTGGATCAGAAGATCGGTCATTTTTGTTGAGGATCCTTTTCATCTAAAAGAGATTCAGTGGAAATGTGTTTTTCATTAGCAACTTTTCGCCAATCAGAACGACGCCTGTATTCCAGCGTGATACGTTCGTTTTGCTTTTGAAAAGTTTATCGAGTGGTTTTCGCAGTAAAGTGATATGGCTAAAATACTGATCATCAGGCCAGCCCAATCCAGCGTCAGCGTATACCAATCGTCAATCCTTTGCTCCAGTCTTTCGATTCATTGTTGTAATAGAGATAAGCCGAGTTGGCCGCGCCGGTGTAGCGTCCCGCCACTTCGGCCTTCAGATCAAGCGCGATGACGTGAACAGCCGACGGACCCATTTCCCGGTAGTAAAATGCGATGCGGTCGCCGATGATCTCGTAAAAGTCAAACGCTCCCTTTTCTTGTAGTGCTTTCAACTGCCAGGGTTGTGCACTGAGGCCACCGGGGATACCCACCACCGCCAGGGTCATCGGAAGCCCCTCGTGTGTTTTGTTGGTTAGCGTCACATTCATTCGCACGGTCTCATTCACATGGACCGCCGATTGAAGCAGGGATGTTTTGATGCCTACTTTGCACAGGTCGCTGGACACCGGAGTTTTCGAGCTCCATTGCAATTGAAGGTGAAACGGAATAGGCTGTTTGGTCTTGTCAAACGCAACGCGGATGGATTGTGGGCCATTGCTTGTCAGGTTGTGCCCGAAATTATTGAGCGTGAGTTTCTCCTGTGTACCTTTTTGATACGTAACGAGGCCGCCGGGTTGGCTGTTTACGGTCAGTTGGATCTCACCGCCCTCTTGTGCGGTGCGCATCGCGCGGGCATAGGTGGTCAGGGCCTGTAGGCATACAGTGGTGGCTTGGGTTGAGCCGAAGCCGCCGTAGCTGCGATATTGAAGGATGTGTTGAATACAGGCTGTCATCATATCACTGTAGGCGTAGCCTTCCCGTGCCAGGGCCTGCACCCAGAAACCCAAGGTTTCCTGCAAGAGGGATTTTCCCCAGCTATAGGTAATGGAACAAGCCGGAGAAAGCGAAATTAAACCGCGTGTATGCGCCACCTCCAGGAAGTAGTTCACAAAGCGATGATAATCTTCCAACGCTCCCAGCGTGAAAGCGGCATTGGCCACGAGCGCCATACGATAGGGATCTTTGCTTTTCCAGGCCTCATCGCGCGCGGTTTCATATTCTTTCTGAATGTCGGTAGAGCCGGTAAGGGCCAGGGCATACACGATGTAAGCATTGTTCACTTCCGCAGGAGCGGCGGAAAATCCATACTTGCCCCGGTTTTGATTGAATCCACCTTGATTGTCGCGCCGGGACAACAGCCAGTGGCGTGTGCGTTTCAGCATAGCGTCATCTACGTTAGGATACACTTTTTTCATTTCATAAAATTCTACAAGCCCATAAGCCGATAGCGCCTCGTGTGCCGGTGGGTGGCCAAACCACTCAAAGCCCCCGCCGGCAATTTCGTATGCCGCGAGCCGTTTGTATCCGTCTTTTATAAAATCCAATGCCCGCGTGTTCACCGTCGGATCGATCCTTCCCGATTGTTGCATAAACTGGAGGGCAAGGATATTGGGAAACGCACTCGACGACACCTGCTCAAAACAACCGTGCGGTTCACTCAAAATAGATTCGGCTCCGTGGAAAAGATCGCTGATCACATCGGGGAAAGCGACGAACGTTGCCTGGAGCGACCCTTGTTCTATATCGTGAACAGAAAAGTGCACCAGTGTATCCAACGTCTTCGCACCAAAATCAAGCTGCACCGGAAATCCTACCGGGTGAACCTGCAAGGTCTGCCGAATCTCGTCGTGTCTGCCATGGCTGGTAAGACGGATCGCGATGGGGTACCGCCCGGTTTTGGCTTTCGGTATAAGGGTCAACACGACAGTCTCCGTAGTGGAGGCCCCCACGTTCACCGGCAGCGTTCGGGTTGACGCCATCAATTCATCGGGTATGTCGAGGGTCAGCTCTCCCGCCAATATTTTTGAAGTGGTATTTTTAATGCGCACTTGAATTTTGAGCGTATCCTCATACCCGATAAATTCCGGCAGCTTGGCGTCGAGCGAAAAGGGTAGTTGGGTGAAATAGGTTTCTTCTTTTCTTCCCAGCAATCCGCGACCGGAAATTCCCTCGGCCGTGATGCGGAAGCTGCTCACCGCATCGGCGTTGTAAAACGAAACGGTGGCCTCACCCTTTTCATCCGTTACCACGGAAGGATTCCAATACACGGTGGTGCGAAAATCCCGACGCTCATCCGGCTGTTCGTTCTTCGGATGGGAGGGGGCATAAAATTCGCGCGTAGCGGTGAAGGCCCGGGGTTGCACCGTCACGTGCGAATAGCGCGGGCGTCGTTTCCTCTCCGAATATCCCCCGAAGTATAGTCGTGAGCGTGTGTTGATAACAATCACGCCGTTCGCTGCGCGGCTGCCATACAGTGCGGAAGCCTCCGGCGAATGAAGCACCGTGATGCTCTCTACATCATCGGGACCCACCAGGCTGCTGGTAGCGAAATTGCCATTGAGACTTGTGGCCACGGGCACGCCATCGATCACAAAGAGCGGCTCGTTCCCACCCGATAGGGAACCGAAGCCTCTTAATCGTACATTGGAAGAAGCCCCGGCATTCCCATTTTGCGGGGTAACCATAACGCCCGCTACCCGACCCTGCATAGCGCCTTCAATGTTTGTGACCGGAACAAAAGGAATCCAATCGCTTGTCCGGATTACGGTCACGCATGCTGCAAAATCTCTTCGCTCGGAAGCACCGTATCCGACGACCACCACTTCACTTAGCGATTGTACGTCTTCCTGCATGCGAAGATTCAGCCCAGCCCCGTTCCCCCTACGTGGCGACGGTACAACGGCAGGCATACTGTTATCTTGCACCGTTTTGCTTCGCTTCGCGTCGTATAGGATGGCGTCGTTCTGGATAGGCAGGTGAGCGGCACTGGCACGCGTATTTTCTTTCTGCAGGATGATGTGGTTGGCGCTGTTTGTGAGCAAGAGCATCGGTGTGGTAGCATCGGTATTTTTGAATAGGAAATTTCCGTCGGCTGTGGCCCGGACCTTAATGATGCGCCGTTTGTTGTTGAGTTCTACCAGTGTGACTTCATCGTCTACGCCCCGGTCCTTGTCATCGGTCACTTGTCCAAACAGGAGGCCTTCCTTTTCGGGTGTATAGGTAAGACTCTTTTCAGTATCCAGATCATGCCAGCGGAATCTGCGCCACCCTTGAGTCATCAGCAAATAATCCAACGCTTGACTGGCTTTTGGTTCTTCTTTATTGAAATAGAAAGACGGCTCCTGAATTTCACCTTTCACCTCCGAGGAGAGGAGGAACCAGGAGAGGATATTGTCCTGCTTATCATTGGCCAGCGAGATTAGTTGATCATCGGCTACGGCCAGCGACAATTTTGCTGGAATAGGATGGCCTTTGTCGTTGGACGTTTCGATGTGGAGGGAAACTTTTTCGCGGGGTTGATATTGTTTCTTGTCAGGCGTAAGCTTCACCGACATTTGCCGGTCGGGATTGACGAACACCAAGCGTTCACATTGCTCCAGTCCCTGTGCATCAAACACCGTGAACACGGCCACACCAGGGGGGAATGATTTTGTGTTCACCGGAATGGTGTTGCTTCCTTTTTGAAGTGTGATCTTCTCGGCGTGGTAGATTTCGCCTTGTATTTGTCCCACGAGATAGCCCGTGGTAACGAAGGGCGCTGTTATCGCAAAGCTGATTTCCGATGGATCTTGAGAAACCTTATGAAGTGCGAAACCCTCTGACCGCGGTGTTGGAAGCGGCGTTGTTGCTGCAATGCCCGCCGGCGTTTTCAGTACCGCGTGATACCGCTTTCCGGACTTCGGACGAAAGGAAAACGCCCCCATGCCCATGTGATAGCTCTCAAAATCGCAAACAAACCGGTCGTTCTCATCGCGTATCTCTCCGGAAACATCGGCACCTTTCCCAAACTCATTCACGGCTTTAAACGCCACCGAGTTGGTCACTCCATCGAGAAGATCGCCTCCTTCGGGAAAGAATTGCAATGTGATGTGATTCAACACGATGGGAATAGCACGCGAAATGGACTCTTCCACACCGTTGTCGGCTACGATCGCTTGCAACAATCCGTCGGAAGTTTTAAGATCCGTGGGCAGTGTGAAGGTAAGGGTAGCGGTACCTTGTTCGCTCGCCTGCAGCTCCGAAAAAAAGACCTGTTGGCCGGAGAGCGCGACGGTGTACTTTATGGTCGCGGCGACGGTTTCGTTCTTTAGATTTTTTGCGGTGAGCTTTGCTTTCACCATGTCACCGGGGCCATAGGCTTCTTTCTCAAAATCGAGTTTTAACAACAGGCGCGGCGTGATCACGGTTTGGACCTGGATCTTTTTTCTAAAGACATTTTCAATACCTCCGTTCTTCATCCACTGCGTATAGGCTTTGAGGGTATACAGTCCGCCGGAAGCATGGTCCGTGAGTTTGAAGTCACCCCGGCTGGCTCCGTCTTTCACAAACAATTCCAGGCGCGAAGCCACGTTGCCGCGGGGATCGATCAGTTCTACATACACCACATCGCTGATCTGGGTTGGCGTGTGATGGCGGGCTTCCAGCACAAAGGCGTTGAACCAAATGTCTTCACCCGGTTTATAGAAGGGTTTGTCAAGCTGGAGGTACACCTTTTCCTCAGGATAGCGTTGGTTGAAGCGGTGCAGGCTGGCTTTCAATTTTTCGAGGAAGGGAACACTGTCGGAAGCCTGCAAGACGACGCCGGCCAGCAGGGCGAGGGCGATATAAAGAAGACGTTTCATGGTTAGAATTTTAAGGTGATCAAAGCACTGTAGCTGCGTGTGGCCGGGGTGTTGAAAAGATCGAGGCCCGCGCCGGTACTATAGCCGAATAAAGCCGACGACGGATCAACGCCTTTGTAGGGTGTGATCAACAACAGATTTCTCGCCGTGAGCGCAAAATTCATTTCCTTCATAAACCTGCGCGTCCGTGAGCGGAAAGTCGAATAGGATAGCGTTACCTCATTCAACCGCAGCCAGGAAGTCTTTTCGATGTACGCTTCGCCCATGCCAGCCCAACCCTCGCGTACCCAGCGGTTGGCATTCACGGGTTGGTTGGGGCTGGCAAAATCGACCGGTTTCGTGTTGACATGCCCATTTTCATCCACACCTTCAAAGACAAACTGGCTGGTGTTTCGCTGGTCGGCCGTGGTGGCCGATCGCCCCAGGTAGTCCAGCATGCGGTTAGTGCCGTTCCAGGCTTCGCCGCCTTTTTTATAATCCACCAAAACGGAAAGCGTTATGCGCCGCCAGTTCACGTGTGCGCCCAGGCTCGACACCCAATCGGGAATGGGATTGCCAATCATTTTGAGGGAGGGATCAATCACGGGATACCCCTCGCTATCGATAACCCGTTCCCCGTTTTCGTTTCGCAGGTAGGTTGTTCCGTAGATCGCCCCAACCGGCTTGCCAGCCGCCAACACAGATGCCACAGACTCAAAGCCCGCCAGCGGAACGAACGCATCGGGAGTATTCAAGGCTTCGGCTACGTTGCGATACGAGCTCCATCGCAGGTTGAGACCCCATCCAAGTTCTTGTGACGAATACACCGGTCTGGAGTAGCTTAGGGTTACCGTTGTGCCGGTGTTTCGAATGGTGGCTACATTCTGTAGCAAAAATTGTCCCTGTCCCCACACCGGTGCGATGAAGTTGCTGGTGAGATTGTTGAAATAGGCAAAGTCGAGGTTAAAATAATTGAACATCACCATCGAAAGTCCGGTCTCTATTTTCTGTTCGATTTCGGGGATTAACCCTGGCCGGAAGAAGAGTTCGGTGGATTCGTAAAAGCTGTTGTAGTTTTGCAGCGACTGCCGTGTGGACAGATAAGCCCAATTGTTGTACAACAAGGGTGCTTCATGCAAGCTGCGCGACAGGGTAAAGTAAGGCTCGAGCTTATCGACACCGTCTATGTAAAACCGTGAGGCGAGATTTGCACTAACCGCCGCCATAGGAAACAGATTTGTATAATTCTTGGTGTTAACCGTAGAGGAGAAGTAATTCCGTTCCGAAAGCTTAATCAACAAGAAGTCATCAAAACGATATTGGCCACCCACCGAAGTTTCCTGCATGATCCGCGAAAGCGTGCGTTGAAGCAGCACACCGTGCATGGCATTTTCGAAGTCCAGGTCCTGATGGTTGAAGTCGAACCCGTCTTCGCGATGGAGTGTGCGTTGCGTGTAAAGAAGCTGATACGAAGCCGAGAACTTGAAAGCATGGTTGGGACTCGTATATTCCGGTGACACGAAGGCTTTGGCTACGGTTTCATCATCGTTACGTTGGGTAAGCCTTCCCGCGGGATAGGCCGCATAGCCGACGGGAAATCCGTGCACGATCGTGTTTCCTTGCTTTTCAAAGCTGGCATTGCCCGTGAGATTTATCTTGCGGATGACGGTGCTTTGCAGGGTTAGGGTGGAGAAGAAGCGTTTTTGTTGTTCGTGATCGGGCAAGGTGCTGAGCAGTCCGTAGGGATTGTCAACCACCCCGGGGGCATGTGTACGGGCTGTTCCATCGGCGAGCTGGTAGGCATCGGTAGTGTGCAGTGCTGACTGGCCTAGTCCATTCGTATTGTCGAACGTGGCCGGTGTGCGATAGATTGAACCTACCACGGTGGCCAGGTTGGCGCCGCGATTCATCAGCGTTCCGGCCGAATGACTATAGGTGATCATCCCATCCATCGTGGTGCGGGAGGTGAGCCGAAAACGTTTCAGGGCCACCGAGATGTTTTGATGTTTGTAGTCGGTGTTTGGGATAACACCCGATCGCGTCCGGTTCTCCAGGTCCAGCGACAGCATCCCTTTTTTGAATGCAGGGATCATCAGCAATAGCTCGGCCGACGTGGTCATACCCGTGCGAAAAATACGGGAAGCATCATAAGCCTGCGCGGCATTTCCGTTCCCTGTCCCTGCCGTGACCAAACGACCCTGACGATCGAAGGCGTAGTTGCTGCCATCAAATTCCAGCGTCCGCACCAGCGGACCCCAGCTAAAAATCTCTTGTTGGTCTGGGCCTCTCCAGATCGTTTGTCCGTTCTCTGTCCGACCTTGTGCAAAGGTGGTTTGCAGGGAAGGAAGCTTATTCACGCGCTCCAGGCCAACGGACAAGGTGAGACGCCCGCCGCCAACATCCGTGGTACCCCGCGGCTCGAGGGTTGTAATCGAATATTTCTTTCCGGATAGCCGGATGGATTTGATCTGGTCGGGATGGATCGACACGCGGTTGGAATAGGATGGAGTTTCATCCGTGAGCACGGCCACACCGGGTTCATTGGTCTGCGTGGAATCTTTGACCAGCATGGCAGAAAATGATCGTGTGGCCTTTGTTTTCCGTTCCTGTGGAATGCGCTGAGGGGCTATGTTGCTGAGATTGTCAGCCGAGACCGCCACTTCGCTGGTTTTCATGCCAACAAAAGAAAACACCAGTATTGCACCGACCGGCACATCGATCGTGTAATATCCGTTCGCATCGGTTGTGGTGCCCGTGGTCGTTCCTTTGATAACTATATTGACGCCGGGCAACGGACTTTCGTCCGAGTCAAGCAGGCTTCCCGATACTGTGCGCAATTGTGCTTGTGCATATCCGGCGCAGCCTAGAAATAAGAGAAACGTAAAGATTCGCATCATGCTACTTTTGGTTCAGGTAGCATAAGGATGCGGAGTTGATGCGCTTTCCATAAAGGATCGCCGTTTTTTTAGACGAGGCAGGGTCACTTCAGAGCAAAAAGGCAAGAGTTGCCTTTTTGGTTATTATAATACCCATTTATGGTTAGTTTTGGAGGCAGTACTACCGCAAGACCACCTTCGCCCTTTTTACCGTTTTTGCTTGGATAGTGGAAATGCTACCCACGCCCGTTCAAAAAGTTTTCTATAGGCTTTGTCCTTCTTCCGTTATCGCCATTTTTTCTTTAACTTCATTTCTTTCTTCCTTCCTCTTACCTAAATGACAGAAGAACAAATTAAAGAAGCCCTGTCCAATAACTATATCGGAACGCTGGCTTCCGTTGAAGGGTTCAAACTGACCAAAGCAACTGATACTGGGGGAGTGGACTACAGTGTTTCCAGGGACTTAGTTGTTACTAATGCGTTTGGAGAAAAAAGATATATACAAGCGGGAAATTACATTGATATTCAGTTAAAAAGCACCACTACAAAAAGGATCATAGAATCCGTGGATGCTATTCAATTTGATCTTGAAGCCAAATCCTACAATGATCTTATCATGCGCAGAGATCATGGGGCCGCGCCTTTGATTCTCGTTGTATTCATTTTACCTCAAGCAACCCATGATTGGGTAGAAGTGGATGAAATGAAACTGATGTTAAGACATAGGGCTTACTGGTACAAACCCGAGCAAGGCGAAACAGAGACGTCCAATAGAAGTAGTATCAGAATCACCATCTCCAAACAAAATCGTTTTTTAAGAGATACATGGCCCAAGTTATATGAGCAATTCTTTAGATAATGACTGCTGAAGACATTGTAAAATTTCTCAGGAAGAAAGGATGGATTTCCCGACGTCGAGTCTGGAAAGCCTACAGAAATGGTTTTATGAACACCATCTTATAGTTATTCCGCAAGCCGGCTCCGGGAAAATTTTAGTGATCGTTATTCTTTTGCTTTTCTTCGAGTCGCCCAGAAGCATGATAGTTTCTGTTGTAAAAAAGCTATGGTCATTCTTGTCCACCTTGCCAGAAAAGGAAGTCAAAGAGGTCATACAACGATATATCTATCTGGGACGCTTTTCGTATTTCAAACAAAAAAGTCTGTTTCATGTCCTGCAATACCAATACCCTGAAGGTACAGGATTTGTGGTACTACCGATGGATATGGCATACATGGGAGCAGGCAGTTTAAAACACCATGCTAGTTATCACCGACAAATGGACGAATTGTCTGCGATTAAGGAAAGGTTCCGCGATACAATCTATCCTTTTGTCTTTGCAGATCCAAGAAGGATAGCCGCGGAACGGGACCAGTTTGATTATGATATAACAGACGGTGCGGTGTTGCTTCGAGATTGTTTTATCCGGAAGTATATTGAAGAGTTCCGGTTTAGCGGATTTAAGATATCCCCTGCACTTGGTTATTATCCGTTTGATGAAAGATTACTGCCA
>DATDAV010000145.1:0-70781 GCA_036525235.1 Chryseolinea sp. | reverse complement strand
AGATTGGTCTCGGTTCACAACGGTACAACTACGGCCGAACTGAGAATGATCCACGCCCGTTGAGGATGCGTTGGCCCGTCATCGAATCAAGCCCGCGTTGTCCACCACCATTCAGATACCCATGCCGCTGTTATAGCCAACCCCCGCCGTTGTTGGTGTTTTTCATCACCAAAACTTTCAGCCACCCCTCCCACTATGTAAGTTCCCCCACCACTCATTAGTGTCATCTCACCAACAACATTTCTCGGTCACCCACCATTGCATCATTGCCCATATCATCCACCACCATCTTCAGATACCCATCCCCGCTGTTATAACCAACCCTCGCCGTTGTTGGTATTTTTCATCACCAAAATTCTCAGCCGCCCCTCCCACCATGTGAGCTCCCCACCACTCATTAGTGTCATCTCACCAACAACATTTCTCGGTCACCCACCGTTGCATCATTTGCCCATGTCATCCACCACCATCTTCAGATACCCATCCCGCTGTTATAACCAAACCCCGCCGTTGTTGGTGTTTTTCATCACCAAAATTCTCAGCCACCCCTCCCACTATGTAAGTTCCCCCACCACTCATTAGTGTCATCTCACCAACAACATTTCTCGGTCACCCACCCCGTAAATAAAAAAAGACGCAAGATCAACGCCCCTTCCGGGCGCCCATCTTGCGTCTTTCATTCCCTTCTATTTGAAATTTACTTTCCGCTCGCCAACATCGCCGCAACAGCCCCCAGCGTGTTGATACCCCAATGCTCAAAATATTGTCCGTCTTTCACAGTCACAATATCAATAACATTAATGGCAACCTCTTTCTGCGTGGCCGGCACACCCATGAAGATACCAGTGTGTTTACCACTAATCGTCTTTCGTGTCGTCACTTTATTGCCCTCTGCAATCTGATCATAGATGGTGACCTTGATATCGGAAAGCCCGGCATGCAACACCTTTTCAAAAGTGTACCAAATACCGGCGGAACCCTTATCGACACCCGGCGCTGCAGTGTGATTGATAAAGTCCGGGTGCATGATGACCTTAAATGTCTCAGCGTTGAGTTGCTCGATGAGTTCGGTGTTGAAGCGCCGTACGACGGCTTTGTTTTGTTCCAGTACGTCTGAAGTCATAGTTTCTGTTTACATTCTTATTTTTTCAGCCAAACCAATTGCCCCAGGTGATACGCCACGTGGCTGGTGCGGCTGATGATCACGTTCAGTTTATTACGGTGTGGCTCTTTGACAAAATCCTCGGCCGACACTTGCGTGTGGCGTTGCAGCCAATCGGAAGGCAACAGTTTGGCAAGGTGATCGTTCAGTTTTGTGTTCACGTCAGCCCAGTATTGCTTCAATTCGGCAACGGTAGGAACGGGCAGGCCGGACTTGTCGGGGTTGGTCAGGAAGGCGGCGTCCAGTTCGGGATGGAGCCTGGTGCTCAGGCCCAGCAATTCGAAAAGGCGGTCGTGGCTGGCCGTGAGGTGGCCCAGCAGATAGAAGCCGGAGTTTTTGCCAGGAGCGATCTCGCTCAGCAGTTGTTCGTCGGTGAAGCTCTGGAAGAGTTGGTCGGCGCGTTTCAATTGTGCCTTCCAGGCGGTGAGCGTCAGGTCCAGAATCATTTGTTCGGAGGTCATGTGAAAAGGTGGTTAAGTAAATGTTAACGGCCGGCAAAAACAGAACAGGTTGCCGGTCCTGGTGATGGCAACCTGTTTTGTCTCAAAAAAGTTTGGCTGTTTACTGCGGGAAGCCATAATTTTTTACCCACCGCGATTTAATGTCCTGCCGGGCCTGGATAAACTCCACATCTGCGCCCTGGGCAATGGCATCCAACGGGTAGCGTAGCGGACGAGTACCTTTCTTCATGTTGACAAGGGCCAACACGCCGTCGGCGATAACTTGCGGGTTCATCTTGAATTCCGCCATCTTGCCAAAGAGCGCGGTGCCCGTGGCATTGAACTTTTGGACGGCCTCTTCGCCGTAGGCTTTCACCACGTCGGACCGGTCGGCGTGGATGCCGGCCTTGGTGCCGTTGTTCATCTCCGTGGGATACACACCGGGTTGGATGGTCACGTTCTCGATGCCAAACGGTTTCAACTCATCCTGAATACCTTCCGTGAGGGTTTCCACACCGAACTTCGAGATCAGGTAGGGCACCATAAAGGGAACGGAAAAACCACTGGCGCCCGAAGTGATGTTGATGATCAGCCCTTGCTTGGCTTGGCGCATGGATGGTAGCACAGCGTGATAGGTGCGCAACACGCCATACAAGTTCACCTCCAGCATGTTCTTCACCTGGTCGATGGTATAGCCCTCGACCAACCCAAAGCCGGCCACCGCCGCGTTGTTCACCAACACATCGATCTTACCGTACTTTTCCAAGGCATAGGCCACGGCTTGATTCACGGAATCGTCGCTGGTCACCTCCAGTTCCACGACGTCTACCTTCGGAAGGGCGGCCAGTTCGCGCGCCACGTTTGCATTTTTTCCTTTGATGCCGCGCATGCCTGCAATCACGGTGTGGCCTTCGCGCGAAAGCGTTTCGGTCATCAGTTTACCGAAGCCGGTGCTGGTGCCGGTAATGAATATGGTTTGTTTCATAAAGTTTGCGATGGTTTTTATTCGCGTCAATAGTTACGATAAGTAACTATTAATAGTTCTCTTTTGTAACCAATAACGATGTATTCCCGTACATAAAGTGGTAACGTAAAGGTAACTATCATGAACAACGAGCTTTTCCTCTCCACCGCCTGCCCCATGACACGCACCATGGCCACAATCGGCACGAAATGGAAACCTGTCATCGTTTATACGCTCGGCAAGAAAAAGATGCGCTTTGGTCAGCTCGTGGTCAAAATGGACCTCATCTCGCGCAAGGTATTGACCGAGCAATTAAAAGAACTGGAAGAGGATGGCATGATCGTTCGTGAAGCGTTTGGCGAAGTGCCGCCGCGCGTGGAGTACTCACTAACGGAGAAAGGAATGGCGCTGCTTCCCATCCTGCAGGAGATGTGCAACTGGAATCGGAAATTTGAAAAAACAAAAGCGTGCCACCTGCGCTAGGGGCGCTCCTTATAGGACGACCATCGTCTGTTTTTTACCCTTCCGGGTAATCTTCATGAAGTAGGAACGGCTATCGTAAGGAAGTCTGGCAGTGCGGATAAGGTCGCGCGCTTCGAGGTCGAGTTTCACCTGCAACACATACCAGCTTTTCATGTCTTGTGATTCACACGGAAGATCCTGTTGGGCATGCTCCAACAATTGCGGCATGGTCAAATTTTCGTGTGTCTTTATTTTACCCAGGATGTAGGCCGACAACGACTCGTAGTAATGTTGTTTCATTGTAAACCCCTTCTTGCCATCCGGCCTCAAGGTGGTTATAGTCCGCTCCAGTTCCGCTTCCATATTCAGTGGTAAAATTATAGAGTTTATACGTAGAACGCATTACCACCGACATAATTATAGCTCAGCACGGCGCTTTAGAAAACGATTCCGGCATAATTATATACCAACGATCTCTTTTCGGGGACAAGATGGGCGTCTTTCTTTTACAGCAAAGGTGTCGTTTGGGGTCATACGGTATGCCTCATGCCCGGCGTATAGGGTACCGTTATATTATGCAAAGGATACTTCCACGTTACCCGTGTATGAATTCCTTTTCTTCTACATCGATCTGGCCGATCAAATACGGCTTGGCAAACCCGCCGATCTCGACGCGATGACCAGCCAGCCGGCATTGCAAATCACCTTGCCGCGCAGACAGTTGGCGTGCCGTCAACGTGGTCTTCCCTAGCTTCCCTGCCCAGTATGGCGTCAGTGTTGTGTGTGCCGAGCCCGTGACCGGATCCTCGTTCACACCCGCCTGTGGTGCAAAGAACCGCGACACAAAATCCACGGTGTCGCCCTTCGCCGTCACGATCACACCCCTTCCCGGCAAGGTCGCGATCTTTTGAAAATCGGGCCGCACGTTTCTCACCTGCTCCTCCGAATCGAACACCAGCATAAAATCGGTTTTGCCTTTGAAGGCTTCACGGGGTAGGATGCTGAGCCCTTCCGTCAGTTGGGGCGTTAAAGTCACTGGTTCATAAACATCGACAGGAAAATCCAGGGTTATCAATGCTCCTTTCCGGATAGCCTTCAACGGTCCGCTGCGCGGGGAATGAAAAAGGATCTCGTCGCCGGTGTGTCCCTCATAATGAAACAGGACGTAAGCCGACGCCAAGGTGGCATGACCACAGAGGTCCACTTCCAGCGTCGGCGTGAACCAACGTATGGCATACCGGTCCTTTTCCTGCACGATGAAGGCCGTCTCCGCCAGGTTATTCTCCATAGCGATCTTTTGCATCAGTCCATCCGGAAGCCACTGTTGCAGGGGACAAACGGCTGCGGGGTTGCCGCCGAAGACTTTGTCGGTGAAGGCGTCGATTTGGTATAGCTTTAAGTTCATGGCTGTGGGTTTAGGATGCTCTCATCTTCTCTCCTGACCAGCAACGCAAATCGGGTTCAGTCCCGGAACACCGGAAATTACTGAAACAATCTTCATGAGAAAATTTTGAGAATTACGCGCTCAATATAATCAATCGCGCGCTATTCCGTCCGCAAGGCTTCGGTTGGATTGCGTTTGGCCGCCTGGAAGATATGCCAGCCCAGCGCCAGGATCATCACGAACAGGGCCAACACACCAGCCAACACAAAGATCCACCATTGCAGCGGCGTGTGGTAGGCAAAATTGCTAAGCCATTGTTGAATCAAATAAAATGACAACGCCGATCCCAACAACGTGGCCACCACCAACCAGCGCACGAAATCGCGCGAGAGCAGAGCGGCAATGTTCAGGATGGAAGCGCCAACCACTTTGCGCACACCGATCTCCTTTGTGCGGCGCGCCGTGAAAAAAGAAGCCAGACCCAGCAACCCGATGGAGGCAATAACGATGGCGATCACCGAGAAGGCGGTATAGATCCGGGCGGTCGTTTGCTCGCGGGCAAACAATTTATTGAAGTCTTCGTCGAGGAAGGAATATTCAAAAAGATAGCCGTTCGACAATTGCTTCCATGTCTTTTCAATGTTTTGCAGCGTGGCGGTCATGTCGGCGCCTTTCACCTTCACCAAAATATAATTGGCGTCGTTCTCCGTATTGCGAAGATCGCCGTTGCGGAAATAGATCACCATCGGTTCGATGGCATGGTGGAAGGATTGAAAATGGAAGTCTTTCACCACACCCACAATGCTAACATCAATTTCACCCAGTGTTCCGCGGTCGACCGTTTCTTGCAACGGGTCTTTCATGCCCAAGGCTTTTACAGCGGCTTCATTGATGATGGCCTGTGGTTTTTCGCCGGCAGTAAAGGCTTTTCCCTGAACCATCGTCAGGGAAAGTGTTTCCAGGATGTCAGCGTCAGCCACGAGGGGAAACACCGTTGGACTCTCATCTTTCGGAGTGCCTTCAAAATGCTGACCGTGTCCGTCGAAATGGCGACCGGGCGTAGTGTTGACGTAGCTGACATGCAGCACGCCGGGTTGTTTTAACAATTCGTTCTTGAATGCCGAGCGGTTGTCGCCAAGACCACCGGGGCGTTTCAACACCACCAGGTGATCCTTTCCAAATCCCAGGTTTCGGGTGGTCATATACTGCAGCTGTTTATACGCCACGATGGTGCACACGATCATGACGATGCAAATGGTGAACTGAGAAATGACAAGCCCGCTGCGCAGCCATTCGCGATTGCCCTTGATCATGGCACGTCCCTTCAAGGCGCGAACCGGGTTGAACGAAGCAAACGAAAGCGCCGGGTAGAAACCCGACAAAACTCCGAGCATCACAGCAAACCCAACCAAGGCCAGCAACATCAGCGGATCGGCGTAGTTCACGTGCAGGCTTTTCCCGGAGAGTGCATTGAAGAATGGCAGACTCACTTCCAGCATCGCGATCCCCAGCAACAACCCGATGAAAGCAACCAGCACGGATTCCAAAAGAAACTGGATGAACAATGCGCCACTGCGACTTCCCGTCACCTTGCGAATGCCCACTTCCTTGGTGCGCTGGAGCGAAAGCGCCGTTGCCAGGTTGGTGTAGTTGATGCTGACCAGTACCAGGATGATCAGGGCAATGATGACCAGCGCATAAGTGAGCATCTCTTTTCCTTCCTGGTTCTCGAAGATCATCGTGCTGAGGTGAACATCCTTCAGCGGCATAAGGAAAAGATCATAGTGATCGTTGCCTTTGTAAATTTCAGTCAGGTTCTTACCATAGCGCTTCACCAGGTAGGGCTCATAATACGCTTTTATAAATTGCGGCATCCGGCTTTCAACCTGCTGCCGGTTGGCGTTTGCATTCAACACGACATAGGTACTGAAGGTGTGGTTGGTCCAACTGTCGGTAAAATCGAATCCAATGCGCTTGAAGGAGCTGAGGGAAAGCAGGAAGTCAAAGGTGAAGTGACTGTTGGCCGGGTAATCTTTTACTACGCCCGTCACTTTGCACTCATGAAAGAATTGATCGAACAAGATGGTTTGGCCGATTGGATTTTCGGCGCCAAAATATTTCTTCGCTATTTTCTCGGTGATGACAACCGTATTGGGTTCCCGCAGCGCGGTCTTCGGATTGCCTTGCAGGAATGGGATGGTGAACACATCGAACACGGTGGAGTCGGCCCCCAGCACGTGATCTTCGGCGTGTGTCTGATCGCCGCGGGTAACGACCACGTCCTCAAACCAAAAGCAAAGCCGGGCAACGGCTTCGACTTCGGGGAAGAATTCTTTCAGGGCCGGTCCCGTAGGAGGCGTGGTCCATCCTGATCTCCCCTCTTCGTTCCCCTCCTTGCTGTCGACGCCCACCAGAAAAATCCGGTCTTTCCTTTCATGGAAGTTGTCGTAAGTCAACTCGTCGTACGCATACATGCCCAACATCAGCGACGAAGCAATGCCCACCGCCAGGCCCGTGATGAGAATGACGGAGTAAAACCGGTTCCGGACAATGTTCCGCCAGGAGATGAGAAAATAATGTTTCAGCATAGCGTGCAGGTTTAGGATGGACGGAGACAAAAGTATGCCAAGATAAGAAAACGGCTTTTCAGACTAATTTGCTCGCCCCCCTGCGCAATACCGACCAAGAATGTCCGCTGCCGGGCAACACTCAAAAATCGTCTCCGGTACTGACGAACCGCACGTAGTGTTTGATTGCCTTCTTCAAGACATCTTGCTTTGCTTTGGCAAACGGCGGAGTGATCGCCGTTTCAACAGTAAATAGATTTTTCTTCTGAGTGCGCTTCCACGTGCCCACCACGCGTTGCCCGGCGATCACCACCGGGCGAAAGATCCCATTACCGGTTGATGCTGCCTGAGCCTCCTCCAGCACAACACTGCGGTCTTTGTAAGCAACCGTATATTCGTCATAGGGTGGCAACAGAAATACGTCGCCCGTTGCCGATTTTAATTTTCCCTCCACCGGTTTGAACCAATAGGTCTGACCCTCGACCGTAGCTTCTTCGAGTTCCTTTTTTACGACGTCCAAATATTTTCGTGCATCGGTGCCGGTAAGACCTGCCCACCAGGCGAAGTCTTGTAGGGTAGCGGGACCGTGGCTGTCGAAATACCGTTTTGCAAGCGAAGCCAAAGCTTCATCCCGGTCCGGCATTTTCGTAGCAGGCAACCATTCGTCCAATAGCGCAAAGGTAGGCTGTTTACCCCGGCGTGGCGCCACGCAGATAAGGCCCTTCAGCGCACTATAGACCAGGATATGAAGACCGCGTTGCTCACTCGTGTCGATCTTCGCGCGGTCCAGGGCGTCGTACAATTCCGGGCGGGTGAGCGGCGCCGAACCTTCGAGCGCCTTGGCGAACACCTTCATACCTTTGGCGAGCGTCTTAGCGTCCAACCCAACCTGACGATGCACGGTGCCATACCGAGTGACAACGCGCGGCGCAAGATACTTCAACATCCAGCGCACGTCTTCGGGCGCCGTATAATGAATCGTTCCCCGCAGTGGCCACGTGCGCACAATAGTCTTGTCAACAAGCGCTTGCTCGATGTCCTCCTCCCGGGCATTCTTCAACCGCAGACCCACGGCCCACAGCGAATTGAGATAGTCCTGCGCCTGCACAGCGACCAACCAACGCACAACCTCTTCCGGCCTTTTGAAAGACTGCTGAGATATCTGTTGATGATGAAGGCGCAAGCGAGCGATGTCAGTGGGCTTCATGGAATGGGGATTACGGGGGTGAAGATACGAGGATGTTGGGAAAATTGGGAGGCTGGAATCAGGAGCCAGAATCCAGGAGTCAGGAGTCAGGAGTCAGGAGTCAAAAAAAAATCAAAAGTCAAAAGTTAGAATGCTAGAAGCACTTGTAGTCGGAGTTGAAAATATTCCTAAACTAAAAACTCCTGGCTCCTGGATTCTGGCTCCTGACTCCTGATATCACGTTTTCTTCTTCTTTTTCTTCGACGCCTTCGCTTCTTTGTTGAAAGCCAGCGCCAGGTTCACCCAATAGTCGAACTGTTTTTTTGTGCGGATGCCTTCGTCGCCTACAAATACAAACCCCTTCATCGTGCGCGTGCCGTGGACCATGGGGCGGCATCCGGGCTGTTCCAGGGCTTCTTCGTAAGCGTCCGGCCCAACCCGGCACATCAATTCTTCTTCGCTCACGCAGATGCACATCTTTCCGTTCACCATAAAACAAACGCCGCGGAACATCACTTTTTCTTCGATCTTTTTTTGATCGGCCAGCGCTTCCCGCACTTTATCCGCAAGTTTTTCATTGTAGGCCATAAACGGTTATTTTCTCGCAACCAAAGATAGACGTTGCCCTGAAATTTCTCTCGCATCCCACATCAAGAAATCGTGATTATCGGCGACGCCTTGGTTCGGGGAGCTGGTGTTTATTTAAATATTCTATGCTAATTTCGTCCGGATGAAAAAGTCCTTTTTCAAACTGCTCGCCCGCGTCAACAAGGCTATCCTTCCCCGGTATAGCCAGCGGGACATTACCCGGTTGTCGAATCTCGATAAGGCTTTGGTGGCGTACCGGTACTGGGTGACGCTGAATTCGCTGGATTGAGGCGGAGAATCTATGCTTGGTTGTTGACGAAGGGATGGCATTTTTCAACGCTGCGGCGCAAAGTCAACGCTAAGGGTATTCTTTGTATTTCCTTTGCGTTGACTTTGCGCCCTTTGCGTCTTTGCGGTTTAAACCTTCGCGCCTTACTTCTTTAAAATCAGGTAGCCATAACCATCGAGGGTAACCTTAGTCGTGAGGGCAACGGGAGTGTTATCCAAGGCGTTGGTCCAGGTTGAGTTTTGAAGGCCGGCGTCGAGGACATATTCTTTTGATTCTGCCCGGACGTTGGCGAGTATGAGATATTCTTCAGTGCCATTTGTGCGTTTGAACGCGGCGATATTGTCGTCGCTATAATATTGGAGTGAGCCCGAGGTGAAAGCTGTTGTACTGTTATATATCCCCAGAAGCTTTTCATAGGCTGCCAGCATGGTGGGGTTCATCGTCCAGTTGATCGGGTCGCGGGTGAAGAAGGGTAGTTTTTCAGCCTGCCCCACTTCCTGGCTGCCATAGAGCATGGGCACCGCGCTGGTAAAGATCGTCACCACGGAAGCAGACAGTGCTCCATCCGTTCCGCCGAATAATTCCACGGGCGTACCGTCGTAGGCCGACTGATCATGATTGGTGGTATAGCGCAGCTTGCGCCCGCCCGCAGGAATACTGTTGTATTCGGCAAGGTGCGTAGCGAAAATGGAAGACGCCGGTTTGTTCTCTTCAAACACCTGCTTTAGGTTGGTGTAGAAGTCCCATGCATAGTTCATCTGGAAGCCGGCAGCAAAATTGTCGGCCTTACCGCCTTCGGCGAGGAGGATCAGGTTCCTTCCGGGAATGGCTTTCAGCTCATCCAAAGCTTGCTTCCAAAAATCAGCCGGCACAAAATCTACCGCATCGCAGCGAAAGCCGTCTACGTTGGCTTCGAGCACCCAATATTTCATGGCCGCGATCATCGCTTTGCGCATGTCGCTGTTGTCGTAGTTCAGCTCGGCAACATCCTGCCAGTTGGTTCCGGGTGGAATAATAATGTTGCCGGAGGCATCCTGGGTGTACCACGCCTTATTTTTCATCCACACATTGTCCCATGATGTGTGATTGGCCACCCAATCCAGGATCACCGCGATGTTGCGGTCGTGCGCTTTCTGCACGAGCTCCCGCAATTTGTCGAGGTTCCCAAATTCAGTATTTACTTCCAGATAATTTTGCACCGAGTACAGCGATCCCATTCCGCCCGCTGACCTCAATTGCCCCACGGGGTAGATCGGCATGAGCCATATCGTGTTCACGCCAAGGGCCTTGATGTTGTCGAGGCGGTCGATGATGCCTTGAAAATTTCCCGCCGTGCTATAGGCACGCGGGTTCACTTCATACATCACTATGTTTTGTGTGTTGGGGACGTTGGCGAAAGGAACACCGTATTGTTTTGGCGAGTCGTCAACAGGGGGTGTTACCGGCGCGGGATCGGTTTTGTCCGTGCTGCAAGAGAACATCATCAACACGATAACGCACAGTTTCTTCATCATGATAAAAGCAGAAATAAAGTTAAGCATTTTTAAAAAGGCATTTGTAACGAACAAAAAGTACATGAGCCCTCCATGCGGAGGTTCACCTTCCGCAAGCCTTCTCTTTTTTTTTCGTTTATTGAAGGGTGGCGACCGCGTTGTCAGCAACAATCGCGATCGCCGTCCCCGAATTAATTTTTCTTTACCGTATAGGTGTAGGCGTAAGGCGACTTCGACTTGCTGAAATCGATGGTCACGGTGTAGTTGCCGTCTTCCGGTATGCTGATGGCCGCGTCGGTCTGGATCAACGTTCCCGCGAAATCATTGCTGTTGGCAGGACCGTAATTTATATCCCAACCATCATTGGCCCTGAATTTCAACGCGCCGTTCTTCAGGTTTAGGGTGACACTCCAGGTGTCTTTCGCTTGATTGTAGGTCATGGCGGTAGAGCTGGCCCAGGCCCCCGGTGTGGCGTCACCCACGACACCCCACGTTTTGATGAGGTCGATCTGATAGGTCAGTTGGTCTGTGTCGACTTTAAATTTGTAGTAGCCGGGCACGGGTAACGACAAGCCGTCTGCAAGGCCGTCGGTGGTGAGTTTGCCGGGAGTTTTCGAGTCACCATAGTTAATATGATCCCAGTCCGGTGAAGAGGTGAACTTGAACGCCGTGCCGCTGCCGATGTACACATAGCCTTCGAACACGAAGTCGCTCACCGCCACGATCACCGGAGCGTTTCCAGGGTTCCATCCCTGGTAACCACCGGGTAGCCATAACGTGGCAGGTTTGGTTGCTTTCCAAGGCGTGATCTTGATCTTCACCACCGGCGACACCGCGGGAAACTTGCTGTTCACAGACGCCCTAACACGAAGCTCCAACGATGACGCCACATTGGGCGTTACCTTCAATTGATCAATCAGCTTCGTGTTGATATCGCCAATAATCAAACCGACCGAATCAAGCGCCGTAGTGGCCAGCACAATCGGCGACGAGAAGTTGCGACCAGCCGAATCCAACTCCAGCACATAGCTCACTTCCGTGCTCACGCCGTAGTCGGCCTTGTTCCATTCGAAAACAAGCGTGTCGGTGGTTGTTGCTTCCGTGATCACACCGACATATCCCTCCTCAACTTTTGTGATCTGTGGCGCAGTCGCATTGGGGTTCAATACGGCTTTCGTTTCATCTTTTTCGCATCCCATCACGAGGAGAAATGCGAGTACCCATATGGATAGTGGTTTCATCTTGTTCTTCATTAGTATCCAGGATTTTGTACCAGGTTAGTGTTCACGGCGCGGTCCGATGCCGGTATCGGGAAGATAGAATAATGCGTTTGCGTGCTGGCACCATCTTTCACGTTGCCTTTCCAATCCCACAGATACGCGTCGCCGCTAAATACACCAAAGCGGATCAGGTCGGTGCGGCGTTGCGCTTCCCAATACAATTCGCGTCCGCGTTCATCCAAAATAAAGGGCAGGGTTAGGTCAGCCGCAGCGATGTTGCCATTGCTGTTTCCATAGGCACGTGCACGGAGTTGGTTGATATAGTCAACGGCCGTGTTCAGGTCACCACCGCTACCACCGCGTTTCACCGCTTCGGCATACATAAGGTAGACGTCGGCCAGGCGGAACAACGGGAAGTCGGTGTCTACGAATGTCGGGTTCTGTCCTTTTATGCCAGTCGAGGTCAGGTTCTTAAACTTGGCGCACAGGTAGCCTTCGGTGAATACCGTGGGGTGATCGATCTCCAGCGTTTGTCCGTTGGTGTAGAAAATAGCACGGTGATCGCTGTTTCCGGAAGGGTCGGCAAACTTGTCGACAAACGCATTGGTCATGCGATTGCCGGACCATCCGCCGGAAGCTATGCCGAAGCCGCCATCAGCATCCATCGAACCTCCTACTGCCGCGTGAATAATAAACGTCACACCCCCATAACCACGGCCACTGTTGCCATCTTCCGCGATGGGAAAAATGATCTCGTTGTGCAGCCGGTCGTTGTCTGCCAGGAACAAGTCTTTGTATTGGCCGGTCAACGAATATTTGCCAGCGCTAATGATTTTGTTGCAATAGGTCAGACACTCGGTGTACCGGGTATTGCCGGCGCCCAGATATACTTCGGCGTTCAGGTTTAGTTTGGCCAGTAGCATCCAGGCAGCCGCCTGATCGGCACGGGCATATTCGTTCGTGCCCGGCGCGGCCAACGCGGGCTCAATGGCCTCCAGCTCTTTTTGAATATAGGCGAAAAGGTCGGCGCGCGAAATTTGTTTTGGCAAGAATGCACCGGGTGCGTCGGCTTCAGTTACAAACGGCACGTTGCCCCACAGATCAAGTGCGAAATAATAGTGCAAAGCACGCAGGAAGCGGGCTTCTGCCACAAACATCTTTACATCGTTCTGTTCACCTGCCGAAAGACCATCGATGCGAGGGGTCACTTCGCGAATGAACTCGTTGCAATACGCGATGTTGATGAACACGCGTTGATAAAGCAGTTGTACGTAGCCGTTCTGCTCCGACCAATTCTGACCGTGAAATTCGGTGAGACCCGGATCGCCCCACGCACTGATACACTCGTCGGTGGTGATCTCTTGTGCACTCCAATAGGTACGCAAGAAGGATGTAGTTCCTTCATCCGGTGCGTTGATCTCGGGTTGACCATATTCGCCGCGCTGCCCGGTCAGGGTCATCGCGGCGTAAAGCTTGGCCAGGAATTGTTTGAAGGATGCGGGGTCTTTGTACACCGAAGCCGAGGTGGTGATGCGTTTGTTCAATGGCTCCGTGTCGAGGTCGCTGAAGCAAGAGGTCAGCACACTTCCTACGAGCAGCGCAGCAAAGGTTGATACTGTATAGCGATTCATAATCGTGTTGTCTTTAGATTAAAAGGTAGCATTCAGGCTAAGAAAGAAGGAACGCGTGCGCGGAAAGAAGTTGTTATCCAGCCCGCCGGAGATTTCGGGGTCAAGGCCTTTGTACTTCGTGATCACAAACACATTCTGCACACCGGCACCGATGCGCACGTTCAACTTCTCCTTATACAATTCCCTGAAGCTGTAACCGAAGTTGATGTTGTCCATGCGGAAGAACGAGGCATTCTCGATGTAGTAGTCGCTGAAGCGTGTATTCAAAGCCGTGGTGAACTTTGTGTCGTTGGCCAGCTTGCTCACGTTGCTGAGATATTCCATGGAATTGTAGAGCGTGCGATACGTGCTGTTCGCTGCCACGTTGTTGTACACATAGTTGCCAAAGCTGGCGCGCCCGGAGAAAGCAAAGTCCCAGTTCTTGTAATTCAGCCGTGAGTTAATACCCATGTAAACAGTAGCATCCGGTTTCTTGTACACATACAGATCACTGGTGTTGATCACACCGTCTTTGTTGCGATCGACATAAGCATCTTCGATAGGCTTGCCGTTGGTATCATAGATCTGCTGATAGGTATAGAAGGAAGCGCGCGAGTAACCTACCTTCTGCACTTGAATGGTTCCCGAAGTCGTGCCCCCCACGTTTCCGAGCGGAATGATGAAGTTGGGATCGTTGCTCAAGTTCAGCCGGGTGATCTCGTTTTTATTGTAGGTCACATTGTAGCCCACCGTCCACTGCAGGTTATCTGTGGAAATAATGTCGGCGCTCAAATTCAATTCGATACCGCGGTTCTTCATGCTGCCCACGTTGGTGGTCAGCGAACTGGTAAAGTTCGTGCCCACGGGAATGGGAATGTAGGCGATGAGGTTATCGGACTTCTTTTCATACACATCCAATGAACCCGTCAGTCTATTCTGGAAGAACCCAAAATCCAACCCCGCATTGACGGTGGTGGTTTCCTCCCACTTGATGTTCTGATCGTATCCATCAGGACGCAACGTGTTGTAGAACGAGTTGCCAAACGGATAGCGGGCGGCGTTGTCGCTTCGCGTATAGGTGGCAATGTAGGGATAGTCGTTACCGTAGATATCCTGCTGGCCGGTGACCCCATAGCCCAATCGCAGCTTCAGGTCGGAAAACGTTTTGCTTTCTTTCATGAAGCCTTCTTCGTTGATCTTCCACGCCAGGGCAAAGGCGGGGAACAATCCCCAGCGGTTCTTCGGCGCAAAACGTGACGTGGCATCGTCGCGAAGCGTTCCCGTGAGGATGTATTTTCCTTTGTATGAATAGTTCAATCTTCCGAAGAAAGAAAGCAGGTAGTACTCTGTTTCATATACGTTGACCCGCGTGGCGGCTTCGCTCTTCTGATTCATTGTGGAATCGGCACCGGAGCTATAGAAGTGCGACCACGAATATCCGCCCATCACATCGATCTTGCTGTTGATGTTGGGAAGTTCTTTGGAGTAGTTCAGGTAAAAATCCAGGAGCTGGTTTTTGGCCGTCGCCGTGTAAGGGTTGATCTGTCCTCCGGCAACGGTGGGCAGATAGATCCATTGTGTACTGTCGCGCACGTTGTTGTGGCCGTTGGTTTCGGAATAGTCGTAGCCCAGGTTTAGGTTGGCGTGCAGGTCTTTCAGGAACGGAAGCGCATAGTCGAATTTCACGTTGCCAATGCTGCGCTTCACTGTCGACGTGTTGTCGGTCATGTCAAGCCGGGCCACGGGGTTGCCGGGCGCAAGGTTGATGCTGTTACCTTCAGGGCCACCCGTCGTCCAGGTGGTGTAGCCACGCCAGCGTTTATTGCCATTGTAAACGGGTTGTGTCGGGTCGTAGGCAATGGCATTGCCTATGGCCGCCTGGTCTGCGAAGTTGTTCTGGTTGTACATCCCCTTCACGTTGATATTCATCTTCAGACTGCCGTTGAGCAGGGTGGGGTCGAGACCGATGGAGGTGGTTGTGCGTTTGAAGTTGTAGGTGTTGAGAATACCGTCGGTATTGTTGTAGCCCACCGAAACACGATACGGTGTTTTCTTGGCAGTACCGGATAGATTCAGGTTGTGATCTTGTCCATAGGCGGTGCTGAAGATCTCTTTTTGCCAATCGGTGTTGGCCGTGCCCAAAAGTTTCAGGACGGCGTTGTTGCCGGTGAATTGTTCGTTCATCAGCGCGCGGTATTCATCACCCGAGAAGACATCCACTTTCTTCGGCGCGGTATACATTGTACCCGTAACGCTATAGTTTACTTTGAAATCCTTACCACCGCGCTTGGTGGTGATGATGATGACACCGTTGGAGGCGCGCGAACCATAGATGGCCGTGGCCGAGGCGTCTTTCAGCACGGTGAAGTTTTCAATATCGTTAGGGTTTAGGGTGGCCAATATATTGGGGGATCCGCCGAGGTTGGTATTGCTCACGGGCACGCCGTCGATCACAATGAGGGGATCGTTGCTGGCACTCAGCGAAGAGCCTCCCCGGATGCGGATGGTCGATGTATTGCCGGGTGCACCGCTGTTGGTGGTGACCGACACGCCGGCGGTTTTCCCCATGATCAACTCCTGGGGCGAGTTCACCACGCCCTTGTTAAAGGTCTCGGAATTTACTACGGCAAGCGATCCGCTGGCATCAGTCTTCTTCACCGTGCCGTAGCCCACCACCACAACTTCTTCCAGCGTGGAAATGTCTGGCGACAGGGTCACCGCGATTGTGGTCTGGTTGCCGACCTGCACCTCGGTAGAGGCATAGCCTACAAAAGAAAAAACGAGCGTCGCGTTTTCTTTTACCAGGATGGAATAGTTACCCTGGGCATCGGTCACGGTGCCGTTGCTGGTACCCTTTTCCAGAATGTTTACACCGGGAAGAAAGTTTTCGTCGTCTTCCGACTTCACCGATCCCGTGATGGTGCGGCTTTGCGCCCAGGCCGTGGTGGCCAGGAAACAGAGCAAGACCATACCCCTTGCGATTGAATAGAGTTTCATCATATGCTGTTGGTTTGAGCTGTTAAAATCTGCGGCCGCAGGGTTTGCGAAAGAAGGCTCCTTCAAACGTTTGCGGGCATAACAAAGGAAAGCAGGTGCCGACGGCACGATCAATTTGTCCCGCGAAAATCTAGAAAATCTTATGGGTGTTTCGGCGTCAACAAATTGACTGACAACGGATTGGCTGGATTGGGGTGGTCGGAAAATCTCAACGGTATCTCAACTTTTCGAACCGATAACAAACGATTGAAGACCATTAAATGGCCCGAATCGCCATGATCTTCTTCTCAAACTCTTCGTTGGGAAGGATGGATTTGTTGCGGATACGGGTCTTGTAGGTATAGATGGTGGTAACGGAATAATCCAGGATCTTCGCAATCTTTTCATTGTCGTGGATGCCCATGCGAATGAGGGCAAAGATCCGCAACTCGGTGTTCAGCAATTGATCCTCCTTTAAATGAATGCGGTCCTCTTCATTAAAAAAGGAATTGAAGATGGTCACGAAATCAGGGAACAGTTTTAAAAAAACCATGTCGAAGTTGTGGTATAACTCCTCCCGTTCTTTTTTTATGTTGATGCTCTCGACCGTAAAGCGGAGGTCTTCCAGCTTTTTGGTCATCAGTTTCATTTCAAGGGATTTCTTCAGCACATCGATCTTGGTGATGTATTCGGCCGTGGTGGTGAAATAGTACCAAATGTATTCCTCTTTGATCTTGTTGGCGTCGCCCAGTTGATGGTTGGTTTCCGTCAACACGTCGTTGGCTTCGGAAATGGTTTTCTTGGCCACCTGCAAGCGCTGGAATTGCTTGTAGATAATGACCGCGAACACGATGGTCATCAGCGTGAGCACGGTAATCACCGTAGAATATAAAAAGAGCATCCTTCGCCTGGACTCGATGATGTTGAGCTGCTTGCCCTCGATGATGGGATATACGGCGGCGATCTGCACTTTACGGTGGCGGGCCCCATAGAAGTTGGCATCTTCCATGGCCACCTTCACATATTTGTAGGCGCCTTCGATATCGCCCTCCTTATATAACATGTCGGCCAGGTTTAGGGTGGCCAGTGTTTCCTTGGTGCTGGCCCTGATGTCGGCGATGGCCGCGCGAATCAACATTTCTTTGGATTTCTGGAGCTGATCGGAGTAGAAATAAATAAAGCTGAGGGTGCTGGCCGCCACGGCAAAATCGGTGTCGGAGACTTTGTAGCGGCTGATCATCTCCTCAAACGCCTGCTGAGCCTGACGCATATCGCGCAGCCGCGTGCTTTTCAAACCCTGCAACAATTTGTAGTGCGCGGAGTTCGGAGGCGTCAACAAGAGCGCGGAGTCCATAAACCGGTCGCCCCGGCCGGTATACTGACGGCTATAAAAATCATCACGATCAAAATCCGACAGATCATAGCATGTGCGCGCCATCAGATAATAGTATTCCCGGCGAGTACTATCGGGCAGGCCCCGGGTGCTTATGCTGCGCAAGGTATCCAACGCCTCCAGAAAGAGCCCGGACGAAACCAGCACAAAGCCCGACTTCAATTTGGCCTGGGTGATGCGAATGGGATCCTTGGTTCGATAGGCAATGTCCTGGAGCTTGCGGGCGTAGGTAAAGGCTGAGTCATAAATGAAGGATTTGTATTCTTCATAGATCTTCAGGTAAAGATCAAACAACACCGCATCCTTCGCCTGGCGCGTCGCCGCCGTGTAGCGGGCAATGCGCTCCTGCTTTTCTTTCAAATATCCCTCCCGTTTGGCAATGGTGGCGTTGAGCTCGCGCAATAAACTATCCGTCCGCGACTCCGCCCTCGCTGCCAACAGCATCAGGCAGAACCCGATGGTAAGAAGTGCTCTCATGATCTTCACGTAAAAGGAACAAGGTAAGGAGTTGAGCGTAAGAACCCAACACGTATGCAGGGTGGAAAACATCAAAATCACAGCCCCGAATACAGGGCTGGGATGGACGCCTCAGTAATACCGTCCTATCAACGCGTTATCCACAATCCGCTTTTTCATTTTCAACGGGTCGATGGGCCCCTGCTGGCTATAGATGATCTTACCCCCCGGTTCAACGAGCACAGTATACGGCAACGCACCTTGCCATTTCGGATCCACGGCCTCGATGAGCTCGTAGATGTTGTCCTTGTTGAAAATGTAGTTGGTGTTGGCGGCTTGCTTCAGCTTCAAAAATTTGAGTGCCTTCTCCTTACTGGCCAGCTTGTCGGCACTGATGGAGATGAACTCAAAATCACGCCCGCGATACATGCGGTCGATGGTGATGAAGTCGGGAAATTCCTGCGTGCACGGTCCGCACCAGGTCGCCCAGATATTGATGAGGCGCAACTTGTCGCCCTTGTTCTTCAAAAGATCCTGCACGCCGGCGACGTCGATCTCATTGAGGGAAACCGGCATCACTGCCCATTCCTTCAGAAGCTTTTCGGTGTATTCATTTTTCCACGACCACTTCATGCTACAGCCAAATACTTTGGTGGTGGCCGGCTCCGGTTTGCGACCCGCCAACACGGCGTCGACGGCATTGCGAAGGTCTTCGCCATTGCCGGTGCCGGGCTTCTCGTGCTGGTCAAGCCTGCCGGTGTATTGAAGCTTACGGTCTTTGTCAAAGACGAAGGCATGCGGCGTGGCCACGGGGCCATAAGCCAGCGCTACTTTCTGATCGTCGCCGTCGTAGAGATAGGGGAAATTAAAAGACTTGTCTTTTGCGCGGATGATCATTTCATCAAACGTATCGCCAAACTCGGTGTAGCCTAACTCCGCCAGGTTCAGCGCCGGCGGATTGTTGGAAGAGATCACCACCACATCGACACCCTTGCTCTTATAATCCCGCGTGATGGCCATGATGCGGTCTTCGTAGGCCTGGGCAGTAGGGCAATGGTTGGCATTGAAGACGATGACCAACGCCTTCGCGGCAGCGTATTCTTGCAGGGCATGGAATTTTCCGTCGACGCCTTTCAGGTTGAAATCCGGGGCCGCCGCGCCGATGGCCAATGTTGTAGGATCGTCGTGATGGCTTTCCTGTGCCTGGATCAGGGTGGCCAGTAAAAGCAGGGCGATGCAGAGAATAGGTCTGGTCATATGTTCTTCAGGTTTAAAGATCAAACAAAAGCCATACGCAACAGGGTCAGCACAAACCGGGATCACACAAGGATGCACCTAAAATAACATTTATAATCTTCCCGCCGAAACGCTGCGGTACAAACCGGGCGCAGAATTCCACGAGGGGCTTGATAAATTGACCGGTTATGCTAAACTTGATCATTGCCGCCATAAGCGGCATACAACGACCACCCAAAACCGTCTTTATGAGAACATTGAATGTTTGCGCCCTGCTCGTTTTCCTGACCGGATCGGCCTTTGCCAATGTGAAACTCCCCCGCATCTTCAGCAACAACATGGTGCTGCAACGCAACCACGCCATCACGGTATGGGGCTGGGCCGATGCCAAAGAAAAAGTCACCGTTCAGCTCAATCACCAAACCAAGACCGTCACGGCCGGTAAAGACGGCCAGTGGAAAGTGGTCCTTGCCAATGAGTCCGCCGGCGGCCCCTATGACCTTGTCGTGAAGGGAAAAAATAGCATCATCCTCAGCAACGTGCTCGTGGGCGACGTGTGGATCTGCTCCGGGCAATCGAACATGGAATGGATCGTGCGCAACACCAACAACGCCGCGGCCGAAATTGCACAAGCCGATTTCCCGCAGATCCGTCACTTCAAGGTACCCCTCACCATTGCCACAACCCCCAGCGACGACGTGACGGGTGGCGAATGGAACCTCTGTGATCCCGCGCACGTGGGCGACTTCACGGCCGTCGGCTATTTCTTTGCGCGCGACTTGTACAAGGAACTGAATATTCCCATCGGCCTGATCAACACCTCCTGGGGCGGCACACACTCTGAAACCTGGACCAGCCGCAGCGCCTTCGAAGGCAGCGACGAATTCCGTTCCATGATTCAATCCATGCCCCACCTAAACCTGGACAGCGTCGCCAATGCAAAAGCCGTTGCCACCCAGGCGCGCATCGAGAAACTGCAAGGCGGCCTCGATGTATCCACAGCCGTTCTCATAACCTGGAAAGACGTCAACTTCAACGATGCCTCCTGGCTAACCATGAACCTTCCTACGATGTGGGAAACGCAACCCCTCGGCGATGTGGATGGCTACGTGTGGTTTCGCAAAATCATCACCCTCAACGCCGACCAAGCCGGCAAAGCGGCCGTACTATCACTAGGTGCGATCGATGATGCCGACCAAACCTACGTGAACGGCCTTTTGATAGGTAGCACCAACTCCTACAGCGCAAAGCGAGTGTACAACATCTCTCCAAATATTTTAAAAGAAGGAAAAAATGTGATCGCCATCCGCGTACAAGATACCGGCGGCGGAGGCGGTGTGAATGGAAATCCAGAGGACATGCACCTCAGCCTTCCCAACGCAGCGTTCCCGTTGACGGGTCCTTGGTCTTATCGCGTGGAGGCTTTGATGAAGAATAATGGCGTTGGACCAAATAGTTATCCCACGTTGTTGTATAACGCCATGATCCACCCGCTCCTGCCGTACTCTATCACCGGCGCCATTTGGTACCAGGGCGAATCGAATGCGGGGCGGTCGTATCAATATCGAAAAGCATTTCCACTCATGATCACCGACTGGCGCAAGCATTGGGGGCAAGGCGACTTCCCGTTCTATTTCGTCCAGCTCGCCAGCTATGACGCCGATCACGGCAACAGTAAAAACGGTAGTGGCTGGGCCGAGTTGCGCGAAGCACAGACCCTCACCCTAAGCCTGCCACGCACCGGCATGGCGGTGACCACCGACATCGGCGAATCGCATGACATCCACCCTCGGAACAAGCAGGATGTCGGAAAACGATTAGCCGCAATTGCGTTACACGACACCTACGGAAAGAATGTCGTGTACACCGGCCCCGTGTGCAAAACCGTGCTCTTCGGGACTGGAAAGGTCGAACTCGTGTTTAATTCGATGGGTAGTGGGTTGATGGTCAAAGACCGGTACGGCTACGTAAAAGGCTTTGAGGTAGCAGGGGAAGATCGCGTATTTCACTATGCCAGGGCGTTCATCGAAGGGGATCATGTGGTGGTGTATAGCGACGATGTGAAAGCGCCTGTTGCTGTTCGATACGGTTGGGCAGATGATGCGGGGGATAACAATCTTTATAACAAAGAAGGATTCCCGGCGGGCCCATTCCGGACCGATACTTGGAAAGGTGTGACGGAAGAGGCAAAATTTGATTTTGAAAAATAGTGTACACAGTGAGACACTGATCCATCTGCTTACATTGTGTTACCCTTGATACCTCTTAGTAAGGGATCAAATTGATCGCCTATGGGTTAAAGTTCTTTAACGTAGATTCAAGGGCAATCTGTTGTTCGGTGGGTACGGATGAGCCTTCCACCCGCAGCACTTGCATATCTGTCATCCCCAGGTAGCCTAAAATATGACGCAAATAGGGCTCCACGAAATCAAACTGTTTCATGCCCCCTTCTGAATAAACTCCTTTTGAGGCGATCGCGAGGTAGACTTTTTTCCCTCTTACAAGTCCCTCGACCATATTTTTGTTAAACCTGACCGTGCGTCCGACTCTGACGATATGATCGATCCAGGCTTTTAATGTCGAATGGATATTGAAGTTATAAACCGGAACACTGATGATGATAATGTCAGCCGAGAGCAATTCCGAGATGGCCTGCTCCGACTGTTGGATGTCATGCTGCTGCTCCACCGTATGTTCGTGCGGTCGGGTGAAAAAAGCACTAAGGTGGTATTGCGCTAAATGTTCGAATGGCTTTTCTGTAAGGTCATGAGTCCTGACGATAACCGCTTCACCGGCCTTTATTTTTTCAATAATACCGCGTCCAAGTTTAGTGCTGTATGACGCCTCGCCTCTCGGACTCGATATAATGTGGAGTATATTTTTCATAAGTAAATGTTTGCACCAGGACAAGTGCGATAAATAAACCGAATAAAATGCTTTGTGCGCTTATTCGTCATCAAAGGTCCGCCTGATTAGAAAATAATCATCAACGCGATTAGAAGTTTCATCAACGCGATACGAATTTTGTGAATGGATAATCTCTGGATTTAGGATGTTACCGGGACAGTAGTTTTGGCACTTGGATTTCGAATTCTGCTAAAGAATTTGCGTTGTCATTTTCCGCTCTCCAGGCTACAAACCCATCAGGACGGACCAATACCGCTCCGCTTTCAGTAATTCCCAGTTCAGTATGCAGAGATCCCTTTGGATGTGTTAATTTCAGATCCGTGTCAAAACTGTGTATTACGATTTCCGTATTCAACTGTGTATTGATTTTCTCGATAAGAAAATTCCACCGGTCACGATACCTTCCTGTAAATAATATGAATCGCTTACCGAGTAAATCCAAGGTAGACAGCTCTTGCTTCTCACGGCGAATCCAGAAGTGCGGGAATCTCGTGCCGGGATCTCCTGTAAGCGATTTTGCTTTTTGAAATTTATTAAGCCCGGCTTCACTTCCGGCAATCGCTGTCGAAGTATAGGCGTAATCCGGAATACCGATCATTCCGGCAAATTTGTCTATACCAATGCGCTGTGCGAGTTTTTTTAGATTGAAGAGATGGGCTAGTTTAAAGGCAATAGAGTTGCTCAAGATGGTTACAATATTGAAAGCCTTTTTCTTATCCAGCAGGCCATTCTCATCGGTCCAGTTACCCGATTGTATGGTATTGAAATAACCGACAGGCTGTCGTTCTGCCGTATAGGTATTCAATAAATTTAAACTGGCGGTTCCATGAATTACCATGGCCAGTTTCCAGGCCAGATTATGCACATCCTGAACGCCTGTGTTCGCGCCCTTTCCCCCATAGGGCGTCATGGTGTGAGCCGCATCTCCCGCAAGGAATATGCGGTTGTAGTTCATGTTGTCTACGACCCTGGCCGTGGGGCACCAGGCTGCTGTGCTGATGATTCGGATCGGGAGGTCTGGCAGTCCAATAACTTTACGCAAAATCTGAATCAATCTTTCTTCGCTGAATGTTTCTTTTTTCTCAGGATCAAATTTCATGTGGAATATCCATCGGTCACTGTTATTGATGGCCGGCATAAATCCCTTCAGGTCAGGTTCGTCAATAATCAGTTGACTGAATTCGCGGCCTTTCACGAAGTCTTTTAGATCGGCTTCAAAGTAAATATTGAGAAGGTCAGCAATTTCGCCCGGGCCGCTGGTAGTGGCCTGCAGTTTTTTTCTGATCGGACTTTTTGATCCATCACAAGCAATCAAATAGTCGGCGATCACAAATCGCTCATCACCGGTTTTCCGGTCTTTAATGATGGCCTTAACTTGTTTGTCGTCTTGTTCAAAGGCAACCAACTCGGTGCCAAACCTAACGTCGGCGCCCCTCGAAATCGCTTCCCTTAATAAAATCGGCTCAGACAGATCCTGCGTGCAGCGGGTAACAGGTTCTGGGCTGAGTTTGGCAAGTTTTTCAACACCCAACACCTTTTCCGGCGATTTCTTTTTACCAGGCTTCACATCCTTTAGCGCATTCGCCAAGGAACTATCTTTTAGTATACCAAAGCTTGGGCCGAGTGCTTTTCCTGCTTCGCGGATCTGTTTGCTGATCTTTATTTCACGAAACAATTCCATCGTTCTGATATCAAAACCTCTACCTCTTGGCTGTATCGAAGGTTGGTCGTGTTTTTCAACCAGTAAGGGCACGATACCCTGATGGAGCAGGAACAATGCTGCCGACAATCCCACGACGCCACCACCCACAATCAGTACGGGTGTTGTAATTTCTGCATTTTGACTTGGTTCTTTCATTGTATTAAAATTAAAACATACCAACCGTTTGGTATGTCATGGGACAAAAAAAATTGATTCACACTTTCAGCATTTCGTAAATGCCGTTATATATCGGGAGAAGGTCTTTTTTAACACTGGGCAAGGTCTTGTTTTCCTGAAGATAACGTAACCCACACCCGTCATTCAGGTAAATGAACATTTTAGCGATATCCCTATCCGGCATCGATGACTTAATCTCCTGGTTTTCTTTTGCCCGCCGAATCACTTTTTCCCAGGCTTTCTGTTCTTTACTATAGAGTTGCAAAACTTTCGTCTTGACTTCAGGCAAAATTCTGAACGCTTCGAATAAGAGCACCAGCGGATTGACGCTACTCTCCTCTTTAGCGCCGACTTGCTCATTAAAAAGTGACTTGCTGACTTTACCGCTGCTTTGTAAATAGTCCAGATAAAATTGCTTCAGGGAGTTTTGCGAAAAGCTTTCGTAGGCGATGGAGGACAGGTTATCTAAAAAATATTCATGGATGATCTCCGAAAATATCTCCTCTTTACTTTTAAAATGGTGGTAAAACGAACCTTTGGTCATTCCAACCTTTTCGGAGATTTCCTTCATGGTAACATCCTTATAGCTCTTTTGTAAAAAGAGTTGATACGATGCCATTATAATATTCTGTCTGGAGTCCATAACATACCAACCGTTTGGTATGCAAACCTAGTGAAGGTTTTTCAATATTTCAAATTCCGATTGCAGTTATAAACGAAAAAGCCTAACCCTGAATAGGTTAGGCTTCTTTCTGATATTTCGTACAATGCATTTTTTTTGCTGCTTGGCCCGCCGAAGCTTCAGCAAAGGAGGGCGTCTCTGCGGTGTAACCCCTGACGCCCTACACCACCTTCGGCGGAATAAGCTTATATACAACCGGCGTCACAATCCGCGACAGCAAAGTAGAACTGATCAACCCACCAATCAACACAATTGCCAACGGAGAGATCAAAGGATTCACCGACAACGCAATCGGCATCAATCCACCAATCGCCGTCAAAGAGGTGAGCACGATCGGCAAAAAACGAACCTCGCCTGCTTCCCGTATCGCCTCATCGATCGATTTCCCTTGCGCCCGCAATTGATTTGTGAAGTCCACCAACAGGATCGAGTTCTTCACCTCTACACCCGCCAGCGCGATCAACCCAATGATGGCAACGAACGACAAGGAGTTACCCGTCAGGAACAACGCGATCACCGCACCAACAACACCCAGCGGAATCACGCTCAATACAATCAACGTACTCTTAAACGTTTTGAACATGAGCACCAACACTGCCACAAACATGAATACCGTCACAATGATCACCGTTCCCAATCCACCAAACGATTCGTTCCCGGCCTCCACGTCACCACCCATCATAAAGCTGTAGCCTGCGGGCAGTTTTGTGGACTCCATCTTGCTCACCACTTCACGAATCACTTTGTCGTTGAGATAACCCTTCTTCACAAAAGCCGACACGGACACCATACGATTCTTATTATAGTGATCGATCCGCAACGGCGACGTCTCCAACTGCAACCCGGCGATCTGCGCCAACGGCACAGCAGCCCCTTGACGGTTGTTCACAAAAAGATTTTCGAGCGATGCCAACGTAGCGCGTTCTTGTTTCGGTGTGGTCAGGTGGATGTTATAGTCCTCTCCTTCTGCGTCGGAGAAGCTTCCCATATCCAGGCCGGCCACTGCGAGTCTCACCGTACGATCGATGTCCACGGTATTGATACCGGTCATGCGGGCTTTGTCCTGGTTGATGACCACGCGCATGTCGCTCTTCAAATTACTGACGGGGTTGTTCACGTACAGTGTGCCTTCGGTTTGTTTCAGCATGTGCTCAACACGACCTGCCAATGCGCGGAGGGTGTCCAGGTTGTCGCCAATCAGACGAATCTCTATCGGCGCAGCCACCGGAGGGCCTTGTTCAAAGTTCTTCACTTCGATCTTTGCGCCAGGGTACTGGTTGAACTGATCGCGCAATGTATTGATGATCTCCAGCTTTTTGTCGGGGGAAGCATGTTCGTCCAACTGCACAAAGGTCTGCGCAAAATCCGTGTGCTCATTCTCTTGCGACACGTTGTAATAGATACGGGGGTTGCCTTTCCCTACATTGGTAGCAAAGAAGGACACTTCAGGAATCGCCGAAACCACCTTCTCAACATAACGGGAAACCGTATCCGTTCTTTCCAAATTGGTTTGCAAAGGGGTTATGGTGTTGATGATGAACTGTGGTTTTTCCGATGCAGGAAAAAGTCCAAAACCGATGATGGGGAAAAGCTGCAGCGACGCAAAGAATATGATACCGGCTGCCACCAGCGTGATCACGGGTTTCTGCAAAGCCTTGTCCAGCAAGCGTGAATAGCTGCCGTGGATCAACCGTTGCAAACCGCGCAGGAAAATGTTGCCGTGATCGTCGCCTTTGTCTTTCAAAATACGGCTCGACAAAAACGGGATGATCGTCAACGACACCAGCATAGAGGCCAGCACGGCCATGATTACCGCCAGGGGTAATCCACGAATAAAGTCTCCCGCACCTTCGGGCAGAAACACCAGGGGCATGAAGGCAATGATCAACGTCACCGTACATCCCACAACGGCCAGCCCAATCTGGCGGGTTGCCTTGATGGTGGCGTCCAGCCGCGAGTGACCATCGCGCATCCATCGCTCGATATTTTCTACTACTACGATGCTATCGTCCACCAACAGGCCCAGCGCCACAACCAAACCCACAATGCTGAGCTGGTTCAAACTGATCCCAAGCAAATTCAACAACACCAATCCAATGGCCAGCGACAACGGGATAGAGATCATTACAATCGCCGCAGCGCGTCCACCGAGGGGCAAAAGAGTGATCGACACCAGGAGAATCGCAATGAGAAAATCCTTACCCAACCCGGCCAAACGTCCGTTCACGTTGTCGGCCTGATCGAAGTGGTTAACCATCGCGATGTTCGAAGGCAACGTCGATTCAAATTGCTCCAACACCGGCTTGTACACTTTTTGCGTTTGCGTAATGTTAAGTCCTGGCTTTTGGGCCGCCACGACAAACACGCAACGGTGACCGTTCAGCCGCGTGATGTGCGTGGCTTCTTCAAAGGTGACCGACGCATCGGCGACATCGCTCAGCAAAATGTTCTTACCGTTTGCAGTGTAGACAATCGTGTTCCGGATCTCCTCCAGGTTCGTATAGTTTCCGCTCGTTTTGATGTTGAACGATTTGGAACCGGCCACCACGCTGCCCCCGGGGATGTTGGCCATCTCACTCTGCAGACTGCTGATGATCGCATCCATGGGAATGTGCATCTGTGCAATCTTCTCCAAACGCAATTCAATGCGAACGATCTGCTCCGGCAAACCCTGAATTTCCACATTCTTTAACATTGGAATTTTCTCCAACTCATCCTGCAAGGCTTCGGCAGTTTTCTTCAACGTAGCGCGTGAGGCATTTTCCGAAATCAAGGCGATCTGCAGGATGTTCACATCCGAAGGTTGGAATTTATTCACGTCCATAGAATAAATATCCTTGGGCAACTCCGAACGAAGCGTGTTCAATTCACGGATAAGTTCCTGGTACTTTTCATCCGGGTCGCTCTCATACTTAAACTCCACACGAAACACGGCCAGACCATCGCTGATCGTGGTGCGGACCCGTTTGATATCTTCCAGCTCATTCACTTTATCCTCGATGGGATCTACGACCAACTCTTCCATATCCTTGGGACTCGTGCCCGGATACACAATGATCATCGCAAACTGTGGCGACTCTACATCCGGGTCTTCACTGCGCGGCATGGTGAGCAGCGTGGTGATGCCCACGGCGGCGGCCATCAAAAACATGATGAGCGTGAACTGATAATTTTTTACGGCGTATTCAGAAATTTTCATAACCGCTTATTTAAGGATTTGGATGGGCGAACGATCGGAGAGATAGGCACTGCCGGCAATGATGAGCGCGTTGGCATTTTCGAGGCCCGCGCTGATGCGGATGGTGCTGCCATCGAACGAAGCGATGGTGACGGGTTGTTTGCGGGCCGTGCGCGAATCGTCGGTCACAAAAACAAAACCTTCGTTTCCGTTGGCGTCCAGCACCGCTTCATAGGGAACGCTCCACGAGGTGACCGATACACCGGAGTGGATCACGGCCGAACCAAACATGCCGGCCGCCAGCTTCACGTCATCGTGGTCTACTTTCAATTCCAACGTGAAGGCACCGGTCTGCGGATCGGAGGTTTCCGACCTTCTCAACACGGTTCCTTTAAAGGTCTTTTCCGGGAAGGCGTCGATCAGCACGGTGGTCTTGTCGCCATTCTTCACGGCAGCCCACTGTTTATCGCTCACCCCAACCTTGAGGATCCAATCGCCTTTCGCCGCACCGTTTGTCACCAGCACCGGGTTGCCCGTACTCACCACTTGCCCGGCGTTCACAAACTTGCGCAACACAAAACCGTTGCCCGGCGCATGGATCTCGGCAAAGGTCCGGTTGAACGTTACGGCTTCCAGTTGTTGCTTGGCGATGTCGAGACCGGTCTGCACATTTTGCAGTTGCTCCAGGGTGGCCACGCTGTCGCGATACAAGTTGGTGATGCGTTGAAGATCGCGTTGTGCTTTCTCATAGCTGAAGCGGGCTTGGGCCACTTGTGCATTCAATTCGGTGAGGTCGAGGGTGGCGAGGAGTTGTCCTTTTTTTACCGCTTCGCCTTCTTTCACCAACACGGCTCCGATCACGCCACCGCTTTTGAAACTCAGCGTGGTCTCGTCGTCGGTCGTGAGTTGTCCGCTGGCTTTGATGTCGGTAAGGCTTGTCGATTTTTCCAGTGACATGACTTTCACCGGCACGGGCTCGGAGGCATTGGGAATGACTTTGCGTTCGCCCTTGCTGTCGGTGCAAGCTTGCAGCGCGACGGCCGTCAACAGGATGGCGCCGGCGAACAGAAAATTCTTTTGGATAGTGTTCATAGGGATTCGGATTGATATTTTTTTAGAAAGTATAAGAAGCGGTCTCGCGCTCCAGCCGGGCTTCGGCCGTGAGCATTTCAAACAATCTCAGGTTTTGCTGAAGCTGGGAGGAGGTCAGCTGGTTGCGTGCATCCAGAAATTCGATCAGCGTGTTGATGCCTTGCTGATAGCCCTTTTCCACCAGGTTGAAATAGCTCTGTGCCGACTTCAGTTGTTCGCGCGCAGCGGCATAGTTTTGTACGGTGGTTTGCAAATCGTTCTTGGCTACATCGGCGGCGAGCTGAAGTTGTTCCGTGGTGCGCGTCAGGTTCAACTCTGTTTTGCGCATCTCCAAGGTATTCTGACGGATGGTGATGTTGTTTCGGAAACCTTGAAACAAAGGCAGCGACAACTGCACGCCCACCAGATAGTACTTCGACTTGTCGTTGAACTTCCAGTCGGATGCTTGCGAGCCCAGGTCCAGGAAGGCATTCACTTTCGGTACGCGGGTCAGTTTGTTCAGGCGAATGGAGGCGGCATTGATGTCGCGCGATGTCTTGATCATTTTCAATTCCTCGCGGGAAGTGATGTCCGTTGAAGCCGTGTCCAAAGCCGTAGCCTCGGCGAAAGTATTGGAGACCTCAATCTCCCTGTCCAACGGCTTGTTCAATAAAAAATTAAAATACTTGCGGGCATTGACCACGCGGTTCTCGGCGCTGTTCAGGTCGGCCTTCACACGTTCCGCTTCGCTCTTGCTGCGCAGGTAATTGGCGGGTAAACTCTTGCCGTTGCGCAGCAGTGATTCATTCACTTCCACATTCTTGTTGACCAACCCAAGCCCGCTCTGATAGATCTTCACCGCCGCCACCGCGGCCAGGTAACTAAAGTAGGCCGACTTGATATCCAGCACCAGCTGTCTTTTATACAGCTCCACTTCATATTGCTTGAGCACGATCTGCTGGCTTTGGATGGAGCGGTTCACATACAGGTCGGTATTCACCAACGGCAGCGACGTGCGCACCCGTGCATCATAGAAATTGTGCGGAAAAAAATTCTGGTTCACGTTCTCGATCTGCGGAAACTTGTCGCCCTGCGTGAGTTGGTTCAGGGAAGCATACACGGGGTTCAGCAAGTCGCCTACCGGGATGGCAATACTTCTTCCCCCCTCGCCCGATGTGTAGTCGCCCAGGAGGTTTACAGAAGGGAAAAAGTAACTGCGGGCAATCTGCAGGGATTGTTGTGCCTGCTGCAGCGTGATGTCTTTTTGCTGCAACACCAGGTTGTCTTTTAACCCTTCGGAGACATAGCCATCCAAAACGGTTTGCGCCGTTAAGACTGTCGAAAGCGTGGTCAGCGCGATCGCAAAGCCGTATCGGATCAGTTGGTGAGGTAGATTAGTTTTCATTGAACATTTAGTTTACACTGTTAATTATTATGGCAAAATTTTTTAAGACGGCGAAATATTGTGCATACGGTTCAGGATCTCGTTGATCATGTCACAAGCTGTCATGGCCAAATTGGGCTGGTTCATCTCACTGACGACGGAACAGCGGTTCCGGATCTCGAGCGAACAAATGCCATGCACCATCGACCACGTTGTGAAGGCGAGCACCTCGGCGTTCATGCCCTTGAAATAACCTTTTGCGATACACTCTTCTATTGTATTCACCAAAAAACCAAAGGCGCGGTCTCCCTCCTCCCAATTCAACTCTTCCTTCTTTTTTTCCTTCTCCAGGGCATTCATAGGGGACCGGATAATGAACATCAGATCATAAAACTCCCCATTTTCCAGGGCAAACGTGACGTAGGCTTTGCTGATGGCCTTGAGGCGCTCAAAAGGATCTTCCACATGCCCCAGGGCACGGAAATACTGGTTGAGTAACACAAAGCCCTCGCCGTGCAGGGCGTAGAAAATGTCATCCTTATCCTTAAAATAGAGATAGATCGTGGTGGGGGAATATTCAATGCGTTCGGCAATGTTGCGAATAGAAGTTTCCTCGTAGCCACGCTCCATGAACAACGCCTTGGCGGTTTGCAGGATCTTGGCTTTCAATTCCTCTTTTTGGCGCTCTTTGCGGGTTGATATGGTCATTGCATTGCTGATATTTTACTTAACGGTGTTAAGTTACAGAAAGTTTTAGAATTCTTAAAGTTTTTTTGACCGTAAAAGAATGAGGGTATACGCCGAAAGTGGCTAAATGGCTTAGCTGACGCGCATTTTGAGCTTTTTGCCCAGGTCGTCGACGGTGTTCTTGAAATTGGGATCGGTTTTCATCATGTCCTCCACGGACTCCAGGGCGTGGATAACCGTGCTGTGGTCGCGACCGCCAAAGTTTTCGCCGATAAGGGCCAGGGTGAGCTGGGTGTAGCGCTTGCAGAAATACATGGCCACCTGACGGGGGATCACGATCTCGCGCTTCTTTACCTTGCCTTTCATAGCATCCAGGTCCACCTTAAATGACTCGGCGACAGTCTTTTGTATAAAATCTACGCTAACGTCGGATTGGATTTCCTTAATGATGTTTTTCAACACTTCTTTCGCCAGTTCCAGGTCGATCTCTTTCTTGAGGAGGGTAGCGTGGAAAATGAGGGAGTTGAGCACCCCTTCCATGTCGCGCAAGTTGGTATCGACGCTGTAAGCCAGGTATTCCGACACTTCCGTGGGAATTTGAATGCCGTCGGCCTGCATCTTGCGGTTGATGATGGCAAGCTTGGTTTCAAAGTCGGGTTCCTGGAGGTCGGCCGTCAATCCCCATTTGAAACGGGAGAGCAGGCGTTCCTGGAAGCCTTTCATGTCGCGGGGCGGGCAATCGCTGGTCATGATGATCTGCTTGCCCGACTGGTGCAACTGGTTGAAAATATGGAAAAACATCTCCTGTGTCTTCTCACGACCGGCAAGGAATTGCACGTCGTCGAGAATGAGGAGGTCTACTTGCTGATAGAAGTTCTGGAAGTCCTGCAGCTTGTGATTTTGCAGCGCGTTGAGGAACTGGTTGGTGAAATCGCTTTGATCGACATACAACACCACCTTGTTGGGCATGTTGTTTTTGATCTCATTTCCAATGGCCTGCACCAAGTGTGTCTTTCCAACACCCACGCCACCATACAGCATCAGCGGGTTGAACGATGTGATACCCGGTTTCTTCGCAACAGCGACTCCGGCCGAACGCGCCAGGCGGTTACAATCGCCTTCAACAAAATTGTCGAAGCTATAGGCCGCGTTGAGTCGCGAATTGACAGTGTGTGGATTTAAGGCCTTGATGGAGAACGGCGAATAGTCGTCGGAACCAAAACCATTCACAGCGCTGCGGCGGTTGCCTGCGCCATTGGCGGGATAGTTAACCGATACGGCAGGCGCCTGCTGATTGCCACTGTCGACCACCACAGAGTACTCCAGCCGGCCGGTAGGACCCAGCACGGTGTGTATGGCACGCTTCAGCACGGGCACATAGTTATCTTCCAGCCATTCGTAGAAAAATTGGGAAGGAACTTGTATCGTCAGCACATCGCCGTCCACCCGCAAGGGAGCAATCGGCCTGAACCAAGTATTAAAGTTCTCCTCTCCTACATTTTCCCGAATCACTTCAAGACAATCGTTCCATACTGTGCTGCAGCTAACTTCCATGGTTGATCTCCAAATTCAATGTGATTTCAGACTCCGTTTGAGAAAGGGAGACAAAGATGTAAAAAAAGAGATTAACAAAACAAGCCGACCTAACCTTGATTTTTCAGAAAAATATGTGATTGGAAAAATTTGAAAATTAAACACCACCAGTTCGGAAAAACTTGACTAAAATTGGATTATAATAAAGAGCCCGCATGTCTGAATCTGCCATCCACAGCCTGTTACGGCAGTCTTTCCCCATTTCGAATAAAGCCGACTGGTTGCGGACCGCTGCTGCGGAGATAGACGGAAAAGATCCCGCTGAAATACTGGCCTGGAAGCTTGACGGCCTAACTTTTTCTCCGTATTACGACCGCACCGACGCAGCGCAACGACAGTATCTCAAAAATTTTGAACTACCTCCATCGCCGTACGCACATGCTGGTGCACGCTTTTGGGAAAACCTGCCACAGCTTGTCGTTACCAACGAAAAGAAAGATAATGCTACACTCCTGCATCAACTAAATAACGGTGCCGATGGCATTATACTGGATCTGCGAAATCGCCAAACGGTTGATATAGCCGGTCTATTGGATCAAGTGGATTGGCCCTTTTGCAGCGTCTCTTTTTTCGTGACGGATGGCTCGGTGGAAAACGCGTTGGCAGCCTATGTTCAGAAAAAAAAATATGAGCCACATTCCCTTTCCGGGACGATATGGTGGAATGATCTCCCCGAAAAAAATATCCCCAAGCTTTCGTCGCTCGCGCACCTCACCCATTTCCGGCGCTGGGGCATCGTAGCCGACGCTTCATCCCCTGTACAGGAAGTTGCGAACGTCTTAACAAAAGCGGCCCGGTTGATGGATGCGCTCACGGAAGAAGGCGTTGAAAAAGAAATGGCCTGGCGCAACCTCGCGTTGTCCATACCACTAGACACCGATTTTTTTTGTTCGATTGCAAAACTGAAAGCTTTGCGGTTGTTGTGGTTTCAACTGGCCCACGCGTTTGGCATTCCCCCTATTGAGAGCATGGCGCTGCACCTTCATGTGCGTTCGACGCCGTGGATCGACGAAAAATTTCAACCCCATGGCAACCTGCTGAAAGCAACAACAGCCGCTATGGCAGCCGTGATGGGCGGCTGCAACGCACTGACCATCCACGCCGAAGATGCCAACAACATCACCATGACACGCATGGCCCGCAACGTGTCCTCCATCTTACGCGAAGAATCGCACCTCGATAAAGTGGCCGATCCGTTGGCCGGCACCTATGCCGTACAAGAAATGACGGACGCCCTGGCACATGCCGCATGGTCATTGCTTCAACAAAACCTGCAACAGCCATGAAGCCCGATTTCTCACGCATCCCTGCCAACGTCTTTGTGCTTCCTCCCGCACCGGACAACCCACGCACGGGTTCATGGAACAGCCCCGAGAAAATTGCTATCCCTGCGCGCTACACGTCAGCCGATCTCAACGGTGCGGCACACCTGGATTTCGCTGCAGGCATACCGCCTTTTCTTCGCGGGCCGTATGCCACCATGTATACGACCAAGCCGTGGACCATCCGTCAATACGCCGGCTTCTCCACCGCAAAAGATTCCAACGCATTTTACCGGCGCAACATCGCTGCCGGGCAGCGCGGTCTTTCGGTAGCGTTTGATCTTGCCACACACCGCGGCTATGATTCCGATCACCCCCGCGTGTCGGGCGACGTAGGCAAAGCTGGGGTGGCCATTGATTCTGTGCTGGACATGAAGATCCTTTTCGATCAAATCCCGCTCGATAAGATGTCCGTGTCCATGACCATGAATGGCGCCGTCATTCCGATCATGGCCTTTTACATTGTCGCCGCGGAAGAACAAGGCGTGAAGCCTGCACAACTTAGCGGTACCATTCAGAACGATATCCTGAAAGAGTTCATGGTGCGCAATACCTACATCTATCCACCGGCCCACTCCATGCGCATCGTAGCCGACATCTTCCGGTATACGTCGCAACACATGCCGAAATTCAATTCCATCAGCATCAGTGGATATCACATGCACGAAGCCGGTGCGCCGGCCGACGTGGAGCTGGCGTATACACTGGCCGATGGATTGGAATACATCCGCGCCGGTTTAGCGGCCGGTATTGCAATCGACGATTTTGCGCCGCGTCTTTCTTTCTTCTGGGGCATCGGCATGAACTTCTTTATGGAAGTCGCCAAGATGCGCGCCGCCCGCATGTTGTGGTCGAAGCTGGTGCAACAGTTCAACCCCAAAAATCCCAAGTCGATGGCCTTGCGCACGCATTGTCAAACGTCGGGTTGGAGCCTTACCGAACAAGATCCCTACAACAACGTGACACGCACCTGCATCGAAGCGATGGCTGCGGTGATGGGTGGCACGCAATCGCTGCACACCAACTCGTTGGATGAGGCCATCGCTTTGCCCACCGATTTTTCGGCACGCATTGCGCGCAACACACAATTATACCTGGAAAAAGAAACCGGGATCACCCACCTCGTCGACCCGCTGGCCGGCTCGTATTACGTGGAGAGTCTCACAGCGCAACTGACCGGCCATGCCTGGCAATTGATGGAAGAAGTGGAGCGGCTCGGCGGCATGACAAAAGCCATCGAGAGCGGTGTTCCGAAAATGCGTATCGAGCAAGCGGCAGCCGCTAAGCAAGCGCGCATCGACTCGGGCAAAGATGTGATCGTGGGCGTGAACAAATATGCCACCGACGAAAAGCCCGACTTCGATATTCTGGAGGTGGATAATACAGCCGTGCGTGAAGAACAACTTGCGCGGTTGGTCCAATTGAAGGCCGAACGAAACACCGTCGCGGTAGAGACCGCGCTGCAGGCGTTATCCGACGCCGCTGCCAACGGCACGGGTAACCTGTTGGCGCTGGCCGTGGATGCCGCACGCCTGCGTGCCACCTTGGGAGAAATATCGGCAGCCATGGAAAAATCGTTTGGTCGCTACAAAGCCACCATCCGTTCGATTTCGGGTGTATATTCGGGCGAGATGAAGGATCAAAAGACTTTTGAAGAAGTGCGCGAACTAGCCGACCGCTTTGCCGAACGCGATGGCCGGCGGCCCCGCATCCTGGTGGCCAAGATGGGTCAGGATGGTCACGATCGCGGGGCCAAAGTGATCGCCACCAGTTTTGCCGACCTCGGCTTTGACGTGGACATCGGCCCGCTGTTTCAAACGCCGGAGGAAGTGGCCATGCAAGCCGCCGAAAACGACGTGCATGTCGTGGGCGCTTCCAGCCTCGCCGGTGGCCACAAAACATTGGTTCCTGCACTGATCACCGCCTTAAAAAAAATCGGGCGACCCGACATCATGGTCATCGCCGGAGGGGTTATTCCCGCACAGGATCATCCGTTCCTCCACGAGGCTGGCGTCTCGTTTGTCTTTGGCCCGGGAACCGTGATCACCACCGCCGCCCGCGACATCCTGGAACGCCTCATGCCGGAGTAGCATGACCACCCGGTTGGTTCCGCTGTCAAGCCTTCCCTCGCTGTTGAAAATTCATTACATTAGTAGTCCAATTCAAATACTTGCTCCATGAAACTTGCCAGGTTGCTCCTGATTGTGGTGATGTGTGTAACCGCCGCTGAGCCCTTGTTTTCCCAAAACAAAAAGTTTGACAAAAGCCTGAAAAAGGTCGATGGCAGCTACGCTTCCGGAAGCTTTGCGAAGGCTGCCAGCGGGCTCGAAAAACTAAAAAAATCCATCGTGGCAAAAATGGGGCAACAAAATGCCTACATGCCCGGCTTGTTGCTACGCGAAGCCCGCATCAACCTCGCCTCGGGCATGCTCACCGACTTTGACAAAACCTTGACCGACGCCTTGGCCAGCAGCCAGACCATGTACGGCGACAATAGCGCAACCTATGCCGGCAACCTCATCGACGTGGCCGAGATCTACAATGAATACGGCAACTTTCGCGTGAGTCGTGAATACCTGGAAAAGGCCAAGGAATTGCTCACAAAAACCAATCAATATTCGGATGCCTTGAAAGGACGCGTGGCATTGGCCGAAGCCGAGGCCATGACCGGCCAGGGCTTTTGCAACGACGCCGTGACCACACTGCGCAGCGTAGAGAGCTATTTCGCGGGCCGCGCAGTAGAAAAAGAAACCAAGGTGGAGGGCGCGACCATCAAAACGGTGCGTGTACCCGACGAAGAATTGTTGTCGCGCTACACCAGCTATGCCCACCTGCTCACCTTGACCGCCAATGCCTACGCCAAAAAAGGGAACCTGCTCTCGGCCGACTCCGCCTTTAAAGCAGCACAAGTGTGGATCCGCAAAAACCAACGCTTCATGGGCGAGACCAGCCTGTATCTGGTGCAAAACAATTTCCTGTACGCCCGCATGCTGGTAGACAACGGCAACGAGCACCGCGAGAACGACCTCGAATTCGACAATCTGTTGAACGACCTGAAACGCCGCGCCAACCCCACCTACACATTGGGCCACGACATTTATCTCGCCTATCTCCACCAATTGCTGGAAGAAGAAAATCGCGCCCGCTACCTGAACGTGAAGCTGGAATACGAAAAGATGATCGACAAGTATTTCCCGAAAACAAGTCTTGTGCGGATTAACCTGAAAGCCGTTGAGTTTGATTCAAAATTTCAGCGCGACAAAACCAAGGACCTGGAAACAGATGCCATCGCGCTCATCAAATCGAAATCGCTTCCCAAAAATTACCGCACCACCGAGCGCACATTGAATTTTTTGTATGAAGTGGCCCTGCGCGAGAAACGCTACACCAATGCCGAAGGCTACCTGACACAGATCTCGGAAATTCAGAAAGAACTTTATGGCGAAACGTCGCCGGAATATCACCTCTCCCGGATCCGGCTGGCCGGTTTCTACCTGGACTATACCAACAAGATCGACGAAGCTTCCAAGATCTATGAAGAAAGCTATACCAAGATCGTCTCGAAAGAGATCGGCCCCTGGCACAAAGACAATCTCAACATCCTGAACCACCTGGCCACGTTGTATGAGTACGCCGACAAATACGCGCAAGCCACCGCCACGCTCGACAAAGCTTCGGATGTAGCCCGCTCCAAGTTCGACGACAAAGATCCTGAATATGGCGTGGAACTCGATCGCATTGCCGGATTGCAGATCAAACTGGGACAGTACGAAAAAGCCGAAGGGAACCTGGCAAAAGCATTGACCATCCTGGAAGAATACCGCAAGGATGATGCGCGTGTAGGCGACTATGTACACGTGATCGAAACGCAAGCCAAACTATTCGGGATCAAAGGCCTCTTCGACGAAGCCGAAGATAACCTGGAGCGCTCGCGAAGACTCATCGAAAAATCAAAAGTGTCCGTGGGCAGTGAGCTGAACACCGCCGAAGAGTTAACGGCCCTGTTCATTCAACTGGGACGCTATTCGGAGGCCGACCGTTTGCTAAACACGCAGATCCCCGAATACGAACAGCTCTATGGCAACTCCTCGTTGCGCCTCATCGAACCCCTGGTGAACAAAGGACGTCTCGCGCTGGCCAAAGGCGACTACACCGAAGCCGAACGCATCGCCCTGCGCGCCAACCAGCTCGCCGCGAAATCCTATGGCGAGATCTCGACCAAGACCGCCCCGACACAAAAATTGCTCAGCGACATTTACTACACGTTGGGCGACTACGACAAAGCCGAAAAGAATGTGATCAAGGCCGTGGCCAGCCAGGAAAAACAATTCGGAAGAAATCACGTGGAGGTAGCCAAGTCGCTCTCGCAACTGGCCCTCATCAAGTTCTACAAAGGCGACAAACCGAAGGACGTTGAAAAGCTCATGCTGGAGTCGCGCGACATCATGGCGGCAAAGCTGGGCAAGGACAATCCGCAGTATGCAGAGATCCTGAAGAACGTTGCCGTGCTCTACATCTCCGAAAAGAAATTCGACCTCGCCTTCAACTCCCTCACGGTGGCCGAAAGCATTTGGCGCACCAAGACAGGGACCAAGAACAACATCAACGCCGCCGGCATCTATACGCTGACGGGCGATGTTTATTATCAGCTGAAAAACTATAAGAAGGCAGAAGAATTCTACAACCAATCGAAAAATCTGTACGAGAAATTTTTTAGCATCACCCATCCCGAGTATGTGAAGGTGCTGTCGAAATTGAGCAAGGTGGCTTACATGCAGAAAGACTACAAGCGTTCGAAACGCCTCATCGAAGAGTCGCTGACCAACTACGAAAACTTCATCAAACAATATTTCCCTGCCCTGAGCGAACGCGAAAAGGCAAAATACTGGAACACCATCAAAGGCGACTTCGAATTCTACAACACCCTTGCCCTGAGCAACCTCGACGACTTCAAGGACCTGTCGGGCAAAGTATACAACTATCAATTGCTCACGAAGGCGTTGCTGCTCAGCTCGTCCATCAAAATACGCGAGCGCATCCTCAACAGCACCGACGACCAGTTGAAGACGCAATACAGCACGTGGGTACAAAAGAAGGAACTCCTCACCCTGGCGTTGTCCATGAGCGCCGCACAACTGATGGAGAACGGCATCGACCCCGCGGCGTTGCAACAGGAAGTAGAACGACTGGAGAAAGATCTCAGCCAGCGCTCGGAGTTGTTCGGCCAGAGCTTTGAGAACAAGCGCATCACCTACGATGATGTGAAGAAAGCGCTGAAGCCCAATGAAGCCGCCATCGAGATGGTGCGCTACCGCTATTTCAATCACGACTTCACCGACTCGGTTATTTATGCCGCGCTTTACCTGAAACCCGACTTCTCGCGCCCCAAAGCCATCCTGATCAAAGACGGCAAAAAGCTGGAGACCCGCTATTTCAAATTCTATCGCAACGCCATCACCGGCAAAGTGCCCGACGAAGTCTCCTATGGTGTGTTCTGGAAACCCATTCAGGATGAGATCGGCCAATCGGCCACCCTTTATCTTTCTGCCGATGGCATCTACAACCAGATCAACCTCGAAGCCATCCCCACTCCCGATGGCAAATACGTGATCGACAACGCCAACATCGTGTTGGTAAGCAACACAAAAGATCTTTATATCCGGAAGATAAAATCAAAACAAAGCGCTGCGGAAAATACAGCCTCCATGTTTGGCAATCCTACTTTCTATGCTGCCGCCACGGGCGACCAATCCATTTCATCGTTGCCTGGCACTGAAAAGGAAGTGACGCAGCTGCAATTCATCCTGAAACAAAAAGGATGGATCACGGCCGAGTATATGGAGCAAACGGCGTCGGAAGAGAATGTGAAGGAAATGAACAGCCCCAAGATCTTTCACATTGCCACGCACGGATTTTACCGGCCCACGGTGCAGGCAACGTTGGAGGATGAACTGCAGGGCAGCGAAGCCTCATTGAATCAAAACCCGCTGATGCGCACCGGCCTGCTGCTGCGCGGTGCCGGCGACTTGATGGATAAGACAGAATACAACTACAACATGGAAAACGGCATCCTCACCGCCTATGAAGCCATGAGCCTGAACCTGGACAAGACCGACCTGGTGGTGTTAAGCGCCTGCGAAACAGGTCTGGGCGATCTCGAAGCGGGCGAAGGTGTATATGGACTGCAACGCGCTTTCCTCGTGGCCGGCGCCAAGGTGCTTATCATGAGCATGTTCAAAGTAGACGACGACGCCACGCAAAAGCTGATGCTGAAGTTCTACCAGAAGTGGCTCAACTCCGCCAACATGCGTCAAAGCTTTATTGATGCAAAGAAAGAAATCAGGGTAGAGTATCCCGAGCCTATCTATTGGGGTGCCTTCATGATGATCGGACTGGATTGATATGACTGCGGAACTCAAAGGTGGAACCGCAAAGACACAGAGGCGCAAAGAAAGACGCAAAGCCCTGCGTTGACTTTGCGCCTCTGCGCCTTTCTCTGCTCGCCGAAGCTTTAGCGAAGGTGAGGCGTTGAAAAATTCTTTCGAAATTACAGATCAACCCTCCACGAATAGCCTACACCTGCTCCTGTGGCCACGGCGAGAACTCATAGCCGTCCTTGAAGAAGTTAGGGAAGATTTGCACGTGCTTCTGCTTGATCTCTTCAAACATCATGCGCTTCAACGCCGTGATGTTTTCGTTTTTTGTGGCCGACACAAATATGACGTGTTCATATCCCATCTCGCGATAGTAGCCTTTCCGTTCTTCAAGATCTGCGTCGGGATGTTGTTTCAGATACAGATCGATCTTGTTCAACACCAGAATGGTGGTGATGTTGGCTGCGCCGATCTCCTGTAATGTTTTAGAAACCACTTCGATCTGGTTGTCGTGAAAGGGATGTGCGAAGTCCACCACGTGGAGCAACAAATCGGCCTCGCGCACTTCGTCCAGGGTAGATTTGAATGATTCAATAAGATGGTGGGGCAGCTTGCGGATGAACCCAACCGTATCGGAAAGCAGGAAGGGCACATTGCCGAACGTTACTTTGCGCACCGTCGCATCGACGGTAGCAAACAATTTGTTTTCGGCCAGCACGCCGGAGCCGGACAGCAAATTCATGAGGGTTGATTTGCCTACGTTGGTATAACCCACCAGCGCCACCCGCACGACGTTGCCGCGCGATTTGCGTTGGGTGATCTTTTGCTTTTCGATCTTCTCCAGCTTGTCTTTCAGGATGCTGATCTGATTGCGGATGTTCCGTCGGTCAGTCTCGATTTCGCGTTCTCCGGAACCACCACGAGTTCCCGTTCCCCCGCGCTGCCGTTCCAAGTGGGTCCACATGCGGGTTAGGCGGGGCAGTAAATATTGGTTTCGGGCCAGTTCCACCTGGGTGCGGGCCTGGGCGGTTTGGGCCCGAAACAGGAAAATATCAAGGATCAGGAGGCTGCGATCGTAGATGCGCACTTTGGGTTCGTCTGCGTCGCTGGTATTGAATTCCTTTTCCAGGTTGCGCAGCTGCGATGGGGTGAGATCTTCGTCAAAAATGATATTGTTTACCTTTTTTACAGTCACGAATTCCTTGATCTCTGCCAGCTTGCCTTTGCCCACAAACGTCCGGGAATCGGGGTGTGGAAGATTTTGCACAAATTGTTTGATGGTCTTCACGCCAGCCGTTTCGGCCAGGAAGGCGAGTTCATCCAGGTGTTCCTGCGTAACTTCCTGATCCTGTGCCCCTCCCAGGGCTACCATTACAGCTGTTTTTTCCTTAACTGTCATTCGTTTTTTACTTAGCGTCAAACATAACGGATAAATTTTAAACTAAGTTTTAGGGCGGCTGTTACTTTTCATACCTTTGATGAATCTAAACCAGAGATATTTAGAGAAAACCTGATTTTTCGACCCTTTGTCGGATTTAGGATCGGATAAAATTCTCACAATCAGAGCCCAGAGAGGATGAGAGTCGCGATCGTATTAAACACATCCTGGAATATTTTTAATTTCAGGATGAATTTTGTGCGCGCCCTGCAAGCGCAAGGCCACGAAGTACACACCATAGCCCCGGTGGATGAATTCACACACCTGCTCACAGAAGCCGGTTGCATTCACCACCCGGTGAAAATGGATAGCCGTGGTGCCAACCCCATAAAAGATTCTGCCTTAATCGCCGAGCTTTTCTTTATCTATCGCAGGGTTAAGCCGGACATTATCCTTCACTACACGATCAAACCCAACGTTTATGGCACCCTGGCGGCCAGCATGCTGGGCATTCCCGTCATCAACAACGTTTGCGGTCTGGGCACCGTCTTCCTGAAAGATAACATCGTGTCGGCCATCGCCATGATGCTCTACAAGATCAGCTTCCGGTTTGCCGGCAAGGTATTCTTCCAAAACCCCGACGACCTCAAGCTCTTTCTCGACAAAAAACTCGTGCCTGCCAAAGCCGTGGACATCCTGCCCGGTTCGGGCATCGACCTGAAACGCTTCCAGCCCACGCCGTTCAAACGAAATGAAAAGTTCACATTCCTGCTCATCTCGCGCCTGATCACCGACAAAGGTGTGATCGAGTACATCGATGCCGTCCGGAAACTAAAGGATAAAGGCGTCGACGCACATTTCCAGGTGTTGGGCGCAAAGGACCCGCTGCACAAACGTGGCATCCAGCTGGACGTTATCCAGGAATGGATCGACAGCGGCACCATAGAATACCTGGGCACGACCAACGATGTACGCGATTTCATAAACAACGCCGACTGCGTAGTGCTGCCCTCCTATCGCGAAGGCACGCCCCGCACCTTGCTGGAAGCGGCGAGCTCATCCAAACCCATCATCGCCACCGACGTCCCGGGATGTAACCACGTGGTCCAAGACGAATTCAACGGCTTCCTCTGCCGCCTGAAGGATGCCGACGACCTGGCCGAAAAAATGAAGCGCATGGCCGGTTTGGCCGATGAAAAACTGAAGGCTTTCGGGAAGAACGGACGGGCAAAGATGGAGGCAGAATATGATGAATCTCTTGTCATAAACAAGTATCTTGCGGCCTTGTCGGATTTTCGACAAGCATCCTAACCCAACGATACCTTTCATGGAAGTCAAAACAACCGGGATAGAAGGTCTGGTGGAAATTATTCCTACCCTCTACAAGGACGACCGAGGCTGGTTTTACGAGTTCTACAAAGAAGATACCTTCAGGAAGCACAACCTCAACTACCGGTTTGTCCAGGAAAACACCTCCTTTTCAAAAAAAGGCGTCATCCGCGGATTGCACATGCAACGGGCGCCATACGCCCAGGCCAAGCTGGTGACCGTGCTGTCGGGGAAAGTGCTCGACGTGGTCGTGGACTTGCGCAGTGGCTCGAAGACCTTCGGACAAGTATATTACTATGTATTGGACGGCGAACGCCGTAACATGCTGATGGTACCCGAGGGATTCGTCCACGGGTTTGCCGCCCTGGAAGACACGGTCTTCTTCTACAAATGCTCCAACCTCTACGATAAAGCTTCCGAGACCGGCATCCGCTGGAATGATCCTGAACTGAACATTGACTGGCGCGTACAAGATCCGATCATTTCCGAGAAGGACAGGGTATTGCCCACGATGGACGAATTGTTAGGAAAATCCGTAATTTCACGGTGATGAACCAACGCCTTGTACGTGAAACAACTATTTTTTTGGGCCTCTAACAGCGCGCTCCTTCTTTTTTGCTTCCTCCTCTCGTCCTGTAGCTCATACAAGCAGAACATCATGTTCAAGGTACCCGAGGGGACCGTATTGAAACAGCAGACCGAAGCCGCGGAAAAGAACTATGTCATCCAGATCAATGATCAATTGCAACTGGAGGTTTACACCAACAATGGCGAACGGCTTATCGACCCCGACCGCAAGCTGTCGCCGGACAGCCCGGACCAAAACGTCACAGAAGAAACTGAACCAACTTACCTGGTAGACGTGAATGGCGTCAGCAAATTTCCCATGGTCGGCAGCACCAAAGTGGTGGGGCTCACCATGCGCCAGGCGGAAGAAATACTACAGCAGGCCTATGCCGTCTATTACCAGCAGCCTTTTGTGAAGCTGAAGTACACCAATAAACGCGTGGTGGTACTGGGTGCTCCCGGTGGACAGGTCATTCCGTTAGCGAATGAGAACATGCACCTGGTAGAAGTGCTGGCCCTGGCCAAAGGCGTGGCCAACGATGCCAAGGCTCAAAATATCCGGGTGTTGCGCGGCAAAGAAGTTTTCGTCGCCGATCTCAGCACCTTCGACGGATATCTGAAGAACAACATTGCCATGGAACCTGGCGACGTGGTGTATGTAGAACCCGTTCGCAGACCGTTCACGGAGGGCTTTCGCGACTATGGAGCGGTCATCAGCGTGATCACCAGCCTCACCACCTTGCTGGTCGTTCTCCTGAACCTTTAACAAACGAAATGTTGGAGACACAAAAAAACATACTGCCCCACCCGTCACAGACCAACGAAGCCATTGACTTCAATAAGCTGAAGATCATTTTCAAGCGCAATTGGCTTTGGCTGGTCATTCTGTTTCTCGTCATCAACAGCGTTGCCTATCTCAAGGTACGCTACACCAAAAATATTTACGAGTCATCGTCGGAACTGAAGCTGGATATAAAAAAGGAAGCGACAGAATTTGGCATTAAGCCAACCGTGGAAGACCCGAATTTCAACCTGCTGTCGGGCGAGATCGAACTCATCGAGTCGCGCCTGTTTTTGGGACGCGTGCTGGATTCTTCCGATCTGAATGTGAGCTACTTCAGCGTGGGCCGCGTGCTGAACGACGAACTGTTCCAGAACGCACCCTTCGAGGTCCGCTACAAAGCCCAAAATGAAAGCAGCTTCAACGCGCCGATTCACCTCGAGGACAACGGGAGCGATGAGTTCTCGCTCCAAGTAGGCGACGAAGGCCAGAAAACAGCAGGACGCTACAATTCGAAAGTAAGCCTGAACGGCGTAGACCTCTACATTGAAAAAAACGAGGCATTCAAGAAAGGCGACGAGATCGGCTATTTCTTTGTGCTAAACACCCGCGATGCGTTGCTGGGATACCTGCTGCGAAACCTGACGGCCGAGCCGTTAAACTACAACGCCAATACGCTACGCATTTCCTTCAAAGACAATAATCCGTCCAAAGCAACGGCTATCCTCAATAAGATCGATTCCATTTATCTGCATTATAGCTACGAACAAAAGAATCTTGCGAACAAGCAAAAGATCGACTGGGTCTCGAACGAACTGGTCAACATCGAGCACAAGATGGAAGACTTCGAAAATTACTTCGAAAATTTCACCTTGCAGAACAAGACCAACAACCTGGACGACGACCTGAAGAAAACCGTGTCGGGCATCAACCGCCTCGATTCGCAACGGTATGAACTCACCAATAAAATCGTGGAAGTGAACACGCTGATGGAGGGCATGAAGACTGGTGACCTATTCATTTCGCTGACACAACTTCACTCCCTGCCTCCCACGGTGGCCAAGAACCTGGAGCAACTGGAGGACCTCTACCGGGATCAGGAAAAACTGAAGCTTTCCTACAATGAGGCGACCTTCGCCTATCGTCAACGTCAAAAGGACATCGAGACCCTTCGCGCGAAAGCGAGCCGGCAGTTGGAGGAGCAGCGCGCGGAATGGATCAAGCGGCTGGATCAAGTCAATCAAAAGAAGGCACGGCTCGAACACGAATTTGTGAACATTCCCGACAAGAGTACGCAGTTCTCTAAGAACCTTCGCTTCTATAAACTTTATGAGCAATTCTATTTGTCGCTCATGCAATCGAAGTCCCAGTTCGAGATCACCCAGGCCGGCAGTGTTCCGGACTATAAAATACTTTCACCGGCCAACTTGTCGTATACCCCGATCTCGCCTAACAAACTGATGATTACGGGCATCGGGTTTGTGGGAAGCTTCGTGGCCATGTTGCTGCTGGTGGGCGTGCTCTATGTGTTGAACAACAAGATCACCAGCCTGTTGGATATTGAACGGGTGACCAGTGTGCCCATGCTGGGCGTGGTGCCCTCCTCGCGGCAATTCACCAAGAATGGATTGCACGTGCTCGACCATCCTAAATCAATGGTCAGCGAAGCCATCCGGACCTTGCGCACCAACCTGGACTTCTTCAACGTGAACGGCCAGCGCAAAGTGATCGCCGTATCCTCTACCGTTTCGGGCGAGGGCAAATCTTTTATCGCCCTCAACCTGGGCGCCGTGATGGCGCTGTCGAAGAAGAAGGTGGTCCTCCTCGATCTCGACATGCGCAAACCCAAGCAAAATTTGCCGGTCAATGTAGAGGACACCACCAAGGGCATCAGCACGGTGTTGATCCGGAAAAACACCTGGCAGGAATGCGTATCCACCACGGCCCTGTCCAATTTCGACTACATTCCTTCCGGCCCACACCCTCCAAATCCCTCCGAACTGTTGCTGAACGGCGAGTTTGAAGACCTGCTGAGCGATCTGAAGACCCACTATGACTATATCATTCTGGACACGCCCCCAGTGGGATTGGTGACCGACGGTATCATGGCCATGAAGCGCGCCGACATTTCGATTTATATCTTCCGCGCCAACTATTCCAAGAAGGATTTTGTTCTCAACCTGCAACGCATCATCAACATCAACAAATTCTCAAACATTACCACATTGCTCAATGCGTTGCCATCCACGGGCGAACAGAGTTATGGCTACGGCTATTACGAAGAGCCCGGGAACCGGCCTTGGCTAAAGAAAATTTTTAATACGTAGTGTTCTCCTGGTTCAACAAAAAGACGGCCCCTGCCCACGCGGCAAGCCTGCACACGGACATCCACTCCCACTTGCTACCGGGACTGGACGATGGCGTGCAGACCTATGAAGATGCCGTAGAGATCATTACCCACTTCGAACAACTCGGCTACCGCAAGCTGATCACCACACCCCACGTGATGAGCGACGCATACCGGAACACACCCGAAATAATTTCCGACGCACTTCAAAAACTGCGCACGCATTTGAAAGACCGCGGCATCGCTATGGAAGTGGACGCCGCCGCCGAATACTACCTCGACGAGACGGTTATGCGCATGCTCGAAAACAATGAACGCCTGCTCACGTTCGGGAAGAACCTCTTGCTTTTTGAGACCAACTTCCTCAATGAACCTTTCAACCTGAAAGAGTTTATTTTCAAGGCCAACACAAAAGGATATCAGCCGGTACTGGCGCATCCGGAGCGCTACATCTATTTACAGAACAACGTCGAGAAAGCGCACGACCTGTTGGATCGTGGCGTGCTGCTGCAGGTCAACATCAGTTCCATCACCGGCTACTACTCCAAGGAGGCACAGCGCACAGCCCACAAGCTCATCGACAGAGGCTGGATACATTTGCTGGGCAGCGATTGCCATGCGCGGCAGCACGCAGACTTGGTGGCCGTTGCACAACGCATGAAGCATTTTCAAAAAGCATTATCTTTACCGCTCCTGAATAATTCACTCTGACCTTTCGTTTTTCACTACCTTGTCCCTGTATGCATAAACAGCCCTTATCATGATCGCGGTTACCGGAGCCAATGGCTTGTTGGGCAGCTTCCTGGTGCGAAAACTGGTGGAGAAGAATGAAGTGTTTGTGGCCCTCAAACGAAAAGGCAGCGACACTTCCCTGCTCAATGATATCGCCGACAAGATCACGTGGCGCGATGCCGACGTGCTCGATGCCCAGGCGATAGACGAAGCCTTTCATGATGTGACGCACGTCTTTCACACAGCGGCCGCAGTGTCATTCAACCCGCGTCGTGCAAAAGAAGTGTTGAATGTAAATGCACTGGGCACACGTCATGTGGTGAATGCCGCGCTGGTGAATGGCGTGAAGCGATTGGTGCACGTCAGTTCCGTGGCTGCGCTGGGACGGCAAAAAGATCAGAACCTTATTACAGAAAATAACAAGTGGGTAGATAGTCCGCTGAACAGCGTCTACGCACAATCCAAATACCTCGCAGAGCTGGAAGTTTTCCGCGGCCAGGAAGAAGGCTTGTCGTCCGTTCTGCTCAATCCCTCCCTGATCCTCGCACCGGCGGACTGGACACGCAGCAGTGCACAGTTGTTTAAGTATGTATGGGACGAGAAGCCGTTCTACATGGATGGTTTTTTGAACTATGTAGACGTGCGCGACGTTGCCGATTTGAGTTACCGATTGCTAAACCATCCCGTGCAAGGCGAGCGGTTTATCGCCAGCGCAGGAAAAATTTCGTATTCGGATTTTTTTTCCAGCATAGCAAGGAAATTCAACAAAAAATCACCGGGCATTAAAGTCTCCAAAGGCGTGCTTTCGGTGATGGCGGCAGTGGAGGCGGTGCGTGCGAAGATTGCGGGTGTAGAACCGCTTGTTACCCGCGAAAGGGCGCGTTTGGCAGGTACGGAATTTTTGTATGAGAGCACCAAAATCCGCAACACGCTCAATTTTGAATTTCAACCGATTGATGAAACCCTTCAATGGTGTTGCGAATATTACATGGAGAAAAATCCACACTAAAAATTAATTCGAAAGGTCTTAGCTTTACACCAGTTTTACTTATTTTAGGAAAACCTTTTAGTCCATGTCTAAAGAATATCGTAAAAGAGAAGAAGGAAACGAGCTGATTAAACGATTTGAAGACCATCTCCGGAAAAAGAAAGCAGAGTTTTTTGATTTAGATGCCTACGAACAGATCATTGATCACTACATGTTGCGTAGCAAACATAGCAAGGCACTTCAAGCCGTTAATCAAGCCATAAGTCAATATCCCTTTTCCACAGAACTGATCACCATCAAGGCACAGATTCTCTCCAACCTGGAGGAATTCGGCCAGGCGTTAGAACTGTTGGAACAAGCGCACGCCCTGCAACCCAACGATCCGGAAATTTTCCTGACAAAAGGGTCCATCCTATCCCTGCAAGGCAACCACGCCGAGGCCATCGAGAACTACGAGCAAGCCTTGTTGCTGGCCGACGACAAAGATGAAGTATACTACAGCATCGGGTTGGCGCATCAGAGCATGGAAGACTATGAAAAGGCCATCGAGGCCTATAAGAAATCCATCGAGATCAACATCAATCACGACGGCTCGCTGTATGAGCTTGCGTTCTGTCTGGACGTGACCGGTCAATTGGAAGGCAGCATCGAATATTATCAGAAGTTCATCGACGAAGATCCCTACTCCACTGCGGCGTGGTATAACCTCGGCATTGTATACAACAAGCTGGAGAAATACCAGGAAGCCCTCAACGCCTACGACTACGCCATCACCATCGATGAGTCGTTTGCCTCTGCTTATTTCAACACGGGCAACACCTACATGAACATGAGCGAGTACACCAAAGCGCTGGATGCCTTCCGCAAGACTGTGGAGATCGAGGGTCCCAGCCCGGAAGTGTACTGCTGCCTGGGCGCGGCCTATGAAAGCCTGGAGCAATACGAGCTGGGGCTGAAATATTTCCAGAAGGCCACCAAACTCGATTCGCTCTATGACGAAGCTTGGTTTGGGGCGGGCGCTTGTCTGGAAAAACAGGAAAAATGGTATCAGGCCCTCCATTTCTATAACAAAGCCCTGAAAATCAACACTGAAAATCCGGAATATTGGAAGTCGGTGGCCCATGCCGAATTCAAAGTGGGCAACACCGTGTCCAGCATCGATGCTTATGAAGAAGCCTCCAAGTTGGAACCTGGCGATAAGGAAATATGGCTGAATTGGTCGTTTATCTACTATGAACAGGGCGATCACGACAAGGCCATAGAGACCTTATTGGTGGGATTTGACGAAATTCCGGACGATGCCGAATTTTTCTACCGCATGACGGTATACCTCATCGAAGCTGGTCGCTTTAAAGAAGCCTTTAATTATTTGGAAAATGCTTTAATTTTGGACTTCGATGGACATACCGCCCTGTTCGATTTCTTTCCTAAGATCGAGACGCAAAAGGCGCTGTACAAGATCATCGAGCAGTTTAGAAAAGAAAATAGCTAATGAACTACGAACTTAAAAACCTGCCTGAGCGTACGACCAAGCCCAGGCAATATGGCTTTACTATGGCCATGGATAAGGGCTTGAGTATACGCGAAACGGAGGATTTTGTCAGTATTTGTGCAGATCATATCGATATCGTGAAGTTGGGCTGGGCAACCTCCTTTGTGACACCCAACCTGAAAGACAAGCTGAAAGTATACAAGGAAGCCGGCCTGCCGGTCTATTTCGGAGGCACGCTCTTCGAAGCCTTTGTGATCCGCGACCAGTTCGAAGACTACCGTCGTTTATTGGATAAATATGAGATGTCGTTCGCAGAGGTGTCGGATGGGTCGATGGACATCGACCACGACAAAAAATGCGACTACATTATGAAGCTGGCCGACCAGGTAACCGTGCTCTCGGAAGTGGGGTCAAAGGATGCGGACAAGATCATCCCGCCCTATATGTGGATCGAGCTGATGCAGAAAGAGTTAGACGCCGGCGCCTGGAAAGTGATCGGCGAAGCCCGCGAAGGCGGAAATGTAGGCCTGTTCCGGTCCACCGGAGAGGTACGTTCCGGTCTGGTGCAAGAAATTCTCACGAAAATTCCCTTCGAAAAGATCATCTGGGAAGCTCCCCAAAAGGCGCAACAAGTGTGGTTCATCAAACTGCTGGGCGCCAATGTGAACCTGGGCAATATCTCCCCTGAAGAAGTTATTCCCCTGGAAACCATACGATTAGGTCTACGTGGTGATACTTTCCTGCACTTTCTCGGTATAGAAAAGAAGAACACCAACACGGCGCCGCCCTTCGAGGTAGACTAAGCTTACCGATTTGAGAAGACCCAAAGACTATATTCTCCTTTACTTGAAAGGCATAAGTATGGGAGCCACCGACGTTATACCCGGAGTTTCCGGGGGGACTACGGCCCTGCTGACCGGCATCTACAACGAGCTTATTTCGTCGTTGCAGGCCATCGACCGGGAAGCTTTGGGGATGTTGCGGGACCGCGACTTTTCTGGGTTTTGGACCAAGATCAACGGCAATTTCCTTATCACCATCTTCCTGGGGATCATCACCAGCATCTTTACGGCTGCCAAGGGTATGATCTACCTTTCAACACGCCATCCCGTGGCGTTTTCAGCCTTCTTTTTTGGCCTGATTGCCATTTCTGTGACCCTGATGCTCAGGGAGATAAAGAAATGGAATAGCGGCATCGTCCTCGCGCTCGTGGTGGGCACCGCCATCGCCTATGGCCTCACGATTTTACCCTCGTTTCATACCCCCGACGCCCTCTGGGCCGCCTTTTTTGCAGGAATGGTGGCCGCTTGCGGCATGTTGTTGCCTGGAATTTCCGGGGGGTTTATCCTGCTTATTATTGGAAAATACCGGTATGTCATCGGCGCCATCACCACCTTCAACATTCCTATGATGCTGGTATTCAGCCTGGGATGCGTGGCCGGGCTATTGGGGTTTTCCAGAATTTTGGGGTGGGTAGTAGACAACTATCATGGCGCAACCGTAGCTTTGCTGGCCGGGTTGATGCTGGGCACCCTCAACAAGTTGTGGCCTTGGCGCCAGGTCATGGAATTCGTGACCAACAACAGAGGCCAGCAAGTGCCCGTGTGGGATAAGAGCATTTTGCCCTGGCATTATGTAGCCGTTACCGGTAAGGACCCACAGGTTTTTCAGGCCATTTTGATGATGGCCATCGGCGTTTTCATCATGGTATTAGTAGAAAAGATTTCGGCAAGACTTAAAACAAAACTCTGAACATGGAAAAAGTATTCGGGCTAATCGGTGCCACCGTTAGCCACTCGTTTTCAAAGGCTTATTTCGATGAAAAATTCTTCCGCGAAGGACTCCGCGATTATCACTACGAATTGTTCCCACTCACCAACATCACAGATATTGAAGCATTATTAAAAGACACCAAAGGTCTCACCGGCCTGAACGTGACCATCCCCTACAAAGAGCAGGTGCTGAAGTACCTCGACGAAGTAGACGGGTTTGCTAAAAAGATCGGCGCTGTGAACGTGATCAAGATCAAAGACGGCAAGCTGAAAGGCTTTAACACAGATTCGGATGCCTTTTATGAAACCATCGTAAAATGGATTCCCGAAGGAAAAACAGTTAAGGCCCTTATCCTGGGCACCGGCGGCTCTTCCAAGGCGGTTCAAGAGGCGTTGAAAAAAATGAAGATCGACTACAAGGTGGTTTCGCGTGAAGCGAAAAAAGGCAACTACACGTATGCCGACCTGGAAGCCAACCCCAAGCTCATCAGTGAGTCGCTGCTCATCATCAACACCACGCCCCTGGGCATGAGCCCCAACACCGAGACCATGCCGCCCATCGAAAACGAGCACATCGGTCCCGACCACTACGTATACGACCTGATCTATAACCCTGCACGCACCGCGTTTTTGCAAAAAGCAGAGATGCGCGGCGCCACCGTGAAAAACGGCTTGGAAATGCTGCATATCCAAGCTGAAAAATCTTGGACGATCTGGAATAACTGATACATACCGGGTTAAAAAAAATGAGATCGCTTCTGGCAACGGAAGCGATTTTTTTATTGTTTGACAGGAACCACTAACTTGACCTTGACGTATGCGTTAAGGAAGTCATTCCAACATCAATCAATCGAAATTATCTGCAGCCTATGGATTTCAAGCTCACCAGTGAATACGAACCGACCGGCGACCAACCCCGGGCCATCGAACAGCTAACGAAGGGCGTAGAGGCCGGTGAGCAACACCAGACCCTGCTGGGCGTTACCGGATCGGGCAAGACGTTTACCATGGCCAATGTGATTGCCCGCACCAATCGCCCAACCCTGATCCTCAGTCACAACAAAACGCTGGCCGCCCAGTTGTACGGCGAGTTTAAACAGTTCTTTCCCGAAAACGCGGTGGAGTATTTCATCTCCTACTACGACTACTACCAGCCGGAAGCCTTCATCCCCTCTTCCGGATTGTATATTGAAAAAGATCTTTCCATCAACGAAGAAATAGAGAAACTTCGCCTCAGCGCAACCTCTTCGCTATTGACCGGCCGGCGCGATGTGATCGTGGTGGCCTCGGTGTCGTGTATCTACGGTATCGGCAACCCGGAAGAGTTTGGCAAGAATGTGATCAAGCTAAAAACCGGCGAGACCATTGTGCGCAACAAACTCCTGTTTGCCCTGGTAGACATTTTGTATAACCGCACCGAAGTTGAATTCAAACGTGGCACCTTCCGGGTGAAGGGCGACACGGTAGACATTTTTCTAGCCTATGCCGACTATGCCATCCGCATTTATTTTTGGGGCGATGAGATCGAATCCATTCAGCGCATCGACCCCGTGAGCGGTAAAAAGATCTCGGATGAATCTATCGTCACCATCTTCCCCGCCAACTTGTTTGTGACGGGTAAAGACTCGCTGCATCAAGCCATCCGCGAGATCCAGGACGACATGGTGGCGCAAGTGAATATGTTTGAGGCCGATCGCCGCCACCTGGAAGCAAAGCGCCTGAAAGAACGTACGGAGTTTGATATCGAGATGATGCGCGAACTGGGATACTGCTCGGGCATCGAAAACTACAGCCGCTATTTTGACCGCCGCCGGCCGGGTGACCGCCCCTTCTGCCTGATCGATTATTTCCCCGACGACTTCCTGATGGTGATCGACGAAAGTCACGTCACCGTGCCCCAGGTGCGCGCCATGTGGGGCGGCGACCGCTCGCGCAAAGTGAACCTGGTCGACTATGGGTTTCGCTTGCCCTCGGCGCTGGACAACCGGCCCCTCACGTTCAATGAATTTGAAACGCTCCTCAACCAGACGGTTTATGTGAGCGCGACGCCATCGGAATACGAGCTGCGCAAATCGGAAGGTGTGGTGGTGGAGCAAATCATCCGCCCCACCGGCTTGCTCGACCCCGAGATCGACGTGCGCCCCAGCCGAAACCAGATCGACGACCTGTTGGAAGAGATCGACGAGCGCGTGAAAAAACACGAACGCGTGCTGGTGACCACCCTCACCAAACGCATGGCCGAGGAGTTGACCAAATACATGGACAGGGTGGGCGTTAAATGCCGCTACATTCACTCGGAAGTAACCACCTTGGATCGTGTAGAGATCTTGCGCGAACTGCGCCTGGGCGTCTTCGACGTGCTCGTGGGAGTGAACCTGCTGCGCGAAGGACTTGACCTACCCGAAGTTTCGCTCGTCGCCATCCTGGATGCCGACAAGGAAGGCTTCCTCCGAAACCAACGCTCGCTGGTGCAGACCATTGGCCGTGCCGCCCGCAACGACCAGGGCCGCGTGATCATGTATGCCGACACCATTACAGAATCCATGCAGCTGGCCATCGATGAAACCGACCGCCGCCGCGCCATTCAACGGGCATACAATACAGAACATGGTATCACACCACGCACCGTACTAAAATCAAAGGGCAACATCCTGGGCCAAACCAAAGTGGCCGACTCCAAGAAGACGCACAAATACTACGTGGAGGATGAAGAAGCAAACCTGGCCGCCGACCCGGTTGTGGCTTATTTGAGCAAAGACGAGCTTATGAAAATGTCGGATCGTACGCGCAAGGCGATGGAGAAAGCTGCTAAGGAGTTGGAGTTTATGGAGGCTGCGAAGTTGCGTGATGAATATATGGCGATTCAGAAACTTTTGGAGACGAAGGTTTGAGGGTTGAGCGGTGTAGGCTGGGTGTACGCGCTCGGTTGGGAATGATCTGTAGCTGAGTGATGCATGTTGGTGGGACACCAACATGCGGGGGTGTTGGTCTTGTTGGTGTCTTATCAAACAATATTTGCGTCGGGCAATATTATTAACGGCACCGTAATATATATCAAGCTAACATTCGTAGTCGTGCAGGAATTGTTAAAACGACGCCTTCATGCCTCATCGATAAAAAATTCCCTCTCCAGAATGACGACTTGTGGCCGATAGATGCGATGTTGGCCAGACATCAACATTCGGGAAATGACGCCCGTTGTTGGTGTCCCACCAACAACATTTTTCGCCCCACAAAAACTATTAACGACGCCCACCACATCACACCACCAACATCCTTAAAAACGACACCCTCCCACCTCACCGATAACAAATTCCCTGATACGGGCAAAGTCGGCAAATTTCCGGATCCGTGGTTTGATCGAATGGCGTTTCGATATCAAAAAGCTCTTCCAATACTATTTTCAATCGTTGCTCAAATTCTGGCAGCAAGGGGTCAACATCCGTCACGTACTCCTTCCCTACTTTCAACCCAAACTTAAAATCGTCGTCGAACAGGTTCATGCGGTTGATGAGGCCGGGGACGATGCGGGTGCCGCGGTGGGTGGCGTTGGCGCGGTAGAGCAGGGCGTAGAGCAGGGTTTGGAAGGCGGCTTTGTTGCGTTTGCCGTCGCGGATGAAGAGGGACTCTACGCTGTCGAAGTCCAGTTTGTCTTTGCCGGTCTTGTAGTCGATCACGCGCAAGACGTCGTCTTTGCGGTCTACGCGGTCGATCTTTCCGCTGAGCAACACGTGGCCGGGGGGTTTGCTGATGGGCACTTCATACAACATGCCTTCCTGCTCTACGGCTTCCATGGTGAACGGCGCATAGGCCTTGTCCATTTCGATGATGCGGTGGGCAAAACGCTTCACCACTTCGCGCACCACCAGGCGTTGGCCTTCGTAGATGACGGCCTTGCCGGGCTCCAGTCCGTAGGCTCTTATGAATACTTCATCGATGAGTTGATCGACGACGAGGCCGGCGTGATCAAAATCTGCAGCCTCTATGCTCTTGCTTTTCTTTTGTTCGCGGAGGCGTTTGTAGAAATGTTCCATGACGTCGTGCAGGAAGTTACCGAGGATGCGGGCATCCAGATCTTCTTCGACGGCGTCGGGTTCGCGGATACGGGCCACCTGACGGAAGTAAAAGCGCAGGCGGCATTCCATGTAGGTGTTGAGGGCCGAGGGCGACAACCCGCGGAACATGCTGTTGCCTTCGCTCAGGCGCGCCAGGGTTTGCATCACGTCTTCGTTTTTTTCTACCGTGATGGGCGTGATGGGTGTGGGTTGTACGGGGTTGTGCAGTATTTTCTTTTCGAGGTGCAGGCCGCTTTCGTACACCAGCTGTTGAAGGTAGCGGCTCATTTCGCCTTGCCCCAGCACATCGGTTTCGGCGTTATAGAACAGGAAGACGTTTTCAGCGCGTTGCAGGACGCGATAAAAGAGATAGGCATACATGGCGTCCTGATGTTCAACGGTGGGGAGGCCATACGCCCTGCGTATGTTGAATGGAATGTAGGATCCCTTGCCTGCCGATGAGGGAAAAGCTCCTTCGTTAAGCGAGAGGATGAATACGTTCTTATAATCCAGGTTACGCGTTTCCAATACACCCATAACCTGCAGGCCTTTCAAGGGCTCGCCCGTGAAGGGTATTTTATAAGCCTGGATAAGTTGACGGAAAAGACGCAAAAATGATTTCAGCACTACTGACTTGGTGCGGCTTTTCACCGGGACCTCTTCTGCAGAGGTCGAAGGGGAATGCTCTTCTTCCAGGTCATTGCCCATGACGTCTTCCATCCGGTTCAGCAGCTTCACAAAGTGAAACGCATATTCCTTGTCAAAGGTCGTGATGCTGGTCATGCGCCCGATTTCCATGACGATGTCCTGGAGATAGCCGATGATGTTCGTGTCGGCCATAGTGAAGATCAGGCGGTGAAGCGGCACGGCCGACGCCAGGAAGTTCCGGTGAACGTGCACCCAGTTATTGCTCAGGATCTCCTTGCGCTTTGCGTTGGCCACGGCAGCATCGGCCGCGACCACATAGGGATGGCCCAGCAAGGCCAGCACCTGGCGGTGATTGAATTGATCGTTACGGGCACCGATCTGCATTTCGATCAGCAATTCCACCAGATTATACAGTGGCGTGCTGCTCACGGGAAAACCCATGGTGATGTTGAGTTTCTCGACATCGGCCGAAAGGCCATGCAACACGGGTAGTAAAAGCTTCTCGTCGGGCAGCACGATGAGGGTGTCCTCCGGGTCAATGCCTGTTGCCAACTGCTCACGCAAGACCTGCGCCATCACCTTGGCCTGTCCCACCGGCTGTGCGGCACCAAAGACCCGGATGGATTTCTGCTGCCCGGCATCCTTACCCGACTGCAGCACGGCCGTGAAATGCGATGGTATATCTTTTGAAAAAGTCTTTCCCAACACGGGATGCTGCTGGTATTCACGGAAAAATTTGCCGGCTTCCTGGGTGTTGTTGTTTACGTAATATTCGTCCAGGTCCCAATAAATAGTGGCCGTGCCGCGGTCCACAAAAAAGGACATGATCTTCTCCTCAGCCTTCGTGAGCGCGTTGAAGCCCGCAAACACCAACGACTTTCCCTTCACACGTTGCGCCATGCCTTCGGATAAATTCTCCGCCACATGGCGGTGTAACATACCTTCATAGGCCAGGCCCTCGGCCAACAACGCCTGACCGAAGCGGGTATACAGGGAGAAGAGTTGATTCCATACGGTCAGGAACTTTCGCTTGTTCCCCGTTAAATGTTCTTCAAAGCTGCCCCAGAATGTTTTTAGAAATTCGCGCTGCTCATCGGTGAGATAATCGAAGCTGGAATCGAGCTCTTTTTGGTGACTCAGGTCCTGAAACAGTTGGCCTGGGTTGACGAGGTATTTGTCGACCTCGTCAAAATCGCGCAGCAGCATGTCGCCCCAGAAATAGAATTTGTCAAAGGGCTCGCTGGCGGTTTCGGGCGATTTTTTTAGCAGCTCATAATAGGTCTTAAACAAGCGATGGATAAGCTCGAGCTTGTCGGGTACTTTCAGCTCCGTGAGGTCGGCAATAAAATCTTCGATGGTGATGAGCCTTGGTGCAAACGTGGGGCGTTCCAGGAACACGCTCAGGTGTTTGCGAAAATATAGCACGGCCCGCCGGTTTGGAAAAACCACCGTCAACGCATCCAAGGGACGGTAGTTCTTATACAAGGTTTCCGCAAGTTCGTACAGGAATGGCTTCATACTAAATCAATCCTGAAAGAACGGCTATCCCGTTGAATAAATCAACGCCTCAATACCGGTTCGCGGTAGATTTACAAAAGTCGGCAGGGGTGTGATTATAGAAATCCTTGACGCTATAGGTCAGCGAAAGCGTGCCACCATAAATGGTGCCCGTGCCTTCAATGGCATAGCCGTTCACCTCCTGGTAAGGAATGGTGATGCGGTCGTAGGACACGGAGGCATGCACCAAAACACCGGACGCATAAAAGTTATCGATATAGATCTCCCCCGCATACGCCGATTTCCTGACGTAGATCTGATAGTACGAGAGGTCGTTATAGGTGTCGCTATATTCCTCCATCTCATAGTTCCCGGTCAGATTATCGCGCACGTCATAGCGAGGCTCCACGGTGTAGACATCACAACCGGAAAGACCAAATAAGGCAAGCATAGTAAACAAGGCAACCGAGGGCAACGACCGTTTCATAACTTTGAACATTGGTGTTACCGTTAGAATTACAAGTTTGAGGCCAGGATTTCGGGCCTGTTGCGGTGACGTTGGTTGGCTGAAAACATCAAATTTCCAAGATCTTAGAACTCCGAAATCCACATTGCGGCCATTCTAAACGGTTAGATCGAACCTGCTGTATCCCTCAAAGAAAACAGCCTTTGTTCCCAAAATGCCGGATGTGAACGAGGGTCATAGGTGCGGCCCTTTGGCTTTGGTTACAATTTTTTCCTGCCCTATTACATTTCTATTCTGACCTTTTTCTTGTTCTGATTATTCATTTCATTTTTGCGGGAAATCTTTAATCAATTAAATTCAATATACGACGATAGTCGCCTACCCTGCCGTGAAAAGAACGCTTTCCTTTGCACTGATCGCTTTAATATTGTTCAACAACATGGGCTATCATGTTTTTTTTCTCGCTTTGCAATTTCATAACGACCGCACGCTCATCGAGACACTTGATGATGTAACTGAAATTCCCTCGGAAACCGTATCCATAAAAATCCCTATCGCTATTCCTTATTTGACTGACTCGCGGGAGTATGTCCGTGTTGACGGAGTGGTTGAATATAAAGGTGAATCCCTGCGCCTTGTCAAGCAGCGCCTTCACCGGGATACGCTTGAGATCGTCTGCATCAAAGATTCTCAACGCAACGAGGCCAACCAGGCGTTCATTACATACGCCCGTTCTCTCCATGATAAGGCCAGGGCCGGACACCATTGGAAAGTCGCCCAGCCCGTGAAGGATTTTTTGGCAACCGCTGTCGCTATTTCCGCGGCGGCCGAAGGTTGGACCATGCAAATACTTCATTCGAAGTATGATTCGTTATTGAATCCTCGATACATGGCTTCACTCATTCAGCCGCCTGAGCGAACCTAACGGCTCAAATTCACCTTGGGAGAATTCAACTTCCACTAGCTCACTATTCTATTATTTATTAAAAAAAAATGAACGTGCCAGGACGCATGTCCTATTACCTATTCTATTGTCTATGAAAACTTCAACAGAACGCATTGAAAGAATTCTCGGGCCCCGGTACCTATCGAAGGGAAAGGCCTCGGTTCATTCGTTTAGTCCCGGCGATAAAAATCCGGAACGACACCTACCCATTCCTACAAAAAATCTTTCGCCTGATTTTTACTTCTTAGCCTATGAAAAAATAGTTTACTCAAAATTTAAAATGCTTGCCTTTGTGCTGTGCTTGTTGATCAGCACAGCGTCCGTAGCCCAGGAGATCGCTGTCTCCGGGACGGTAACGAGTGAGGAGAGCGGCACTTTGCCCGGTGTGAATGTATTCGAGAAAGGGACATTCAAAGGTACGGTATCCGACGAGGCCGGCCGGTATTCCATCACTGTATCAAGTAATGATGCCATACTCGTATTCTCGTTTGTGGGCTATCAGACGATTGAAGTTCCGGTGAATGGCAGAACTGTAATCGATGTTTTGTTACCCACCGATGTTACATCCCTTCAGGAAATTGTTGTTACCGGATATAATTCGAATAGGAAGGCCGATATCGTTGGTGCCATCTCACAGATTAACGCGGCGAGTACTGTGGCCATCATTCAGGGAGACGTGAGTCAGGCGCTGCAAGGCAGGGTTGCCGGCGTGCAGGTATCTACTTCGGGACAACCGGGAGCCGGCTCTCAGACACGGATACGTGGTTTTGGTTCATTAACCAACAACAACCCGCTTTATGTCATCGACGGTGTGCCTACTTTTGACAATACGCAGATCAACGCTTTGAATGTTGAGTCGCAGGTTGTTTTGAAAGATGCCGGCGCAGCGTCCATCTATGGCGCACGTGCTGCAGGTGGGGTCATTGTCATCACCACGAAACATGGAAAGTATAATGCCAAACCCACGGCAAACCTTGACTTTACCACCGGTGTTACACTGCCCGGAAACGGCCCACAGAATCTCAATCCCCAACAACAGGCCGACAAAGTTTATGAAGCCCTCCGGAATTCGGGCGCGCAAAATGCCAATGGGCAACCGTATGGTCCTGATCTCAATCACCCGGTTTTGCCGGACTACATCCTGGTGGGAGTGCCCGGACAAGCCAATACGGGCAATGTCATGGAAGGTGATCCGCGTATTGCCACCGCGTTGGCCCACTACAATATCGATCCAAACAAGGGCCAGCTCATTCAGGTTGCTGCTGCCAATAAGGCGGGAACAAACTGGTACAAAGAGATGACAAGGCCTGCCCCTACAACACGTCTGAGTCTGAGTCTTTCCGGTGGAACGGAGCGCTCTCACTACTATACCAATTTTACCTATTTAAATCAGCAGGGAATTGTTGTTAACCAATACTTAAAAAGGTTTAGTCTCCGGTTCAACACCGAGTTCAAGCCCATGAAGAATGTAAGGATCGGTGAAAACATGCTTCTCACGTATCGCTCAAATCCGTTTATCTATGGCAACAGCGGACAGCAAGGAGCGAACAATGGCAGCGGCTCGACCTTAGATGAAAATGCGTTAAACTTAGCCTATCGCATGCCCACCATCATTCCGGTGCATGATGCGATGGGAAATTGGGCCGGTACGCAAGCGCCGGGGTTCAATAATCCGTCTAACCCGGTAGCCGCTCAAACCCGCCTGAACGACGACTACAACCGGAACGTGATCAACCGTGTGTTTGGCAATGCGTTTATTGAAGTTGATCCTGTCAAGCACGTCATGCTCCGATCAAATTTTGGCGGAGCCATAGACAACACCCGCTCTTTTGTTCTAAGCCAACGGACCTATGAAAATGCAGTGAATACGACCGCAACGAAATTATCTGAAAGCAGCGGCTATCAGCTGAGTTTCACATTCACCAACACCATTCAATATGACAACAAATTTGGAAATCATTCCTTAAAAGCCATCGTGGGTCATGAAGCCATAAAAAGTGGCATCGGAAGAACGATGCAGGGAATCGGTTTTAATCCTTACAGTATTGATCCAAACTACATCGACCTTACCAATACGTCGGCTTCCACCCATCAACTGTATAGCAACCCATATCCACAGTACACATTTCTGTCCCTTTTCGGAAAAGTAGACTACAACTGGAAAGAGAAGTATTATCTGAGTGCAACGCTCCGGCGAGACGGATCGTCTTTGTTTGGACCTCAAAACAGGTACGGGGTGTTCCCTGCGGTATCGGGTGCATGGAGAATGTCGGCAGAAAAATTCATGTCCGGCGTGACGTTCATTCAGGACTTAAAACTGCGTGGAGGATACGGGACACTGGGAAGTTCCAATGCTATTCTCATCAGCAATCCCTCCAATCAGTTCTCCCTTTATCAACGAAACCCTGCCACCGGATATGACATTGGTGGAACGAATGGCTCGGGCAACGCGTCGGGCTTTGCTCCTTTGCAAATTGGAAACCCTACGGCGCAATGGGAGACTAGTGCCACGGGCAATATCGGGTTAGATGGAACGCTACTGAACGGGACGTTGGAGGTGATCTTCGAAGTTTGGACAAGGAAAACCAGTAAGCTGCTTTACAATCCTGCTTTTCTGAATACCGGTGGAGTGTATCCCAATAATCCCTTTCAAAATGTAGGGTCTATGACCAACCAGGGGATCGATTTGCAAGTCATTAAAAAACTTGCCATCAATACTGATTGGAGTATCACGCTGGACGGAAATATTTCTCCCTTTAAAAACAAGATCACCGCCATTGCTCCCGGCCAAACTTATTTTGAACCCTCCGGTGCGCTGATCAGAAATCTTCAACTGGTACGCAATGCAGTAGGCCATCCTATATCATCGTTCTATGGATATCAAGTGGTCGGATATTTTAAAGATGCTGAAGATGTAGCCAGCTCACCCACACAAAATGGCGCAGCGCCAGGGCGCTTTAAGTATGCCGACACGGATCGCTCCGGGACCGTTGGCCCCGAAGATCGTGTGTTTCTGGGTAGCCCGATCCCTAAATTTACTTATGGTATCAACATCAACGTCCGGTACAAGAATTTTCAACTTACCGGGTTCTTGTATGGATCCTATGGAAACAAAATCATGAATTTCAGTAAATGGTACACTGATTTTTATTCAACATCCTCGGGTGCCGCGCTATCAAAGAATACACTCCAGTCCTTTAGCCTCGAACCCGGTGCTGACAACTCGAATGCTAAGACCCCTGTTCTGGAGTCAGCCGCCAATTTCAGCACTTCTACACAATCTAACTCATGGTACATGGAAAGTGGGTCCTATGCAAGGCTTAAAAATTTGCAACTGAGCTATGATCTTCCCGCTACGGCGGTTTCTAAAGCAGGATTGTCGCATGTAAAAGTATGGGTGCAGGCTGTGAATTTATTCACGATCACAAAATACACAGGCATGGACCCGGAACTGGTTGGATACGTGGACACCATACGCGGTGTTGATGTGGGGAATTATCCCGCCACGAAACAGTATTTCATTGGATTTAATATTGAATTCTAAAAAGATCATAAGCACATGAAAAAAATATTTTTAAAATCGTCATCCTGGTTTCTTTTCCTGCTGATGTTGATCGCTTCGTCCTGTGAGGATTTTCTAAACGTACCGGCTATGGGGAATGTGAGCACGGCGCAATTGCAGGATCAAACCGGAGTGGAGTCTTTATTAATTGGAGCGTATTCGGCCCTGAAAGCAAACGGTGTTTCTTCGGCCACGGTTGGACCATGGGCTGGAAATGCGACCAACTGGGTTTTCGGAAGCGTTTGTGGTCAGGAAACTTTCAAGGGCGCCTATCCAGGGGAGCAACCGGATATTAATCCCTTGAGTACATTTACCGCTCCCGCAACCAATAGTTATCTGGCTGCTAAATGGGGATCCGTCTACGACGGAGTGAATCGCTGTAACGCTGTCTTAAAAACCCTTGCACAGATGCCGGTCGGTATTATCACTGACGCAGATATCGCAAGGATCACAGGCGAAGCTAGATTTCTGAGAGGCTTTTTCCATTTAGAAGCCTATAAGGTATTTCATAACATACCTTACGTCGATGAAACCGTTACGGACTTTAATCTCCCCAACACCATTGATGCCATGGCCAAAATCATCGCCGACTTTGATGCTGCGTACGTGTCGCTGCCTGAAATGATGCCCAATGCTGGCCGTGCAAATAAGTGGGCAGCGTATGCGTTTAAAGGAAAATGTTTAGTATACCAGGGGAAATATGCCGAGGCATTGCCCATTCTCACATCAGTGATCGCCAATGGAAAAACCGCCAGCGGTGATAAGTATGCACTGTTGTCTAAATTCAGAGACTGCTTCGATGCCAGTCATGATAATAACGCCGAGACAGTCTTCGCTATTAATTCGTCAGTAAACGATGGATCAGGCGGAGCCAATGCCAATGCAGAACTGGCACTAAATTATTCGTATGGTGGCAATCCGTATGTGACCTGCTGCGGATTCAACACGCCGTCATTGGATCTGGCGAACTCTTACCGGCTAAATGCCAATGGACTTCCCTTCCTGGATGGAACGTTTAACAACAGCGCGAACGAGTTTGCTGATATTCAGTGGTTGAGGGGAGCGGCCGTGGTACCCAGGGATGTTGCTCCGCTTGATCCCCGGTGTGATTGGACTTTGGGCCGCACGGGTGTTCCATTCTTGGATTGGGGGATGTATACCGGCCCCGCTTGGGTTCGCTCGCTTACGGATGGTGGCCCCTACACGCCCAAAAAATATAATGCACTGGGATCAACAACCGGAACCTACACCGACGTAAGTTCTCCGACTGCAGGCTACAATGCAGTCAATATGTACCTGATGCGCTTTGCCGATGTTTTATTGCTCGCGGCAGAATGCGAAGTAGAAGAAGGTAGCTTAGCGAACGCCATGCTGTATGTTAATCAGGTCAGGACAAGGCAACAAAATGAAGACTCCTGGGTAAAGCTCTCTTCTGATCCGTCAAAAACAGATTGGCAAGCCTACGCAGATCCATCGGTAGCATCGATCCCTGCAGGGAACTACACCGTGGCGTTGTATGGTACGGGCGGAGATAATACTTTCAGTACAAAAACTTCTGCACGCAAGGCCGTGCATATGGAGAGGAAGTTGGAACTAGCGTTGGAAGGACATCGCTTCTTTGACTTGGTTCGATGGGGTGAAGTATTCATCGATAATTCCCACGCCAATCCGGATTGTTTGCAATCTGCCTATTTATATAATGTTTCGCTGGCAGGGGTTGCGGCATTAGGGACAACGTTTCAGTTTCAGGAGGGGAAGAGTGAGCAATGGCCTATACCGCAGAATCAAATTGACTTATCGCAGGGGGTATTGAAACAAAATCCCTGATAAAATATATTTTGTAACAATCATAAATGTTGCGATCTTCTCTGGTAGGTCCAAGGTCCTGATGGGTTGCCATCAGGACCTTTACATTGGAGCGTCCCCTAAAGATTGTGTATGTAAGAAAATAGCCATCCAGCCGAAAAGTGTGTGGCGGTGGTGAATCCGGGTTGGCCTGCCAGTGTGTTGTCTTCGTTGGGATTGCCAAAGTCGACGAGCTGTGGATACTTATTTGTTGACCCGTACGTAAGCAACAAGCCCGTCCGGAGGTTGAACTTTCTTCGCTTGACGTTGACGCCAATTTGAGTGCTGACATTGTTCCAGTACGAGATGTTATAGGCATAGCCGTTTCCGGAATTTTGTTTCAGGTCAAGATCATTGTCGGCATAGCGGAAGTCGGTGTAGGCCCCTAAGAGGCCTGTCAGTTCCGGGCTGAAATTGTAGCTGATGCCGACACCCACATTCAGCACGGCGCGGCGGACATCTTTAAAACGCAACAGCTCGGATGTATAATTTTGAGATTCGTCGGCGGGCCGGATAAATACTTCGTTGCGCGGTGTGATAACGCCATAGGTATCCACTTTGCGAAAGTACTCGGCCGCTACATAGAGTTTGCCTTTTTCATAGTCGAGCGTATAGCCGATGGCCACGCTCACGGGCATTTTCCAACGCGCCTTCAATTTTTCCTGCCTTGTGTTGGCAAACAAATCGAGTGTGTCTGCGCCACCGTCCACAATCAGGTCGCTGATGACAAAGTCTGACTGGATATAGCCGCTGCCGTAGAGGTGAAGCAACGGTGACGTAATCAACAAACCGAGGTGATGACGGCCCACATCATAGGCGAAGCCCGCCTTGAACCGGATGCCGGCGTGTACATAGTTGGAGAGGTAGGCCTGCTGAACGTTTGCAAATTCGCCAACGGGTCCGCCACCCCCCGGGTTATAGATCGCCCGCATCGTCAAATTTTTGTTATACACATGTTTTCGCATCTGCACTTCGCCAGACAAGCCCACGGACAATTTTGACGAAGCTTTGAACCCCACGCTCACAATGCCCGTAGTTTCTTTAATGGTGCTGTTGATGTTGGCTTGCCCCACAAAACTTTCGTCTCCCGGACTATACGAGTCGTCGAGCACATTGAACTTGTCATCGCGCTGCTGCGAGGCCTGGAAGTTTATGACGGGCACATGCAGTAATGCATAGCCAAACGTGAGCGACCTTTTGCCTTTCAGCGACACGGTGCCCGACACCATTTGGGGAATGATTGATGCGTTGTGGCTTTTGAGATCCTTGTTGGCGCCCAATGCATTGTTGATTTTATAGTAGTCGTAGCTATACACGGTGCCGCTCACCGTCACGGAATTTTTGCGCGATCCACCCAGTAGGGCCGGGTTGTAGAAGAACACGCCACTGTCGCCGTTGTGCGCGATCACGGCTCCCGGCACCAGAAAGCCAGCAGGAGAATAGGACGAGGACCAGTAGTTGGCATCCTGGGCAACAGCAACGTGCACAGTGCAGCACAGGGCAAGGAAGAATAGAATCTTGGCTCGCATAACGTCGGGGGTTTTTACAAATCTACTTTTATATTTCCAGGGAATGAAGGCATTTTCAAAGGTGTTGGTTTAGGGTGAGGTTGTTATATAAGTTGACTTCTATTTTTAGTATCTTCATCGTCATGAAATCCAGATTTTTTGGAGCGATAACCCTTACGGTATTCCTGTTACCCGTGAGCCTTCGGGGGCAGAATCTCACCTTTGGCAGTCCCGTTAACTATTTGCCCCATGTCCGCACCGACAAAGCGGTCGACATCACCCGTTTCAAGAACGGCTTCTTTGTCGTGTGGAAAAACATGGGCGATGGCGCGGCCGTTAACCTGGCTTACCTGGGCAAGCAAGACGCAACAGAATTTTCAGAAGACGTGCAGACGGTGAGTGTGAGCAAGACCAACGCCGCCCCCGTGCTACGCGTGCTGGGCGATCGACTCTATGCCCTTTGGATTTCCGATAACGGAAACCTCCACTACGTCATGAACAATTCGGATAGCACGTTCGACACCGGGCATGTCAACACCGTTGCATTTAGCAATGCCGCGAAGCTAAGAGGCGGTGTGTCGTGCGCACCCTTTGGCAATGCCATCCTGATGGTGTCGCATGCCGACGATAAGAACACGATGGTGCACGCGTTGCTGGAGACAACCGCCGATGGCACGCTGCGTGCAAAGGATCTGACCGCCATCGCCATTTCGGGAAGCAGCGACTATCCCTTTGTGGTGGCGTTAAACAACCGAACCGCCCGCATCACCTTTAAGGGGGCAAACCAGGACGCACAAATCTACAGCGCCGACTATACACTCGATACAAAAACCTGGAGCAACAAAACGGCAATCGGCTTCAAGACAAAGACATCGCCTGCGCTCTATCACGTCTTCAACTCAACACGCTTGTTCTACGTGTGGCGCGGCGACAAAAAGAACAACCGTCTGTACTATGCCTCAACTACCCTGGATGAAGCGCCCCAAAACCGAACCGTGTTGCCAGAGGAATATACTACGGATGTGCCCGTTTCATTATGCGCGGTGGATGACAAAAAGTTTGTGGTATCGTTTGTGGGGAAAGACAACAAACTCTACTTAAGCTACTTCACGAACTACAACCCCGCGCGCTGGCAGGAAGATATTTTGTTTCCAGCAAAGGCGAACTACACCTTAAAAGACATTGTGATCCCCGGCTCACACGATGCTGGCATGAGCGTGCTCAGCGGCACGGGTGGCATCAACGCGGGGTCGATAAACGAATGCAATGTATTGACGCAGACTCAAACGATCGAGCACCAGCTCAGGGCCGGCCTTCGGATGTTTGATCTCCGCGTGGGGGTGTTCAAAAGCGAGTTGTATACCAAACACTGTTCTTCCGATTGTATGGCCGATGCCATGGGCGGCGGCTACGGTGAGAAATTTTCGGACGTGTTGCTGGCATTGAAACGTTTTTTGAAAGAAAACAACAAGGAGTTTGTTTTGCTCACGCTGTCTCATTTCTGTCCGAAAGAAACGTCCACAGAAGACATTGCCCGCCTCATTGCCAAAACGCTGGGGAACGACCTGATGTTCGACAACCGGCGACGCGGCATTCAGCATGTGAGGCTGAGCGAGCTGGCAGGCAAAGCCATTATCACCTTCGAGAAGTATGCATACCCAACCTACGGCATCGATTCGTCCAGCATGCAGCCCCTTCATTCAAAGGCCTTCCTCAACCTGCGCCGCGAGTACGCGGCCACCAACAACATCGCCAAATTGCTGGCCAGGGAAGTGACTTTCTTCAACGGCCTGAAAGACGGTGCACGCGAGAACGAACTGATCAGGCTGGACTGGCAACTCACCCAAAGCAGCGACGAAGCGGCTATGGTGTGCAATGACTTTCAGAATGACAAAATGAGTCCCGTGCTCAACGGCGCAATCTTGCTCACCAATGTGATCAGAAAACACCGGAGCATCATCGACATGTCGCTGCGCGGAAATAAATATCTGGTGAGCAGTTTGAATGGCTGGATTGCCGACGGTATCATCACAAAGAAAAATAAACCCAACGTGCTTTATGTTGATGCGGCAGGAGCATGGATCACTGACTTCTGCATTGCCTTGAATGAAACAGATCTCTATCGGGTGGAATAATTTTTTCGGGCCATTGCCTCATCTCACAATGCTTCCCTAATGACATGGTATTCGAAATCATATCATTACGTCCAACGTGAGATCGTGGCTGACATGAATGAGGATTTCCAGCAGTTAGGGTCGAAGAACTTCCCCTTGTTCGTTATCTGCCGGAGATGGCTTTTCGCTGGGACACTGGCGTGGGTGTGCCGAAACGAATACCCTCTACAAAACAAACGCCGGACGTTTCCACGTCCGGCATTTACATAACTCCTGCGCTCTTTGCTCAACCAAAAAATTGCAAATAAAAAATAGCGCATCAACCGATTAAAAATTGGCACTCCGGCACCGGCAAAAAATATTTACCACCAACAACCACTACGAATGGAGTAAATCACCTGTCGTGCCGGAAATGCCATGTCTTTCATGTCTTTCTCTGCGTTTACTGTGTTTCTATTAAGTTAGTCTAGTCTACGTTGTCGTGCAAAAATTTATTGTTGCCCAACAGATTGTTGTCGTCGTTCAAATTGTATTTGGAGATGAAGGGCTCTGCAGAGTGGGGCACATCCTGCATTTTTACGCCACGGCGCAAGTAAGCCGGAAGTGACCATTTTTCGTTGAACTCTTCTTTGGTCATCTCTTGCTTGCGGGCCGCCTTCATTTTTTCCTGGCGCTCTTTGGCCTGTTGTTGCAGGCGTTGTTTGGTGGAGCGCAGTTCCATCATGCCTTCGTCGTTGATCACCTGGTCGCCATAGCGTGGGGTGACGTCGTCGAAATCGTCGTCTTTGAAGAGGCTTTCTTCGCCGTCGTCGTCGGAGTTTTCGGGTTGGACGGGCTCGACGCGGTTGAAGGGACCGGTGAATACTTGTTCGCGTTCAACAGGTTCTTCATCCGAAGCGCCCGTTTTTATTTCGGGTGTGCGACGAGACCCCATGTCGTTGTTTTCGGTTGCGGAATGATCCGCTGAGAACAGCCAGCCCTGGGAACGATCGAGGTTGTGAACTTTCTTTTCTTCTTTCTTAACCGGCAAGTGACTTGTTTCCATCGCAAACCCTGTCGCGATCACGGTGACACGGATGCGGTCGCCGAGGTCCGGATCCACACCGTGACCAAAGATCATCTCGGCTTCTTCGCCGGCCTGGCCTTGGATGTATTCGGTGATCTCCGTCAGCTCGTCCATCTGCAATTCGGCTTCCACGCCGGAGATGATGGACAACAAGATCCGTTTCGCGCCCATGATGTCGCGGCTGTCGAGCAGCGGTGAGGCGAGCGCGCCTTCGGCGGCTTTGGGTGCGCGTCTGTCGCCACGGGTTTCGGCTGAGCCCATGACGGCGGCGCCTGCATCGTGCATGACGGTGCGCACATCCTGGAAGTCGACGTTCACATAGCCGGCCAGCGTGATGATCTCGGCGATGCCTTTGGCGGCCGTGGTCAACACGTTATCGGCTTGGGCAAAGGCCTGGCCGATGGAGAGGTTCCCAAAGATCTCGCGCAATTTATCGTTGAGGATAACGAGCACGGTGTCGCAGTTTTCACGCAGCGTGTCGAGACCCAGGTCGGCAGCGGCCATCTTCTTCTTTCCTTCGAAAGAGAATGGCGCGGTGACAATGCCTACGGTGAGGATGTCCATGTCTTTGGCGATCTTGGCGATCACCGGGGCTGCGCCGGTGCCTGTACCACCGCCCATACCGGCGGTGACAAACACCATCTTGGTGCCCATGAGCATCTCGCGGATTTGCTCTTTGCTTTCCAGCGCCGCGTTCTTACCCACTTCTGGGTTGGCGCCGCATCCCAACCCTTCGGTGAGGTTGGTGCCGATCTGAAGTTTATTCGGCACAGGGCTGCTCATCAGCGCCTGGTTGTCGGTATTACAAACGATGAACTCGACATCTTTAATGCCTTGCTTATACATGTGGTTCACCGCATTGCTCCCGCCACCGCCAACGCCGATCACCTTGATGATAGAGCGGTTGTTGTTGGCTTTGGGGATCTCAAATTTGTATGATCCTGCTTCAAACATGATTAGATTTTTTTTAGTGGTTGTCTTTTTGGTTTTGGATCAGGGTGGCCAACGCTACACGAACGCCCGCTTTTTGCTGTTCCGAAATGCTCAATATTCGTTCTTTCCATCCAGGTCATCGATCAACAGACTCTTGGTTTTATTCAGGATGTCGTTGAAGAAATTCTTGGATGCTGTTACAGGCTTCTTCACTTTAATGGCTTTCACCACTTCGCGCGCCTCCTTGTAACG
>DATDAV010000144.1:0-102587 GCA_036525235.1 Chryseolinea sp. | reverse complement strand
GGAAAGAATGACTTGGTCTGTTGCAGTCCCTTCCAGTGTGCTGGGCGACGATCCAAGGGCGGAGAAGAGCTGCCACAAGCCATTGGCGTCGCGTGTCACTCTCAAGTTCAATGCGACGGCGGTCTGGTTGAGCAGGCCGTCTTGTCCGTCGATGACCTTTGTGGTGACAAGGCCGGTTTGCCGGTACAAACTCACATCGTCTGTCGCGCCACCCGCTTGAATGAAATATCCATTCAGTGGTCCGGAGAGATCGGGTTGGTCGGAGGTGAGATAGATACGAGCGTAGTTCGTGGCGGAGGGGTTGAAGTCCAGCGAGAGATCGATCTCCCAGGAAGCGTCCTCCAGGGCATTGCTCGGAGTGGAAAGGTAAGCCTGACCATTTGCAGGAGGGGCGATCAGCCTGAGCTGTTGGGTCACCACCTGAAAGAATGCAGACGTTCCGGACCATGCCGGCTGCTGATTGAAATCGCCGTCATCGAATGCATCCGAGAGCTGAGCGAACATTTGTTGGGTGGGGAGCGCAGCGAAAAGCATTAGAAAAATTGCTGCTGTAAACGATTGCAAGTTTGAAAACCTGCATATTTGCATGTGGTTTTTCATAAGCACAACGGGAAAGATTAATTTTACACTTTCTAAATATAAATAAAAAATGAAACTCGCAGTAGTAGGCGCCACCGGACTCGTGGGCCAGGAAATCCTCAAAGTATTAGAGGAAAGAGGTTTTGAATTTGACGAACTCCATTTGATTGCCTCGCCCAAATCGGTAGGGCAGGTTATAAAGTTTAAGGGTAAGGAATATACCATTAAGAGCATTGAAGAAGGCGCCAAACTGGGTGCGGACATCGCGATTTTCTCGGCCGGTGGAGGTACCTCCCTGGAGTGGGCACCCAAATATGCCGCAGCGGGAACAACCGTGATCGACAACTCGTCGGCTTGGAGAATGGACCCTACAAAAAAACTGATCGTGCCCGAAATCAACGGCCACGAACTGACCATCGACGACCGCATCATCGCCAACCCCAACTGCTCCACCATTCAAATGGTGATGGCTTTGGCACCCCTTCACGTGAAATACAGATTGAAGAGAATTGTAGTATCTACCTACCAGTCGGTGACGGGAACCGGTAAAGATGCCGTTCAGCAAATGATGGATGAACGCAAAGGCATCAACGGCCCCAAAGTATATCCTCACCCGATCGACATGAACGCGCTGCCGCACATCGATTCGTTCCTGGATAACGGCTACACGAAAGAGGAAATGAAGATGGTGAACGAAACCCGCAAAATTCTTGGCGACAACACCATTGGCGTAACGGCTACAACGGTGCGTATTCCTTCGATCGGCGGCCACTCCGAAGCAGTGAACGTGGAGTTCTATGAAGACTTCAATCTGAGCGAAGTGCGCTCGATCTTGTCTACGACACCCGGTGTGATCGTGCAAGACGATCCGAAGAACAACGTCTACCCCATGCCGATCAATTCGCACAACCGCGATGAGGTGTTTGTAGGAAGAATTCGCAGAGACGAGTCCGCACCCAACACCCTCAACATGTGGATCGTGGCCGACAACCTGCGCAAGGGTGCCGCTACGAACGCCGTGCAGATCGCTGAATTTATGACGGAGAACAGCCTCGTATATTAATTACCAAGACACATAGTTTTAAAAAGGCCACCCTCGCGGTGGCTTTTTTATTTTGGCTTACCCCAGCCTCCACCACCCGGAGTTTTGATGGTGAGCCGGTCGCCGGGTTGGATGCGCGCGCCGTCCACACCTTGAAGCTTTTCCCTTTTGCCCAGATGACGGATAATGAATTGCTCACCGGTTTTTCCGGGTTCGCCGCTCTTCATTCCATAGGGCTGAACCGTGCGATGTTGCGTGAGCAGGTTGACATCGAGCGCCTCTTTGAAATAAAATTCGCGCGTCACGCCGTCGCCACCTTTCCATTTTCCCTTGCCGCCGGAGCCGCGACGGATCTCAAATTTTTCGAGGCGAACAGGATAGCGGAATTCTAAAATTTCCGGGTCGGTGATCCGCGTATTCGTCATGTGCTGGTGCACGGCATCGGCGCCGTCAAATCCGGGTCCTGCGCCCACGCCGCCGCAGATGGTTTCGTAATAGCCGAAGCGTTCATTTCCAAACAGGAAATTGTTCATGGTACCCTGACTGCACGCGGATAGTCCCAGGGCCTTCAGCAACGTATCGGTTAAGCGCTGACTGATTTCCGTATTGCCACCCACCACCGCCGGCGATTTTTTGTTGTCTTCCGAGAATTTTGGATGGAGTAAACCTGGAGGAAGAATAAGTTTCACGTCTTTTAACAACCCCTCGTTCAATGGGACAGGTTCATCTACCCAAAGGCGAAGCACATACAACACTACACTGTTCACAATAGCCACCGTGGCATTGAGATTTCCGGGTTGCACTTTTGCCGACCCAGTGAAGTCAAAATGCAGTGTCTTTCCCTTTTTGAAAATAGAAACTTGGAGTAGGGCGGCGCTGTCCAGGAGTTCTTTCGCTTTGAATATCCGGTTGCCAAAGTTTTTTATTTTTTGATGCATGAGCATCGCGGCGTGCTGCTTTAGCAATTGCATGTAGTGGTGCACGGTTGCTAAACCAAACTGCTGGCAATAATTCTTCAAAGCTTCAGCACCCAGCACGAGCGAGGCCAACGCGCCGTTTAAATCAGCAAGATTTTCCTGGAGTGATCGTGTAGGATAGGGGCAGTTTGAAAATAGTGATTCAATTTTTTCCCATTGAGGAACCCCGCCTTTCACGAGATACTGTGGTGCGATGACAACGCCCTCTTCTTCCAGGCACGTGGCATCCGCCGGCATGGAGCCGGGCTTCTTTCCTCCGATCTCGGCGTGGTGTGCGCGATTGGCCACAAAGCCCACGAGTTGTTTGCGGAAGAATACGGGCCGGATGAGCGTGATGTCAGGAAGATGCGAGCCACCAAAGGCAGGGTGGTTGGTGATGATCAAATCGCCGTCTTTCATGGGCAGTGTTTTCATGACGGAGCGAACACAGACACCCATGCTTCCTAAGTGTACGGGAATGTGTGGGGCATTGACCACAAGACTACCCGTGGCGTCGAGCACCGCGCAGGAGAAGTCAAGTCGTTCTTTCACATTGACGGAGAAAGACGTGCGTTGCAGCAGTGTTCCCATTTCGAGGGCTACGGCAGTGAAGCGGTTGGTGAATAACTCCAATTGTGCTTCCGGCGAGGCCACCATTCTTTTTTTGGTGACGTGCTCATGACGAATGTGCGCGTTTTGTTTTTCATCCAGGTCGAATGTCCAACCGTCTTCCAGCACCACGGTAGAGTTGAGACTGCTGATGAGGGCAGGTCCTTTGATACGGGCTCCGGGTGATAGCGCTTCCCAGCGGTAGACGTTGCATTTGCGCCACTTGCCGGAGATGAACATCCGTTTTTGTTTTGCGGGCTCCGGGACATAGTCTTTCCCTTTTGGCGTGTCGTCCCGCGGCTCTGTGCCGGTCGTCATCACTACGCGGAGCGATTCTACCTCGATGTCGCGGTCGCTTAGCCAGTGGCCATAAACGCTTTTATATTGAACTATGAATTTTTTCTCGAGGTCTTCCTTCGTTGTGAATTCGATCTCTAAAGAAGTTTCCTGGCCCTTCAGCCGGAGAAAGATCAGCCGGTGTTCCTGGGTATTTTGCAGTGGTTCGCTGGCACTTGTGGCCAGCGATGCTTTGGCTTGTTCTGAAAGGAGTTGATAATCGTCGTCGAGTTGGGAAAACACGTCGCGCAATTTCTTCAACACCAATTTTTCTTTCACGCTTTCCAGCCTGGCATGACCGATGCCATAGGCGCTGAGCAGGCCCGCGTCGTATGGAATGATGACGTGTTGCATGTCCAGAATGGATGCTAGCGCGCAGGCGTGCTGGCCGCCGGCGCCTCCGAAACTGAGCAAGGCATACTCACGGGGATCGTGTCCTTTCGAAAGGGAAACCTTGCGAATGGCCTCCGCCATTTTCTCATTGGCAATGTCGATGAACGACTCAAGCACTTCTTCTTTGCCGGGGGGCGTTTTCCTTTTCTTGCGAACGCGTTTTAGCAGCTCATCCAGAGCATCGTCTGCAGCGGACGGCTTAATGGGAATGGAAAAATTATCTTCATCCAACCGTCCCAGCAACGCATTGACATCGGTAATCGTTAGCGGTCCGCCGGCGCCGTAGCACGCGGGTCCGGGAGAGGCACCCGCGCTGTGTGGACCTACCGTGAAACGGAAACCGTCGTAGGCACAGATGGAGCCGCCACCGGCAGCGATGGTTTCGATGGCGAGCGATGGCGATAGTATTTTGAGTGTCCCCACAGTGGCTTCAAAGCGGTAGTCGGGCCGCCCGTTGCAGCGCGATACATCCGTGCTGGTGCCCCCCATGTCGAACGTCAATATTTTGTCGATGCCGGACTGCCGGGCTTTAAAGAGGGCTCCCATCACACCGCCTGCAGGGCCACTGAGCAAGCTGTCCTTCGGCTGAAAATCATCCGCGGGGAGCAATCCGCCTGCACTGGACATCACTTTTAGATCAGCCGAAACCAACACGGTACGGATATTGGAAATGTATTGGTGAATGATGGGATCGAGATACGCGTTGACCAGCGCTGTCTCGGCCCGGGGAAGTATTTTGATCTGTGACGAAAGTCTCGCGGAAAGCGATAGGTATGAAAACCCCGCGCTTCTCAGGGTTTGTTCCATTCCAAGTTCGTGGGCCGGATTAGCATAGCTGTTCAGCAACGCGATGGCAATGGAGTCGATTTTATTTTTTTGCAGACGAAGAACGAGCTTGCCGTATTCGTCTGCATGCAGGGGATGCAGTACATTTCCATTGGCTTCGATGCGCTCGTCTACTTCGATCACATCGGTATACAGCGGCTTTTCTTTTTTGATGGCCAGCGAAAAAAGATCCGGGCGTTGCTGGTTGCCGATCAGCAGCAAGTCTTTAAAACCTTTTGTGACGAGGAGCGCCGTTCGCGCGCCTTTTCGTTCCAGCAACGCATTGGTTCCGCGCGTAGAGCCGAGCTTCATTTCGATGGGAGGGAACGTATCGTTCAGACCTGTTTGTGTGATCCATCGCGCAGCGAACACAGGAACTTCTTCCCCAGTGAAGAATTCCGCGGTTTCAATGGAAAGACGCTCCGTAAGCGGTTTGTCTAGCGATATTTCTTGCCGCGAGGGATCGTAGTGCGTGATCGTTCGAGTTTCGTTTCCGCAACGAAGGCTTATACCGCTTAGAAAGTCAGCGGAAACACTGGCCGGTAGATATACCGTTAACTTGCTCCCCTCCGCGCGATCGATTCGCACCCGCAGCACACTGCTGCTCAAAACTTTCAGACGCGTCAATTCCCCTGCCGGCGACAGCGCTATACAGTCGGTGAAGGTTCCTCCCGTATCGATCCAAATTTTCCACGCCGGGTTTTTCATGAGCAAAGTCGATTACATCAAATATCGCACGAAAGCGTAAAGACCCAATACCAACAAGGCTATGCCGGGAATCTTTTTTAGCCACGAACTGTGCTGAAATTCGGAGATAACTTTCCGGGCCAGGTAGGCCATCAGCACCAGGATTACCAACACGCCGATGGAAGTCCCAAAAATATAGCTATGAAGCCGGAGCGGCGTGCTCAGGTCGATCCATCCCTGTCCATTGAGATAAGCCGTGGTGCCAATCCAAAACGGAATGGCCAGGGGGTTGAGGACGCTCAACACGATGCCACGCCGGAAACCACTGTTGTTAAATTTTTGAGAAAAGGTGGAGGGAGTATTTTGGGTGGGCCAAAGATTCAAGATCCCCAGCACGGTCATGACGATGGCCGTGATCAGCTGCATGTTTTCGACAATCACGGGCGTGGAGGTGATCATTTGTTCAAACGCTACCGCGATCCAGGCATACGGATACTCGATCAGGGCCACGGCCAGAATGAATCGCCAGGCAATGTTGATTTTTTTTTCCATGCCCAACTGCAACACCAATAGATTGAGCGTACCCGGCGGGATGGAGCCGATAAAGCTGAAAACAAAACCCATCACAAAGTTGAGCAGTACGATCATTTGGCTTGCGTGGCCGCCTTGAACTTCCGGTAAAAGCTCGCGCCTTCTTTCCAGGAAGTGTACGGCACGCCACGTCTTGAATTTTCCCGGGCAATAATAAAGATATTACGCCAGTGTGTAAAGAGCACCCCAAGCGCTTTGCGCAGGGAATATCCGGGATGATAAATGTGGGCAGGCTCGGCGCCACAGCCGTTTAGCTCCATCACCTTCACGCGGCCGGCCGTCAGATCTTCCTCGGAGGCGCAACGCAAATCGAAACGTCCGAAATAAAATCCTTCAATTTGCTGGCTGATGCGGTCAAACGCAGCCGATAGGTCAGGTGAGATCAGGGCGGTGCCGTCGAGAAATTTCGTGCCGAGGCAATGGTTGCCGATAGAGACCAACTCCAAGGTTTGCCCGGCCTTTAGCACTTCCGTTAGACGGTCGCGATACGTATCTTTTAACGTCCCCCATTGCAGCTTTGCACGATCTTTGGCAAGAATGAGTTGTTGCAGCGTGCTTGAGCCGTCGCCGGTTACGGTAAGCATTTCTTTTTTCACCACTGAGGTCACGCGACCGTGTGCTTCTTGTGGGAAGCGGGTGTAGAAGACGCCGAATTCCAAGGGTAGGTCCACGAGCTCTTGTGCGATAAAGTCGAATTTCATCTGCTGAAGATAGGCTTCAACATCAGTTGCGGACCGGATGCGTTTCACCATAAATCCGCGCTCACCCAAATCGGGTTTAAAAATCACTGGAAATTCAAGATGGCCTTCTTTCAATCGTGCCAGCACTTCTTCCTTTGTCGAGGAGGCGGGAACAAAAATGGTAGTGGGTGTGTAGGTCCGCGGAACCTTTGAGAGGATATCGTATTTCGATTCTCCGAACATACCCCCCATCGGTATACCCGGATTGGAAGCAGAGAAAAAGAAAAACGATCGTGCCCGCAGCGACAACCAGCCAAAGTAAAGCATCACCGGAAACTGCACAATGCCGAACGGCCAGTATTCCCAATGGGTGATCTTGATAAAAAAATTACTGCGCTTTACCGTTTCGACAAATGACATTCGGCGATCTAACTATGGGCGGTAGAATAAGCGATTTCTTTATAGCGCAATGTGGAGGCGGCTACTCCGAAATCGGGGGCAAGTTTAACATAGGGTGCGATCTCGCGAATGCCGATTTTCATAATGGCCATATGATGCACGGCATGTTCGATATTGTACACCAATTCGCGCATGGCGGTAGTTTCAATCGCAATAAAATCTTCGCGCTCCAGGTCATAGCCCACTTCCAGGCGCATGGCTTTTTCTTCCAAGCGATAAACAAAATCCTGGATCCGGTCGATGGTTGAAAGCGCAATAAATTTGTCGCTCTCCATTCGCTTGTCGTGTGCGCGCTTGTCGTAGTTGACGAGCCCCTGCTGAAAGCCATTTTCAAAACAAATAAAAAACTCCAGCGTATGGCGCAGGTGTTGTCCGATGGTGGAGCGGCTCAGTGTTTCGGCAGGCTTCGTAAAATCGGGTTCATGAATTTGATTCACCAACTCGGTCAGCTGGGCAAGAATGTTAGCGCATGCCTGGTTCAAGTTCATAATGGGGAGTTAAGTTTCGAAGTTAAGAGAAAACGATTCATATTTCAGCGCGCCTTTACAGTTGTTCAGAAAATTTTGGATCAGTGAACGAATTTGTCCCAATTGCGGTCGCCGGCTTCTTTCAATTTTTTCTCATCTTTTTTCCAGCCGGTCAATGTGTTGTTGCCCCAGAAATTATAGAAAAGATAAAGTTTGCCGTCGAGGATAGTAAAGGTTTCGGGATCGACCTTCACTTTCTCACCCGACTCCCCCATGGCAAAGGCGCACCAGCCACCATAGGCCGGTTCATATTTGCCGGGATTTGCCGTAAATTTGGTGAGGTTGCTCTGCGTGGCGAACTTGTAGACAAGTCCTTTGTAGACGGTTTTAAATTCCGCCTCTCCTTCCAGCGGCTTGCCATCAAAGTAGCTCACGGCATCATAGCCCTCCAGCGCAACAGTGTTCTTGACATTGTATTGTTTCTTCCGGACATCGTCGCTTTGGCCGTGCACCTGACCGATGATCAGGATAAAAAGGACAACGCCGTAAATTGTCTTCATGGATATTCTTTTTTTGTGTAAATGGCTTATCCGATGGTCTGGGTGCTGTAGCGTGCAGAAAGTCATTTTTGAAGTATAGATTTTAAATACGTAAAGAATGCAAAGATGGATTTTCCATTTCGGGTGAAATGTCGGGAGCCTTACATTTTACGCGATCACTGCAAAGAGAGAATGGGTCTTCATCGGTAAACACAACTAAACCCGTCATCATGAAAAACTGGATTGCCCTTTTACTTTTGGTCAGCACTTCCGCGATTGCCCAAACGCCGGACCTGGCGGGTAAAGCCAACGCCTTCCTGGCCAGCCTCACACCGGAGCTCCAGGCAAAAGCTCGCTACACACTGGAGGACGACGAACGTCAGAACTGGCATTTTGTGCCCACCCAGCGGAACGGCGCCTGCTTCCGTGACTTCAACCCAGCCCAACGCCAGGCCGCGCTCGACTTGCTGAAAGCTTCCGTGAGTCTGCAAGGCTATACTAAAGCCAATGCCATCATGGCACTCGAAAATGTATTAAAGGAAGTGGAAAAACGCGGTCCCGAAGACAACTATCGCGACCCCTTGAATTACTATGTCACCATTTTTGGAGACCCCTCCGGCAGCGCGCCGTGGGGATGGCGCTTCGAAGGCCATCACATCGCCCTTAATTTCTCCACCGCAAACAACCGTATTGAATCCTCCACACCGTCGTTCTTTGGATCGAACCCCGGCATCGTGCGCGAAGGCGCCGAAAGAGGTAAGCAAGTGTTGAAAGACGAGACCAGCCTCGGCTTCACCCTCATCAATTCGCTCTCCGCTCCGCAGCGCAAGGAAGCCATGATTTCTGAGGCCGCCCTGCCCGAGATCGTATCGTTCGACAAACGCAAAGCAGAGCCCCTAGACCCGAAAGGACTGTCCTACACCTCGATGACCGAATCGCAGAAGAACACATTCCTCAAACTGCTGGATGTGTACGTGAAGAATTATGAACTCGGATTTTCCGATAAATTGATGGCCAAAATAAAAAAGGCCGGTATCGAGAATCTCTCGTTTGCCTGGGCCGGCAGCCTGCAACCGGGGGCGGGTCATTACTATCGCATCCAAGGGCCTATGCTCTTGATCGAATATGACAACACGCAAACCAATGCCAACCACGTCCATACTGTGGTGCGCGACCTGACCAATGATTTTGGCGAAGACATTTTGCGCGAGCATTATCAACGCGAACATTCGAAGAACTGAGCGGTAGAGGCATACGACCCTCCTAAGCCAGGACAGGCTTCTTTGACGGAAACCGGACAAAAAACTTTTTCCTAGAATTCAATTTTTTATCTTGGGTCAACCTTAACCATTAACCTAATGTTGAACCCTATGAGAAGGAAACTATTTTTTCTGCTGCTCGCGCTTTGGGCTGCAGGCGGCGCATTCGCGCAGTCCAAGAAGGCCAATCCCAACAAAGACGCTGTCATGAAGTCGGTAGACAAGCACCAGCAGGAGCTAATAAAGCTTAGCGACGAGGTGTGGGCCTACGCCGAAACCGCACTCAAAGAAGAAAAATCGTCGAAGACCCTCGCCGATTATGCCGAGGCCCAGGGGTTCCGGGTGAAACGCGGCGTAGCGGGAATGCCCACGGCCTTCACGGCCGAATTTGGTACAGGAAAACCGGTCATCGGAATCATGGGCGAATTCGATGCCCTGCCCGGCATCTCACAAAAAGCACAACCTGAAAAAGAACCGCTCTTGAAAGGAGCACCTGGCCATGGCTGTGGCCACAACTTGTTTGGCGCAGGAAGTCTTGGTGCAGCGGTGGCCATAAAAGAACAGATCCAGCAAGGCAAGTTGAAGGGCACCGTCCGCTTCTACGGGACCCCGGCAGAAGAGTCGGTGGGCGGAAAGATCTATATGGCGCGCGAAGGATTATTTTCCGATGTCGACATATGCCTCGACTGGCACCCCGACGTGGAGATCGCCGCCAACACGCAAAGCTCCCAAGCCATGGTCGATTTCATAATCGAGTTTAAAGGCAAAGCGGCCCATGCCGCCGGCGATCCCTGGAACGGACGCAGCGCAGTAGACGGTCTCGAACTTTTCCTCGACGGTGTAAACATGATGCGCGAGCACGTGAAACCTTCCGTGCGCATGCACTATGTGATCCAAGCAGGGGGCGACGTGCCCAACGTGGTGCCCGAATATGCCAAGGCCTGGATGTGGATCAGAGACTCGAAACGCGAAGGCGTGGAGGACGTGTTTGCTCGCGTGAGAGAGGCTGCGAAAGGAGCAGGTCTCATGGCCGGCGTGGAATCAAACATCACCGTGATCGGCGGCGACTATGAATTGCTGGTAAACAAGAAGGGCGCCGAAGCCTTGCAGAAAAACATCGAGACACTCGGTCCTATAAAATATACCGAAGAAGAAATTGCTTTCGCCAAAAAAATCCAGGAGGTAAGCACGGGCAAACAAACGGGTCTCGATGGCGCGATTCACCCGCTGAAAGAAACAAAAGAAAACCCGGATGGAGGCTCTACCGATGTGGGCGACATTAGCTGGATCGTTCCGGAGATCACCGCATTGGTCACCACGGCACCCGCCAATGCGCCGTGGCATTCGTGGGCTGTGGTAGCCTGTGGCGGTATGTCCATTGGTCACAAAGGCATGCTATTCGCCGCAAAGTCACTGGCCATGACCATGGTCGATCTCTTTGAAAACGAAACCCTGCGAAAAGACATGCGGACCGAATTTGAAACCCGGCGCAATGGACACATCTACAAAGCCTATGTGCCCGAAGGACCGCCTCCGATACCGGCAAAGGAATAAGGATAAGGATTGAAATTGCCAAAGAGAAAAGCTGGTGCTATGCAGGGTGCACATCAAGCCACGTATAGTACCAGCCCTTTTAGATACTCACCCTCGGGATGAAAAATGGAGACGGGGTGGTCAGCAGGCTGTGCCAGGTGATACAACACTTTGATCTGTCTTCCGGCCTGAATGGCGGCGGACACAATCGTGTCGTAAAACAATTGCCGGTCCACCACTTGTGAGCAAGAAAAGGTGAACAAGATGCCATTGCTTTTTATCGCCTTCATGGCTTCCATATTCAACCGCTGATAGCCCTTCACTGCCTGGTGACGCGCGTCGCGATGTTTGGCAAAGGCGGGAGGATCGAGAATGATCACATCGTACCGGCCCTGCTTGTCCTTGAGAAAGTCGAACGTGTCTTCTGCGTAGCTGGTGTGATAGTTGGAGTTGAACCCGTTCAGGTCAATGTTCTTCCGCGTGAGCGCGACAGCTTTTTCGGAAGCATCTACGGAGTGCACCAGGGCTGCGCCGGCTTGCAGTGCATAAACCGAAAATCCACCCGTGTAACAAAACGTGTTGAGCACGTGCTTGCCTTTTGAGAAATCGCCCAGCAGCTTTCGGTTTTCACGCTGGTCCAGAAAAAATCCGGTCTTCTGTCCTTCTTCCCAATCGATAAAGAATTTATTGCCGTGCTCGGTGATCACATGCGGCACGGCCGTCATCCCGAAAAGGTATTCGTCCTGGTCGGCGCTGCGCATTTTTCCGGGCAGTGTCGATTGGCTTTTGTAGTACACCGTCGTCAGGCCTTCACCCAGAACTTGCTGCAACGCTTCCGAAATGGCATGACGATCGATGTGCATGCCCACCGAATGTGCCTGCATGATGGCCACGCCGTCGTATAGATCGATGATGAGACCGGGAAGCCCGTCGCCTTCGCCATGGATGAGGCGAAAGGCATTGATCGAAGAAGCGGGAAGGCCCGCGGCAGCCCGCAGCGTGAGGGCGGCACGGAGCTTGTCTACCCAAAAATGTTGTGAAGGTGTCTCCGGCTCCTGCGAGAGCATGCGCACGGCAATGCTTCCGTTTTGGAAATGACCAAAGCCCAGCACTTTGCCTTTATAACTCTTCACTTCGACCCATCCGCCATCCTCCACAGCCCCCTCGAGGGTTTGGATGGCGCCCGAAAATATCCACGGGTGAAACCGCTCGATGGAGTGCTCTTTGCCTTTTTTAAGCGTAATTTTTCCCTGGATGATCATGGTAGCGTGTCTATCAGGGGGCAAAAGTATCTAAAAAAGATGTACTGGGCGGGATTTAATCGTTGGGAGAGAGGTAAAACCAGAGGACGACGATCACAAAAGAAATGAACCAGAAAATGAGCATAGTACGAAGCCGTTTCAGCTTGCGCTTCTGGTGATCTTTATCATCACCCTGCGAGGGATGGGTGGTACGGTATAGGTCTTCCATAACACCAATTACGGTATGACCGCGAGTAAGTTTTGTGTTGTGACACCGTTTTTTGGAAAACGTCATCAAAACAACATAAATACCGAACTAGGGGTGATAATTATTTTAACCTAACGAATGTATAGTCAATCGATTTCCCACCGCCTTCAATCGTCGCCTCCAACCTTTCTTCTTCTTGTTTCGTCACGCGATGGTAGCGTATTTTCTTTGGGAAATCATGGGTTGGATTTTCGGCCATAAAGCCGTTAGTGTCGTAGGAGGTGATTTTGAATTCAACTTCTCCCTGTGGCCCCGCAACGTCTGGGGTATAGTACACAGAACGACCTTTGCGCAAGAGCTTGATCTCTTCCGTTACCAGGGTGTCTCCATTTTTGACGTTGTAGGAAATACCTTTTAACGTGTTGTTACCCGCGTCCGTCCAAACCTCGTAGCTGGTCTTGTCCGGATTCGCGTCCAAAATTTTCCAGGTGCCCACAAGCCAATGGAAATCTTTGACGTCCTGCGCTCCACCCGGATGAGCGATCAATAGGAGGACTGACAGTAGCCATGCGTTTCTCATGGTATGAAGATAAAAACGGTATGCCTGAAAACAATCTCGGGGAACCCCGGTTATAATGACCCTGTGAACCGATCGTGTAAAATTGGCAGACGAGGACGAACCTAAATCCGAAACTTTTCGTATTTAGAGGACAATCCCTCCAAACCATGACAGAAGGCGCTGAAAAGAAGGCGGTTAGAGGCTGAAAAAAACTGACAAAATTTACGTCAGAAGCCCTTTTGCCTGGTTTTTGTATGGGAACAAACAGGTTAAAAATTTAGACTCAACATGAAAAAATTCGGTTCTCTTTTTTTTGCTGCCGTGCTGGGAAGCGCCTGCACGATAGCATCATTTCAATGGCTGGATAAAAAGGACCCCGCAACCAAGCTCGAATACCTCACCGGTACCCCGGCGTCAAAGGTAGCCTATCGCGTAGACGAAAAAGGCGAAGCGGTGCCCCTTGACTTTACCGCCGCCGCCGAGAAAGTAATGCCAGCGGTAGTGTTCATAAAATCTACGCAAGACGGTCCTCATCGTCCGGAACAGACCCAATCCATGGATCCCTTCCGTGAATTTTTTGGCCCTCGCGCTCCCCAAGGTCCGAGCCAAAGCTCAGGCTCCGGTGTCATCATAAATGCTGACGGCTACATTGTCACCAACAATCACGTCGTGCAGGATGCCGATGTGGTGGAGGTAACGCTGTATGACAACCGTTCTTACAAAGCCGAAGTGATCGGCGTCGACCCCGACACCGACCTCGCCCTCATCAAGATCAACCAGAAAGGCCTTCCTTATCTTCCCTTTGTGGATTCGGATAAGGCCAAAGTTGGCGAATGGGTATTGGCTGTCGGAAACCCCTACAACCTGACGTCTACAGTAACGGCCGGGATCATCAGTGCAAAGGGCAGAAATGTCAGCATCATCATGAGTCAGGGCCAAGGCGGCAACACTGCGATAGAATCGTTCATTCAAACCGATGCCGCCATCAACCCTGGAAACAGTGGTGGCGCGCTGGTAGAGTTGAACGGTGGGTTGGTAGGCATTAACACCGCTATCGCCAGTCCCACGGGATCATATTCGGGCTATGGCTTTGCTGTCCCTTCCAACATCGTGAGTAAGATCACCGAGGACCTTATCAAGTTCGGCGCGGTGCAACGTGGCTGGCTGGGTGTGTCGGTCGGTAGCGTGAACAGTGATCTGGCAAAAGAATATGATCTCAAAGTAAATGAAGGCGCCTATATCTCAGGCTTCGCCGAGCATAGCTCTGGCAAGGAAGCCGGTTTGAAAGAAGGCGACGTAGTGATCAAGATAGACGAAGCCCCCATCAAGTCCAGCACGGCCCTGATCGAGTACATCGGTCGTCACCGTCCCGGCGACAAGGTGAACATGGTGGTCAACCGTAAAGGAAGCGAAGTGACGATCCCCGTGATCCTGAAAAACCGTGATGGAAAGGCTGAAGCGGTGACTGCCGCCGTAAAAGACGAAGTTTCGACCCTGGGTGTACAATTGGAGGAGATAGATGGAAAAGTCCTAAAAAAACTCGATCTTGATCACGGTGTCCGGATAAAAGCCCTCGGAAATGGCAAAATATCCAAGTACACCGACATGCGGGAAGGCTTTATCGTAGCGAAAGTGAACGATCAACCTGTAAAATCCGTAAAAGAGTTCAATGACATTGTAAAGAAAAAGAAACCTGGCGACCTGGTGATTTTCTCGGGAACCTATGAAGACCTTCCGCGAGAATTCAACTACGCCTTGAGGATGTAAACATAGATTAAGTTAAATTATGAGGAGATTGTTTAGAAAAGGCGAACGTGTTCGCAGCAAGATTGATGGAAAAGTGATGGAGGTTCTGAAATACATCAAAAACAATTTTGTCGAAGTGAAGTGGTTCGACCTGGAAGCCAAAGAGGTAAGGACAAACAAGATCAAGGAAGATAAGCTCTCTAAAGCAGCATAATTCTGTAGAAATTGAAACCCCGTTATTCTCCGTTGCCTGACACTGTCAGGAGAAGAGAATAATGGGCTTTCCCTTCACTATCCTTCCCAACAAACGCTAACTTTGCCGTTAGACGTTAAGACAGTATTGTTATCAAAAAGTTTGAGATCCCATCCCACTATAAGTCGGCCATCACCGGAAAGATCAAGGAGTGGCGACGTTTGAAAGACCTGCGCAAACAGGATTTTTCACCTACCATTTTGGATTTCGGTCCCGTTCAATTTTACATCGCCCGTCATTTTGGATTTTGCTATGGCGTGGAGAACGCTATAGAGATCAGCTACAAAGCACTGGAGGAAAACCCCGGCAAGCGCGTATTCCTGCTCAGCCAGATGATTCACAACCAGGAAGTGAACAATGACCTGCAAAGCCGTGGCATCGAGTTCATCATGGACCCCGAGGGCAACCAATTCATCCCCTGGGACACGCTGAAACCGGAAGATGTGGTGATCGTGCCGGCCTTTGGAACCACGCTGGAAATAGAACAGCTGTTGCAATCCAAGGGCATGGAAGTTCAGCAGTACAACACCACGTGTCCGTTCGTTGAAAAAGTCTGGAACCGCGCCGAGAAGCTGGGCACGGACGAATACACCATCATTATACACGGAAAACCCAAGCACGAAGAAACACGCGCCACCTTTTCGCACAGTGCACATCATGGAGCTTCTGTGGTCGTCCGCGACATGGAGGATGCACATGCCTTGGGAGCATACATCACCGGAAAAAAATCGAAGCAGGAATTCTACACGGAGTTCGAAGGAAAATATTCAACGGGCTTTGACCCGGAACGCGACTTGAAAAAAGTGGGTGTGGTCAATCAAACCACCATGCTGGCCACCGAAACACAGGCCATCGCCGACTACTTCCGCCAGTTGATGCTTCAGCAGTATGGCGCCGAAACATTGAAGCAGCACTTTGCCGATACGAGAGACACGTTGTGCTACGCCACGAACGATAATCAGGAAGCTACTTATAAATTGTTGGAAACGGATGCCGATCTGGCGGTGGTGATTGGGGGATATAACAGCTCGAATACATCGCACATCGTGGAATTGTGCGAGCGCAAATTCCCAACCTACTTTATCAATTCAGAAAAGGAGATTATTTCGCACGAAGAGATCCGGCATTTCAATTATGGCCGGAAGGAGAAAGAAAAGACGCAACATTACTTGCCTGACAAAAGCCCCGTAAAAATCATTCTTACCAGCGGTGCCTCTTGCCCTGACACGTTAGTGGATCGCGTATTGTTGCGTCTCTTAGAATTCTTCGTTACTGCGAAAAGTGTGGAAGAAGTGTTGAAACCGTTTGAACGTTAAGCGCTGGCTACTTTCTTGCGGCCTTCCTCTACTTTTTTACCATTTTTATGTTCGCCCAGGATGATCACATCCTTGGTGTTTTCGTACTGCCTGGCAGCTTGCATCATTGCCTCTTTGGTGTCGCGAATAACGATAATGCCCGATTTTGCGCCTTTATTACGCAATTCAAGATAAAACCCGTCTTTTTTCTTCTTCGGTAATACTGGAGGTCTTCCCATGGTTGTAATTTTTTTTAGATGAACCGGTGCTGCTAAATGCCTCACCCTTACTGAGTAAAACCGGAAAACCCGGTCATTAGTTCGGCGCGCAAGATGGCGAAATTAATCGGCTTATCCTCATGATTTCGGAAGACCGGCCGAACGCACAATCTTCTATCGATTTCGGAGGGATGAAAAAAACAGAAGGCCCGCGAAGGGGCCTTCCTGTAAAATTTTATGACACTATTTTCAGGCGCTTCATCAGGCGCGCCCGTCGTTTACCTTGGTCTTGAACTTCGTGAGCTGCATGCGCAGGGCGTCGGCCGCCAGGTCGGTGGCCGCTTCAAACGAACGGGCCTTCTCGATGGCAAAGAGCTGGTTGCCCGGGACGCGAACTTTGATTTCCACTGTTTTATTTTCAATTCCTTCGTTGTTGAGGCGCAGAAAAACTTCACCATCCACCAACCGGTCATAAAAGGTCTCCAGTTTATTCAGCTTTTTCTGAATGAAATCGATCAGCTTGATGTCTGCATCGAAGTGGATGGAATGCACTTGTAATTTCATAATGGTAAAAATTTAAGTGAAACAATAAACAGTCCGGCATTTCTTACGACCTGCCGGCAAGTCGGTGAGTAGTTATCTCGTCATGCGCCGGGGGTTTGTAGTGGTATGGAATGATAATGCTTTGTTCATAGAAGTTATGCTTTGGGATGCGCTTGATCAAAAACCTTCTTCAGCTTCTCCATCGAGTTGTGTGTGTACACCTGTGTGGCCGCCAGGCTGCTGTGACCCAACAAGTCTTTCACGGCGTTGATCTCCGCTCCTTTATTCAGCAAATGTGTGGCGTAAGTATGCCGCAGAACGTGCGGGCTGTTTTTCTCGGCCGTAGTGTGCTGGCCAAGGTACTTTTTTACCTTTCTGTAGATCATCATCGGGTAGCAGGGCTCGCCCGCGTTGGTGACAAAAAAATATCCGTGTCCTTTCAATTCCACTTCCTTGTTCCTCACGGTCCGGTAGGCTTTCATGGTATTAACGATTCCGGCGGCGAAAGGGATTATTCTTTCCTTGTTTCTTTTGCCAAGCACTTTAATGGTTCGTCCGTGAAGATCGATCTCATTTTCTTTCAGCGTGAGCAGCTCCGACAAACGAATGCCCGTGGCATATAACAATTCCAGGATGAGTTTGTCGCGCACACCTTCCAGGTCTGGTCCGAATTCGGTGTCGTCCAGCAAATGGGCCATATCGCCTTCTTTGACAAAGGAGGGTAGTCTCTTTTTTGTTTTTAGTTGGGTGATCTTCTGCATGGGATCCTTGCCGATCACTTCCTGTCGCAGAAGAAATTTATAGAACGAGCGGAGGCAAGCAATTTTCCGGTTCACCGACGCAGCATCCAGGTTGCTCTCCACCAACTGGATGATCCAGGTGCGCACGACACCATGGTCTGCAGTCTCGGGAGCGTAGTCGGGAAATGTGTTGGCAAGAAAAGCTGTGAACTGATCGAGATCCGTTTTGTAGGCCAGCACCGTGTGAGCGCTGAGTCGCTTTTCGAATTGGACGTATTTAAGGAAGGATTCTATCATGCTTGCTACACCAAACCCAGCAGTAGAAGCAATGTAAAAAAATAATACCCTTTAAGAAAGACTTAAAGGGTATTAGTGGATATAATGAGGATAGATTGTTGATAACTTTTCAGCTATCAACAAAGTATTCAGGTCAAAAAAGGGAGAGAATCCTTAGACTTTGGTCTCGGCAAGTCTCATCTGCTCGCGGTAAGCGGCGCGGATGATCTGGGCACGACGAGTAACCGAAGGCTTTTCAAAAGATGTTCTGGAACGCAATTCCTTCAAAACACCGGTTTTTTCGAACTTCTTTTTGAAGCGCTTCAGGGCTTTGTCGATGGATTCGTTTTCTTTAACGTTAACAATGAGCATAATTCTTATTTAGGGCTGCAAATATAGGGTACAGCCGGCCTTTTTGCAAACACTACTTCAAGATTGAGCGGGAAATGACCAGTTTTTGTATCTCCGACGTGCCTTCGCCGATGGTGCACAGCTTGGCATCGCGGTAATATTTCTCGGCCGGGAAGTCTTTGGTATAGCCATAGCCTCCAAAGATCTGCACCCCTTCATTGGCAACCTCCACGGCAACCTCCGACGCATAGAGCTTGGCCATGGCGGACTCTTTATTCACGTCCATTCCCCTGTTTTTCATATCGCCGGCCCGGAACGTGAGCAATTTGGCAGCTTCGATCTTCGTGGCCATGTCGGCCAGCTTGAAGGCGATGCCCTGGAACTGCGAAATGGGCTGGTTGAACTGGTGACGCTCCTTGGAATAGTTTCGGGCGGCGTCGTAGGCACCCATAGCAATGCCCAGGCTGAGGGCGGCGATAGAGATGCGGCCACCGTCGAGCACTTTCATGGACTGGATAAAACCTTCCCCTTCTTTGCCCAGCATCTGGTTTTTGTGAATCCGGCAGTCGGTAAAGATCATTTCAGCCGTTTCGGAGGCGCGCATGCCCAGCTTGTTTTCCTTCTTTCCCGAGGTGAATCCCGGAGTGCCTTTTTCGACGACGAAGGCCGTCATACCGCGCGAGTCGCCTACTGCCCCTGTGCGCACGATCACCACGGCCACGTTGCCCGACCGGCCATGGGTGATGAAATTTTTTGCGCCGTTGAGCACCCAATAGTCACCATCTTTTACGGCCACGGTGCGCATGTTGCCGGCATCAGAGCCGGTATTGGGCTCGGTGAGGCCCCAGGCGCCGATCCATTCGGCGGTGGCCAGTTTGGGCAGGTAAGCCTGTTTTTGTGAAGCGTTGCCGAAGAGCAGGATGTGATTTGTGCAAAGCGAATTATGAGCCGCCATGGAAAGGCCTATGGACCCGTCGATGCGGGATATTTCAGCGATGGCGGTGATGTATTCCAGGTAGCCAAAGCCGGCGCCTTGATATTCTTCCGGCACCAGCACGCCCATCAGTCCCAGGCCACCCATCTTCTTAAAGAGATCTATGGGGAATTCCTGGCGCTCATCCCAATCCATCATGTATGGCTTTATTTCTTTGGCCCCAAAGTCGCGAACCATGTCACGGATCATCGTTTGGTTTTCGGTTTCCTGGAAGTTCACGGTCATCGGGCTATCCATTAATGCTTGCATAGTTATGAGGTAAAATTTGAGGGCATAAAAGTACGATTAAAATCTAAACTAACAAACGAATGTTAGGTTAAATCGATTGCTTAAGAAAAGTGGCTAAGAAATGCCCCAAAGGCCGTGTTAAGGCGACTTGTGTCACTAAAATTCATAATTTCGCATTCCAAAAATTCTTTAATCCCCTCTAATCATGAAAATTGCTGTAGTTGGCACAGGTTACGTAGGTCTGGTAACCGGAACATGTTTTGCAGAAACGGGTAATACAGTCACTTGCGTGGATATCGATCAGGCGAAAGTCGATAAACTAAAAAGTGGTCGCATCACCATTTATGAACCCGGTCTGGAGCAGTTGTTCGACCGCAACATCAAACAAGGTCGTCTTTTTTTCACCAGTAGCCTGGAGGAAGGCATTAAGGACGCAAAAATTATTTTTCTCGCCCTCCCCACCCCTCCCGGGGCCGACGGTTCAGCCGATCTCAAATACGTATTGAAAGTCGCTGAAGACCTCGGGCCATTGTTGAAAGACTATGCTGTGGTGGTAGACAAAAGCACCGTTCCGGTGGGAACCGCAGAAAAAGTGCAGAAGAAAATAGCGGTCGGCGCAAAGGTTGAATTCGATGTAGTTTCCAACCCCGAGTTTTTGCGCGAAGGTGTGGCCGTAGACGATTTTATGAAACCCGATCGCGTGGTGGTGGGCACCAATTCACCCAAAGCGCGCAAGGTGATGGAAGCGTTGTATGCGCCCTTTGTGCGTCAGGGAAACCCGATCATTTTTATGGATGAGCGCTCGGCCGAGTTGACGAAGTATGCCGCCAATTCTTTCCTCGCCACCAAGATCACCTTCATGAACGAAATTGCTAACCTCTGCGAGCTTCTGGGTGCCGACGTGGACTCTGTGCGCAAGGGCGTGGGCACCGACAGCCGCATAGGCAAACGGTTCTTATTTCCTGGCATTGGCTATGGAGGAAGCTGTTTCCCGAAAGATGTGCAGGCGTTGGCCAAGTCTTCGGAAGACGCGAATTATGAATTCAAGATCCTGACCGCGGTGATGGACGTGAACGAGAGTCAGAAGACACGGCTCATTCCCCACATCAAGAAATATTTCAACGGCAACCTCAAAGGCAAGACCATTGCCATCTGGGGACTTTCCTTTAAGCCTCACACCGACGACATCCGCGAAGCGCCGTCGTTGTACAACATCGACGAGTTGTTGAAGGAGGGTGCAATCCTGAAGGTGCACGATCCGGAAAGCATGGACAACGTGAAGAAAGTGGTTGGCGATAAAGTGCAATACAGCAACACGCCCTATGAAGCGGCACAGGATGCAGATGCCATCTTCATTGCAACCGAGTGGCCCGAATTCCGTACACCGGATTTCGACAAGCTGTCGTCGATCCTGAAAAATAAAGTGATCTTTGACGGCAGAAACTTATACGATTTGAATTCTATGAAGGAACTGGGATATGTCTATTACAGCATCGGAAGGGAGGTCATCCATGGCTAAGCAACGCGTGCTGATTACGGGTGGTGCCGGTTTTTTGGGATCGCATCTTTGCGACCGCTTTCTGAAAGAAGGCTTTCATGTGATCGCGATGGACAACCTGATCACAGGCGACCTGCGCAACATCGAGCACCTTTTTAAAAGTCCCGATTTCGAATTCTATCATCACGATGTGTCGACCTTCGTGCACATCCCGGGAGAGTTGCACTACATTTTGCACTTCGCCTCTCCGGCCAGCCCGATCGATTACCTGAAAATTCCGATCCAGACACTAAAGGTAAGTTCGCTGGGCACGCACAACCTGCTGGGCCTGGCCCGTTCGAAGAAAGCCAGAATCCTGGTGGCCTCAACTTCGGAAGTGTACGGCGACCCGCTGGTGCATCCGCAGACGGAGGAATATTACGGCAACGTGAACCCTATTGGTCCGCGCGGTGTATACGACGAAGCAAAGCGTTTCCAGGAAGCCATCACCATGGCCTACCACACCTATCATAACCTGGAAACCCGCATCATTAGAATATTCAACACCTACGGCCCGCGCATGCGCCTGAACGACGGCCGCGTGCTCCCCGCCTTTATCGGGCAGGCCCTTCGCGGCGAAGACCTGACGGTTTTTGGCGACGGATCGCAAACCCGCTCTTTCTGCTATGTCGACGACGAAGTGGATGGCATTTTCCGCCTCCTGATGTCCGACTATCATTTGCCGGTGAACATCGGCAACCCTGATGAAATTACCATCGGCGATTTTGCCGAGGAGATCGTGAAGCTCACGGGCACGAAACAAAAAGTGGTATACAAGCCCTTGCCCCAGGACGATCCGAAACAACGCCAACCCAACATCGCCAAGGCAAAAGAACTGCTGGGATGGTCACCGAAAGTGTCGCGCGCCGAAGGCTTGAAGATCACCTACGAATACTTCAAGAGCCTTCCGCAGGAAGTACTCTTCCAACGTGATCACAAGGATTTTCAGAGGTACGTGCGCTAACCCTTCCGCAGTTATGACAAAACGAAAGATCTTAATTACAGGGGGAGCGGGCTTCATCGGATCGCATGTGGTCCGGTTGTTTGTCAACAAGTATCCTGACTACACCGTGGTCAACCTGGACAAGCTCACGTACGCCGGCAACCTGGAAAATCTGCGCGACATCGAGAAGAAGCCGAACTATCACTTTGAAAAAGGCGACATCCTCGACATCGAATTTCTCTTCGAGGTTTTCAAAAAATATGACATCGATGGCGTGATCCACCTGGCGGCGGAATCGCACGTGGATCGTTCGCTGCATAACCCTACGGAATTTGCAGAGACCAATATTTTAGGAACGCTCAACCTTCTTCGCGCAGCGCAGGCATCGTGGACGAATGGTTATGAGGGCAAAGTCTTCTATCACATTTCCACCGACGAGGTGTATGGCTCTGCAGACCACGGCGGTTTCTTTACCGAGACCACGCCGATCGATCCGCGCTCGCCTTACTCGGCATCCAAGGCCAGCTCCGATCACTTTGTGAGCGCTTTTCACAACAGTTTCAGCTTGCCCACGCGCATCAGCCGTTGCTCGAACAACTACGGCCCTTTCCATTTCCCGGAGAAGCTGATCCCGTTGATGATCAACAATATTCTCAACAACAAACCGCTGCCCGTCTACGGCAAAGGCGAGAACATTCGCGACTGGCTGTTTGTGGAGGATCATGCCCGGGCCATCGACAGCATCTTTCACTTTGGCAAAACCGGCGAAGTGTACAACATCGGCGGCAACAACGAGTGGCGGAACATCGACCTGGTAAACTTCCTGTGTCACACCGTGGATAAAAAATTGGACCGCGAGGAAGGAACCTCGGCGAAGTTGATTACCTACGTGAAAGACCGCCTGGGCCACGATCTGCGCTATGCCATAGATGCCTCCAAGCTGGCCGCGGAAACAGGCTGGCGCCCGGAAGTGACGTTTGAGGAGGGGCTGGAAAAAACCGTGGATTGGTATCTCGCCAACCAGGCCTGGTTGAAAAACGTGACGTCGGGCGATTATCTGAAATATTATACTAAAATGTACCAGGCCTAAGGCTTGTTAAAAACCCTACTCTATGAAAGGTATCATTCTTGCCGGTGGATCGGGCACGCGCTTGTATCCGCTGACGATGGCGGTGAGCAAGCAGCTCATGCCCGTGTATGATAAACCGATGATCTATTATCCGTTGTCTGTATTGATGATGGCCGGCATCCGGGAGATCCTTTTTATTTCCACACCACACGACCTGCCCATGTTCGAAAAGTTGCTCGGCGACGGCAAGCGGCTGGGGTGTAATTTTCAATATGAAGTACAGCCCTCGCCCGACGGCCTCGCACAAGCGTTTATCATCGGCGAGAAATTCGTGGGCAAGGATAAAGTAGCGTTGATCCTGGGCGATAACATTTTCTATGGCTCCGGCATGCAAAACATCCTGCAATCCAACAGCGACCCTGACGGTGGCGTGGTGTTTGCCTACCACGTCCTCGACCCGGAACGCTACGGTGTGGTGGAGTTCGATCCGAACAAAAAGGTGATTTCCATAGAGGAAAAACCAAAGCAACCCAAATCCAACTACGCTGTACCCGGATTGTATTTCTACGACAACGATGTGGTGGCCATTGCCAAAGCCCTGAAGCCAAGTCCCCGTGGCGAACTGGAGATCACGGACGTGAACAACGAGTATCTGCGCAGGGGCAAACTGAAAGTAGCGCCCATGAGCCGCGGCACCGCCTGGCTGGATACGGGCACATTCGATTCGCTGATGCAGGCCGGCAATTTTGTGCAGGTGATCGAGCAACGTCAGGGACTGAAAGTGGGGTGCATTGAGGAGATCGCCTACCGGATGAATTTCATCACCAAGGATCAACTCCTGCAGCTAGCCAAACCGTTGGAGAAAAGCGGCTATGGAAGCTACCTGAAGAATTTGCCGGAGTATATTTAAGGGCATGATCGCTGAGCTTTTTGTTGCGACCGTTTCGAAGGTAACGCCCAATGCCTCCCTGGTCCAACCGCTATGGGCGGAGATCGAGAAGCTGTATAATCATCGCTCGCGCCGCTATCATACCTTGGCGCATTTGGATAAAATGACGGCCGAGTTAGAGGGTGTTCAGGAACAGATCGAAGATTTCGGGGCCCTTGTTTTCGCTATTGTGTACCATGATGCCGTCTATAATGCCACGAAAAAAGACAACGAGGAGAAGAGTGCCGAGTTAGCCCGGAAGCGATTAACGGACCTTTCGTATTCCCCGCAATCTATTGAACGCGTAGTGGCCCACATCCTGGCCACAAAGGCGCATCACAAAAGCGAGGACAGCGACACGAATCTTTTCACGGACGCCGATTTGTCGGTTTTGGGGGCTCCCTGGGAGGCGTACCAGGAATATTATCAGCAAATCAGAAAGGAGTATGCCATCTATCCCGATTTGCTCTACAAACCCGGCCGGCGGAAGGTTTTGCAACATTTTTTGGATCTGCCGGCGATCTTTAAAACAGAGGCTTTTCATACGCGCTACGAAGGCCAAGCCCGGGAAAATCTGTTCCGGGAACTAGAAACGTTGTAAATTGGTATTAGAAGCAGTAGAATTCCTCCGGGTTTTGGTAAAACCCCAAAAAAGATTTACTTTTGCGCAAGTTTCTGATAAATTATCAAGGGGGGACAAACAGTCCCCTCTTTGTTTATAGAATATTTTCAGATGGAAATTGCGGAGGAAATCAGGAAAATCGCGGTCTCGAAACTGCTGAATCCACACCTTTTTGTGGTGGACGTGGTAATTTCGGCACGGAAGGGGCCTAAAAAGGTGTTGATCACCTTGGATGGCGACGAAGGTGTGAACATCGACGACTGCGCCAACCTGAGCCGGGAAATTGGAAAGGCATTGGAAGAGTCCAACCTTATGGACGAAGCCTATATGCTGGAAGTATCCACCCCCGGCGTAGACCAGCCCCTGCAGCTCCATCGCCAGTATAAAAAGCATATCGGTCGGAAATTGAAATTGAAGCTCCGCGACAAGATCGTGGAGGGAAAACTCACCGAGGTTGCCGACGACAGGATCGCAGTGATCCAGGAAACGGGAACCGGGAAGCAGAAAGAGACGGTGGTGTTGGACATTCCTTTTTCAGAGATCGAAAAATCATTTGTGTTAGTTAGTTTCAAATAGACATAACCATGGATGCACATGAATTAATTCAGTCGTTTGCTGAATTCGCAAAGCAGAAAAACATCGACAGGCCCACGATGATCCGGATCCTGGAGGATGTGTTTCGCAACATGATTAAAAAGAGATTTGGCTCCGATGAGAAATTCGACATCATCGTGAATGCCGACAAAGGCGATTTGGAAATCTATCGCTTCCGCGAGATCGTGGATGATGACTCCGAAGACATTTGGGATTTTGACAAGATCAGCCTGACGGAGGCCCACAAGATCGAGCCCGACTTTGAAGTGGGCGAAGAAGTCTCGGAACAGATTTTCATCGACGACTTTGGCCGTCGCGCGGTGACCACGGCGCGTCAGACGCTCATTCAGAAAGTGAAAGACCTGGAGAAGGACATCCTTTTCCAAAAATATAAAGACCTGGTGGGCGAGATCATCGCCGGCGAAGTATACCAGGTGTTGAGCCGTGAAGTGCTGCTGACGGATGCCGAAAGCAACGAAGTGGCTATCCCGCGCAACGAGCAAATTCAGAAGGATCGCTATCGCAAGGGCGAAAACGTTCGGGCCATAGTGCACAAAGTGGAGATGGTGAACGGCAATCCGAAGATCATCTTGTCGCGCACGTCGCCCGTTTTCCTGGAGCGTCTGTTCGAGCAAGAGGTGCCCGAAGTATACGACGGTTTGATCACCATCAAGAAAGTGGTACGCGAGCCCGGCGAGCGTGCCAAGGTGGCCGTAGAATCCTATGACGACCGCATCGACCCGGTGGGTGCTTGCGTGGGTATGAAAGGATCGCGCATTCACGCTATCGTGCGCGAATTGCAGAACGAGAACATCGACGTGATCAACTACACGGAAAACCTGGAACTTTACATTCAGCGGGCACTAAGTCCGGCGAAAATTGTTTCCATTAAGATAGACAAAGACAACGGGCGCGTTTCTGTTTACCTGAAACCCGATCAGGTATCGCTCGCCATCGGAAAGGGTGGTTTAAATATCAAGTTGGCCAGCCGTTTAGTGGGTTATGAAATCGATGTATTCCGTGAATTGGCCGAAGGACAATCGGAAGAGGATGTGGATCTGAGCGAATTCTCCGACGAGATCGAAAGCTGGGTGATCGACGAATTGAACCGCATCGGTTTGGATACCGCCAAGAGTGTATTGGCATTGTCGAAAGAAGAATTGGTGCGCCGCACCGACCTCGAAGAAGAAACCGTCGATGGCGTGCTGGGCATATTGAAGAAGGAATTTGAATAGACGGCGAACCTATCTGTTCGCCGCAAGTTGGATAGAGAAGTTGGTGAGGCTGTGATGCAAGCATGAATACAACGTTAAATTTCGCGGCATCGGCGATATAGGTTTTAAAGTGTTTAAAAAACAGGCATATTTGAGTATGGCAGAAGAAAAATTGATCAGGTTGAGTCAGGCAGCAAGGAAGCTCAATGTGGGCCATGGCACCATCTTGGATTTTCTGGCGAAGAAGGGCTTTGAGGTAGAAAACAACCCCAATGCCAAGCTCACTCCTGAGCAAGTAACTCTTTTGTCGAAAGAGTTTGCTTCTTCCGCCACCGAAAAACTGGAAGCCTCCGGGCTTTCCATTGGCGTGAAACACGCCGACAATGTGGTGCTGGAAACGGAAAAAGAAACGGCCAAAAAACGGGTCGATGATGAAGAAAGCAGCATCATGATCAAGAACCTGGGTTCCAAAGACCTCAAGGCCAAAGAGGAACCCAAGGCCGAAAAAGTGGAGCGCGAAAAGCCGAAACTGGAAGGCATCAAGGTCGTGGGCAAAATTGAACTGGAGAAGAAAGCCGTAGTAGAGGAGGAAAAGCCCGTAGCCAAAGTTGTTGAACCGGAGAAGAAAGTAGAACCGGTAGAAAAAGAAGCTCCGAAAGAAATTAAAAAAGTCGAAGAGCCCGTCGCTGTAGTCGAACCCAAAAAGCCGGTCGAGCCCCCCGCAGTGGTGGTTACGCCGCCGCCCGTCAAGGAGGAGCCTGTGGTTGAAAAACAACCTGAACAGGAGCTGATCAAGGGTCGCGCAGACCGGTTGCAGGGCTTGAAAGTTGTGGATAAGATCCAGCTTCCGGAGAAGAAGAAAGATGCTCCTGTAGCTTCTTCCGACACGTCGAAAGACAATAAAGGCAAACGCCCCCGCAAACGCATCCCCACCGATCAACCCGGTGGCAATGCACCCCCGCACCAACAACAACCCGGTGGTGGCCCGCCGCGCGGTCCGCGCCCGCAGCAACCGCCGCAACGTGGCAGAGGGCCTCAAGCTCCCCGCGTACAAAAGGCCGAGCCTACCGAGAAAGAAATTCAGGATCAGATCCGCGCCACGCTGGCCAAGTTGAGCGGCGGTGGTAACAAGAAAGGCGGCGCCAAATACAGAAGAGAAAAACGTCAGGCGAATTCCGATGCCCAGGAGCAGCAAATGCTGCAGGATCAGGAAGCATCGAAGACACTGAAAGTAACGGAATTCATCTCCGCGAACGACTTGGCTTCGATGATGAACGTTTCAGTGAACGACGTCATTTCCACTTGCCTTAGTTTGGGTATGTTCGTATCCATCAACCAACGCCTCGATGCAGAGGCGATCACCGTCATTGCCGACGAGTTTGGCTATGCCGTGCAATTCACCTCTGCCGAAGAAGAGTTGGATATGCAAGAGGAAGTTGAGGACGAAGAAGCCCTGCAACCGCGCGCACCCATCGTGACCATCATGGGTCACGTCGACCACGGTAAAACTTCATTGCTGGATTATATCCGCAATACTAAGGTAACAGCATCCGAGGCCGGCGGGATCACGCAGCACGTAGGTGCATACGACGTAATGACCAAGAGTGGTCACAAGATTGCATTTCTCGATACACCCGGTCACGAAGCGTTTACCGCTATGCGTGCACGCGGAGCCAAGCTGACGGACATTGCCATCATCGTGGTGGCTGCCGACGACGACGTGATGCCGCAAACGAAGGAAGCCATCAACCATGCACAAGTGGCTGGGGTGCCGATCGTTATTGCCATCAACAAAATTGACAAGCCCTCGGCCAACCCCGAACGCATTCGCGAAGGTCTTTCCAAGATCAATATTCTTGTGGAGGAGTGGGGTGGTAAATATCAAAGCTCCGAGATCTCTGCGAAGACCGGAAAGGGTATCGACTCCCTGCTGGAAAAAGTATTGCTCGAAGCAGAATTGTTGACCCTGAAAGCAAATCCCAATCGCCGGGCCACCGGTTCGGTCATCGAAGCATCGCTGGATAAAGGCCGCGGCTATGTGGCCACGATTATGGTGCAAACCGGAACCTTGCGCGTAGGCGACATCTTGCTGGCAGGCGCAAACTACGGACGTGTGAAAGCCATGTTCGACGACACCGGAAAGAAAGTGGCTGAAGCAGGGCCTTCCACACCCGTGGTGGTGCTGGGTCTTGACGGAGCGCCTCAAGCCGGTGAAAAAGTGATGGTCATGGAAACGGATCGTGAGGCACGCGAAGTGGCTACGAAACGCGGACAGATCATGCGCGAGCAAAGTATCCGCACGAAGAAACACATCACGCTGGATGAGATCGGCCGTCGTTTGGCGATCGGTAACTTCAAGCAATTGAACGTGATCGTGAAAGGCGACGTGGACGGATCGGTGGAAGCCCTTACCGACTCCCTGTTGAAACTTTCGACACAAGAAATACAAGTGGCCATCATCCACAAAGGTGTGGGCCAGATCTCAGAATCGGATGTGTTGTTGGCATCGGCATCGGATGCCATTATCCTGGGCTTCCAGGTACGGCCTTCCGCAGCTGCACGCCGTGTAGCAGACAACGAAGAGATCGAAATCCGCCTGTACTCCATCATCTATGACGCCATCAACGATGTGAAGGCCGCCATGGAGGGTATGTTGGCACCGGAAACCGAGGAAGTGATCGTGGGTAATGCCGAAGTGCGCGAAGTGTTCAAGATCTCCAAGATCGGAACGATCGCCGGCTGTATGGTCACCGATGGCTCCATCAAACGCAGCAACCCGATCCGCCTCATTCGCGATGGTATCGTGGTGTATGCCGGCAAGCTGGGTTCATTGAAGCGTCACAAAGACGATGCAAGCGAAGTGAAGACAGGCTTCGATTGCGGTATCGGCATCGACGGATTCAACGACATGCAAGTGGGCGATGTGATCGAAAGCTACGAACAACGCGAAGTGAAGAGAACATTGTAAGATTCTTAACCATTGATTGATATAATGAAACCCTGGTCTCTAAAGCGATCAGGTTTTTTTCATGGGCTTTATTTGAAGAGTGGGAGAGGAATACGCGGCAACATTATATGTCGTTATTTTAACTCGGATGCAAAATGTAAATACATGAAAGGTCTCTTCACGATTAAATTATTGGCGCTACTTTTCATGGTTCTGTTGGTTTCATGCGACACAAAGGATAGAACTTTTACCGAGGCCACCGTGGGCATCCAACCCTATAAACCATTAAATCGGAGCCAGGCAGACACCATCGCGGCGGTCATTGCCAACGTGTATGGCTTCAAGGTCCATGTGTTGAAAGCCCTCCCCATTCCGGCGCAGGCCTTTGTGAACGAAAAGTCACCCCGGTATCGAGCAGATAAAATCTTGAAAATCCAGGATGAACAGAGACCGGACTCGCTCGACTACATTTTGGGAATAACGTCGTACGACATCTCCACTACAAAACGAGATGATGAAGGAAACATTAAAAAACCGGTGACTAAATATTCCGATTGGGGAGTTTTTGGGTTAGGATATCGCCCCGGGCAAAGTTGTGTGGTATCTACTTTTCGTATAAAAGGAGAAGACAAAAAATTCATGGAACGTCTGAGGAAAATCTGTATCCACGAGATTGGTCACAACCTTGGGCTCGACCATTGCAAAACCAATGGCTGTGTAATGGCCGATGCGGCGGAAACCATTGCTACGGTCGATCGTGTCAAAGCTGAGCTGTGTGCAACCTGCAGGCGAAGACTACAGGATTAAGCACACGTTGTCACTGCAATCCAAATTTCAACCCCTGCTTCATCGCCTTTTCATACTTGCGTTGATCAAAGCGGTAGAGGAAAGGCGCTTTGTGGGCGCCGCCTTGTTTGCGTTCGTTGAGGCGTTCCAGGATATCGAGGGCGAGCATTTTCTTTTGGAAATTACGGCGGTCGAGTTGTTTATCGAGGATGGTTTCATACATCCGTTGCAGCTCCGGCATAGTGAATTTTGGAGGCAACAAGTCCTTTCCTACCGGGTAGTCGTTGAGATTCCGGCGCAAAGATTCCAGGGCTTTCTCCAGGATGTTGTTATGGTCCAGGATAAGGGTTGGCACTTTTTCGATGTCCCACCATTGACAGGTTTCCGAAAATTCGTCCGGCTTGGGAACCACTTTGGAGAACTCCACCAGGGCCCAGTAGCCGATGGAGACGAAGCGCTCTGTTAACCATGATTTGTTCTTCACGTCCAGGGGTGGCTCAATGCCATGCTTCGACCGTTCGCGGTTTGGATCGCCAAAGGCATAGAACTGCTGCAGGTAAATGTTGTTGAGTCCTGTCCGTTGATGGAGCACTCGGATCGCTGCTTCTTCAATGTGCTCGCCCTGGAGGATGAATCCGCCGGGCAGGCACCAGCGGCGCGTATCCTTCCACTCCAGCAGCAATACCTTGAGCTGGTTGTCGTGAAAGCCGAAGATCACATTGTCGATGGAAAGGTGTGTGAGGTAATACAGGTGGCCTTTCTCAAAGAATTCGCGCCGACTAAGCTTCTGCGCTGGTTTTTTTCCCATTCCGCTAATATAGAGAAACCGCGGGGTGCATAAAAAATTTTTCAATGCGTACTTCAGACACATTGAAAATTTGTATCATTGTGTACTACAAACACAATAAAAATGAAGGTTTCTTTCCGCTATACCTTGCTGGCGATCCCGCTGGCGGCCGTCCTGGGCCTGTCGTTTGCCACCCGCCCAGCCTACCGCGACCTCAATAAAAACGGCAAGATGGATGTGTACGAAGACACATCGAAGCCCGTGGCGGCACGGGTCAACGATCTTTTGTCGCAGATGACCCTGGAGGAGAAAGCCGGCATGATGTTCATCAACGGCGTGCGCCTCAACGACGACGGCAGTCTAGAAGAACGTCCGGGCACGGGCATGTTTGCCTTCGCGCCCACCGCGCCCTCGCTGATCCGCGACAAGAAAATGAACCACTTCAACATCTGGGTAGCGCCGGGCACGAAGGCACTGGCCACATGGTATAACAACATTCAAAAAATGGCGGAAGAAAGCCGGTTGGGTATTCCCATCACGCTGGCGTCGGACCCGCGTCATTATTTCAGCAACAACATTTTCGCGATGTCGGCGGAGACCTTTTCGCAGTGGCCGGAGCAACTTGGCTTTGCGGCCATTGGCGATGAGGCGCTCACCCGCAAATTTGCTGACATAGCCCGCCAGGAATATTTGGCGGTGGGCATCCGTGAAGCCCTGCACCCCATGGCCGACCTGGCCACGGAGCCGCGTTGGCCTCGCGTGAGCGGAACCTTTGGGGAAGACGCCAACCTGTCGGCCAAAATGATCAAGGCCTATGTGCTCGGTTTCCAGGGAACCACGCTCGACAAGAACGGAGTGGCTTGCATGACGAAACATTTCGGGTGGAGGCCCGCAGAAGGAGGGGCTCGATCCTCATTTTGAATTCCAAAAGGGACAAGTTTACCCGGGTAAGAATTTTGATTACCATCTCATCCCGTTTGAAGCGGCCTTTGCGGCGAAGACGGCGGCCATCATGCCCTACTATGGCGTGCCGACGGATCAGACCAGCGAGAATGTGGCGTTCAGTTTCAACAAGGATATCATCACCAAACTGCTGCGCGAGAAATATAAATACGACGGCGTGGTTTGCACCGACTGGGGTCTTATTACCGACGCCAAAATTGGCAACATCGTGTGGCCCGCCCGCGCCTGGGGTGTTGAGAATTTAAGCGAAAAGGAGAGAGTTTTGAAGGTGATAAATGCTGGCGTGGACCAGTTTGGTGGCGAGAGTGTGACGGAGCATGTTATTGCCCTGGTGAAAGAAGGCCAGCTTAGCGAGAAGCGTGTCGATGAATCGGTGAGACGGCTGCTGCGCCAGAAGTTTGAATTGGGATTGTTCGACAACCCCTATGTCGATGTCGAGAAAGCCACGCAGATTGTGGGTAAGGAAGAATTTAAGAAAGCCGGTGAAGCTGCCCAGCGCCGTGCCATCACGTTGCTGAAGAACGATGCGAAAACCCTGCCGCTCACCGGCAGAAAGAAGATTTTTGTTCAGAACATCGACAAGGCGGTGGCCGCTCAGTATGGCGAAGTGGTGGACACACCGGAAGCCGCCGAACTGGCCATCATCCGTCTGAAAACACCGTGGGTGCCGCTTGAAACCGAAAATTTTCTAGCGAAGATGTTCCACCACGGCGACCTTGATTTTAAAGGCAAAGAGAAAGACGACATCCTCAAGCTGCTCGACACCGTGCCCACGATCGTAGACATCTATCTCGACCGTCCCGCGGTGATCCCCGAGATCAGCGCCAAAGCAAAAGCGCTCGTGGCCAACTATGGCGCCAGCGATGCGGCGCTATTGGATGTGATCTTTGGAAAAGCAAAACCCGAAGGGAAGCTGCCGTTTGAACTGCCCTCGTCGATGGAGGCAGTGCGCAATCAAAAAGAAGATGTGCCTTATGACTCGAAAGATCCGCTCTACAAATTCGGTTTTGGATTGTCGTATTCGAAATAAGTAAAATCAAAAGATTCATTAAACAGACAGAGACATGATCAATCGCAGAGATTTTTTGAAGGGCTCGGGTGCGCTGGCATTGGGTAGCCTTATGCTTCCGGGAAGTGCCGAAGCATTTTCGTCGTTCTTGAAGGGAACAGCCAAACCCATCGGCATCCAGATGTTCACCTTGCTGAGACTGATGGGCGATGATGTGAAGGGAACCTTCAAGAAGCTTGCCGACATCGGGTTCAAGGACATTGAAACGGCGTTCAGCCCTAAGGGATATTACTACGGCCTGAAGCCGAAGGCATTGAAGGCCATGATCGAAGATGCAGGCATGAAATGGCGCAGCCACCACGTGATGGGCGCCCCATTCAAAATGCCCGACGGTCGCGCATTGCCACCGGAGTATGCGTTCATTGCCTCGTTGCCAAACCTTCGCGACAACTATCAGCAACTTGTGGATGAAGCGGCGGAAGGTGGATTGCCTTACCTGGTATGCGCCAGTGCACCGGTTGGCACGCTGGATGAGATTAAAGGTTCGATCGATATTTTTAGCAAAACCGGGGAGGCGTGTAAGAAGGCGAAGATCCAGTTCGCCTATCACAATCACGCCACGGAGTTTGACCTGGTGGAGGGAAAGCGGCCTTATGATTTGATCATGTCGCAGACCGACAAAGAGCTGGTGAAGATGGAGCTTGACTTGGCGTGGGCCACGAAGGCGAAGCAGAATCCGGTTGATTTGTTCAAGCAATATCCGGGTCGGTTCCCGTTATGGCATGTGAAGGATATCGGCAGCGATTTGAATACGATCACGGAGATTGGGAATGGGGTGGTGCAGTTTAAGCCGGTGTTTGAGAATGCTAAGCTTTCGGGGATGAAGCATTTCTTTTATGAACAGGATATGGCGCCGTCGATGGAGAGTGTGACGACGAGCTTTGCTAATTTGTCGAAAATCATTTAGAACCGCCTCACCTTCGTTAAAGCTACGGTGAGCAAAGAGAGACGCAAAGAGCGCAAAGTTAAATGCAGAGAAGGGGCTTTGCATTTAACTTTGCGCTCTTTGCGCCTTTGCGGTTAGATATTTTATAGGGCGTTCGCTACTTTAAATACCCATGCATATTGACAAGGGTTGGTGGCGGGGCTCAGCGAAGGAGGCGTGATTTTGAGATCGCTTCCGCTGGCGGCTTGTGATACCTTGCCGGAATATCCCAGCAAAGAAACTTTAGCGCTTTTGCTTACACCTTTTACCGTGAGGGATTGTTCCGGGAATTTTGTGCAGATCACATAGAGATCGTTTCCTTTCCGGGTATAATACACTTTAGTATCCGCGGTCACCCCGGGGGCCTTATCCCACGAACGCGTGCCATAGATAGCTTCACCATTTACACGAAGCCATCCACCCATATCAGCCAGGCGTTGTTGCATGATCACGGGTATGCGGCCGTCGGCGGTGGGGCCGATGTTCAATAGCAGATTGCCTCCGCGGGCTACCTTGTCGACAAGAATGTGCACGAGTTTTTCGGATGTCGAATAATCCGCGAGTTGTTCGTTCCGGTTGTAGCCAAACGATCCGCCGATGCCCCGGCATTCTTCCCAGGGATGCTCGATCTTTTTTCCAACGGAAGTTTGATCATGCACCAGGTCGTATTCGGTGGTGTAAATGCCGCCGTGTTTGCTTCGTGTTTCTTTCCCCCAGCGGTCGTTCACCACCACGGTTTCTTTCACCGGCGATTCGTTGTAGAGCCACGCCAGGAACGATGTGCTTTTCCAGGTTTCGCTGGGATGGTCCCACTCGCCATCGGTCCACACCACATCGGGTTTGTAGCGCGTCACGAGGTCTTTCATTTGGGGGATCATGTGGTCGTCAACGTATTTGTTTACGTCTGCTTTGTAGAGGGGATTGAACCATTCGTAGAGGGAATAGTAAAAGCCCATGTGGAGGCCTTTTGCTTTCACGGCTTGCGTGAGGTCGCCGGCCAGGTCGCGGTGCGGACCCACGTCAACAGCGTTCCAGTTCCAGGATTGGGCGCTGGGCCAAAGCGTGAAGCCTTCATGGTGCTTGGAGGTGAGCACGACATAGCGTGCACCGGATTGTTCCAGGATGGTGGCCCAATCGGCAGGCTCGAACATCTCGCATGTGAAACCCTTTACAAAATCCTGGTATTTGAAATCTTTGCCGTAGGTGCGGTTGTGAAAATCGTTGAACTCTTTGTACGTCGCCGCCTTGGGATCGAGCAGGCGCCACCAATACCACTCTGCATATTGTTCATAGACGGCAGACTTGGTGGGTCCCCAGGCGGGCACCGAGAACACACCCCAGTGAATGAAGATGCCGAACTTGGCATCCTGAAACCACGTGGGCACGGGACGACTGTCGATGGAATTCCAGTTGGCTTCGTATTGGGCCTGGGCAGTGAAGCCACATACGAGCAGTGACACAAAAAGGAAAAGTGGTCGTAGCATAGGCGTAGTGTTATGTAGGTCTACGAATCTACCAAATTTCTTTACGCCGCAGTTTATTTCTTATTTGAAAGGTGGTCGACAAAGAATAAATAAAATAAAAAAGCCCCACCAATTCTGGCGGGGCCCCTCTTCGTGCAAGCGGAGAGGTAAGATCGTGTGATCAGAATTTCACCTGAGGTGCATCCTGTGCACTTTGCGCAGCTTCGAATCCTTTGCGGATGCTAAAGTCTTCGTCGCCACCGAACCAGTTCAGGGCCATCTTTTTCCAGAAGCCGCGAATGAAAGTGTTGTATCCTTTGATGGACTCATTAAAGCGTTGACGTGCTACGTTGATGCGGTTCTCTGTGCCCTCCAATTGGGATTGCAGGTCCTGAAAATTTTCGGTGGAGCGGATCTGCGGATACGCTTCGAATGCCAGGTTGATGGCGGTGTTGATCTTGCGGCCTGCAATCTCCAGGTCTTCCGGAGTTTTTGCGTTCACGATGCCGGCACGGGCTTGGGTCACCTCCACCAATATCCCTTTTTCATTTTCGGCAGCGCCTTTCACGGTGGCCACCAGGTTGGGCACCAGGTCGGCGCGACGTTGATAGGCAGCTTGCACATCGCCCCATTGGGCGTTTACGTCTTCTTGTAGCTTCACGGCATTGTCGTAAACACCGCTGCCCCAGGAAATAAATCCGAAGACAGAAATAACAACCACTCCGATGACAACGAGGGTGATCAATAATCCTTTGCTCATATTGCTTTTTTAGTTTGAAACGAATTTACTGAAAAGGAATCTATTCAAGTTAATAAAATATTTTACACGACTGCGATGGTTATTGCGTAGCGCTTTCCATCATGCGCTCGGCACTGTCGGCGATGCGCAGTTGTTCAACGAAGCCGTCGAGGTCTCCGTTCATCACGGCCGGTAAATTGTGCTGCGTGTAACCGATGCGATGGTCGGTGACACGGCTTTGTGGATAGTTATAGGTCCGTATTTTTTCAGAGCGGTCGCCGGTGCGCACGATCGACTTGCGGGTGGCACCGATTTCCGACTGTTGTTTTTCCAATTCGATCTCGTATAATTTTGTCTTCAACATTTGCAGGGCGCGCTCGCGGTTGCCATGCTGTGAGCGTTCGACCTGGCAGGTGATGACGATGCCCGAGGGCTTGTGGGTGAGCTGCACTTTGGTTTCCACTTTGTTCACGTTCTGGCCACCCGCACCACTGGAACGCGCGGTTTGATATTCCAGGTCCGCCGGGCTGATCTCGATGGATACATCTTCCACTTCCGGCATCACCACCACGGAGGCAGCCGATGTATGGACGCGACCCATTTGTTCCGTAGCCGGCACGCGCTGTACACGGTGGACACCCGATTCAAATTTCAGCAAGCCATAAACAGACTCGCCGCTGACGCTGCAGATCACTTCTTTGTAGCCGCCGGCGGTGCCTTCCGTGACGTCGAGCACCGACATTTTCAGGCCACGGCGTTCGCAGAAACGCTGGTACATACGCCAGAGGTCGCCCGCAAAAATGGCGGCTTCGTCGCCGCCTGTTCCGGCACGGATTTCCAGCATCACGTTCTTGTCGTCGTTGGGATCTTTGGGGATGAGCAGTTCCTTGATCTGGCCGTCCAGGTGCTCGATTTTGGGCTCCAGTTCGTCGATCTCCATTTTGGCCAATTCGCGAAGTTCTTCGTCTTTTTCTTTCTGAAGCACCTCTTTGGCCTGCTGCAAATGATTGCGGGCGTCCTTGAATTGATTGTATTTGATCACGATCTTTTCCAGGTCCCTGTATTCCTTGCTGAGCTGAGAGAATTTCTTCATATCCTTCACGGTCTCCGGCTGTGCCAGCAATTGGCCCACCTCCTCAAAACGCAGCTTGATTTCTTCCAGTTTTTCGATCATACCCAATATTGAACCCGCAAAGGTAACAAAAAGAAAGACGTAAAGGGTCCACGGAATATTGTTGTTTCCCTGGAAAACCTAGTCTGTGGGTGGCCGCTAAATATGGGCCTGCGGCTTGGATTTTCATGCTGCCCGTTGGACCTTTGGCCCCATGAGAAAAATCGTATTTGCAGGACTTTTTGCCCTGGTGGCGTGTGGCGGGAAACTGACCGACGAACAACGCCGGAAAATGCACGAGGACATGGAACAGCACCAAATTGTGAAGCTGTCGGATGCCGAGATCATGACCGGTGCGCTGGACCAGGGGAGGGAGATTTTTAAGGCGCTGGAAGCCGTGCATTTCGATCCGGCAAAGACCGATTCCATTGCCCGCCACCACCATGCCCGCGCGCGGTGGATCGTGCCCGGTTCGGGCAACGCCATGGAAGTGGAGCGCCAACTCATCGAGGCCTATGTGATCGGCGCGGAAACGGGCTCGACACAAGACAACATCCAGAAAATTTACAAGGAGGGCCGGCAAGAAGATTATGATTCCGTGCTGTATTCACGCCCCCTCGTTTCGCCTCTGCCCGATGGCGCGGTGAATGTTGACGGCGTCTGGAATATTTACCGGGCCAAGAAAGATGTCATCCTTTCGCTTAGCAAAAAACACTAGCGACGAACCATCCGATGTAGACAAAAAGAATCACGGCATTGGCCTTCCCCTTCCTTACGTGATCCAATGTTTCAAAATATCCAGGCAGCCAACCTGGTTTGGAAAGAATTTCTCTGCTTTCGTCGAAAAAATAAATAAGCGGTAGCCCGATCAACAACAATGAAGTCTAATTTACCACTTCAAATGGTCTTGCCGTCTATGAAAAAATTCCGTTCCTGTCTATGCGTTGCTCTGTTCACCCTTTCCGCCTCCGCGCTGCTGGGGCAACAACACCATGCGGTGGACACGGCGCTGGTGTCGAAATTCAGAAAAGAAGGATTGAAGAACTCCAAAGTGATGGAGATCCTCAGCATGCTCACCGACATGAACGGTCCACGCCTTACCAACTCACCCGGTTATAAGAACGCCGCGAACTATGCTAAATCCGCGTTGGAGGGTTGGGGTGTCGGGAATGTGCACTTCGATTCGTTTGGCCCTTTTGGGCGCGGATGGTTTGTGAAAAGATTCAGCCTGCAGGTGATGGCGCCCGTTTATTTTTCAGTGATTGGCTACCCCAAAGCCTGGTCGCCCGGCGTGAAAGGAACACACAAGACCGAAGCGATCTACCTGGATGTGAAGAATGAAGAAGACCTCGAAAAATACAAAGGCAAGTTGAAGGGAAAGATCGTGCTCTTCGATTTTCCCATCATGCCCAAGCCGGCTTTCAAGCCGGACGCCACGCGGCTCACCGACTCCACGTTGTTGAAGATGGCCAACGCGCCGGCATCCAGTCGCTCCGGCGGTTCACGGCGGCGGTTCACAGCCGGTGCGCCGGAAATGTTGACGTACAAAAAATGGCGGCTCTGTGAAAGTGAGGGAGCGTTGGCCGTGTTAGAGGGCAGCCGTGGAAGTTATGGAACGTTTTATGCCAGCGCGGCCACCGTCCCCACCGATCCCACGGCGACGGGCGAGCGCATCAGAGCACAAGCCGCCAACGCACCCCAAATTCTCCCGCAGATTGTGGTGACCGCCGAGCACTACAACCGGTTGGTGCGGCAGCTTCAACAAGGTTTGACGGTGAAGCTTGAGCTTGCCATGGAGACAGAATTCACCAAGCCCGAAGACGGCTTCAACGTGATTGGTGAAATTCCGGGAACGGATAAAAAAGATGAGGTAGTGATGTTCGGCGCCCACCTGGACTCGTGGCACAGCGGGACAGGCGCGACCGACAACGCCGTGGGCGTAGCCATTTGCATGGAAGCGATGCGCCTGTTGAAAGCTGCCGGCGTGCAGCCCTCCCGTACTATTCGCATCGGCTTGTGGGGTGGCGAGGAGCAGGGCTTGCTGGGGTCGACGGGCTATGTAAAGAAGCATCTGGGCGAACGCGTGGCCGATAGCGTGAAGCTGACCACGGAAGGCCAGAAGTTCTCTGTGTACTTCAACACCGACAACGGCGGCGGCCGGTGGCGCGGCGTGTACCTGCAAGGCAATGAAAATGTGCGTCCTGTTTTTCGCGAGTGGTTGAAGCCGTTTGAAAAAGACGGAACGTCCACCCTAAGCCTGAGCAACACCGGCAGCACAGATCACATTCCTTTCGACAACCTGGGTTTGCCGGGATTTCAATTCATTACCGACCCCATCGAATACTTCGCGCGAAGCTGGCATTCCAGCATGGATATGTATGAGCGCGCCGTGGAAGCTGACCTGAAACAAAACGCGGTCATGCTGGCCACGTTTGCCATCGGAGCCGCAAACGGCGAGGGGCTGATGCCGCGAAAATAATAGGTTGAAATTCAGCGCTTAGGCACAGCGTGGTAGCGGAAGCAATCCACCAGGTGGTCGTTCACCAAACCGCAGGCCTGCATGTGTGCGTAGATCACGGTGCTGCCCACAAACTTGAATCCCCTTTTGATAAGGTCTTTGCTCAAAGCATCCGACTCCGGAGAGGTGGGTTGAATTTCTTTTAGGGTTTTCAATTTGTTCACGATCGGCTTGCCACCGACAAACTCCCAGATGTATTTGTCGAAGGTGCCGAATTCCTTTTGCACTTCCAGGAAACGCTTGGCGTTGTTCACGGCGGCGTATACTTTGAGGCGGTTGCGCACGATGCTGGGGTCGAGCAATAGCTTTTCCAGTTTGGCTTCCGTGAAACGGGCCACTTTTTTGGGGTCGAAGTTGGCAAAGGCTTTGCGATAGCCTTCCCGTTTCTTGAGAATGGTGGACCAACTCAACCCGGCCTGGGCGCCTTCGAGGATGAGGAATTCAAAGTGGACGTTGTCGTCGTGGACGGGGACGCCCCATTCTTTGTCGTGGTATTCGATGTATTGGTCGAAGCCTAGCGACCAGGGGCAGCGGATTTTTTCTTGTGGGGCCATGGGTGTTGTTTGGAATAGGGTTAAGTTTGGTGATGGGGAATCAAAACTACTGAAATGCGTTGAACCGCCTCTTCTTCGCTAAAGCTACGGCGAGTAGAGAAACGCGCAAAGAAATTTATCCAGCTGAAAAAATTATCGCATATGAAACATATTGTTGCTCTTCTTTTTATCACCTTCTTATATACGGCCTCGCTGGCGCAAAGTGTCGACTTTGATAAGAAGTTTAAAGAATTGAATATCGAATTGCTGACGCCCACCAAGCCTATTGCCAATTATGTGAAGGCGGTGCGAACCGGCAACCTGCTTTTTATTTCGGGGCAAGGACCCGCCAAGGCGGACGGAACCTACATGCTTGGCAAAGTGGGGAAAGACCTCACCATCGAACAGGGTTATGCGGCGGCCCGTCAAACGGCGATCGGCGTACTGTCAACCCTGAAGGCTGAGCTTGGCGATTTGAACAAGGTCAAACGGATCGTAAAGGTCAACGGGTGGGTGAATTGCACACCGGAATTTACGGACCAGCCAAAAGTGGTGAACGGATTTTCCGACCTGATGGTGGCCGTGTTTGGCGAACAAATAGGAAAGCATGCCCGCGCCGCCATGGGGGTAAATGCCTTGCCCAACGGCATGGTCATTGAAGTAGAGGTAGTCGTGGAGGTGGAGTAGCCTTTCGCCGCAGTCCTTAACTTTTCATGCGCTCATACACTGTATAATGTGAGCCATCCATACCCATGGCTTCATAGACTTTCATCGCCCGGGCGTTGGATTTGTCAACGTACAACCGGAGACCGATAATGCCCGGGTCGGTGCTCAGGATGTTGAGCAGGTTGTCGAACATTAGTTTGAACACGCCTTTTTTGCGGTGGGTTTCTTTTACATAGACCGACTGTATCCACCACACCATGCCGTTGCGCCAGTCGCTCCACTCGAAGGTGATCATGTGACAGCCGATCACCTCGGTGTTTTCCTTTGCCACAAAATAAAAGCCTTTGTTGGGGTCTGCGAAAAGCGCTTGTAATCCTTTGCGCAGCAAGTCGCCGTTGAGCGTTACGGCCTCGGATTCGAAGGCGAGCTTTTGCTGAAAATCAATTAACGTATCGATGTCCTGCAGCGTGGCTTTTTGAATGTGGATCATGATGAAGGATTTGCCGGCTTATGCCAGCGCTTGTTTGATGTCGTTGATCAGGTCTTCCGTTTCTTCGATGCCCACAGAGAGACGCACCAGGTTGTCGGTCACGCCGATGGCTTTGCGTGTGGCGGCATCCATTTTGCTGTGCGAGGTTTTGACCGGCGATGTGATGGTTGACTCCACGCCGCCCAGGCTGATGGCCCGCTTGATGAGCTTGAGCCGGCTCATAAAAAGATGCGCATCGGGGTTCACCTCAAACGAGAGCATACCGCCAAAGCCGCCGGGCATTTGGGTCTTGGCCAGGGCATGACCCGGATGCGAAGCAAGACCGGGGTAGTAGACTTTGCCGATGTGCGGATCGGTGGTGAGGAATTCGGCGATGGCCTGTGCATTGAGGTTTTGCTGGCGAACGCGCAACACGATGGTTTTCAGGCTTCGTTCCACGAGCCAGCACGTGTGTGCATCCAGTGAGCCGCCGTAGTTGATGGCGCTTTTCCAGATCTGTTGGGCCAGCACCTTGGAGGTGAGCACGGCCCCGCAGCAAATGTCGCTGTGGCCGCCGATGTATTTGGTGCCGCTGTGTGCCACCATGTCGATGCCCAGGTCGATGGGATTTTGGTTGACGGGGGAGGCGAACGTGTTATCGATCAAGGTGAGGATGCCGTGTTTGCGGGCAATATCGGCCACGGCCTTGATGTCGGTCAGTGTCAGGGTTGGGTTGGACGGCGTTTCGATGTAGATCAGTTTCGTCTCCGGGCGGATGGCTTTTTCGAAATTGGCCGGAACCTGGCCGTCGACCAGGGTATAGTCCATGCCATAGCGTGGCAGTTCGGTGATCACGGCGTGAAAGGTGCCGCCGTAGAGGTCATTTTGAAAAATGGCATGGTCGCCTTTTTTCATCACGGCAAATATGGCGGTCATAATGGCGGCCATACCCGAGCTGAAGATGATGCCGTCTTCGGCGTTTTCCAGTGCGGCCAGCTTCTCGGCCACGTTCTTTTGGTTTGGCGTGTTGAAATAACGCGGGTAAAGCGAGGTGGGGACCCCTTCGTAATCGTATGCAGACGAGGGGTAGACCGGCGTTACGGTGCCGTTGAATTGAGGATCGCCGGGCGAGCCCGCGTGAACGCTTTGCGTGAGTTTGGAAGAGCTGTGCATGGTTGTATCGTAGGCGACAAATATAGACCGGAGCGGGGGAGCAAAAAATCCCGTTAAAAAAAAATCCCTATTTTCAGGCGGTAATTTCACCTTAACCTTTACCCTCAATTTTTATGGCAGACGATTTTAAACCCAATGTGGGCCGCGGCATTTCACAGACTGATGCTGAGGCCATGATCAAAAAGTATGATGACCAGCTCCGCGCCGATAAGGGCAAAGACACCAAGTCGATTTTTTTTGGAAGAGATGCAATAAACGAAATTCTTAATCAGCCCGGTGATGAATGCGCGGGGATCAGTTTTTTCCTGGCGCTCAAGTTCAGTGAATTTGCTCAGAAAGATGTTGTAGACCTGGTCATGGTCGGCACAAAAGAGGATGGCACGTTGCTATGGAAAGAAAGTACGGCACTGCAAGACGGCGCCTATGATACTGGCGCGCCTTGCCCCCCGTATTGTCCTAAGAATGTATGACGATTGAAAAATTCATGGCAATCCTAAAGGGCATCCTTGCGCTGACAGGGGTGATTGTAGTGCTCTCTTTTTTGTTGTTTAAAAAGAGAACACTACAAATAAAACTTTTAGGAGTCCATTTTCTCGCTCCCATCCTGGTTTACTACAGCCTTGGGGTATTCGACTTGAAGGGGATGCAGGTAAATGTTCCGCACAACATTGAACTCTTGTTTTCTTTCTATACGCTTACGGCCATCTATTATATCCAATTTCAGAAGCGGTACACGAAGCGTTTCTTGACCCTTGTTATCTTTTTTACGATCATTTGGTTTGTTAACATTCTCTTTATTCAGAAGATGTATTTCAATTCCTTTTCTGCAGCGTTCGTGAATTTTGTCATGATGGCCTATACCGTCACTTACTTCTACCGACTGCTGATCGATTTACCCGCACAACACTTGCAACAGGTGCCCTTGTTCTGGGTCAGCACAGGTTTTCTAGTGCAAGGAGCGGGAGCATTTTTCTTATACCTTTTTACGGATTATCTCACCAAGTTTTTCTTCAACGATGTGCTTATCTATTGGACCATTCACAACCTAATGAATATTTTTGAACTCATTCTGGTAATTGTTGGCGTATCTATAGACCTAAGAAATACCATCCAGCCGTCGCGTAAAGCTAAACCGATTGGTTTGGGCAGAGGATCTTTACTTCACTAGCGATTGCGTTTAACATTCTCCATGACCACCATACCCCGTTGCCCTGAAAACATATGACGATAGAAAAATTCATAATGATCGTTCAGGTGATCATGGTCTTGAGTGGTGTCATCGTGGTGCTCTCCTGGGTGCATTTCAAAAGGAGGACAATAGAAATAAAGTTGATTGGGTTGAACTACGTCCCTCCCATCCTGGGTTATTTTTCCTTGAGCATATTCAACCTGCGCGGTTTGCCCGTGAATATTCCTCAGAACATCGAGACGTATTGTCATTTCGTGATCCTGGGGACCCTCTATTATTTAGCCTTGCAGAAACGTTACACCAGGATCTTTGTGGCCGTTTTTATCGTCTTTTCGATCTTTGCGTTTATAAACGCGTTCTTCATTCAGAAAATGTATTTCAATTCCTATACATTGGCGCTCTCCAATGGGATTCTGATCGTTTATTGCGTCACGTACTTTTACAGACTGCTAGTCGACCTGCCCGCGCAACACCTTCAGCGGCTGCCGATGTTTTGGTTTAGTGTGGCGTTTCTCATGCATGCGGCCGCTGCACAGTTCCTTTACCTCTTCACTGCCTACCTGACCAAATTCTTTTTCAACGATGTGTTGATTTATTGGACCGTCCACAACATCTTGAATATTTTTCAGGAAATATTGATAATCATCGGTCTGGCCGTTGATCTTAAAAATATCACTTCTACCCGTGTTTCCGTAATCAAGAATATATGACCATGGAGAAGTTCACGATGATCGTTCAGATCATCAGGTATCAACGGGACACGATATGGGCATAGAAAAATTTCCGAGGATAGCTTTTATTCTCTATTCTCTTTGCGGCATACCTTACCCAGTTTTTCTTCAATGATGTGCCTATTTATTGGACCGTTCACAACCTAATGGGTATTTTTCAACTTATTCCCGTAAATTATTGGCCCATCCATAGACCTGAGAAATGCCATTCGGGCGTCGCGTAAAGCTAAACCGATTGGTTCGGGCAGAGGATCTTCTTCACTAACGGATACGTTCAGCTTTTTCCATGATCACCATACCCCATTGGCCTGAAAAAATATGACGATAGAAAAATTCATAGTGATCATGGCCGTCATGATGGTGCTGCATGGACTAATTGTCGTACTCTGTTTCTTCCATTTTAAAAAACGATCGCCGCAGCTAAAATTTCTGGGCATTAACTTTTTGTGTCTTTTCCTGAGTTATCACAGCGTGGATATATTCACCCTGCGGGGAATGGAAGTGAACGTTCCCACCAATATCGAAATCCTCACTTCTTTTTTTACCCTGACAGCCCTGTATTATGTTCAGTTCCAGAAACGGAACACACGGTTGTTTTTAGCCCTGACCATTCTCTTCACGATATTTTGGTTCAGCAATATTTTCTTTATTCAGAAGACATATTTCAATTCGTATTCCGCGTCGGTGTTGAATTTCATTATCATGGCCTATTGCGTTACGTATTTTTATAAGCTTATGGTCGACTTGCCCGAGCGACACTTGCAGCATGTACCGATGTTCTGGATCAGCGCGGGCCTTCTGTTGCAAGGCGCCGCAGCGACTTTCCTGTTTCTTTTTACGGCCTATCTAACCAAGTTTTTTTTCAATGACGTGTTAATTTACTGGACTTTTCACAGTCTAATGGGTATCGTCCAACTCCTTCTGATCATCATTGGTGTATCGATAGATTTAAAAAATGTGATAAAGCGTCGCGCAGGCAACGTGTGAATGCTTCAAAAGAAGCGTAGCCTTTCGGCGGTAAGCGCTTCCGCCGGATAGGAGAATTATTTTTTTTAACGACGTCATCATCTATTGGACAGTAACAATGGACTGACCATTATTCAGGCGACGCTTGTCATCGTTGGCCTGCCCTGTGGATATTAGAAACGCTGTCCTTGCAACGCGTCTCGTGAAAACCGCCGTGGTCGGCGAGACACCGAAGCATCGGTAATTTTTGAAAAATTCCAGCATGATCTATTGATTTACTGGACTTTTCCTAACAATTTCACCGCTGACATTTTTCTCAGACACTCCTCAGGTTATAGGTTATGGATGGATCCCCAGGATATCAGGTTGCCCTCATCATAGCCGTAGGCACGGTGGCCATGTTGCTGCTCTCCGTCGCGATCATCATGTTCATGGTGTTCTATCAAAAAAAGATGATCCAGGAACAAATGAAGCATCAGCAATTGGAATTGGACTATCAGCAGAAAATGATGGAGGCCGCCCTCGAGTCTCAGGAGAACGAACGCCGCCGTGTGGCCGGCGACCTGCACGACAGCATCGGCGGCATGCTCTCGACCATTCGCGTGGGCCTCTCCACCCTAGCGCGCCAAATCCCCGACCCTGAAAGCATGGAGCAACCCAAACAAATGCTGGACGACACCATCGCTTCGGTGCGGCAGATCAGCCGCGACCTTATGCCCTCTACGCTGGAGAAATTTGGCCTGGTGCAGGCCGTGCGCGAAATTTGCGAACGTTTCCACGCAACCTCCTTGCTACCGGTCGTTTTCCACGAAGAAGGTGACGTGCCCGCCCTCGACCCCAAAAAAGAGCTGATGATCTTCCGCATCATCCAGGAGCTGATCAACAACGCCATCAAGCATTCGCAGGCCACCGGCATCCAGGTGAGCCTATACTCCACCCAAAACCTGCGCATCGAAGTGGAAGACGATGGGGTGGGTTTCGAGATCGAGGTGCAGCGCAACGTGACCCATAGTGGTAAAGGCCTCGGCCTGTTCAACATCGAGAACCGCGTACGGCTCCTCAACGCCCATCTTGATTTTGAACCGCATCGCAAGAAAGGAAGCAAGATCACCCTGACGATACCTCATGAAGCCCTCGTATAAAGTTTACATCGCCGACGACCATACCCTTTTTCGCAAAGCGATGGTGAATTTATTGCGAACCTTCGAGCGCGTGAGCGAAGTGAAGGATGCGGAAAATGGCAAAGAGCTGCTCACGCTCATCAAATACGAAGCGCCCGATGTGGTCATCGTCGATTTGCAAATGCCCGTGATGGACGGCGCCGAAACAAGCGAGCAGATCATTCAAAAATTTCCTGAAATAAAGATCATCATCCTCACCATGCACGACAGCAACAAATTCATCCTCCACATGATGGAGATGGGCGTGCATGCGTTCTTGTTAAAAAATACCGAACCCGACGAACTCGAGAAAGCCATCTACTCGGTGGTGGAAAAAGATTTTTATCACAACGACCTTGTGGCATCGGTGCTGCGAAAAAATGTGAAGGATCGCAAAACCGGACAACGGCCCGTTTTCCAACAAGCCGAACTTACCGATCGCGAAAAAGAAATCCTGCTGCTGATCTGCCGCGAACTCACCATGAAGGAGATCGGCCAGCGCCTGTTCCTAAGTGAAAACACGGTGCGCAATCACCGGGTAAACATCATGGACAAAGTGGGCGTCAATAACATCGTCGGGCTGGTAAAATATGCCTACGAAACCGGTTTGATCACCTGATTTCCCGAAAGTGGGGAGTAGTACAATTGTACTATTTTTCTAGTATTTTCTTACTACCAGTATCCAGGGATGCCAGAACCCTAAAAGCCGGTTTTTGTAACCCTTTTGGCACCTTTTTTCATTGACCTACCAAACTCATCCGCCGCCGCCTTCCCCCGTTTTTCTAAAGGTTCAAATTCTTGAGCGACCTTGATAGTGGTTTCAGGAAAAGGTAAATGTTTTTAACACCACACATACTGACAATGAAAATCCTTGTGGTTCACAGGCAGAAAAATATCGTTAGCCAAATAAAGTCGGTGCTTAGCAATTGCAATCCCGTTGTTCTTCACACAGAATCTGGTTTGGATGGGCTCCTAACCTCGCGAATCGAACATTTCGATCTGATAATTTGCGGCACCGACCTGCCTGTGGTCACAGGTTTTGAACTTGTGCGCTCCGTGCGCACCAATTCCGTGAACCGGAACACCCCCGTAATTTTCCTGTCCGACGAAGTAGACGAAAAAACGCAACACCTCGGCAACGCCCTGGGCGTGGCGGCCATGCTGGTCATGACCGAAGTCGACAACCGGCTCGCCGGCATCGTGAGCGACCAGGTGAGACCAGAACCGGACAAAAAGTGGAACGATCTCCTGTCAAACTCCAGGATGAATTGATCGACCGCGTCCTCCCAAAAAAATCTCCGTTTCCCGCATTCTAATCCAAACATGTAAGGCCCTCTCTCCCTACGTTGGATGATTGCTTTTAAAATGTAGTTGGTAAATCTGAACATCTCTCCCCGGGCTCGTCCCGGGGGAGTTTTGTTTTTAGTCAGGAGCCGGAGTTCCGGGAGCCAGAATCCAGAATCCAGGAGCCAGTAGCCAGGAGCTTCTACTCGGCATTCAGTAGGTCAATATTCACTAACACCACCTTTCCTTATTGGTCGGTTGTTTAGAATGGGATTCCACAATCATGCAATACACAATCCCATCACGTCCGCCACCGTTGTTGGTGTCCCACCAACAACCCTTTCGGTGTGATTCCCATTGAAATAGGAGGAATAGCCTGACGCCGTTGGTGTTCTCATCAACAAAGTTTCACCCCACTCCTCGCAACGGGCGCCCCAAACCAGATTGCGGAGACCAAATCAGCAAAACCAAGTTTATACCCGTGGCAAAGCAAAATTTCAATCGCGCTTCTTAGCCCCCGCCAGATCCGAAAAAAGGCTGTTGAAAACCGACAGGATAAGGCTGAACGCCAAAGCCCACCAAAAGCCATCCACGCGAAAGCCGCCGATGAGCGAATCCACCAGCAGGATCATCAACGCATTGATCACCAGCAGGAAAAGACCCAGGGTGATTACGGTGATGGGAATGGTAAGCACAATCAGAATGGGTTTGACAATGAAATTGACGATCGCCAGCACCGCGGCCACCAGCAAGGCATAGCCATAATGATCTACGTGCACGCCGGGAAGCAGGTAGGCGGTGAGCAAAACTGCCAATCCTGACAACAGAAAACGTATAATTCCACTCATTTTCGCGTTATTAAAATTTGATTCAATTTCTGCTTTTAGGTTCAATTGTCAAATTTTAACTTACACCCGTATGTACGCCATTGTTGACATAGAGACCACGGGAGGCTACGCAGAAAACCATCGTATCACGGAGGTTGCCATCTATCACCACGACGGTATCCAGATCACGGATACTTACCACACGCTTGTCAATCCGGGAAGGAACATCCCCTATTATATCACCGGGCTCACCGGCATCAGCACCGAGATGGTGCTGGACTCGCCTACTTTCCAGGAAGTGGCCGAAGAAATTTTCCTGCGTCTTGACGGCAAGATTTTCGTAGCGCACAACGCCCATTTCGACTATTCCTTTTTGAAAAAAGAGCTGGAGCAATCCGGCTACAATTGGCAATCCAAAAAACTGTGTACGGTGCGCCTCAGCCGGAAGATCATTCCCGGTCTGCGTTCCTATAGCCTCGGCAGCCTGGCCGAGAGCCTGGGCATCGAAATTGTGAACCGCCACCGGGCCGGGGGCGATGCCGCTGCCACGGTGAAGGTCTTCGATCAGCTTTTGCGCCGCGACCACGACGGGTTCATTGTAAAAACGCTGAAGCACAATTCGGGCGAAACCATTTTGCCACCCAACTTACCCAAAGAAGAATTCGACCGGCTCCCTGCGTTGCCGGGTGTATATTATTTCCAGAATGCCCGGGGCCATGTGATCTATGTGGGCAAGGCCCTGAACATCAAGAAACGGATCGCCGGTCATTTCACTGGCGATGCCCGCGAATGGAGCCGCTCCAAGATTCGGAACGAGATCCATCACATCAACTACGAACTGACGGGCAACGAACTGATCGCCCTCATCCTCGAGTCGCAGGAAATTCGACGCTTGTGGCCGAAGTACAACCAGGCCCAGAAATTCAAGACCGAAGAGTGGGGCATCTTCGAATACGAAGACCGCAACGGCTATCGTCGCTTTTCGGTGAACGTGGTGAACCGTGGTGCCCGTCCCCTCACGCGCTTCAGAACAAAGGGAGATGCCTGGAATTTCCTCTGGCAAAAAGTGCGCGAATTCGATCTTTGCCCAAAACTCAGCGGACTGCAAGTGGCCAAAGGACTGTGCTTTGACTACCAGGCCGGCGAATGTCATGGCGCCTGCATGGGCGTGGAGTCCGCCAAGAAATACAACAAGCGCATCGTGAAGTGCATCCAATCCTTCCAGGAAGACGGCGAATCCGTTGCCATCATCGGCAAGGGAAGAAACATCGAGGAGCAATCCCTGGTGCTGGTGGAGCGGGGAGCCTATGTAGGCTTCGGCTTCTTCGACCGCCAGGCCTCCATCTCCGACCTGGAATCGGCCAAGAACTACGTAAAACGCAGTGTGGAAACCCCGACCGTTAAAAATCTCATCCACTCCTACATCACCAATCCAAGGGGAGCCGAGGTGGTTGTTTTGTAAATTGTTGGCCCACGGCATCAAACCCCCTCCCAACCCTCCCCAAAACATTTTCCCCGAAAAAATCCCTCCCATCGCATTTTTAAAGGGCATTTTTTTAGAATTGCCTTATTTTTGATTTTTTAAACAAAAAGAATTCCCAATGGAAGCCCTGGCCATCGAAAAGCACGAAGAACATAAGGAAAAAGTAAGACAGGTATATGCCGAAATGGCCAAGGTTGTGGTCGGCCAGGAATACATGGTGAACCGCCTCCTCATCGGCTTATTCACGAACGGCCACGTGTTGCTGGAAGGTGTGCCCGGTCTGGCCAAGACCCTCACTGTGAGCACCCTCGCGCAGGTGTTGCACCTGGATTTTCAGCGCATCCAGTTCACCCCCGACTTGCTTCCCTCCGACTTGGTGGGCACGATGATCTACAACCAGAAAGACGGCAAGTTCGAAGTGAAAAAAGGCCCCATTTTCGCGAACATCATTTTGGCCGATGAGATCAACCGCTCCCCCGCCAAAGTGCAATCGGCTTTGCTGGAGGCCATGCAGGAAAAGCAGGTGACTATCGGCGAGACCACGTTCAAACTCGACCGGCCCTTCCTCGTACTGGCCACGCAAAACCCGGTGGACCAGGAAGGAACCTATCCGCTGCCCGAAGCGCAGGTCGATCGTTTTATGATGAAGGTGTTTGTGGATTATCCCACCAAGGATCAGGAGATCGAGATCATGCGTCGTATCTCCAACATGCAATTCGATTACAAGGTGAGCACCATCCTGAGCAAAGAAGATATTTTCTCCGTACGTGACCAGGTGAACAAAGTGAAGATCTCCGAGTCGCTGGAGCGCTACATCATCGAGTTGGTGTATGCCACGCGCTTCCCGCTGGAGTATAAGCTCAACGAACAGGCGCAGTATATCCAATTCGGTGCCAGTCCCCGTGCCAGCATCAACCTGAACCTGTCGGCCAAAGCGCTGGCCTATATGGAAGGCCGCGACTATGTCTTGCCCGAAGACATTAAAGAAGTGGCCCGCGACGTGATGAACCATCGCATCATCCTCAACTACGAAGCCGAAGCCGACAACGTGCGCACTGCCGATGTAGTCAAAGCCATCCTGAACAAAGTGCCCATCACGAAATAATCGCTGGCATTTTTTCATAGCATCTTATAGCCGTGACGTTGTCGCGGCTATTTTTTTTGGATCGGGATGGACCATGCAGCGTGGATTTTTCGCTTTCGGATTCAGAGCCAAATTGAATTTTGGTCAACGATGGCGTCACATCATTTTGTTTTATTATGGTGACGTTACGCACATTAAAAGAACTTGTAATAATTGTTAAGCCGGTATATTCGAAAACCGCTGATTATCACGCAGCAGCCCAAAACAGGTCAATTTGTAGGTTTGAACTCGGGGTTGGCATTATTTTCCTCTTAACAATTTGGTAATAAACCCGTCCCCGTCAGGTAATATTAAGACCTCACCTTTGCGACAAATTACTGCTATATGCTGCGAAGAATACTACTCCCCATATCCTTCCTGATCATTTCATTTGCCGCCTGGGCCCAAAACGGAACCATCGGCGGTGTTGTCACAGATGCCAAGAGCGGCGAAGCCATCGTTGGAGCAAATGTTGTCATTCAAGGCACTCAGGTGGGTGCTGTTACGGACATCGAGGGAAAATTCACGATTGCTAACGTGAAGCCTGGTGCGTACACACTGGCCATCACTTTTATAACCTATAAAGCCAACATTGTTGCTGACGTCGTGGTGGAAGGCGCAAAGCGTACCGACCTGAAGGTACCCATGCAAGAAGACTCGGCCACCGAGCTCACGGAAATTGTAGTGGCCGCGACGCGGGAGATAAACAATGATGTGTCTCTTATCAACGCCATTAAGGACAGCAAGCTTGTGGTGAGCGGTATTTCGGCAGAACAGATTGTAAAGCTGCCCGACAACGACGCTGCGCAAATTATGAAACGCGTTCCGGGGATCACGATCGTGGATAATCGTTTTGTGATGGTGAGAGGTGTGCCGGATCGTTACAATCAAGTAATGATCAATGGCGCGATTGCACCCAGTACAGAAGTGGATAAAAGAACCTTCTCGTTCGATCTTATTCCCAGCGGCGCGATCGATCAATTGTTAATCTACAAATCGGCAACACCCGATCTGCCCGGAGATTTTGCAGGGGGTGTCATCCAGGTAAAGACAAAGCAGACTACTTCCGACGAATACATCAGCTTTGGTTTGAACTTCGGGTATCGCGCGAACACATCACTGAAAGATTTTAATGAGACGGCAAAAAGCCCGACGGATTGGTTGGGTTTTGATAATGGATTTCGATCGTTACCCAACGGTTTCCCTTCGGTGGATGCTCTTAAAACTACCGGGCAAACTTCGCCGCTTCGGGAACAAGCAGGTAAGTCGCTGTCGAATCATTTTGATTACACCACTTCAAAAGCTCCCGTCGACTACGGGTTTAATTTCGGCTATGCCCGCAACGTGTCGTTTGGCCGTGTACAAGCCAGCACGCTGACGGCATTGAATTATTCCACCAACTATCAATATTACAAGGCAAGCTTTAACCGATACACAACCTTTGATACGGATCCGGAGACAAAGTCTACTTTCCAAAATGACTTTCAAGACAGCAACTATAGTCACGAAACGAAGATCAGCCTTATTCACAACTGGCTGTTCAACCTGAGCGACAGAAATAAAATCGAATTTAAAAATCTCCTGGTGCAGATCGGTGACAATAAAACCTCCTTGCGCGAAGGGCATGATTTTTCGCAGCTTCCGGGTTTGTGGAATAATAATTCCTATTACTACCTCAGCCGTTTCATTTACTCTGGCCAATTGGAGGGCGTGTATACGCTTAAAGACAACTCTGCAAAATTCAACTGGATGTTGGGTATGAACTATGTGGATCGGAACGAGCCGGACTACCGGAAGTTCAGAAGAAATTTTGACGACGCCCGCGGTGAGTTTCGCATGATACTGCCCCCCAGTGCCAATCTCTTTGATGCCAATCGCTACTACTCAAGTTTAACAGACAATGGCTACCAGCACAGCTTAACCTTCGAAAAGCGTTTTGGTAATCTGGAAGAAAAAAGGACGCCGGTTTTGAAAGCGGGCTATTTTCTCGACTACAAAAAACGCGCGTTCAGTGCCCGCTATGTCTCTTACTTGTACCCCGCAAATTTTGACGGCGCCTATGGCAACGAGCTTACTTATAACCCTATAAACACCATCTTTGGTCAGCAAAATATGTTCTCCAACAATGCGGATGGAACCGTCAGTCCCGGGTTGGCAATTCAAGAGGGATCAAATCCTTCGTTCCAATATCATGGCAGGACCATTACGTATTCGGGTTTTGTAAGCGGCAATGTTCCGGTTGGGAAATTTGATCTTGGCGGCGGCGTCAGAGTGGAACATTTTGACCAAAATTTGGAAACCTATTTAACGCCCGTTAACAACGTGAAAACTTCGATCCTCCCTTCGGTGAATTTTGCGTACAATTTAACGGAGCGGTCGTTGGTGCGCCTGGCTTATAGCAAGACTGTTAACAGACCCGAGTTCCGCGAACTTGCGCCCTTTCTGTTTTATCAGTTCGAGTACAACCTGAATCTTGTTGGTAACCCTCAACTTAAGCTGGCTACTATTGACAACATCGATCTCCGCTGGGAATTGTATCCTAACCCCGGTGAGTTGATCAGCTTTGGGGCCTTTTACAAAAATTTCAAAAACCCTATCGAATTCTACCAGCAAAATGCTTCCGGAAACATTCAGTTCAGCTATCAAAATGCGCCGACGGCTTATAGCTCAGGAGTTGAATTGGAAGTTCGCAAATCATTCGCCAGTCTCGGGGTATCAAAATTTCTCCGCAATCTTTCGGTAAATATTAATTCGTCCGTGATCAAAAGCGAAGTGGACATGGGCCCTGATGTAACATTCCAGGAGCGGAGAAGACCACTGCAGGGTCAATCTCCGTATGTGATCAACTCCGGATTATATTATAACGATCCTGACCTGGGTTACTCTATAAACCTGGCGTATAACGTGATTGGCAACCGCATCATGGCCGTAGGAAGCGTTATCGCACCCTCATGGATCGAGAGACCCCGCAATGCAGTAGATCTGCAAGTGTCAAAGTCGTTCAAGAATTCCATGGAAGTGAAATTGAACGTTCAAAACTTGCTTGACGCGAAATATCGCCTCTATCAGGACAACGACGAGAACCAGAAGATCGACGATAAAATAGACGACCCCATTCAGGTCTATCAAACATCGCAATTGTTCACCCTATCGTGGTCATGGAAGTTTATGAAAAACTAAGCTAGCCTGATAACACCGCCAATAGTGAAGAGAGGCTCCGGCCTCTTTTTAGTTTTTAATGTTAAATGTTAACAAAGGGGAAACGACACGTAACGATTTGTTAAAATGGGTTTAACACCCATTGAACATCGTCCGCATACCTTTGAGCCATTCAATTCGAACCATTCTAAATCTGACACCATGAAAAAAATCTTAGGACTTTTCCTTTTTTCAGCGATGTTGGGATTCGTCGCTTGTAATAATGACGATCCGTCGACCCCAACCGCGCCCACCGTTACCTTAAGCACATCCACAGCACAAGACGTGCCCGGAGCAAATGTTACCGTGAAAGCCACTGTGACTGCCCCTGGAGGCGGAAAAACATTGAATGTTTCTGGCGGTTCCACACAATCCATAGACTTGGCTGGCGCTACAACCGTTGACAAGGATGTTGTAATTGCGATCCCGGCTTCTGCCGTAGTAGGATCGACCATTTCAGTCGTTTTCACAGTAACAGACAACTCAAACCAAAACTCTACTGGGGCAACATTGACGATTACTGTGGGTAACCCGGTGATCACTTTGTCGGGCAGTATTACTGCTAACCAGACTTTGGATGCTACGAAAGCATACTTGCTCGTAGGCCAGGTGTTTGTGAAAAGTGGTGCAGTTCTGACGGTTCCCGCCGGCACAGTTATAAAAGGTGACAAAGCTTCCAAAGCAGCCTTAATCGTTGAACCCGGTGGACAACTGGTTTGCAACGGAACAGCCGAAAAGCCTGTAGTATTTACTTCGGCGCAACCTGTTAACGGCCGCGACCGTGGCGACTGGTCAGGCATTCTTTTATTGGGAAGTGCATGGGTGAACCAAAACGCTAAACCTTACATCGAAGGTATCGATCCTCAAGTTCTCTACGGTTCTTCGAAAGCCGAAGGCGCAACCATCGCTACCAATGCTGATCAAAGCAGCGGAACGCTCAAATATGTTAGAATCGAGTATGCCGGTATCGAGCTTACCCCTAACAACGAGACCAACGGCCTGACTATGGGCGCGGTAGGTAACGGCACGACAATCGACTACGTACAATCTTCTTTTGGTGGCGACGACTCTTTCGAATGGTTCGGTGGTACAGTGAACGCCAAGCACCTTATCTCGTTCAGCCCTTGGGATGACGATTTGGATACCGACTTCGGATTCCGTGGAAACGTACAATTTGCACTTATCGTGCGCTATCCGTTCTATGCCGACCAATCCGGCTCCAACGCTTTTGAAAGCGATAACCAAGGTAACGCTAACGCTACGAATGGTTGTGACTTCGGTGTTGACGCCAATGGCGCTTTGACTGGCGCCGGCACTTCCGACGGCTGTACACAAGCGGTGTTCTCTAACATTACTGTACTGGGACCTAAAGATATCGGCAGCCGCGCGATCTCGGGCAGCTTCCAGAACACCATGCACATCCGCAGAAGAACCAACATCTCTATCTTCAACTCGTATCTGTCTGGCTTTACCACAGGTCTTCGTATCGACGACGCCGCTACCCTCGCTGCCTACAACGCCGGATGGGGTAAGCTGAAGAACAACATTCTGTTGGTAACAACAGGCACAGAAGTAGGAACTTCCAGTGGCCAGATTGGATCGGTATATTCCACCAACATCCAAAGTGAAGTCGGTCCTCCGGCCATTTTCAGTGCTGCGCCTGTGAAAGCTCTCTGGGAGGATGCCAATAATCACAATGCGAAGGTTTACAGCAGTGCTTGGGTTGCAGCTGACGCTCCTTATCCGGCCTATGGCGTTCCCCTGACCAACTATTGGGGAGGCAATCCTATCGGCGGATATCCGACCACTCCTGATTTCTCTACCGGTTCCGGAACCCTGGCGACTGGTGCAGACTACGGTGACGCCAAGTTCACCAGCTTCTTCGACAAGACTCCGACCTACATCGGCGCTTTTGGAACAAGCGACTGGACTGATACTTGGACGGAGTTCAAGCCGAGTGTGAAAGCGTACTAATCGCTTCGTCAGAATAAACGAATTATTGTAAAAAGACTTGCCCCTATTGTGGGTAAGTCTTTTTAATTTTGTGCCCATTCCATATTGAATATGAAGTACAACCATTTGTTATTGCCCGCGATTATCTTCTTGTTTTTTTCGTGTGATAAAAAAACGAGCTACAATCCCGATGATCACCTCACTGCGGCGAAGAAGGATGAAGTGATGACCAAAGTGATCCGCTACCTGGCCAAACCGCCCGAGAACACCACCGAAGAAGAGAAGTTTGATAAAGCATACGACGGATACTACCTCGACAAAATGAGCCGGGCAAAGCTTGAATTCTACTATCCTGCCGATGGAGGAGCCTATTTTCTGGTGTCTCTGCCCGCCCCCAGTCTTTACGAAAAGCGTCACGCCACCGGCGGAAAATTCAAGCTCAACGACAAAGGAGAATTGACGGAATATGAAGAGATTTTCAGAACGTGGAAAATGATGCCCGACACGCTGGTGCGTCGAAGCGGCATGCTGTTCGATCGCATGGTGAAAGGCGAATCACTCGAGCCCTATTGGACGAAAAACAGCAATGGCGAGGAGTATATTGAATTTCCGGATCCTCATGTTTACTATGAAAAGACCGAGCGGAAATGGAAAACTAAATTCTAGAGGACGAAGACGCTTGAGTTTTTTGTGCATACAACGGAATGGATACGCTTTTAATACTCAGTACCGGTCTCGTGAAAGCAAAGATGTATCGTCAAATAAATAAGCGGTTGGATCATCGTGACATCCACAATCATTGCGTTGCGGATGCACCAGATTGCCCGGTATAGTCGCCCAGGAAGAAAGGGTGTGTTGAATTTTCCAAAGGGGAGATAATGGACGCTGCGAAGGCAAACCTTTTCACTACCGCAAGTTTTTTCTAAATTGAGTACCTGGAACAATAAAACCAGTATACCAATCCGCTCTCAATACTAGAACTCGTGCACAACATCCTCATCACCGGCGCATCAGGCCTCATCGGCACACGACTCACCAATATGTTGCATGCGCATGGGCACCATGTTGCCCACTTGGGCAGGGCAAAGCGCGACGGTATTGCACGATCGTTTAGCTGGGACATCGAAAAACGTTTCATAGAGCGCGGCGCCCTCCAGGACATCGACACCATCATCCACCTCGCCGGCGCCGGCATCGCCGACAAACCCTGGACCAAAGAACGCAAACGCGAGATCCTCGAGAGCCGTACGCAATCCACGCAGCTGCTTTACGACGAACTGAAGAAAGGCAACCACTCTGTAAAGACCGTCATCTCCGCCACGGCCGTCGGCTACTATGGCTTCAAAGACGAAGAAACCACCTATACCGAGAGCGATCCCCCTGGCGACGACTTCCTCGCACAGGTTACACGGCGTTGGGAACAGGAAGTGGATGCGTTCCAGGCTTTGAATATTCGAGTGGTGCGCATCCGCGTCGGCATCGTGCTGAGCGCAAAGGCCGGTGTGTTGAAGGAGATTCTACAGCCGATAAAATGGTATGTCGGTGCTCCATTGGGATCAGGAGACCAATACATGAGCTGGATTCACCTCGACGATCTCTGCAACATCTTTGTCATGGCGGTCGAAAACAACGCCATGGAGGGTGCCTATAACGGCGTAGCGTCCCACCCGGTGACGAACCGGGAGCTCACAAAGGCTATTGCAAATGCGGTTCATAAACCCATAATTTTTCCCGCTATCCCAGCTTTTATCCTGAAGTTTCTGTTAGGCGAAATGGCCGACCTGGTATTGCGCGGAAGCAAAGTATCGAACGAAAAAATCCGTAAGGCAGGATACATCTTTATATACGAGAACGTGGACGATGCCCTGGCGAATTTGCTTCAAAAATGAGGTCAACGGAAAGTCCCGGGCTATGGTTTTACCGCCACCCCGATCTTCGAATCAGCAGTTCCGTAATATAGAAGCCACCGGTCGTGAAAATAGACCATGCCCTCCAGAAAACACACTTGATTTACTTGCCCTGCAATCTCATAAGGCTTGTCGGGCCGGATGAAATTTTTCTCCAGCCGGTCCACTACTTGCATTGGATTATTCTTGTCAAACAAAACCTGACCACCACAATAGGCACCCTTTGCCAGTGTGGTGTCGCCCTGGGTGTTGTGATTCATGCCGTTGTAGAGCAGCACGATGCCCGCATCGGTGAGCAAGGCATAGGGCCCGCTCTCCACGAGAAAGCTGTCGAAATAACCTTTGCGCGGTTTAAGGACAGACTTTAGTTTTCCATTCTCTAATTCAGGGGTCCAGTGAAGAAGGTCTGTGGAGGTAGCGGCAAACAGATCGGTGTCGCCAAAATACATCCAGAACTTCCCGTTCACTTTTGTGGCCACGATCTTCGACCCTTCGCGCCGCGCGACAATGGCGCCGGACTTGCTCCAGGTATCTTTGTGGCCGCCTTGCAGCACGGTTCCCTGCTTTGTCCAATGGATCAGGTCGGGCGACGTGGCCAGCAGTAGCCTTGCCGTTGTGCCATCGTAGGCGGTGTAGGTCATGATGTATTGGCCGTCTTCCGATTCCACCACGCGGGGATCTTCTATGCCGCCCTCCCATTCGTATCGCTTCAGGCTGTCGTTGTCGGGATAGAGAACGGGTTCCTTCATTTTTGAAAAATGCAGTCCGTCGTCGCTTGTGGCCAGGCCGATGCGTGAGGTGCCGGCAAAGCGGCCCACGGTGTCTTCGGCCCTGAATAGCAGGTAAACTTTATTTTCGCGGACCACCGCGGCAGGATTGAAAACATCTTTGATTTCCCACGCCACCGCTTTCCCCAGCACGGGGCATTGGAATACATTTTCTCCGGGCAACAGGATGGGGTTAACGCTGTCTGCTTTTTCGAAGGGCACCAGCGCCCACGTCGTTCCGGTGGTGGTCGTTGGTTTTGGTTGGCAACCGTACAGGATCAAACACGCGCCGAGAGCAAGAGAAAAGTAGAAGACGCTTGTTTTTCGTTTCATCCTTGTATATTCGTTTTTTATGTACAAGGTATACGTATGAAAACGAAAAAGAAAACTGCAGAGGTATCGTTAAGTCCCGAGGCGTTGGAAGAAGAGCAACGCATCCGCAGGGCTTTCAAGGACAAAGATTGGGCGGAGATCAAGGGATCCAACAGCTGGATGATCTTCAAAGTGATGTCGGAGTTTGTGGAGGGCCTCGAGAAGCTGGCCAAGATCGGTCCCTGTGTCACCATTTTTGGATCGGCGCGGGTAAAGCCCAGCAATCCGTATTACAAAATGGCCGACGAGATTGCCTATCAACTGGTGCAACATGGCTATGGTGTCATCACGGGCGGCGGTCCGGGTATCATGGAGGCCGGTAACCGCGGGGCCAACCGGGCCAAGGGAAAATCCGTGGGCCTCAACATCTATCTGCCCCACGAGCAAAAAGGAAACATCTACATCGACCCCGACAAGCTGATCACGTTCGATTATTTCTTTGTGAGAAAGGTCATGTTCATGAAATACTCACAAGGCTTCATCGTCATGCCCGGCGGCTTCGGCACGCTGGACGAGCTGACGGAAGCGTTGACGTTGATCCAAACCAAAAAGATCGGCCGGTTCCCCATCGTGTTGGTGGGCAAAAGTTTCTGGAAGGGTTTGCTGGACTGGTGGAAGAAAGTGCTGGTCACCGACAAGATGATCAACGAAGAGGACCTCGATCTTTTCAATTTGGTCGATACGCCCGAAGAGGCCGTGCGCGTCATCGACGACTTTTACTCCAAGTACTTATTGTCGCCTAACTTTTAAGCGGGCGAAGGATCAACACGAGATAGAGAACGTAAAAGAGGAATGGACCCTGATGCCGTGTGGTTCACATTCCGTATTGCCGTACAAGGGTTATGCAAGTGATCGTTAGAAATTTAAATTTAACCGGATAGCCATGCCTTTACCTGACTATGACACCGGCGTCATCACCAAGCAACTCTACGACGCCGCACAATCCAAACGCGTATGCAGCATACAGTTGTTCAAGGAAACGGGATCGAGAATAGTTCATCCCTATGGTGTTTGTCGTACGAAGCAAAACAAGATCGTGATTGTGTGCTGGCAAGAATATGGATACAGTGGCAAAAGCAAAGGTCCCGGATACCGGAACCTTATGCTGATGGAATGTTCTAGTGTGAAAGTATTGCCGCGTTCGTTTTTTGTACGCAACGATTTTGATGCCGCCGATCCATTATACATCGACTGGGTTTTTCACATCTGAATACCTACTGGAATTTTTCCTTCTTCACCGTGGGCCAGTTTGCGTTGGCCTTCGTGATGTAGCCGGCCGGATCTTTTTTCCAGCGTACCTGCACGTCCTTGTCGTAGTTCAGATACAGCTTGCCGTCAATAACGGCCCATGCATCGGGCGAGGTTGGTGCTTTGTATCCGTTGGCCATGCCCCAGGCACAATAGCCTCCGAACTGTGGAGCGAACTTTTCGGGGTTGGCTTTAAAGTCGCTGAGATTTTGCGCGGAAGAAAAAAGCCAGGTTGATTCTTTCCAGGTGTAGTTGAATTCCTTTTTTCCCTTCACAGGTTTTGCTTCCTTGAAATATGCCACGGGATCGTAGCCTTGAATAGCCGCTTCTGATTTTGAAAATACTTCTTGTCCAAATGCCGGAGCGAGCAACAGCAGGAGGAGAAAGGCGGTCATGATTGATTTCATATTTTTGAATGAATTTTTCTTCAAAGAAATTCAATCCAAAACAAAATGGATGTCGCCTGCATGACATTGCGATCGAATTCGCGGGCACAATTTTTTTTGAAAGATTGATCCAAAAAAATATCAATGATTCGAAAACAAACGGGGCGTTCAACCGTTTAAAGTTCTTCTTTCGGCAATTGGATCTGGTCGGAATAAAATTTCATCCGCGAATGCATGCGGTCCAACGGAATTATTTTCTCGATGAGCGAGAATTTGTGATTGATAAATACTTCGAGGTAGAAATTACCGAGCAAGTATAAATTTATTTTATAGCCGTAATAGCGAATGGCCATCACAAAAGTGCCTTTTTCATAGAGCGTACTGATCTTATCCTCCAGCGTCAACTCATCAAATTCAGTATATGCGATCATGAATTAAACATAGGCTAAAAATAATTGGAGCACAAGATTGACTCTAGCTTAGTTTTTCTTTAAAAGAAATTTCGAGGCCACTTGCTCCGCACTAATTTGATGCCAGGATTGTTGTGGCGCGAAGGTGCGCTGTCGTTTTGAAAGACACGTTGAGTGCTTCGGTAAATATGTGGTTGTATTCGACGACCAAATTTTTTAACACTTCTTCATAGCTGGGATATCCGTGTGGTTGAGGCACTCGTCCAGACCAACGCAGTTGATGGCGGGTTGTTTTTGTTTGATGCTTCGGCTGCTACCGTTTGATGTACTCGATTTTGCCATGACCTGCTCGCGAAGTCAACACAAGGCAATGGTCAGTCCAATCCTTTTCTTGTCGTTGCCCCGAACAGTCAGCGGCCCGGACACATATCCCGGCGTTGTCGGCAGGGGTTGGCGTAGCGTTCCAGCGCCGTGAAACGGGCAGTCCGCAGGGGCCGTTTTAAGCCAAAAAAGGCAACTGATTTCCAGTGGGATAGGCGGATAAAACGAAAAAAGGCCCCGGTTGGGGCCCTGTTTTATGCGTGGGGTGAATGATGGGGTTCGAACCCACGACCTCCAGAATCACAATCTGGCGTTCTAACCAACTGAACTACATCCACCATTTAAGGACTGCAAAGTTAGACAGACGGCTGAAATATGCAAAAACGATTTTCTAAATCATTTCCGGGCAAACCGCAATCGCTCGCCCATTTTGCTGTCGTCGAATGCGCCCAGACTGTAAGCGAGGTGCCCCGATACAAAGGTGCGCTCCACCTTGGAACGGAACGTCACGCCCTCCAGGGGCGACCAGCCGCAGTGGGCCACGATGTTCTCGCGCCCTACTTTCCAGGGAGCATCCAGATCCACGAGCACCAGGTCGGCAAAATAGCCCTCGCGGATAAAGCCGCGCTTTTCGATCTGGAAAAGAATCGCCGGGTGATGGCTCATTTTCTGAACTACTTTTTCCAGTTTTATTTTCCCCTGGTGATACAACTCCAGCATAGCCACAAGACTGTGCTGCACGAGCGGCCCACCCGAAGGCGCCTTGAAATAACTGTTGCTCTTCTCATCCCATGTATGGGGTGCGTGATCGGTAGCGATAACGTCGATGCGGTCGTCGAGCACGGCGTCCAGGATCGCTTGCTGGTCGTGGGCAGTTTTCACGGCCGGATTCCATTTGATGAGCGTGCCCAATCGCGCATAGTCGGCATCGTTGAACCACAGGTGATGCACGCAGGCTTCGGCGGTGATCTTTTTTTGTTCGAGGGGAATGGTGTTGTCGAACAACGACGTTTCCTTCGCCGTGGAGATGTGGAGAATGTGAAAACGCGTGCCATGCTTTTTCGCCAGCTTCACGGCGAACGACGAAGAGAGATAGCACGCCTCTTCGCTGCGTATGAGCGGGTGACAGGCGATGGGAACATCGTCGCCATACTTTTCTTTATAGAGGGCCGTGTTTTTTCTGATCGTGCCCTCGTCTTCACAATGCGCGGCAATGAGCGAAGGGAAGCGCGAGAAGAAGTGTTCTAAAACTTTTGGGTCGTCCACCAACAAATTTCCCGTCGACGATCCCATGAAGATCTTGAGACCGCACACGCGCGTGATGTCCGTCTTCATCACTTCCTCCAGGTTGTCGTTGGCGGCGCCGATGAAGAAGGAATAGTTGGCCAGGGCGTTTTGGGAGGCGATGTTGTATTTCTGTTCCAGCAGGGCTTGGGTGAACGTTGGCGGATTGGTGTTGGGCATTTCCATAAAGCTGGTCACCCCCCCGGCCACGGCTGCCCTGGATTCGGAGTGAATATTGCCTTTGTGGGTCAGTCCGGGCTCACGAAAGTGCACCTGGTCGTCGATTGCGCCCGGCAGCAAGTATTTTCCTGCGGCGTCGATAATCACGTCTGCAGACCGGGAGGACAGGTCTTTGCCCACGGCTTCGATGTATTGTCCCTTTATAAGTACATCGCCTTCAAAGACCTTGCCTTCATTGACTATATTTGCGTTGGTGATCAGTTTTGTCTTCATCGCCGGTAAAATTAAAAGCTAAAGTGTCAGCAATCCCAACTTTCGAAGATTTTAATCTCAACAAACAGCTTCTCAACGCCGTGGCTGACGTGGGATTCACAACACCCACTGAAATCCAGCAGAAGTGCATTCCGCTTGTTCTGGGCGGCCAGGAGGTGATTGGCATTGCGCAAACGGGCACCGGCAAAACCGCGGCCTACCTGCTGCCCATCCTCATGAAAGTGAAATATGCGCAGGGCGACGAACCCCGCGCAGCGATCCTTGCCCCCACCAAGGAGCTGACCATCCAGATTGCGGAACACACCAAGGCCTTGGCGAAATATACCGACCTGCGCATTCTACCGATCTACGGCGGCATTGGCCCCAAAACACAGATCCAGGAGATCCGCGAGGGCATAGACATCATCATCTCCACACCCGGTCGTTTTCTGGAGCTCTATCTCAAAGGCGAGTTGCCCACCAAGCAGATCAAATTCCTGGTCTTGGATGAGGCCGACCGCATGATGGACATGGGCTTTATGCATCAGCTGCGCAAGATCCTGGAAGTGGTGCCGCGCAAGCGACAAAATCTGCTGTTCTCCGCCACATTTTCCGAGCGCGTGGAAACCTTGTCGGCCGAATTCTTAGAGTTTCCTATAAAGGTTGAAGTAACGCCACAAGCCACTGCTGCGAAGCAGGTAGAGCAAGAGTTGTATCACCTGCCCAACATGCGCACGAAGATCAACTTTTTGGAGCGCCTGCTCCAGGACAAAGAAGCGTTTAACCGCGTCATGATCTTTACGCGCACCAAGGAAGTAGCCGATAGTGTTTTCAATTTCGTGGAGAGAAAGGGATTGGGTCCGGTGAAAGTGATCCACTCCAACAAGGGACAGAACAGCCGCATCAACGCCGTGAATGAATTTAAAGAAGGGCACCTGCGCGTGTTGGTTTCAACGGATGTGACGGCGCGCGGTATTGATGTGGTGAAGGTATCGCACGTGATCAACTTCGATGTGCCTCCTTTGCATGAAGACTACGTACATCGCATTGGGCGAACGGGTCGCGCATTTCAGGAAGGAAAGGCCATCACGTTCGTGACCAAGTCGGAGTTGTATCACATCGAAAAAATAGAGAAACTCATCCGTGAAAAGATTCCTGTCAAACAAATCCCGGAAGAAGTAGAGATCACGAAGACACCTTACGAGGAGGCCCAAGCCATGGCGTTGGACATCGACTGGCAAAAACGAAAAGAGAATCCTGATTTTAAAGGGGCGTTTCATGAGAAGAAGCATGCTCCCCATGACACAAAAAAGGTGCCTGCGAAGAAGAAGAAACTTGTCTTCGACAAAAAAAATGTTGCTGCGAAGAAGAAAGATGCTCTTGATAAGGGCAGTGCGCCTGTGAAGAAGAGGGATGTCTTTGATAAGAAAGGTGTGCTGGCGAAGAAGAAGGATTTCTTTGATAAGAAAGGAATGCCTGCGAAAACGAAACGGGGGAAGAAAGGGAAATAGCGTGAATCAACTCAGAGGTGCGTCGTCGTCACCTGTCAAAATTGTTTTCCGTTCAAAAGCGGGGCAATCTTAAGTTCCAGATTTAACAAAGAAACTGACGAAGGTCCATGAACATTTCTACCAGAATTTCCACCAAGGCTTTCGATTATCATATCAATGATAAGTTCCATTGGTCAGAATTCTCTTATCGAGATCGTAACTGAACTCAGTCCATTCATCCGCTAGCTTGTAGGATAATCCCGTGACCACTGAACCAACTGCCTTTAAGCCCTTGAGACCATCCCATGAGATTCGTTCAGTGTGCCAATACTTGCTATCGGCCTCAACAATCGTTAAGTCAGTCTGATCCTGTAAAACAAACCTTCCATCATCCATCTTCAATACATCAGAGTAACCCACCCCAAATGCAGCGATTGGTTTAGTCTGCTCGGGGTCTACAATGTAGCATGTACCGTAGGCAATCACCATCAGATTTTTGCTGGCACTAAGATCAAAGGCTCCCTTGAAGCGTGTCCAGCCAGGCTTGAAATTTGCCACCCATGATGAGCCACCACTTTTAAACAGACGTACCGGAAGTCCTTCGGAGTAGTACGACGAACCATCTTCGGTTACAGGAATGTACATGTCTCCGTAAGTCGGAAGGGCATCCAATATTTCATATCGTATCGTCTCGATCATGAGAGGGGAAGAATGAAGGATGAAAAGTGAAGAGTGTAAAGTGATAAGTGGCTTAAACTTTTCACTTTCAATTTTAGTTTCTAAAGACTCATCATATCCTTAAACTTCGCCGCCTGCCGTCTGCTCACTTCCACTTTATCGCCCCCGCGAAGCTTCACCATCAGTCCCCCGTTGAACCAAGGCTCGATGCCTTCCACCCAACTGAGGTTGACAATATGTTTCCGGCTGGCCCGGAAGAAAGCGCGCTCGTCCAATTTTTCATCCAGCGCATTGAGCGACTTGTGGATCATCGGCCGGTTGCTGTCGAAGTATACTTTAATATAGTTGCCATCCGATTCAAACAGGCGGACATTCGAAAGGCTCACAAACCAACAGCGGTCGCCGTCTTTCACAAAGACCTGGTCGTTGAGGCCCAGCTTCTTTTCGGGGCCGCGGATGGCGGCGTTCTTGGCGCGCTCTTTATCGGCCAACTTGGCCACCGCTTCGGCGAGACGCTCGGGCTGAATGGGCTTTAATAAATAGTCGAGGGCATTCACTTCGAACGCTTTCAAAGCGAACTCATCGTAGGCAGTGGTGAACACCACCAGGGGAACCGAGTCGAGCTCCTCCAGTAATTGAAAGCCCGTTTTGCCCGGCATCTGGATGTCGAGGAAAAGAAGGTCGGGATTGAGGTCGTTTACCAGTTGCGTGGCTTCTTCGGCGTTCATGGCTTCGCCTACCACTTCAATCATGGGATGGTCTTCCAGCAACTTCATCAGTTCTTTGCGGGCCAAACGTTCGTCATCTACGATTAATGCTCTCATGGCTATTGATTTGAGGAATGATTATTTCAGTAAGTACAAAATTATCGTTTTCATTTACAATACGGAAGGAGGCTTCGTCTCCATAAATAAGTTTTAAACGCTGCACGGTGTTCTTCAAGCCCAGGCCCGATTTGCTGCGTTTGATGCCATTGATGAGGTGGCCGCTGTTGCGGATATGGATCATCAGCCGGTCATCCACAACGGATGTCTTCAGCTGAATGACACCCCCCGGTGTCAGTTTAGAAATGCCGTGCTTGATGCCGTTCTCCACCAGGGTCTGGATCATGAGCGGGGGCACGCGAAACTTCGGCGAGTCGGGGTGGATGTCAAACTCCGTCTTCAGTCGCTCTTCAAACCGGATGCTCTCCAGGCCCAGGTAGTCCTTCACCATCTTCAACTCGTCCTCAAAATTGGTAAGCCCCTTCTTGTCCGACGCCAGCGAATTGCGCAAGATATTGGAGAGCTGGTTGATGGCCTGCTTGGATTTGGATGGATTTTCGTCCACCAACGCCCGGATGCTGTTCAGGGCATTGAAGATAAAATGGGGGTTGAGCTGCGACTTCAGGTTGTTCAGTTCGATCTCGATCATGGAAGCCTCGTACTTCAGCGATTTGTTATACCGTTCAAAATAGTGGTAGGTGAAATAGAACACCGTCCACAGAAAGAAAACGAAGATATAAAACACAGATTGTCCCAGGATCTGCTGAATATCCAGGGCATCCATGGGGTTGAACAAGCGGCCGAGCGCGAGGTTCACCGGGATGCGCAGGAAATACACCAGCAGCCCCATAATGAACAGGGCCACCGAGACACTGGGCAGCAATTTATGCATGGGCAAATACAGCCACCGCCAGCGATTCAGCAGCACCCTGAACCCGTGGGTAACACCCAGGCACAGGAGGGCCTCGGCCAGGAGGAAGACCAGGCGTTTAGCCGAAATCCCACCCGACGCCAGGTAGCTGCCCACAATTTGGACCAGGGCGTATAACAGCCACCCGCCAATCTGCATCGACCAATATACTCTGTGTTTGTTCACGCCTTATTAACCGTAAGGTAAAGTTACGTAAACCGCGCCACGGTTTCCGCTCTTTTATGTGGATGGTTAGAGGTACTTGAATTGCACCAGCCACAGCAGGAGGAGGCCGGTGCCGATAATAAGCACCCAGGTAACGATGGCCAGCCCCTTTTTATAGGCGATCAGCCGCGGCTCCATGGCCAGGCTATTGAACACAAAGGCCGTCCCCGCCGCCATGTACAGCGACGCCTCCAGCGCATCGTGCCGGGTGAGCTGATAGATGCCCACGGCAAAAAAAATGAATCCGAAAAGATATTGTCGAGTTCGTGCGTTCATAGTGGGGAGATCGGGCGCAAGCTACTGGCTTCCGGCAAAAATGCAAATCAGGGTTTGGTGTAATTAGGGTGACGAATAAGGTCGCATCCAAACGTCCGGAGCGCGTTCCGCGAAAGGGGCAACTGGCACTCCATAAAAACCATTTTTCCTTCCGGGATATCGTGTCTGCAAAATTGTCGCGAAATGCTATTAAAGATTCTCGTCTCTGGATAGACCGGCACGTGCAGTTCCATCATCGACCACTGATCGGCACCAATGATGCGGCCGCCACTCACGCCGGGCAACGTCACCACATAGTTGTCGTAGAGGCCATTCAATTTTTTTGCTTCCGTTTCCTCGATGGCGATAAAAAGGTGATGGGTCTTGCCGGCATACAACGAGAACGATAAATAATGATCCCAACGGCCAACCAAATTCAACAACGGCATGACAAATAAAAGAACAAACGACCCAAGTTGAAGTGTGCGCCACATCATGGCCTTCGGAAAAGCAAAAAGAGTCTCCTCATTTCTCCAGAAAAGCAAAACAAGGCCAGCCATCATCGCTACATTCCAGGGATAGACCACATAGTTACCATCGATGCCAAGCGGACTTAAATACAGCAGGATAAAAAGATGCGTGCCGAGTGCGGCAACAACGCCGGCCCTCCGGGTTTTAATAAAGATCAGGAGGAAGGCAATGGTTATCTCAACCAAAGGGATGACGTAACCAAAAATCTTGTAGCGTTCGGGAATCGCTACACTGAACAAATGGCCCACCACATCCTGAAATGTTTTATCGATAAAATTTGGATTGATCTTGTGCACGCCACTCCAGAGATAACACGCCACAAAGATCCACTGAAGATATCGCGAGAGAAAGCCCTCGTCCATGGCATGCCGCGAGAGTGCAAAGGGAAGGAAGATGAGAAAATACAAGTATACCCAAGGTTGAAGCCGCATTTGATCTTCGGCCACCAACAGCACGAGCGATGTGAGCATGGATCCGACCACCCATTGTTTTTTGGTGAACAACAGGGCAATTAATGAGCCGATCAACACGATCAGCAGCAAACCATCGATGGGCTGCAGCACGCTAAGAAAAAAGGAATGCGCTGGTGCGAGTGGGAACTGGCGATCGGAAACCCAGAGTTTAAAGCTCAACCCAATGCCCACTAAAAATGAAAAGGCAACAACCCGCGTGAAAAGATCGGTCGATTGCCTTTCATGGCCTGGGATAATGCTTTTCACACGATCAGGCCTTCAATTCAAGCTTCAGAAACTTGCCGGTATAGCTGGCCGGGTTCTTCGAAACTTCTTCCGGCGTTCCCAAGGCGATAACGCGCCCGCCTTTTTCACCACCCTCGGGCCCCATGTCCACGATGTAGTCGGCCGACTTGATCACGTCCATGTTGTGTTCGATCACCAGCACGGTGTTGCCTTTGTCCACCAACTTTTGAAGCACATCCAGCAAGTGAGCGATGTCCTGGAAGTGGAGGCCGGTGGTGGGCTCGTCGAGAATGTAAAATGTTTTTCCCGTGTCGCGCTTTGAAAGTTCGGTCGCTAGTTTTACACGTTGCGCCTCTCCGCCGGAAAGCGTCGTGGCATGTTGCCCCAGGGAGATGTAACCGAGGCCCACTTCGCTGAGGGTTTGAATTTTCCGGAGGATCTTCGGTTGATTTTCAAAAAACGTTACGGCCTCTTCCACGGTCATGTCCAGCACGTCGCTGATGGATTTCCCACGGAAGCGTACCTCCAGCGTTTCGCGGTTGTAACGTTTGCCTTTGCAGGTTTCGCACGGCACGTATACGTCGGGAAGGAATTCCATTTCGATCAGGCGCAAGCCGGCACCTTCGCAGGTTTCGCAGCGTCCACCTTTTACGTTGAAGGAGAAACGACCGGTTTTATAACCCCTGATTTTGGCCTCGGGCAATTGCGAGAACAAGTCGCGAATGTCGGAGAACACACCTGTATAAGTGGCGGGATTCGAACGTGGTGTTCGCCCGATAGGCGACTGATCAACCTCGATCACTTTATCGACCAACTCCAGTCCTTCAATTTTTTTATGCGCCAATGGTTCCGTGCGCGAATTGTAAAAATATTGATTGAGCAGCGGGAACAACGTCTCGTGTATGAGCGTGGACTTGCCGCTTCCCGAAACGCCGGTGATGCACGTGAGCGTGCCCAGCGGAATGGTGAGGTCCACATTTTTCAGGTTGTTGCCGCTCGCTTGTGTGAGCTTTATTTTTTGGCCTGTGCCCTTGCGGCGTTCATGCAGGATCTGGATCTTGAGTTTGCCGTTCAGATACTTTGAGGTGGAGCTGTTGCCTTTCAGAAACTCTTCCGGCACACCTTCCGCCACGACGTGACCACCATGCCGGCCTGCGCCGGGACCGATGTCGAGTATGTAGTCCGACTCCAGCATCATGTCTTTGTCATGCTCCACCACGATCACCGAGTTGCCCAGGTCGCGAAGATCCTTCAGCGCCTTGATAAGCTTCACGTTGTCGCGTGCGTGCAAACCAATGCTCGGTTCATCCAAAATATAAAGCACGCCCACCAATTGGGTCCCGATCTGCGTGGCCAGGCGTATGCGTTGTGATTCACCACCGCTCAACGTGCGGATGGGCCGGTTTAGGTTGAGATAGTCAAGACCCACATCCAGCAGGAAGCCAATGCGCTTGCGGATCTCTTTCAACACTTCCGTGGCGATCACGCGTTGCTTTTCGTTGAGGCGTTTCTCCAAACCATCAAACCATTTTTGCAGCGCCGTGATGTCCAGCATGGCCAGCTCGGCAATGTTCTTGTCGTCGAGCTTGAAATGGAGCGATTCTTTTTTCAAACGCATGCCATGGCACTCGGGACAAGTCTTTACGATGGTAAAATCCTCCACCCATTTCTTGATCGCTTCCGAACCTTCATCGCGTTGCTTTTCCAGGAAGCTGATAATGCCTTCGAATTTCGTGTTCCATTCCGTGCCCGGATATTTTACCGACGACACAGCCACGGGCACGTCGTCGCCATAGAGCATGATCTGGATCACGTCCTTGGGAATGTCTTTGATGGGCGTGCTCAACGTAGCCTTATACCGCTTCAAAATGGATTCTATTTTTTTAAAGATCCAGATGTCGCGATATTCTCCCAACGGCAAAATGCCACCCCGGCTTATGCTTAGCGATTTGTCGGGGATAACCGAAGCCTCCGTGATCTCCTCGATCTGACCCAGGCCATTACACGTGGGGCAGGCGCCATAAGGAGAGTTGAAGGAGAAGGTATTCGGCGCCGGCTCATCATAGGCCAGCCCGGTTTTTGGGTCCATGAGAAATTTGGAGAAGTGATGCACCTTTCCATTTTCCTCCATCACCATCATAATGCCTTTGCCTTCCTTCAGCGATTTGTTGATGGATTGCCCGATGCGCGCGCGGTCTTTGTCGTCGCCCACAATGCGGTCGACCACAATTTCGATGTCGTGGATCTTGTAGCGATCCACTTGCATCTTGGCCGTGATCTCCTGCACGTCGCCATCGATGCGCACTTTGGTATAGCCCGACTTACGGATTTGTTGAAACAATTCGCGGTAGTGACCCTTGCGACCTTTAACGATCGGCGCCAGCAGCACGAGTTTTTTATTTTTGAAATGCGTCAGCAATGAATCCAGGATCTGGTCTTCCGACTGGCGCACCATCTTCTCGCCGTTGAGATAGGAAAACGCTTCGCCGGCGCGGGCAAACAGCAAGCGCATGAAGTCATAGATTTCCGTCACGGTGCCCACGGTGGAGCGCGGGTTGCGCGAGGTGGTTTTTTGTTCGATGGAAATGACAGGACTCAGACCGTTGATCTTGTCCACGTCGGGACGCTCCAGGTTGCCCATGAAGCTGCGCGCATAGGCCGAGAAGCTTTCCATGTAGCGACGTTGCCCTTCGGCGTAGATCGTGTCGAAGGCCAGCGACGATTTGCCGCTTCCGCTGATGCCCGTGATCACCACAAGCTTGTTGCGCGGAAAGCTGACGGAAATGTTTTTCAGGTTGTGTTCACGGGCACCGACAATCTCGATGACATCGTGGCCCGTAGTGTCAAATTTCTTTTTCGCTGTTGATTTGGCCATGAAGGGTAATAAAGGAAGAATACAAAAATGTACGCCTTATTGTTGCAGTACAACTAAAAAATAAAATACATAAACTAAAAGAGAAACCGGGAACTAATCGAATAATTGACCCTCCCGCGTTGGGAAAAGGTCAAGCTAAATTAAACGGAGGAAACCAGCGAATGGTTCGAAAAAAGATAACGCAATACGGATATAAAAATGGCTTTGCCCTTTAAGGCATTTCCCGCCCCTGAACAGCCTTCAACATCTCAAACCAATCCTGCACATCCAGGTGAATGTCGGTGGCCTTCGCACTTTCGGCTACACGCTCGGGTTTGGTCGTGCCAATCACAGGGAAGATCGATGCCGGATGTCGCAGCAACCAGGCCAGCGAAAGCTGCGCGGGTGTTGCCTGGTAGGCCGGAGCCTTCGAAAATATCTGCTCCAGGTTCTGATCCATCAACGAACCTCCACCCAAAGGCGACCAGGCCATCGGCGCCACGCGGTGTTTCATGAGCACATCCACATGGCCGTCGAACAAGGGACTGTGGTGCGTGATGGAAATTTCGAGCTGGTTTGTCACCAGGGGAAAGGGCAAATAGCTTTGCAGCATTTCAAACTGCGCGGGCGTGAAGTTCGAAACACCAAAGTGCAGCACCTTGCCGCTTTGTTTGAGCGAAGAGAATGCCTCAGCCACCACTTCAGGGTCCAGCAAAGGATCGGGCCGGTGGATGAGCAACAGGTCAAGCCGGTCGGTGCCCAGCATGTTCAAAGAATTTTCGGCCGACCAAACAATATGCTTCCTCGACGTGTCATAGTGTTTCACCCACGACTCCGGCCGCTTGGCCGAGGGGAACTTAATGCCGCACTTCGACACGATCTCCATCTTCTGCCGCAGCCCAGGATCTTTTTTCAGCACCCGGCCAAAGATCTCTTCATTGCTGTGATCGCCATAAATATCGGCGTGGTCAAACGTGGTCATGCCCACGTCCAGGGCTTTGTGAATAAGTTGCTCTACCGTTTCCGTAGCGATGTTCCAGCGCCAGGCGCCGGCGATGATGCGCGAAAATATGGGGCCGTCTTTATGAAGGGCTTTGCGTTCCATGAAAGGTGTGGGTTATGCGTTCAACCATTGCGTTACCACGTTCACAAACTCCTGGGGCTTTTCTGCCTGCACCCAGTGGCCGGTTTCCATGGTTTCCAGACGGGCATTGGGGAAGATGCTGGTGATCTTTGGCCAATCGGAGTCGGGCACGTATTTCGAGCGGGCGCCGCGAATAAAAAGCGTGGGTTTTTCAAACGTTCCCTGCACCTGAAGGTCCACCCCAATGTTGCTGAGCTGGGCGCTGATGAGGGGCAGGTTGATCTTCCAGGAAAATCCGCCCTCGGGCTTGCGCTGCAGATTTTTTAGTAAAAATTGGCGCACGTCGGGCTCGGGCACGTATTCGGCCAACAGGGCGTCGGCCTCGTTGCGCGAGCTGACGCTCTGGATGGGGATGGCGTTCAATCCCTTCACGATCACGTAGTGCTCCAGGTCGTATAGCCGGGGTGAAATATCCACAACGATCAATTTCTCCAGCTTACCGGGATGCGCCAACGCAAAATTCATGGCCACTTTCCCACCCATGGAGTGCCCAATGATCACCGGGTTTTGAATGTTGTGCGTGTCGATAAATTCAGCCAGGTCGGCCACCATGGATGTATAGTCGAAGGCCGTGCTGTGCGGCGACTGGCCATGGTCGCGCTGGTCGACGGTGTATACTTTGAATTCGTTGGAGAAAAGTTTGGCCTGGGTTAGCCAGTTATCGCTGGAGCCGAACAGTCCGTGGAGGATAATGAGCGGCCGGCCTGCGCCGTATTCCCTGAAAAATAATTGCATGCGGCAAATTAAATAAGGGGAAAGCAGAATATAAGACGGTGTGCGGTATATTTGACACTTTTAATTTTACCAATGGAACTGTTAGACGGAACCTATTCGATCCAAGGCCTCCCCGTGCTGGACATCGCCCGGCAATTTGGGACACCGCTCTATGTGTACGATGCCAACAAGATCGCGGACCAGATCAAAAGCCTCAGGAACGCTTTTTCGGGCACGGACGTGAACATCAAATACGCCGCCAAGGCCCTCACCAACCTTTCCATTTTAAAATTGATCCGGAAAAATGGGGCCGGCATCGAAGTGGTTTCCCTCCAGGAAGCCGCCATCGCCCTCAAGGCAGGCTTCACCCCATACGAAATCGTTTTCACGCCCAGCGGCGTCGACTTCAGTGAGATCGTGGAAGGCGTCAGCCTGGGTCTGGGCATCAACCTCGACAACCTGTCGTCGCTTCAAAAGTTCGGTGAGAAATACAAGGGTACATATCCCTGTGGTATCCGGCTCAACCCCCACATCCTGGCGGGCGGGAACTATAAGATCTCTACCGGCCACAGCAACTCCAAGTTTGGCATTTCGGTCTTCCAGCTTCCGCAGATCCGCGAGGTGGTGGACAAATACGGCATAAATATTCACGGTCTGCACGTCCACACCGGTTCGGAGATCACGGAAACGGATATCTTCCTGAAAATGGCCGAGATCCTTTTCAGCGTGGCCAACGATTTTCCCGATCTCAAGTTCATCGACTTTGGCAGCGGCTTCAAAGTGGCCTACAAGGAAGGTGATATGGTGACAAACGTGTACGATGTGGGCCTGAAGCTCACCAAAATATTCACCGACTTCTGCCAGCACTACGGGCGCAAACTCGAGTTGTGGATAGAGCCGGGAAAATATATCGTCAGCGAATCCGGAACACTTTTGGTGACAGCCAACATCGTAAAGTCCACACCCACCGTAACCTTTGTGGGCGTGAACTCGGGGCTCAACCACCTCATCCGCCCCATGATGTACGATTCCTACCACCACATTCTCAACGTCTCCAATCCCAAGGGCGGCAACAAAGTCTATACCGTGGTGGGCTATATCTGCGAAACCGACACGTTTGGGGCCGATCGCAAGCTAAACGAGGTTCGCGAAGGCGATGTCCTGGCCCTGAAAAACGCAGGTGCTTACGGCTATTCCATGTCGTCCAACTACAATTCGCGCCTCCGCCCGGCCGAAGTGCTGGTCATCAACGGCGAGGCCAAGCTGATCCGCGAACGCGAAACGCTGGACGATATCCTGAAACACCAGGTGGAAATAGACGTCTAGAAATGTCGCCTGCAATACCTTTACACGAGTGGCATCAACTTTTTTGAGAAACCGTTCGTTATTTTAGCACTTCGAAAATCTGATCCCATGTTGAAACGGTTTGCATACAGCCTCATTTTTATTGTTTTCCTTTTTGGCGTGAGCCAGGCGCAGATTTTACAGCCTGCCAAACTGACTGCGGAAACCCCCACCAAGACCTTTGCGGTGGGCGATGAAATTGAATTGGTATTTAAAGCCTCGATCGAAAAAGACTGGCACCTTTACTCGATAGGTTTTGATGAGGATTGCGGCCCCATTCCGATGGCACTGACCTTCAACAAACACCCTAGCTTCAGCCTGGTGGGGGGATTAAAGGCCGTCGGCGATAAGGTAGAACACGATAAGAGTTTTGACTGCGACGTGAGGGTCTTTGTTGGAACGGGAGAGTTTCGCCAAAAAATCAAAATACTCTCACCCGATCTGAAAATTAGCGGAAGCTACGATGGGCAGGCATGCACCGACCGGTGCGTACTGGTAGATGGTGATTTTATGGTCGGTCCTATCAAAGTACAAGGCGAAAAAAAAAACTCCGGTGAGAAATCCGCCAACCCCGCACCGGCAAAGATAAAAACCGAAGCCCAGGTACCATCCCCGGCGCCAACCACAGCGACTACCGCAGCAGCAACACCAGCGACGTCAAAAGTCGATTCCGCCGCTAACGCTACCGTTGCATCCGCGTCGCCGGCAAAGCCCTATGGCAAAAACAAGGGGCCACAATTAGATCCTTCACTGATTCAAGACGACCCATCCAAGAATTCTTTCCTTGGATTTTTTCTGTTGTCGTTTGTCGCCGGACTGGTGGCTTTGCTGACGCCTTGTGTTTTCCCGATGATGCCGATGACGGTGAGCTTTTTTACCGGCCCTGGTAAAACAAAAATGCATGCCATCGTCTATGGACTTTCGATCGTTGCAATTTATACCGTGATTGGCTTGGCCGTCGCACCCCTCATGGGCCCCGAAACCGCCAACCACCTCTCAACGGAGTGGCTACCCAACCTTATTTTCTTTACCGTGTTCATTGTGTTTGGGCTTTCCTTTTTGGGATTGTTTGAAATTACGCTACCGGGCACGTTCATCAACAAGATGGATCAGAAATCAGAGAAGGGTGGCTGGATTGGTATTTTCTTTATGGCGTTCACGCTTGTCCTGGTGTCATTCTCTTGTACGGGTCCGTTGGTAGGCAGCATCCTGGTGTCGTCGGCCGGTGGCGAGGTGCTCAAGCCCATTGTTGGCATGGTTGGATTTTCGCTCGCCTTTGCCATTCCGTTTACGCTTTTTGCCTTCTTCCCAGGCTGGCTAAGCACCCTCCCCAAATCGGGGGGCTGGCTTAATGCCGTAAAAGTGGTATTGGGCTTTATTGAAATCGGTCTTGCCTTTAAGTTCCTCAGCATTGCCGACCAGGCTTTCCATTGGAGAATACTGGATAGAGATGTGAACATCGCCATTTGGATCGTTATCATCGCCTTGCTCGGTCTTTATCTGATGAAGGCCTTCCGTCTTCCCGGCGATACGGGCAAAGACGTCGAAGACAAACGGGTAAGTGTTCCGCGTCTCGTGCTGGCCATGGTTTCGTTCACCTTTCTGGTTTACCTCATTCCGGGCATGTGGGGTGCACCCTTAAAGGCCCTTGCGGGATATTTGCCACCTCTTTATACACACGACTTTGACTTGGTATCACAGAATACCAAAGCAAACCAGATTTGCGACGAACCCAAGTACGCCGAGTTTCTCCACCTACCCCACGGTTTACAGGGCTATTTTGACTACGACCAGGCCTTGGCCTGTGCCCGTCAACAGAAAAAACCCCTCTTTATTGATTTTACGGGTCACGGCTGCACCAATTGCCGCGAAATGGAAGCTGTAGTGTGGTCCGATCCCGAGGTATTGAAAAGACTTCAAAATGACTTCGTGGTGGTCGCTCTATATGTAGACGACAAAACCGAACTCCCCGAGTCGCAATGGTATACCTCTAAATATGACAAGAAAGTAAAAAAGACGATCGGCAAGCAAAATGCGGATCTTCAAATCGCCAACCTCAACAACAACGCCCAGCCTTTCTATATCCTGGAGGGCAACGACGAAAAAGTGCTGGTGTCGCCCTATGGGTATAAAAAGGATGTCAAGTCGTTCGTGAAGTTCCTGGACAGTGCCAAGAAGAAATTCACCGCCTCAAAATGATGTTTTAACGCCCAATTCCGCACATTCAGGAATGGGGCATTTTTTAGACAATGTGCAGATTCAGAAGGGTTAAGACCCCTTCAGTGAGATTTTTAATTCTCAAACAAACCCTTATATTTGAATTACAAGGCGTTTCTTACATCGCCTAGGTCTATTTTTTAAACTTTGTATCTTTGTCACTCTATTTTTTAATGCCGAAAGGCCAAAAGACAAGACCCTCATGCACAAAAAACGCTGGTTTGGATTTTTAATCATTGCGCTGCTCACCGTAGCAGTCGTTCTCGTCAACAGGTATTACCTCCCTACCTTGGTAGAAACGGAGACCGCTAAAATCGACACCGTTCAAACCATCGTAAAAGAACCCAGCATCCTCTACGGGATGGTGGTCGACAACTACACCGTGATCGAAGACAAGATCAAACGCAACGAACGCCTCGGCGATATCTTAACGGCCTACAACGTGCCGGCTAAGCTGATCCACCAGGTATCACTGATTTCGCGCAGCATTTTCGATGTGCGCAAGATCGCTCCCAACAAAAAATACACACTGCTCTGCAACCAGGACTCCGCCAAGACGGCGCAAGTGTTGGTATACGAACCCAACCCCATCGAATACATCGTTTTCCGCTTTGGCGACTCGCTGAAGGTGGATGTGCACAAACGTGACGTGGTGATCGTCGAAAAAGGTGTTGCTGGCGAGATCCGCTCCAACCTCAGCGAGACCATCGAAGAACTGGGCATCTCCCACGAACTCACCAATAAGTTTGTCGACATCTTTGGATGGCAGGTAGATTTCCAGCGCCTTCAAAAAGGCGACAAGTTCAAACTCATCTATGAAGAAGCGCAGGTGGACGGACAATCCGTAGGCATCAAACAAATCAACGGCATCTACTTCGAACACTTTGGCAGCCCCTACTACGCCTTCCCCTTCGATCAGGGCGACGGCGTTGACTACTTCGACGATCAAGGCAAAAGCACCCGCAAGGCGCTGTTGAAATATCCCATCGAATTCACGCGCATCAGCTCGCGCTACACCATGAGCCGCTTCCATCCTGTGCAAAAACGCTGGAAGGCACACTTGGGCACCGATTTCGCTGCTCCCGTGGGTACGCCTATCCGTACCGTGGGCGATGGCGTAGTGGAAGAAGCGCAATACAAATCCAACAACGGCAACTACGTGAAAGTACGCCATAACGGCACCTATACCACACAATACCTCCACATGTCGCGCATCGCTGACGGCGTTCGTGCCGGCACGCGGGTGAGACAAGGCCAGACCATCGGCTATGTGGGCAGCACAGGCTTGGCCACCGGCCCGCACCTTTGCTATCGCTTCTGGCGCAATGGTGTGCAAGTGGACGCCCTGCGCGTTGAGCTTCCGCCTTCCGAACCGGTGAAGAAAGACCACGTGGCCGACTTCAACAAGGTGAAGGAGAACCTCGCGAAGAAACTGGAGGCTATTCCGTTCCCGGAACAAAAGCAGGATCCGATCGCTTCTCTTTAAATTCTTTTTCGCCCCATTTCTTTTATTTGCTCCTGTTTGGAGATCATGTGCATTTCTTAGCTTTTTTTGCTAAACAAATGTTTCATGAAGCGACACGCGCTACTGGTATTCTTTCTCTTTGCTGCAGTTCTGGCCCACGCTCAGAAAGTGGGGCTCGTGCTCAGCGGAGGCGCTGCCAAGGGATTGGCCCATGTGGGCGTGCTGAAAGCCCTGGAGGAAAATGAAATTCCCATCGACTATGTGGTCGGCACTTCCATGGGGGGGATTATTGGGGGATGCTACTCCGCCGGCATGAGCCCTGCGGCCATCGAAGACCTCGTGCTTTCCGATCAATTCCTGCGTTGGATCAACGGCCTCCCCGAAACCGGCTATAACTACTACTACCACCGTCCCGACGAAACGCCACAGTTCCTGAAAGTGAACCTGGCCCTCGACTCTACCTTCAATTTCCAGCTCAACTCCAGCATCGCCAACGACGTGTCGCTCAATTTTGTGCTGGCCGAAAAAATGGCGCAGGCCTCGGCGATCTCGCGCAACAACTTCGACAGCCTGTTCGTGCCCTTCCGGGCGGTGGCGGCCGAGATCTTCACCCAAAACGAAGTGGTCCTCTCCAAGGGGTCGCTCAGCGACGCCCTCCGCGCCACGCAAACGGTCCCCTTTTTTTATAACCCCATCCGCGTAGAAGGCAAGTATCTTTTCGACGGCGGGGTCTACAACAATTTCCCGGTAGACGTTGCCCAGCGCGATTTCAAACCCGACGTCATTGTGGGCGTGAACGTGTCGGGAAAGATCTTTGACGAATATCCCTACGACCAGGACGAGCGGCTGATCTCGCACTCCCTGCTGTATTTGCTGCTGGACAAGTCGGACCCCAAGCGCATTCCGAAGAATGGCGTATACATTCAACCCAACCTGAAAGGTTTCACATCCTATGATTTCGCGCAGGTGAAAAGCTTCATCGACAGCGGCTATGCACAAACGATGCGCCAGATGCCCGAGATCAAGCAGAAGATCGCCGCGCGAAACGCTTGCGAGGAGGTGATGGTCAGACGCAACCAATTCAACAACAAGAACGTGCCCATGGCATTTGATGCCCTGCTGTTCAAGGGCTACAACTCGAACCAACGGGGGTATATACGCGCGATCTTCCGCAACCGGAAAAATCAAAATCAGTTTACCTACAGCGAAATCAAAAAAGGCTACTTTAACCTGGTGTCGGAGGATTATTTCAGCAACACCTATCCAGGGATACTGTACAATCACGAGAAGAACAATTTCAATTTCCAACTCACGCGCCGGCCCCAGCAAAATTTCCAGATCGGGTTTGGCGGCGTCATTGCCACACGCGACATCAGCAACGTTTTCCTGGGATTGAATTATTATTCTTTTAATAAAATATTAACCCACACGTCGGTGGGTTTTCAAACCGGAAATTTTTATAAATCGGCACTTATCAAAATGCGTCTGGATTTTCCATACCAGTTTTATGTAGAGCCCCTGGTGGCGTTCGACAGTTGGAACTACCTGAACAACGACGATCTCCTGGAACCGGTCTCGTCGCCCTCAAACCCCACCGTGCTGCGACGCATCAACCGGAAGTATGGCGTACACGTTGGCGTGCCGGTAAAGAATTCGTTCAAAGCCATTTTGAGCATGGAGGGCCTCAGCACCTACGATCGTTATATCAATGGAGAAGTTTTCATCAGCACCGACAAACTGGACGAACTCCGCCTGAGCGGATACAAAACCGGTCTGAGTTTCTCTACCAACACGTTGAACCGCCGGCAATATGCCTCGGCGGGGAGAGCGTATTCGTTTTCCGGCGAATACTTTTCCGTACAAGAAAGGTTCACGCCGGGCAACACGTCGGTGAAGACAGAGTCCGTGTCGCTCCACCACTCCTGGTTCCGGCTGAGGGGATCGGCCGAACAGTACCTGAACTTCGGCTGGTACAAGCTGGGTTTCCTGGTAGACGGCGTGATCTCCAACCAACCAACCTTTCAAAACTACTTCGGCACCATCATTAATGCGCCCTCCTTCTTTCCCATCCAGGACAGTCGGACGCTCATCCTGCAGAACTTCCGCTCCTTCAACTACCTGGCCGGGGGCATACGCAACGTGTTTTCCCTTCGGAGTAAGCTCGATTTCCGGCTGGAAGCCTACCTGTTCAAACCCTGGGAATACCTCCGGGAAGATGCCAACCAGGAAGCGGTGAATGTAGAAGACCTGAGCACGATCTTCTTCGCGGGCTCCGCCAATCTTGTCTTCCACTCACCGATCGGACCCCTCAGCCTTAGCGTCAATTACTATGATGACAAGGAGAACCAGTTGGGGATTTTATTACACGTAGGTTTCCTGTTGTTTAACAAACACTCGCTGGAATAAAGGATAGGTGAAGGCTCCGGGGCCTCAAACATTGGGCTATAGTATTTTAATTCCTTTTTGATGTACTGTTTTCGGCCGAAATTTGTTTTTTTTAGCTAAGTTTAAAACTAGAATTCTTAACCCGACGTGTGCATGAAGCGTTTTCTACTTTCCCTAATCTTATTGGCGGGAATCACCCTTACATCAAAAGCCCAAGTGGTTCAATGGGCATCCAAAGTTATCGAGTTTTCATCAGAGCTAACGCCCGTCCAATACTCGGCTAAACAGGCCCTGGGCAAGCCCAACGTGCTTCCGGCCGGCGGTCAAAGTCCAAACGCCTGGGCTCCCGACAAACCCAAACGCAAAGAATTCCTGAAACTGGGTTTCGACAACCCCATCAGCATTCGTCAGATCGCCATCGCCGAGTCACACAACCCCAGCGCCATTTACCGCGTGCTGGCCTACGACGAAGCCGGCAAAGAATATGTCGTGAACACACTCAACCCCAGCGCTGTGCCCCTCAAAGGCCGTATGCTGAACCTGTTCATGGATCCCACACCCTATAAAGTGGCTGCCATCAAGATCGAGTTCGATGGCGCCGCCGTGCCCGACTATTACAGCATCGACGCGGTGGCCATCTCCGATTCTAACTACCCCATCATCGCCGACATCCCTACCATGCAGCTGCTGGCCTCCGGCATTCTCATCGAGGCGCTGGACAAGAATGTGAACAGCGAGTACAGCGAGTTAAACCCCTTGCTGTCGCCCGATGGAAAGACCCTTTATTTCAGCCGTAAGAACCACCCGCAAAACATCGGTGGGGTGAACGACAAGGAAGACATCTGGTACTCTCAATTGGATTCGGCAGGCCACTGGCAACTAGCCCAGAATATGGGTCGCGAGTTCAACAACGCCGGCCCCAACTTCGTGAACACCATCCGCTCCGTGACACCCGACGGCAAGTCGGCCATCATGTTGCTCGGCAACAAATACAACAAAAATGGCAAGATGGAGGCCGGTGTATCCATCAGTTCTAACGTGAACGGCCAGTGGACCAGGCCCAAAGCCCTCAACATCGACAACGACTATAACTACAACGAAAAGGCAAACTACTTCCTCACCGACAACCGCCAGACGCTGCTCATGTCTGTCGAGCGCGAGGATACAAAAGGCAGCCGCGACCTGTATGTTTCCTTTATGAAATCGGATAGCAGCTGGACCGAACCCAAAAACCTGGGCGACGTGGTGAACACCGCCAACGAAGAAACCGCTCCTTTCCTGGCATCCGACGACAAGACCTTATATTTCTCCTCCAACGGCTTTAGCGGCTACGGCGGCAGCGACATCTATGTGTCTAAACGTCTGGATGACACCTGGACCAATTGGTCGGAACCCGAAAACCTCGGTCCGGAAATCAACTCGCCCCTGGAAGACCTCTTCTTTAACATACCCGCATCAAGCGAGTTTGCTTACTATTCCCGTGGTGTGAGCGAAACCAACACCGACATCTTCCGCGTGAAGCTGCCCATCATCAAAAATCCCGAACCGTGGGTCACTGTGCGCGGCAAGATCATAGACAAATCCACCGGCCAGCCCTTGGGTGCCAAGATCGTGTATGAACGCTTGCCCGACGGCAAAGGCGTGGGCATAGCGCAATCGAATCCCGAAACAGGCGAGTATGAGATCAGACTTCCTGCCGGCCACCTCTATGGCCTGCGCGCAGAGGCGGATGGAAAACTTTCGGAAAGTCAAAACCTCGACACCCGCGATATCAAAGCCGACCAGGTAGTCGACAAAGACTTCACCCTCGACGCGATCGCGGTGGCTACTCTCGCCGAGAACGTGACGATCGTGCTGAACAACGTGTTCTTTGATTTCGACAAAGCCACGCTCAAGTCAGAATCGTTCCCTGAGTTGAATCGCGTGGTCACCTTGATGACAGATAAACCGACCATACAGATCGAGATCTCGGGCCACACCGATACGTCGGGTCCCGAGCAATACAACCTGGGCTTGTCGGAGCGGAGAGCGAAAGCTGTCATGAAATATTTTAGTGATAAAGGCGTACCCAAAGACCGGATGACCGTATTGTTCTTTGGCGAAACCAAGCCTACAGAGTCGAATGATACAAAAGAGGGTAGAAAGAAAAACCGTAGGGTTGAATTCAAGATTTTGAAACTATAATCTTAAACATAAACCTATATGGGAAGAAAATTTTTTAAGCTGGTATTCCCGCTTTTCTTCATCACCACGTGTTCCCTTTGCCAAACGGAAGACAGTCTGATCGTAGCCCAAGGAAAAATCCTAAGCGCCAGTACCAAAGAACCGGTGACGGCCCGCATCACCTATCAAAGCTTGCCCTATGGGAACAAGGTTGGCGTGCTCAATAATAATGCGTACTCCTTTCCCATGTTCGGCAACGAAAAATATTCGATCATCGTGGAGGCCCCCGGCTACTCGGTGGCCAAATACATGCTCGATCCTGCCGAAGCAAAAGATGGAAAGAGCGTGATCAAAGACATCGAACTCACCGCCGGCAGCGCGGCGTCCTCCACGGAAGTGGGAAAGGTGATTCGCCTCGACAACCTGATCTTCCAGGTGGGCAAGGCCCGGCTCAGCCCCGATTCGAATTCCGAGTTGGAGGCCGTGCTAAACATGATGCAGCAAAACAAAAAGATGGTTATTCAATTGGAAGGTCACACCGACTTCCAGGGCGATCCAAAAGAAAACCTGAAGCTGTCGCAGATGCGTGTGGATGCGGTGAAGAAATACCTGGTGGAAAAAGATATTCAGAAGGCCCGTATCAAAACGAAAGCCTTTGGTGGCAGCCAGCCGCTGTCGCGGGATAACACACCGGAAGCCCACCGCTTGAATCGTCGCGTAGAGCTGCGCATTCTGGAGAACTAAGACTGGATTTTTTTACTGGACGCTGGCCGTCATGGCAAGCTGCTTCTTGCGGAGCGATTGGATGCTGCGCAAATATTTTTCTTTTACCGACACGTCAAGGTCACTCGCCACAACCGAAAGGATCAGGATGCGCGAAAACTCTTCGATGCGCGGCGACGCATAGAGATCCAACGCTTTGCCCAGGTGCTGAACGGCCACGGGAAACTCACGCGCGTTAAAGGCCACGACGGATAAATTGTAATGCAACAATCCCAACAGCTGGTCCAGGTTCACTTCGTTATAAAGATTGGCTTCGTATTTATAGTAGGTCTTGGAAGGAGCACCATCGCGAAGCGCATTTTGTTTGTATTGTTCGATCCTCGCCTCGACAACTTTGTCCTTATCCACAAAACCGTGCAGCGGGTCTGTCGCTTCCAGTAACACCGTGCCTTCGGAAGTGGTGGCCAATACAAAAATGTGATAGTTGGTTTCCATGATCCGGTAAGGAATATGGAAATGGTCCAGCAGCAAGGCATACAAAGCTGTTCCCGAAAGACAATTGTAGGTTTTGTTTTCCGTCAGGTCGCGGAAAGAAGACTGTTCCACAAAGGTCTTCAGGAATTGGCGATGGGTTTTGACAAAGAGATATTCGAGGAAGTCTTTTTCGTTGCGGAACGATGTACGTTTTTGCTCAAGCTTGCCAGCAAAATCGGCTACTGCTTCCACATCGATGGTGGTGGGGCCGTCGGCCTGGCTGTAGAGCGAGAAGTAATAGGTGAGACGGGACGTCTGCGCAGTTTCCTGCCCCTGGCCAAAAGCCACAAAGGGGATAAAGAAAATAACTGCCCAGCACCTCATGTTACGTTAATGTTAAATCTCTGTTACTAAAGTTAATATATACTTAACAAATATCCATGTTAAATAACCTGGGCGTAATGTATGAGGCGAAGTGGAGGTTTTTTGGCTATTTTGAGGGATGCAAGCCACAGCCTCCCCCTCGACGATAATTTCCCCTGCGGAAGACTTTTCCCGCCACCGGGCCGCCGCCAAAAGCCTGCGCACAGAGCCCATCCAAAACCGGAGGGCCCGCCTGGAAAAACTCAGGGTTTGGATACACGGTCATCGCCGGGACATCCAGGAGGCCATGTATGCCGATTTCCGGAAGAATCCCACGGAAGTGGATGCCATCGAGATCTACCACGTGCTGGCGGAATTGAAGCACGCCCTGGACAACCTGGAGGAATGGACGCGCCCCACAAAAATCGATGCGCCGCTAACGCTGCTGGGTACGCGTTCTTTTATCCAATACGAGCCGCGGGGTGTGTGCCTGATCCTGTCGCCCTGGAATTATCCGTTCAGTCTTTGCGTAGGACCCCTCGTGTCGGCACTGGCCGCGGGAAATGCTGTGATGATAAAGCCTTCGGAACTCACACCGCATGTATCCGCGCTGATCCACAAGATGGTGGACGATATTTTTGAACGGGCCGTGGTTTCCCTATGGGAAGGAGGGCCTGAAATTTCGCAGGCGCTTTTGCAGCTCCCGTTTGAACATATTTTTTTCACCGGCAGCCCGGCCATTGGCAAAGTGGTCATGAAAGCGGCCGCCGAAAATCTGGCGTCGGTGACCCTGGAGCTGGGAGGAAAATCCCCGGCGATCGTGACCGCGTCGGCCCATGTGAAAGACGCTGCCAAACGCATCGCCTTCACCAAGTTCCTGAACAACGGCCAAACCTGTCTTGCGCCCGACTATGTGCTGGTAGACAAAACAAAAGCTGCCGATTTCACGAAGGCATTGATCGAACAAACCCAATTGCTTTTCACCGAGAAAGGCGAGCCCTTTGAAAACTCCGCGCATTACTGCCGCATCGTCAATCAAAAACATTTTGACCGCCTCCACGACATGGTGCAAAATGCCCTGCAGCAAGGCGCGAAAATAGAGTTTGGTGGAAAGATGGATGCGGCGTCGCGTTTTATTCACCCGCTGATTCTTACCGGCGTGCCCCTGCAAGCAAGGCTGATGGAGGAAGAGATCTTTGGCCCTGTTTTGCCGGTGCTGGCCTATGATAGTATCGACGAAGCCCTGGCGATCGTCAACGGGAAACAGAAACCTTTGGCATTGTATGTGTTTGTTAACGATAAAATAACAGAGACGCGCGTGTTGGACGAGACGTCATCGGGTGGCGCGTGTGTGAACGATTGCGGCGTTCATTTTATGCACCCGGACTTGCCGTTTGGTGGTGTGAATAACAGCGGCATCGGCAAATCGCATGGCCATGCAGGCTTCCTGGCGTTTTCGAACGAGAAGGCGGTGCTGAAACAACGCCGCGGCCTCACCACCGCTAACACGTTTTACCCGCCCTATACGGCCGGTGTGCGCAAATTGATGGATTGGTTCCTCAAACTTTTTTAAGCGCCGGAAAGGCCCCCTAACAGCCTGTAAAAGAATAAGAAAATCTTTGAACGGGCAGCACACGATTTTAACATGCCTTTCCGTTAGGCAGATTTAACCTTCTCTTTAGTAACTTTGACCCTGAAATCGTTATTCAAAAACAATATCTCAAATATGAAAAAAGCGCTTAAATGGACCTTTATTGTCATCGGTGGATTGGTTGTGTTGATCCTGGCTGCTGCCTTTATCATTCCCATTGTATTTAAAGATGACATCCAGGCCGCTATAAAAAAGGAACTGGCCAAGTCGGTGAACGCCGATGTGATGTTTGACGTCGACAAATTTAACCTGACCCTTTTCCGGAATTTTCCCAACATCACCGCCGAGTTGAACGACCTGGGCGTGATCAATCGCGCACCCTTTGAAGGCGACGTCCTTTTTGCCACCGAGAAATTTGAAGTGGAGGTGAACCTGAAAGAAATTCTTTTCGGAAATCAGCTGCGGCTGAAAGGGATCACCCTGGTGCGCCCCATGATCAACGTGATCGTGTTGAAAGATGGCCGCGCCAACTACGACATCGCCATCCCCTCTACCGACACCACGGCAACTGAAGAAGGCTCCAGCGAATTTTCATTCGGCATCGACCACTGGGAGATCCAGGACGGCGTGTTGGTGTATGACGATAAATCTCTACCGTTCTATATGGAACTGAAGGGACTGAACCACTCCGGCAGCGGCGACTTCACCCAGGATGTTTTTGACCTGCAAACAAAAACCGTAGCCGACACCGTGAACGTAGGCTATGGCGGCACCATGTACCTGACGGAAAAACGTGTCGAGATCGACGCCGTTATCTCCATTGCTGAACAGTATACCAAATACACCTTCAAAGAAAATTCAGCCAAGGTCAATGACTTTGCCATGAGCTTCGACGGCTGGTTCAAGATGAATGAAAAAGACTTTGGCATGGACATCTCGTTCAAGAGCCCTGAAAATTCATTCAAGAGCCTGCTTTCGCTCGTGCCGGGCATGTACACCAAAAGCTTCGACAACATCGAGACCAAGGGCGAGTTGGCCTTCAATGGTTTTGTGAAAGGCACCTACAGCGAAAAGCAGATGCCCGCCTTTAATGTGAACCTGTTGGTGAAAGATGCCATGTTCAAATATCCCGATCTGCCCACGGCCATCAACAACATCAATGTGGATCTGTTGGTGGATAACAAAGACGGGGTGATCGACAACACCGTGATCGACCTGAAAAAACTTCACCTCGATTTCGGCACCAACCCGGTAGATGCCAAAGCGCTCATCACCAAAATGTATCCCACCAAGCTCGACGCCAACGTGATGGCTAAGCTAAACCTGGCGGAGTTGAGCAAAATGTTCCCCATGGAAGGATTGGAAATGAAAGGCAACTATGCCCTTAACCTCAGTGCAAAAGGCGTTTACGACAGCTTGAAGAAAATCATCCCGGCCATCGACGCCTCCATGTCGCTGGCGAATGGCTATGTGAAGTCTTCGCAGTTCCCCATTCCGATCGAAGACCTGAAATTCAGTTCTACGGTGAAGAATGCCTCCGGCAAAATGGCAGAGACTTTCATCACGGTAAAAGACCTTTCCATGCTCATGGACGGCGAACGTTTCAACGCCAACCTGGCCTTGCAAAACCTTGACGACTACACCTGGGATTTGAAAGCGAAGGGTGGTATCGATATTGAAAAGATCACCAAAATCTTCCCCGTCGAAGGCATGAACCTCGCCGGCAAAGTGAAGGCCGATCTGGAAACCAAAGGAAAATACTCCGACCTACAAGCCGAGAAATACGATCGTCTGCCCACCAGCGGAACGGCGTCGCTGACGGATTTCAAATACACATCAAAAGATCTGCCCTATGCCGTAACGCTTTCACAGGCGGCCATGGTCTTCGATCCTAAGAAAATAAACCTGCAAAAGCTGGAAGGTAAAATCGGGCGCAGCGACATCAGTGTGAACGGCTCTGTGCTCAACTACCTGGGCTATGTGTTTGGTAAGAATGAAACCATCAAAGGAAATGTGAACTTCAGCTCCGGCCTGCTCGACCTGAACGAATTCATGACCGACACCGAGACGACCACCACCACCGACACGGCCAGCCTCGGTGTGCTTCCGGTACCGGATAATATCGACTTCGTGTTGAAATCGAACATTCAGAAAATAGTATTCATGGACTACAACATGACCAACGCCACGGGCGATGTGATCGTGAAAGACGGCGTGGCCAACCTTAGCGGATTGAAATTTAACATGCTGGGCGGCGGTTTTGTGGTGAACGGAACCTATAACACGAAAGACATCAAACACCCCAAGTACGACCTCGGCCTGAAGATCGATGGCGTATCGATGAAGGAAGCCGCCAACAAGTCGTCGATCGTGCAAAGCTATGCACCCATCGCCGGGTTGATCAATGGCAAATTCTCCACCGACTTCAAAATCAGCGGCGAACTGTTGCCCACCATGATGCCCAATATGGCTACCGTGAGCGGCGATGGCCTTATCAAGATTGCGCAGGCCGCGCTGTCGCAATCCAAATTGATCTCCGGCATCACGTCGCTCACCAAACTGGAAAACACAGACGAGGTGACGCTGAAGGACGTGTTGATGTCCACTAGCATCAAAGACGGCCGCTTGAATGTGAAGCCCTTCGACGTGAAGTTTGGAAACTATAAGACCAACGTCGCCGGCAGCACCGGCCTCGACGGCTCGCTGGCCTATCTCCTGAAGATGGATGTGCCGGCTGGAAAACTGGGCGCAGAATACAACGCCTTTATTGCAAAAAACACCACCGGAGCAAAAGCCGATCCCAACAGCACTGTTCCCGTGACGATCGCCCTGGGCGGAAACTACAACAACCCCAAAGCATCGCTGGTGTCGGAAGAACAAAAAGCACAAGTAAAAGAAGCGGTGACCAACGTGGCCAAGGAAGAAGGAGCGAAAGCCCTTGAGAAAGCTGTGAAAGGAACCGATGCGGAGAAGATTGTAGGCGATATTTTAGGCACCAAGAAAAAGGATACTACTAAAACCGCCGCCGCGGATACTGCAAAGGCAAAACCCATCACCACCGAAGATGTTCAGAAAAAAGTGGAGGACGAAGCCAAACAAAAGATCCAGAATTTCTTGAAAAAGAAGAAAAACTAATCGCGCAAAGCGAATAAAAAAGAAAGAGGCTGTCTAACAAGGCAGCCTCTTTTTTGTGTCTGAGAAGATGGTCTTAGTTCCTACTAACGCGCTCGTCCTTCTTTAACGTGCTGAGGTATTCGACCAGATCAACTAACTCCTCTTCGGTCATGGACGATTGCAGGTTGGAAGGCATCAGCGATGTTTCCAGCTTGGTGCGCGACGCGATGTTTTCCTTGGCCACGGTTTGCTGGTTGCTCATGTACTGCACCTCAACCTTGTCTTCCGTTTCCGAAACGATACGCCCGAATGCGGAAGAGCCGTCATTGAGCTTAAACCGGTAGCCCTCAAAGCCAAAGCTGATGCCCTGGTCGGGAAAAAGAATGGACGTGTAGAGCGCTTCCTTGGGAAGCTTGTCACCAATCTCGCTGAGCTCAGGCCCGAAGTTCACGCCTTCCCCTTTCACTTTATGACACGTGACGCAAAGCGTTTTAAAGACTTGCTGTCCTTTTGCAACATCGCCATGCTTATCCACCATGACGGCTATGGCCGGAAGCGCGGTGCCACTCTTGCTGCCCGGGAGCTTCAGATATTTGGCCGCTTCCTCTCGCAATGAGCCGCGCCATGCTGTTTGGAACACGCCACCGGCCGCGGTTTGCAGGTCGGCGGGTATCTTGTTCTCCTTTGCCAACACCAGCAAACGGTCTTCCGCTTCCCATGGCCCGCCGAAGGTTTTCACCGCCAGCTTTCGCAGATCGATGTCCTTCGTGCTATCCATCATGATCGATTCCATGATGGCGATGGTTTTCAAATTATACATCAACGGCCACAAGGCTTTCACCATCGCCTGGGCGTTGTCTTTGTTGCTGCCGTTGATCGTCTTTTGCATCAGATCGGTTTTGTTCCAATTCAAAAGCACTTTTGCCGATTCCTTTCCTACCGCACTGTCGGGATATTGAAGCGCCAGTTGAAGAAGATCATTTGAGCGATTTTGCAGCTTGAACAACGTGACCAGCTCGACAAATTCGATCTTTCCCTTCTTTTGCTCGAGCACTTTGTTTAGCGCCATAGTGATGGCCGGGGTCATTTGTAGTTTTGATGCATCCATGTGTTTCAAGGAATAAAGCAACCGGTCGCCCTGACTTTGCTGTACCAGTTGGGTCAGCACTTGCTGCTTGGAAGCATCGGTTTGGAAATCGAAAGCGCGGAAGTAGCGCAACATTTCCTGGTCGTTGGATGTCTTGATAAGCTCTGCAAGAAGGGGCATCGCATATTTGCTGCGACTGCGCCACACGATGTCGCGGTTCGTGGGTGTGTTCCAATCGGCACCAACTTTCTTTTTCCAGGCGCTGAAATAAGCATCCGAGTTTCCTTCTGCGCTGATGCCGAGCGCCTCCAGGTACCAGCGGTCTTTGCCATCGTATTGCTGCGCCAATGCCGTCCATACGTCGGCCGCCTCGGGGGAGGAGTTGCCCCGGATCGCCAACGCTACTTCACGACGCACTTGCGGCGACGTGTCGTTTTGCAACTTCATGGCTATGGGCAGAATATCTTTCTTCAGCAAACGGGCTACCCGGATGCCCGCGATGCGAATGTTTGCGTCGGCATCTCCCAATGCCTGGGCGAGATAATCGTCGCTCTTGGGAAGCCTGGTGAGTAGCCACAGCGCTTGGGCTTTCTGGCGGGCGTTGTTTCCTTTCCAGAGTTTTTCCAATGCGGGCTCTGCTTTGTCGCCGGCAGCGGCCAGGGCATTCCATCCTAAATAGCGCACCGCTGCGTTAGGATTTAGCAGCGCGGTTACGGCACCGTCGACGGTGCTGATGTCGGTTTTGGGAGTGGTGTATTTAGAACCTTTGGGTGCCACCCGATAGATTCGTCCGCGATCCAAATCGCCCACCTGGTGGCCGCCTACGCCCGGATCGTACCAATCGGCGACAAACAACGAACCATCCGGCGCGATGGCGACATCGCTGGGACGGAACCATTGATCTTTCTGGCCTTCCAGGATGTTCACGATCGTAGCTTTATAACCAGCACCATCATTTTCCACAGGATAAGACCGCACCACATTGTGCCCGGGTTCGGCGTGGATCATCTGGCCCCGGAACACTTCGGGCAACAAATCGCCTTCATACACCGTGATGCCGGCAGGGGAGCCTGAGCCCGTTTGCAAAACATTCGGCACCACGCCCGGATCGTTCAAATGCCAGTGACGAAATGGAATCTCCTTCTCCATGTTGGTGCGGCGCGAACCCCAGCTGGCGCCGGTCATCTCGTCGCGGTAGCCATAGTTGCCATACTCCATCACGTAGTTGATGCGCGTGCCCTTATTGCCGTCGTCGTCGTTGTCGGATTGCCACAGGGTGCCGTAGGGATCGACCGTCACTTCAAAATTGTTCCGGAAGTTATTTCCCAACACTTCCACATGACTTCCATCCACATCACACCGCATCACCATGCCCTCGCGAAAAGGCTTGCCGTTCGTGACCACTTTGTGACCGTGAACGTCTACGACCGTGTCGCCGGCAGGATTGAGCAGGGACACGCCGGCATTTCCAAAGTTAAAGTACAGGCGTCCGTCGGGGCCGAAGACAAAACTGTGCATGCCGTGGTCGTGTTGCAGGCCTTGAATGCCTTTGAAGAAGATCTCTTTTTTATCGGGCACATCGTCGCCATTGTCGTCGGTAAACACAAATACATTCGGGCTGCAGGAAACGATCACCTTGTTTCCCAACAGCGCTATGCCGAGGGCGGAGTTCACGTCGGTACCTTGGTAGAACACCTTGCTTTTGTCGGCCTTGCCGTCGCCGTCGGTGTCTTCCAGGATCATGATGCGGTCGCCTTCTTTCTTTACCGGGTTTTTGATGTTGTATTCGCTGCGATAATTATAGGCCTCGCAGACCCAAACGCGGCCGCGTTCGTCGATGGCGATGTTGGTAGGGTTCGAAAACATGGGTTCGGAAGCGAAGAGGGTCACCTCGAGGCCATCGTGCACTTTGAGATCGGCCAGGGAGCTTTCCGTGGAATGTTCGCCCGCCGTGCCCGAGGGCTTCTGTTGACAGCTGAAGGCGGCCAGGGCCACCATGCCCAGCAGCGCGGCCGGGCGGAAGTTGAATGTTAACATAGAGATTTGTTGGCTAGAGAAGGTAAGGTACGCAGAATCCACTTATTGTCAATCCTACTATATCCTGTTTTAGGCCCAAATCAAGTGGTTTCAAACGTTAGAACCGGTCGTGCAACGGGCGGGGACGGGGTCAATTTGTGGAGATTATAAGGGGAATATTACTTCTGTGTTGTATTATGATGAATAGCGTTCTAAGGGCTTGAACCTCAGCACCGTTATTTACGTTCTTTGTAATAAGCAACCACTACTTGCTATGACAACCATCCATCAAAAACATGCGATCCTCGAATCTCTTGACTCGCTGGATCAGACCCAAACTGAAAAAGTTTTGGCCTACATCAAAAGCCTTCTGTATTCGTCGCAAGACGATGCTGCGCAGCAGAAGCTTAAACGGGAAGCCCTGAAGGAGATCCGTCAGGCGCTGGGTAAAGGACGCAAGTTCGGTACCGCGTTTTAAGAAAAACTTTTGATCTTCTTCGTTGTATAGCCTGTGCGTTATCACGCACTGAACCACTCCCTTTTTCCTCTTTCAAAACCGGTTCTGTCCAGAACGGTAATCATCAGTTATACTTCACGTAATGTTCCCACTTTTCGATCGCCGCTTTAAAATCAGCCGGTAGCTCGGAATCGAATTGCATGAATTGCTTGGTCACAGGATGTACGAAGCCCAATGTTTTGGCGTGGAGGGCCTGGCGGGGAATGATCTCGAAACAATTTTCCACAAACTGTTTATACTTGGTGAACACCGTTCCCTTCAGGACCTGGTCGCCTCCATACAGTGCATCGTTAAACAACGGATGGCCTAGGTGTTTCATATGAGCGCGTATCTGGTGCGTGCGCCCGGTTTCCAATTTGCATTCGACCACCGAGACATAGCGCAAGTCCTGCAGCAAGGTATAGTGGGTTATGGCATGCCGCCCCATGTCGCCTTCGGGAAAGGCAGTGGTGACGCGACGGTCTCTCAGGCTGCGCCCCACGTTCACGTTGATGGTGCCCTGCGGAGGTTCAGGTATGCCCCACACAATGGCGTGATAGCGACGTTCGATGGTGTGGTCGAAGAACTGCTTGGCCAGCGCCGTGAGCGTTGTTTCGTCTTTGGCGATGACCAGTAGCCCGGACGTGTCTTTGTCGATGCGGTGCACCAACCCGGGGCGTCCATCGTTGCCGGGAAGTTCGGGGAGGTTCTGAAAATGGTAGGCCAGGGCGTTCACTACCGTGCCGGTCCAGTTTTGGTAGGCCGGGTGCACGACCATGCCGGCGGGTTTGTTGATCACCATCAGGTGAGCATCTTCATACACGATGTCCAGGGCGATATTTTCGGGCACCACCGTGTTGTCGCGGGGTGGCTCGGGCATGGAGACCGTGATCACATCGTTGGGGTGGACCTTGTAGTTGGGCTTGATGGCTTTTTCGTTCACGCGAACAAACCCCTCGTGGATGCCGGCCTGGATCTTGGTACGGGTAACGTTGGGCAAGCGGGCCATCAAAAACTTGTCGATGCGCACCAAGCTTTGTTTGGCATCGGCGGTGATGCGATGGTGCTCGAAAAGCTCATCGTCCTGCTCGAGGATATCGGGTTCGTTCATTTGGCTTTCTTCTTCTGTTGTTGTCTAAACCGGTATTCGTTCAGGATGGCGGCTTCGTTTAAAATATGCCGGAGCGATTCTTCTTGCTCCTCCAGCTGGGTGACGCTGTAAAAGTTGATGCTCTTCACGTGTTTGCGCCCACGCGACTCCAACAGCTTCTCCTCGTCCGTGAGTTCATAGCCCTTGGTGAAGCCCAGGTCTACGCCCTCGCGCTGGGCGTGAAGGTAGCAAAGGGGCCCATAGAAATAAAAATAAGGGATCTTGGCGCTGATTTTTTCTTGCGTGTGCTGGCCCAGGTCCAGAATCCACGAACGGAGAATGGTCATGATCTCCCGCTGGGGCGAGGGTTGATCGGCAATAAAGGCCCGCACTGTCATGGTACAAAAGTAAACAACGGTTAATTATATGGAAACCTGGAGAACTGAATTCGCGTGAACCGTGTTCAACTCCCAAACCCTCCCTTTATCTCGCCACTATGATATTTGCTGAGGACATCCGTAGAACGATTCTAAAACTGGCTGACGAATGTGGTTCCGACCGGACCTTTGGCCCTCCAGAAGTGGCGCGCGCCATCGATGCCAAGAACTGGCCACACCTGTTGGAGCAGGTAAAACTCGTCGCGCACGTACTCATCAACGAGGGCAAGATCATCCCAAAAAAGTCGGAAAAAACGGTGCATGAACAGTTTGCTAAAGCGCCTTTGAGGATCAAAAAAGGCCAATAAAACCTGGTTTAATACATTCGTTCCTATAAAAAAACAAAGCCCGAAGTGTATACCTCGGGCTTTTTCTATTTCGGGAAAAATCCTTTAAGCGGGTCGGGTACGACAAAGTTTTTTCCGAAGTAGGACCGCTCCACCCGGATGTCGTTTACAATCTGGTCATTGAATTCAGACAACTGGTGATCAGGCACCCATAACTCCTGGTGATGATCCAGCCCGACGGTTTGAATTTGAAATTGCCGAAAATAATCTTCCGGAATTTCAAAGGCAGTTACAAAGCCGGCATGATCCGAATCTTCATCGCCCCTGTTCCAGCGCTCGGCAATCTCTGAAGCGTATTCTACATTCAGTACGGGGTAAAAGATAGGTTGCCAGAAGAGACGGGTGGAAATCTTTTTCATCCCTAAATTAATAACCAATCGATTCGTTCGGCCCCGTGTGACGATATAACGTCCTCAACATATAGAGTTCACGGATAGATATTCATTCTTGTTTGCATTCAATTGATTCAGGTGCCGCTTTGCGTGCAGTGCAAGGAAATAGATGTACTGGTAGACATCAAGCTTGCCAATGTTGTTCACGGTCATCGCAGTTTTGTAAAAAACGCCTTCTCCGTTGGGTAAAGTGTCCAGGTGCTCCAAGCACTTCATCAGTTGCGAGCGCAAGGCTATGCGCACATCATTGATCGGGACATCACCTTTAGGCTCCATATGTTCGGGTCTTTCCCAAGAAAAGGACTTATGTTCACCTATTTCCAAGAGCTCTTTCGAAAGCAATGTGTATTGCTCCCAATCAAAGTCTTTGTTGTCCTGTGCCCGTTTCAAAGCTTTTGCACATCCTTTATCAATGAGGATCATAAGGTAATGGCTGGTCAGCATGACATGTTCCAAAATCTCATGGACTGTCCAGGCCCGGGTTTGCGGGCGGTAGTCCAGCACAGCCTGTTCCTCATCGAACCAGCCGTCCAGCAGGGAGAAGGTGCTGATCGCTTCCTTCTCAACGGTTTTAAGTATGCTATCGACAGTCATGATAGAGTGGTTTAAAATAAAAAAGCCCAGACATTTTAGCGTCCGGGCTTTCTGTATGGCTTTGATCTTGTGAATCATCTCAACATACTACTCCGGACAAAATAGCACTTAGGGTCGCGGACTTGCGCCGTCGACTTCTGTGCTTGGTTAATTTGGTGTAGCATTGACATCATGATGTAAAAGTATAAAGAAGTTTTTAAAACTTCTTTATCGAAGCCGGAGAAAAATTTCAGGGAGCAGGGAGAGTCAATCCACTTCCTTGAATTTTTCATCGCCGCACATCCTCACGATTTTTGGCATGAACGTGCCTAAAACGTCTACCAACTCCTGCTGGGAGGCCATCACTTCGTGGATATTCTTATAGGCCATAGGGGCTTCATCAAGACCCGAACCAATCAATTCCACACCGGCTGCTGTCAACACTTTGTTGACATGGCCCGGCAAAATCGTTTGTTTCGCCTTGGTACGCGACATCAGTCTGCCCGCACCATGCGATGCGGAGTTGATTGATGTCGATACACCTTTTCCCCTCACAATAAATCCCGGTGTTGCCATGGAACCGGGAATAATGCCGAGTACTCCCTTGCCTGCGGGCGTCGCGCCTTTACGATGAACGATAACTTCCTCACCGGATGCATCTTGTTCCTTCCACGCAAAGTTGTGGTGGTTCTCCACCATCACAAGCGGGTTCGAACGCAGGCCCACGGCCATCCGCTCGTGGATCTGGTGATGACATGCCGAGGCATAGTCGCCGGCCAGGTTCATCGCGAGCCAGTATTCCTGGCCGGCCTCTGTGTCGAGGTCAAGCCACGCGAGGTGCCTGGCTTCCTGCGGAAGCTTGCAAACATCCATGGCAATCTTTGTGTAGTGACCAGCCAGGGTGGCACCCAAACCACGGGAGCCGGAGTGCGAAAGCAACGCCAGATATTTTCCGGGTTGCAGTCCTAACTCATCAGCAACGGATGGAATATCTACAATGCCGAACTCCACAAAGTGGTTTCCACCACCGGACGAGCCGATCTGTCTCCAGGCCTTGTCTTTCAAACCCTTCACCACGGCGATGTCGCTGAACTCGTCGCGTTCAAAGATGGCGTGATCTTTCGGATGCTTAAAAGTAGCCTGCCCGAACATGGTGTTGTTGACAAGCATTTTCTTCAAGGCTTCTTTATTGTCCTCTAGCATCGTCACCGGCAGATCGTACAAGGTGAGGCACATCCGGCAACCAATGTCCACCCCAACACCGTAGGGGATCACGGCATTTTTCGTGGCCAGCACACCGCCGATGGGAAGTCCATAGCCCTGGTGCGCATCGGGCATGAGGGCGCCGGCGACCGTGATGGGCAATCTGGAGGCGATGTTCATTTGGTTTATAGCACCTTCTTCGATGGCTTCGGCGCCGTATATTTTATAGGGCTTGCCGGTTGGTTCCAGCGCGAGCGTTGTATCGGCAGGTTTTAGCATTTCTGCCGCCAGGGGCGAAAGCTTTTCATGATGGATATAGCTTGCGGGATCGTCTTTCACTTGCCGGAGCAGTGTGAGCTGATCTGCTGGTTTCAATGCGGCGTATTCTTTTTCTATAATGATTAAGGCAAGGCCAAGCGCTTTGCCCTCTTCGTATCCTATTTTTTTAAGATCGTTTCCTGTGAGTGTCATTTCAATATTAAATTTAGTAAGATGGGCGGACTTAAAATGTTTTTATCACGTCCTCTTTTGTTTTTTGATTGAGGTTTGGCGATCGCAACAAAATGGGCTGTACTCCGGAGTACAGCCCTGCTATCGCACAACGTTTTTATTTGCGGGGCACGAAGATGTCTTTCAACTGATCGATGACCAGGTTGCCTCCCGAAAGCGAGATGCTGTTGATCTTGTCGGCGATCTTTTCAACGTACTCCATTTCTTTTAATTTGAACAGCATGGTGTTCTCCTCCATCAATTTGGCGGTGTTCAGCAAGCTTCGCGTGGAGGCGGTCTCTTCGCGACGCATGATGACGTTGGCCTCGGCTTTCTTCTGGGCCACCAGCACCTGGTTCATGATCTCTTTCATTTCGCCGGGCAAAATGATGTCTTTCACACCACAGTCGCGCACCTCGATACCCAATGCGGAAGCCTTGTCTTTCAACGACGTCAGCATGTAGGCGGCGATGGACTCTTTTTTCTCCAGGAGCTCATCCAGCGAAAGCGTTCCCACGAATTCGCGTAAGCAAAGCTGGATGATCACATACAGTTGCTTTTCATAGTCCTTGTTCTCGATCAGCGCCTTGAGGATGTCCACCACTTTGTATTGCGCGAAGAAGCTCAAGCGCAGCCCAGCCTTGTCGCGGGTCAGGATCTCCTGACCGGAAACCTCCAATTGCAATTGACGCAGGTCGGCTTTCAACACGGTGATGACCACGGCATTCTTCCAGAAGAAATATACACCGGTTTCCAGCACTCTTGTGAGCTTTCCGTCGATGAGCAGAATACCCTTCTCAGACGACTCCACGGGAAAGACGCGGAGGTAAGGCTGCACTTCTTTTCGCATCAACGTGTTGACGGCGATGTTTTCTGTCAGCTCGATTTTACCCAGGTCAGCTTTCACGAAAGTGTAGTCGACCACGCCTTTCCAGAAGGCGTAGCGTCCGGGTGTCAGCACGCTTTTGAAATTTCCGTTTTCGGAGTGCAGGGCGATTTCCGTATCCATCACCTCCACAACGGTTAACAAACCGGCCAACGTTTGGTCGCGCAGCAAGATGTTCAGTTCCAGGGGAGGATGGAAGGGCTTGGTCATGTCGTAGAACATGATCGTTTCGTTGAACGACAGCCAGTACACACCCTCGGTCAACACTTGTTTGTAGTTGCCATTTTTGAACACCAAGCCAGTATAGCCGGTGTTGATCCTGATCCTTTTCATAACAATAGAAATTAATAAAAAATAAAAATTCATTTAAAAAAGAAAGCCGCGACCCGCAAACCATCTTCCGGAGGCGGAAGAGCGATTGAGCGCTCGCCTTCGCTTAAAGCTTCGGCGAGCAAGCATTTTCCTGCGGATAGTTTTTTGAAGAGATGTTCTTTCGTATCCCACACAAAAGCGATGGGCTTGGAAAGAAATGCTTTGCAAAAAAGTATGCGAATGATCCTGCACGGTATCCTCACACTTACAAGCTTCCGGCCGATGTGTTCAATCCTTCCGAAGAAGGGTGAACCGGTTTGCTTGTCGCTGCTTTCTGTACGGTAGTCATTTTTTGAGAAGTGACCCTCTTCTAACAAGTATGGATTTTTAGTCCATGGACTGCTGCTCTACCAACTGAGCTATCCGCTACGTAACGGAGAAGGATTCGAACCTTCGACACGCAATGAGGAAAACAACATCAGCGAAGCAGCATGCTGCGGCCAGGGCCGCAGTACTATGGAGCTATACAGAAACTCGCATCCGGTCTTCTGCTTAGTTTTTTCCGCGCTTCCTCCAGACTTTCGGCCGGAGGGAAGATCTTTTATCCCGCCAAGGCGGGATATCAATTTTCAAATTCAATGAACATTTTGTGGTCTCCCCCGGATTCGAGCCGGGATTCCCTTGCGGGGCAGCCGGGCTCTAAATGCGCTTCCCTACTTTACTTCTCCGAGTGGTATTTCGGTGTCCCGATACATATCGGGACAAATTCTATCCGTTACAGCGCGCAGCCGTAACGGAATCATCCCGGCACACTGCGGTGCGATCTACTTTTACCGCAGGCTTTTCCTTTTAAGCTACAAGACCCAATAAACCTCCTCCACCGTTGTGGAAGAGGGCTGCTTTGAAGCGGCTATCATTCCGCGTAAATGATGAATCAAAGGTGAGGGCCATCTGCGCAGTCTTTTTGCGCAATGAATATTTCCTCATTTTTTTTAGAAATATTTTTTTGCCGATCGATTGGCTACAGGCAAAATTCAGGGGACCATGGGTATTTGGTCCATTTTGTCACATTGACCAACAGCGTGACCGTTAACGGATGTGCCTGAAAAAAAATGAGCAAAAAAATATGGCCTCAGAATTCGTTTTGCAGCGAGAAGACAGTTATTTGCCTACTAAACGTTAAACGAAATGAAATTAGCTGCAAAATTTAAACCCTTGTGGATGGGCACGTTGTTGTTCATCACCCTTAGCTTCACCGCCTGTAAGGACGACGAAAATGATGATAAGATCCCGGTCAACCTGAAAGACGCCACCGTTCAAGTGAACGAAGAAGAAGAAATAGGCATCCGGTTGACGCTCGACAAGTCCGCGACGAAAGACGAGTATGTTACACTTTCCGTTACTTCACCGGCTGCCGTTTTTGGTACGGACTATGGCGTAGATGACCTTCTCTTTTTAGACAAAGAGTTTTCGGTTCTGATCCCCAAAGATTCTGCGGGCGCCACCGTTACGCTCCACGCCCTTGCTGACTTTGAAAAAGAAAGTGAGGAGAAAATCACCTTTACGATCAACCGGATCTCTGATGGTTTATCGGTGGGAGATCGCAAAACCTTGATTGCGACCATTGTTGATGTCGAGAACTATCCGGATGAAAACCGCGCCATATCGTTTGACGGGGTGGACGACTATATTGATTTGGGGAACATCTACGACAATGTGACATTGCCTGTGACCATTTCCGTTTGGGTATGGGTCGACCCTAACGTGCCCGACGGTTCATTGCCTATAATCGACAGTCAGGATGGTTTGCCCTATTACAATGGCTTTAGCCTCATCACCAGCAATATTTCGCACGTGGGCGTGCAATACGGTGACGGTCAAGGCGAGAATAGCGAGTATTACAGAAGGGCCAAATCCGCTCTATTCAACCCGGTAACGGGCCGGTGGGTAAACCTGACCGGCGTTATGCGCAGCGCAACGGACATGAGCTGTTATCTCAATGGAGTAGATATGGGAGGCACCTATGCAGGCTCTTCTAATTCGCCGTTAAAATCAAATTCTCCCCAGGAAAATGCGAAAGTGGGTATACTATCCAACAATGGACGGACCATTCACTTCCAGGGAAAACTAGACGAGCTTAGAATCTGGAACCGGGCGCTGACGGAGGCCGAAGTTCAAAAATTCATGATAACAAAGCTCGATAGTTCGGCACCGGGCTTGATTGGCTATTGGGATTTCAACGAAGCCACGGGCGATGCCGTGATCGATAAATCCGCCAGCAAATTTAATGGTACTTTAAAAAACAGCCCCTCCAGGGTTGCTTCCGAAGTTCCCGTGAAGTGATCGTTGAAATTTCATATGCAAAGAAGCTGTCTCATAAGGACAGCTTCTTTGGTTTAGGCCATTTCCGTTTGGGCCGTCATCTGCGCAACCCCTTTGCGCAGATTGGAATTTTTGCCATCTTTTCGGAAAATATAATCCGATATGCCGGTTAACCGCAACGCCCTCATCCGTTTTCGTACCATCGATACCTGTCTCAAAAACCGCCAACGGCGTTGGACACTGGAGGATTTGATAGACGCCTGCTCGGAGACGCTCTATGAATATGAGGGTATCGACAAGGGCGTCAGCCGGCGAACCGTGCAAATGGATATCCAGCTCATGCGCAGCGACAAGCTGGGATACAACGCGCCGATTGTGGTGCTGGAAAAGAAGTTCTACACCTACGAAGACCCCGAATACTCCATCACCAACATCCCACTGACCGACCAGGACCTGGGCAAATTGACGGAAGTGGTGGAGATCCTCCGGCAGTTCAAAGGCTTCAGCCACTTCCAGGAATTGAGCGGCATGGTGCAGCGCCTGGAAAACAAGATCGACGCGGCGAAGACCAACCAGGAGCCTGTGATCGATTTTGAGAAGAATGAAAACCTGAAGGGATTAGAGCATATCGATGCGTTGTATCACGCGATCCAGAAGAAACGCGCGGTCGAACTTTGCTACCAGTCTTTTAAGGCGCGCAGTGCGAACACCTTTGTTTTTCATCCGTACTGCTTGAAAGAATACCGCAACCGTTGGTTTGTACTGGGCGTGAAAAAACGGAACACGCCCATCCTAAACCTGGCCCTGGATCGCATCGCGAGCATCGGTGAGAGTCCGGCGAAATATGTGCCAGCGACGGGCTTCAACATTTCCAGTTTCTTCCACGACGTGGTGGGCGTTTCGGTGAACCAGGATGGAAAGACCGAAAAGGTACTCTTGCACGCCGACCACGAAACGGCGCCCTACATTGTGACCAAGCCCATCCATCATTCGCAGAAAGTGGAGGAAAAGCTTTCCAGCGGCGTTGTATTTTCACTGCAGGTGCAGCTCAATTTTGAATTGGAACGCGAGATCCTGGGCTTTGGCAACCGCATTAAAGTTCTCGCGCCCGAAAAACTGAAACGACGGATT
>DATDAV010000143.1:0-60629 GCA_036525235.1 Chryseolinea sp. | reverse complement strand
TCAACTATCTTCCCAAAGAGCGTCAAACCATTTTGTTCTCGGCCACCATGCCGCCGAAGATCCGGACGCTGGCCACGAAGATCCTCAATCAGCCAAAAGAAATAAACATCGCCATTGCCAAACCTGCGGCGGGTATCCTGCAGCAGGCCTACGTGGTATATGACGCACAGAAAGCCGCATTGATCAAACACGTGTTGAATACCAATCCGTGGAACAGCGTGATTCTTTTTGCCTCCACCAAAGAGACGGTGAAGAAATTGGACATCGCCTTCCAACGGGCGGGACTCCCCGCACGAGCTTTTCACTCCGACCTTGAACAAGCCGAGCGTGAACAAATTTTGAGAGCATTCAAGAATAAGCAGATCAATATGCTGATCGGCACCGACGTGTTGTCGAGAGGGATTGATGTGGAGGGCATCAGCATGGTGATCAACTATGATGTGCCGCCCGATCCGGAAGATTATGTACACCGCGTGGGTCGCACGGCCCGTGCCGAAACAACGGGTACGGCCATCACTTTCATCAACGAAAGAGATCAGGGCAAATTCTACAGCATCGAAAACCTGATTGGCGACACCATCATCAAGTTGCCTTTGCCTGAATCCATCGGCGCAGGCCCGGCCTATGAGCCCAGGGCAAAACGCAATGGTAGCAGCAACGGCGGTGGACGAGACGGTGGCAGTGGCGGCTTCAAGAAGAGAAAGAATTTCCGCAAAGGCCCGCCGCGGAAAAAATAATCTATTTCTTATTCAGAACAGTAATCACCTCGTTGAGCTTTAGCAAAGCCTCGACGGGACTTACCGTATTGATGTCTACTTTTCCCAGCAATTCCTGAATTTCGGTGAACCGCGGATCGGATGCGAACAAGCTCATCTGTGGTGTGGGCTTTGGCATTTCCTGTATCTTTTTTCGCTGCTCATTCTTGTGTTTATCCTTCTCCAAAAAATGAAGGATCTCGTTGGCGCGCAACACCACTTTATTGGGCATGCCTGCCAGCTGGGCCACGTGAATCCCAAAGCTGTGCTCGCTGCCGCCCTCTTTCAGTTTGCGCATAAAGATGATGCGGTCGCCCACCTCCTTCACGGACACATTGAAGTTTCTGACGCGTACTAAATCTTCTGCCAGCTGGTTCAGCTCGTGATAGTGCGTGGCAAATAAGGTCTTCGGTCTGCAATCTTTGTGATTGTGCAGATATTCAACGATGGCCCACGCAATAGACACGCCATCGTAGGTGCTGGTGCCGCGGCCGATCTCGTCCATGAGGATGAGGCTTCGGTCGCTGAGATTGTTCAGGATGCTGGCCGTTTCCGTCATCTCCACCATGAAGGTGGATTCACCTCGCGAAAGATTGTCGGAGGCGCCCACGCGGGTAAACACTTTGTCGACGATGCCAATCCCTGCCGCCTGGGCGGGCACGAAGCTTCCCATCTGGGCCATCAACACAATGAGCGCAGTTTGCCGTAACAAGGCCGACTTACCGGCCATGTTGGGACCCGTGATGATGAGCAGTTGCTCTTTGTCGCTGTCCAACAAGATATCGTTGGGCACATAGGACTCTCCCACCCGCAGTTGCTTTTCAATAACCGGATGCCTGCCTGCTGTGATGTTGAGCACAAGGGATTCGTCGATCTCCGGTTTTACATAGCGATTCGCCTTTGCGATGACCGCAAAAGACAGCAGGCAATCCAACTGTGCCAGTACACGCGCATCTTGTTGAATTTTCGGAATAAAGTCCATCGCGCTTTGGATGAGGGCGGTGAAGATGCGTTGCTCGATCACGCCCAGTTTATCTTCCGCGTGCAGGATCTTTTCTTCGTATATTTTGAGCTCCTCGGTGATGTAGCGTTCGGCGTTCACCAGGGTTTGTTTGCGAATCCAGTCGTTGGGAACCTTGTCTTTGTTGGCATTGCTCACCTCGAGGTAGTAGCCAAACACTTTGTTGTAGGAGATCTTCAGCGAGTTGATACCGGTTCGCTCCACTTCGCGTTTCTGGATCTGCAGCAAATAATCTTTCCCCGAGAAAGCGATCTTTTGCAATTCATCCAATTCCGTATCAATGCCTTCCTTGATGAGGCCACCCTGGTGAATGTTCAAGGGCGCATCTTCGCGCAGCTCGCGTTCAATTTTGTCGAGAAGAATTTCGCAGGGATCAAGTTGATCGGCCAGTTTTCTCAGTACGGGAGAATCTTGTTTTTCCAACACCTGCTTGATGGGCTGAATGCAGCGGAGCGAACGCTTGAGCTGCAGCATCTCGCGTGGATTGATGCGATTCACGGCCACCTTGGAGATGAGGCGCTCCAGGTCATAGATCTGTTTGAGTGGTTCGGTTAGCGCATCGGCCAGGGTGGTGTCGTTGAAAAAGTTTTCCACCACGGCAAGGCGCTCGTCGATGGCTGCTTTTTCTTTTAGGGGGAGGATCATCCACTTCCTCAACTGGCGAGAGCCCATGGGCGTGAGGGTACGATCCAGTATGTCGATCAGGGGAACGCCACCTTCTTGTTGGGCGTGCACGATCTCCAGGTTGCGGATGGTGAACTTGTCCAACCACACGAATTTGTCTTCGTCGATGCGCGAGATCGAGGAAATGTGTGAAGTGTCTTTGTGTTCGGTGTCTTCGAGGTAGTGAAGAATGGCGCCGGCGGCGATCACTGCTTCTCCCATGCCTTCAATGCCAAAACCTTTTACGGAAGCGGTCTTGAATTGCTGGGTCAGTTTTTCATAAGCAAAGTCAAATGCATATACCCATTCGTCCAGGGCATAAACACTGTATTCATCGCGGAAAAGATTTTCGAAATGCGCTTTGGACGATTTGCTGTAGATAATTTCTGACGGGGCAAAACCCTGGATGAGTTTCAGCACGTAGTTCTCGCTTCCTTGTGCCGCATAAAACTCGCCAGTGGAAACATCGAGAAAGGCAACGCCACAGTTGTCTTTGGTCTTGAAGAGGGAGGCCAGGAAATTGTTTTGTTTCCGGTCCAGCACGTTGTCGTTGAACGAAAGTCCCGGCGTGACCAACTCGGTAACACCGCGTTTCACGATGCCCTTCACTGACCGTGGGTCCTCCAATTGGTCGCAGATCGCCACGCGATGACCGGCGCGCACCAGCTTGGGCAGGTACGTGTCGAGCGAGTGATGGGGGAAGCCTGCCAGCTCGGTTTCGGAGGCCGAGCCGTTGCCGCGTTTGGTGAGTACGATGTCCAGCACTTTGCTGGCGGCCACGGCATCCTGACCAAAGGTTTCATAAAAGTCGCCCACCCTGAACAGTAAAAGCGCACCGGGGTGTTTCGCCTTTATGGCATTGTATTGCTTCATCAACGGGGTTTCTACAGGACTTGTGGTTGTGGCCATAGGGCGCAATTTATAAGGCTGAAGTCATAATTAGGAATTTTTGACGTGCGAGTTTTCAGGTTTTAGTGCTGGTTTTTCTTTCGGTCTGACTTAGGGGGTCTGGGGGTCGGGTGTTAATTTCGCGCCATGAAAAAATTATCGCTGGACGAGTTAGGGCGGATGTCGGTGGATGAGTTCAAGGAATCGCAGAAAATTCCGGTCTGCCTTGTGCTGGACAACCTCCGCAGCCTCCACAACGTGGGCTCTGCCTTCCGCACCGCCGATGCCTTCCGGGTGGAAAAGATATACCTGACGGGCATCACCGGCACCCCACCCCATCGCGAAATCCAAAAGACCGCCCTGGGAGCTACCGAATCCGTGGCCTGGGACCACGTGGAACATACGGCCGACCTCCTCAAAAAACTAAAGACAGAGGGGTATAGCGTCGTGATTGTGGAACAAACCACGGCCAGCATTCCGCTGCACACCTTTCAGCCCAATCCGAACCAAAAATATTGCCTCGTCTTTGGCAATGAAGTGAACGGCGTAACCGAAGAAGCCGTGGCCGAAGCCGACCTGGCCCTTGAAATACCGCAGGCGGGCACCAAGCACTCTCTGAATGTCTCGGTTTGCCTGGGCATCGTCGTGTGGGACCTCTATAAAAAACTGAACGACTGACCCGGCGGCCTTCCGGAGCATTTGAAATTATTTCGCAACTTTGCCCTTCACTTCGTAACCGAAAAGAACGTGTCCGATCGCTATACCCAACGCGGTGTTTCCGCCTCTAAAGAAGATGTTCACCAGGCCATCAGCAAGCTCGACAAAGGCCTGTTCCCAAAAGCGTTCTGCAAGATCGTCCCCGACTACCTGGGCAACGACGACACCTTCTGCACGGTGATGCATGCCGACGGCGCGGGCACTAAATCCTCGTTGGCCTATTTGTATTGGAAAGAAACCGGCGACCTCTCCGTGTGGAAAGGCATCGCGCAGGATGCCATCATCATGAACATCGATGATCTGCTTTGCGTCGGCGCCACTGAAAATATTCTGCTCTCGTCGACCATCGGCCGCAACAAAAATTTTATCCCCGGTGAAGTGATCTCGGCCATCATCAACGGCACGGAAGAGGTGTTGGAGATGCTGCGCAAATATGGGTTGGGCATCACCAGCACGGGCGGCGAAACGGCCGACCTGGGCGACCTGGTGCGCACCATCGTCGTGGACAGCACGGTGGTGAGCCGTATGAAACGCGACGCCGTCATCGACAACAGCCGCATTACTGCAGGGGATGTGATCGTAGGTTTGTGCTCGTATGGCCAGGCTTCCTATGAAGATGCCTACAACGGTGGCATGGGAAGCAACGGCCTCACCTCCGCCCGCCACGATGTCTTTCATAAGGACTATGCTTCTGCGTATCCCGAATCGTACGATAAAACCGTGCCGCCCAACCTTGTGTACACCGGCCGTTATAAAGTTACCGACACCGTCAAAGACGCCCCTGTGAATGTGGGCAAGCTCGTGCTTTCACCGACGCGCACCTATGCGCCCATCATCATTGAAGTTTTAAAACATCTTCGCAATCAGGTGCACGGCATGGTGCATTGCAGTGGGGGAGCGCAAACCAAAGTGTTGCACTTCATCGATGCGTTGCATGTTATAAAAGATAATCTCTTCGACGTGCCACCACTTTTCAGAATCATCCACGAAGAAAGCGGCACGGCCTACAAGGAAATGTACAAGGTCTTCAACATGGGCCACCGCATGGAATTGTACTTACCGCAACAACACGCCCAGCAGGTGATCGACATTTCGCGCAGCTTCAACGTGGAGGCTAAAGTCATTGGCCGGGTGGAGGCAGCTTCGCAAAAGCAGGTCACGGTGCGCAGCCCGTATGGCGAATTTGTGTATTAACCTTAATTAACATTCCTTTTACCCACTTCCAATTGCCCAGATAATTTCTGGCACTGCATTTGTCTTTCTCTAGTCAAAAGGAACTAGTTCCTTCGAAAAATAAACCAAGTGCAGTATGAAAACGAAAGCAGTAAAACTTGCCCTCCTCCTGACGGCAACGTTTTTAATGGGTTTGAATTTAGAATCGGGCGCACAATCGCGTGGACGTGACAGAGGTCGTGACCAGAATCAATCTGGTAACCAACACAACGGAAATTATAACAATGACCGGCACCACGACGACCACGACAACGGCAGGCGTGCAGGTTACTATGATCATCGCGGCTCAGCACACTATCAACCCAGCTATCGTCGTCTGCCTCCCCAACGGGTAGTGGTATACAGACAACAGGCCCCACGCTACGTGTATTATCGTGACTATAATGTTTACTATGACTACACGCGCAACGCTTACATTTCTTACTCTGGTCGCAATTGGGTGGTGACCACTACCGCCCCTGTAGGAATGCGATACGTGAACCGCGCGGGGTTGTCTTGCTCGAATGTAGATTATTATAACGACGACTTTCCGCAATATCTGGATCGTGGATGGTCGTATTAAAAGATATGGTTTTGGTTTAGGTTAAGGGTCGAATGCGAAAGGCTGCTCTGGAAAGGGCAGCCTTTTTTTGTTATGCGAAAATATAATCTACCAGCGAAAAATGCCGCGCATTAACGAAGCAGTTCCCGCGAGATCACCATCTTCTGTATTTCCGTCGTGCCTTCGTAGATCTGTGTGATCTTGGCGTCGCGCATGAGGCGTTCCACGTGGTATTCTTTTACATAGCCATAGCCTCCGTGAATCTGAACCGCTTCCGTGGTTACTTCCTGTGCGATTTGCGATGCAAACAATTTGGCCATGGCGGCGGCTTTAACGAAGTCTTTCTTCTGATCCTTTAGCCATGCGGCCTGGTGCACCAGCAACCGGGCAGCGTCGATCTTGGTGGCCATGTCGGCCAATTTGAATTGGATCGCCTGGTGTTCGGAAAGGGTCTTGCCAAAGGCCTTTCTCTCCTTCGCATATTTTACAGCCAACTCATAGGCGCCTGCCGCAATACCCAACGCTTGCGCAGCGATGCCGATGCGGCCGCCGTTCAGGGTGGTCATGGCAAAGCTGAAGCCAAACCCGTCGTCGCCGATGCGGTTTGCCTTGGGCACTTTCACGTCGGTGAACATGAGCGAGTGCGTGTCCGACCCGCGGATGCCCATTTTGTCTTCTTTCTTGCCCACGACAAAACCGGGCATGCCTTTTTCAATGATCAAGGCGTTGATGCCTTTGTGTTTTTTGGCAGCGTCGGTCTGGGCAATTACAACGTATACGCTGGCGGTACTTCCGTTGGTGATCCAGTTCTTTGTTCCGTTCAACAGATAATGGTCACCCTTATCTTCTGCCGTCGTGCGCTGGCTGGTTGCGTCGGAACCGGCTTCGGGCTCGGAAAGACAAAATGCACCGATACCCTGGACGGCAAGCTTCTTCAGATATTTTTCTTTTTGTTCTTCGTTTCCATATCTCTCCAGCCCCCAGCACACCAGCGAATTGTTCACCGACATGCAAACCGATGCCGATGCATCTACTTTCGAGATCTCTTCCATGGCCAGCACATAGGAAATGGAATCCATGCCTCCGCCATTGTATTTGGGATCTACCATCATGCCCAGAAATCCCAACTCACCCATTTTTTTTACTTGCTCTACGGGAAATTTCTGATGGGTGTCGCGTTCGATCACACCGGGTAACAATTCATTTTGAGCAAAGTCGCGGGCGGCTTGCTGTACGGCAAAATGCTCTTCGGTTAATTGGAAATTCATATGCGTCTAGGTTGGCCGTAAGAAACAAAAAAGGCCTGAGGTTTACTCAGGCCTGTAAGAATAAAATATCGTTTTGCGTGCGCAACGCGTCTCCGTCGCGAGGGGATTACCGGTCGCGCGAGCCGAGGAATAACATCACATAATAGAACAGCGTCGTCAACGCACCGATGGCGGCAACCACGTAGGTCATGGCGGCCCATTTCAAGGCGTCCTTGGCCATGCCATATTCCTGGTTGTTCACAATGCCACGGGCTTGTATCCAAGCCAAAGCGCGTTTGCTGGCATCGAATTCTACGGGCAATGTGATGAGCGCAAACAAGGCGAAAACGCCGTAACAGGCAATGATCACGAGCAGTGCCGTGCTCCAAGGCATAACACCACGGAAAGCGAACGAGCCGAACATCATGAGCATGAAAATGACGTTGATCACCTGCGCACTCACGTTCTGGATCGGCACCAGGGCCGAACGAAGTTCCAGCATGCTATAAGCTTTCGCATGTTGCACAGCGTGACCGCATTCATGGGCTGCTACAGCAGTTGCGGCAGCATTTCTACCATGGTAGACGGCTTCGCTCAGATTGACTGTTTTCGTGGCGGGGTTATAGTGATCCGCCAACTCGCCTTGAACACTGACAACCTGCACATCTGTAATGCCGTTGTCGGCCAGCATGAGGCGGGCCACATCGGCGCCCGTCAGGTCGCGGGTGAGATGGACTTGAGAATATTCGCGGAATTTACTTTTCAGCCGGTTGCTCACCATCCAACCGATTGCCATAAAGAAAAGACCGATTATTAAAGCTCCCATTTATCTATAGTTTTTAGTTGCTCCAAATATATCAAGCTTTGCGCCAAACTCGAATTTTATGACAAAACGGCATTTTTTTGCAAAAAACACCTATGGGCGAGCCGGATTCCCGCGGCCGGTTTGCGCCTTTCCGTGCCCGCTTAAAACGGTACCGTTTAAAACTTAAACGCCGCCATCACCAAAAAATTCGTTCCCGCCTGCGGAAAATAATAATTCTCCCGGTACTCGGTTCCACCACCAAGATAGCCCCAGGTATACCCATTCGACTGATATTTCTCATTCAGGAAATTATTCAGCAACCCGCTCAACGCGATCTCGCGCATGAACGACGGGTGAATGGTATACGTCAGCCGCAGGTCGTTAACAAAGTAGTCGTTAATGCGCCTGTTTTTATTGGATGTATTGTCCAGGTATTGCGCACCCACATATTTGGACAGCCAGGTAAGCTCCACGTTCTTGAAAGGGCGATAGGAAAAACCCGAGCCCACGATCACGTTGGGAGAGAAGGCGATGTCCGTGCTTTTATAGCTCCTTTTCACTTCCAGATATTGATCGAAGTCCTGGCCATAGTCGTACAGCACTTCGTTAAAGTTGCTGATCTTGTTGCGGCTCAGCGTCACGTTGGCGGTCCACGAAAATTGCTGCGAGATGCGCAACATTCCCTCCACTTCTACACCGGTGCGATAGCTTCTGTCCACATTCGTTCGCAAGGAAGCTCCCACATCGTTCACCTTGCCCGTGAGCACGAGCTGGTTGTGATAGTCCATGAGATAATAATTGACGTTGAGTGCATAATTCTTACCCGTGCGGCGATAGCCAACCTCTACGTTGTTCAAGGTCTCATGCTTGGGCACGGTGCCATTGGGAGCATCCACAAAATCATCGCGCACCGGCTCGCGGTTGGCGACGGCAAACGATCCGTAGAGTTGCTGGTTGGCCGCCAGGGCGTAGGTCAAGCCGGCTTTCGGATTGAAGAAGGTGAAATTGGCATCGACATTTATAGGGTTTTGTTTATTCTCAATACCCGATGTCGTGTAGAGAATTTTGCGAACCTGAAGATCCACATAACCGGAAAGTCTGTTGCTGAATTGATAGCTGGTCTTCAGGTAAACATTGCCGTCGCGCTTGTCGGCATTGTTAAAGTAATACCGGTACTCCGTAGGAACCGTGGCCACTTGCGCCCAAATGATCTCGCCGTAGTGATCGCCGGTGTAGCGGTTCCAAGCCCCTCCTAAAATGATATTCCAGTTATCTTTGTCATAGTTGAGGGAATAGGTCAGCCCATAAAAATCATTGTTCAGCCACCGTCTTCTCACCAGATCTGAAGAGGCGATCGTGGAGTCACCAATCACCACGGGTGACAAACCATAGGACGCTAAATCATCATTATAGCGATACTCTTCATAGTAGCCTTTGCCCTTGGTGTAGTGCAAGGACACATTGGCGGTGAGCGCATCGTTCACGCGTTGTGAAAAATGAAGCTGGTAGTGATTTTGCGTGTAGTCGTCTACTTGATTTTTGTAGGTATACGGATTGAAGGTGCGGCTATTCGAGGTCAGCAGGTTTTGCGTTTGAGTTTCATTCCAACCTTCGTTGGATGCCGTCGTCATCATGGCCTCCACGTCGTTGTGAAGACGCGATTCCGGCACACCGTACCAGGCCTGATAGGTCCTTTCCTTTCCGCCAAAAACTACCGCTTTCAACATGGTGCCTTTGTTATAATAGCCTCCTGAGAAATAATACGATTGAAGGTTACTTGATGCTCTGTCGATAAAGCCATCCGATTGGATCTTGGACACCCTGGCATCCACCACCCAATGATCGTTCAGCAAACCCGACCCCAATTGAATGGTATTGCGCAGCGTTCCAAAGGATCCGGCAGAAGTAATGAGGCCTGCATATGGCGCGTCGTTGCGCGTATTCGTCTGCAAATTTATGCTGGCACCAAATGCACCTGCACCATTCGTTGACGAGCCCACACCGCGCTGCACTTGAATGCTCTGCGAAGACGACGCAATGTCGGGTATGTCCACCCAATACGATCCTTGCGACTCGCTGTCGTTGTAAGGAATGCCGTTCACCGTGACGTTGATCCGGGTGGCATCGCTCCCGCGGATGCGAATGCCGGTGTAGCCAACTCCCGCGCCCGCGTCAGACGTGGTCACTACCGACGGTGTCCAATTTAAAAGCATGGGCAGGTCCTGTCCGAAGTTCTGTTTCTGGATGGCTTGCTTGCTCACGTTGGTGAACGTGGTGGGGGTTTTGTCGTTGGAGCGTGTGGCGACAACAACTACTTCGTCGGTCATCTGGAGCGATTCCCCCAGGCTCACGGTAACGGGACCGCTAAGCGGCACGGTAACTTTTTCTTGCTTCACGATGTAGCCGAGAAATCTCACGGCCAGGGTAAATTCACCGGCCGGAACTTTGGAGAGTGTGAACCTTCCGAACTCATCGGCTACGGCAAACCGCTTGAGTTCCTGCATTTCCACGGTTGCGCCGGGCAACGCGTGATGAGTTTTTGCATCTTCGACGGTCCCGTCGACAGCAAACTGTTGCGCATAGGCGCCTGCCGACCACAGCATGGCTGTGGTGACACATAATACTTTGAACATGTTGTTAAAAATGGTTTAAACCTGCAGCGCACAGGGGAATGCACCTGCTTACGTTTAACCTTGCCTTCCCTTCGGCCGCATTACCGGCATCAGGTTCTTTGGGTATGATCTCAGCCCGTTGTTTTATGGCACCCCTTGTCCTCTCGGACGCACAAAGGTATATGCTGAAATTTCTAATTATCAACCTTCCGGTCAAATACTTTTCGACAACGCAGTAAACAGCCCTATTTCGGGATATTTTTTTTCACAGGAAATTGCAACTTTACGGACAAACCAACCCGCACCTCCATGTACAAAGCGTCGGTAAACCAGCAAGTTTTTAGCATCACGTCAGACGATGGCGCGTTCCAGGTGGACGGCAAACCCCTGAACTGGGACCTGGTAAAAATTTCGGACGGAAGATTTCACATCCAACTGGACAACAAAGGCTACAATGCCGAGGTGGTGGCCGTGGAAAAAGAGACAAAGTCCTTTCAGTTCAAAATCAATGGAAGACTCTACAAGGTTGCGCTGAAAGACAAGTTCGACCTGCTTCTCGAGCAGATGGGCATGAACGGTGCGGTGGGCAGCAAAATAAATAATGTGAAAGCGCCCATGCCCGGACTGATCATCGACCTGCGGGTAAAGGAAGGCGACCCGGTAAAAGCCGGCGATCCGCTGCTGATCCTGGAGGCCATGAAAATGGAAAACATCATCAAGGCTGCCGGCGACAGCGTGGTGAAATCCGTGAAGGTGAAAAAGGGTGAAAGCGTGGAGAAAAACCAGGTGCTGATCGAATTCTGAAAAACCCTTTTCCGGTGCGTTTGGACGCACGTTTTTGCGGAATTTGAGGGGTGCCGTTTTTCAACCTTGCTGCTTCTGAATATATTGCGACACTTTTTTACGGCCTCATTAACCAATCCTGAATGAAATACAAACGCATCCTCCTCAAACTCAGCGGTGAAGCACTCCAAGGGGCATCCAAAAGCACCAACATCAATCCCGATGTGCTGGAGCAGTACTGTGCCGAGATCAAGGCGTTGCAGCAGGAAAAGGTGGAAATCGCCATCGTCATCGGCGGCGGCAACATTTTCCGTGGCGGCCAGGCCGAGGCCCTGGGCATCGACCGCGTGCAGGGCGACTACATGGGTATGCTGGCCACGGTGATCAATGCCATGGCCTTGCAAAGCGCCCTGGAACGTCACGGCGTCTACACCCGCCTCATGTCCGGTATCAAAATGGAGCAAGTGTGCGAGCCGTTCATACGCCGTAGGGCCATCCGCCACCTTGAAAAAGGAAGGATCGTCATTTTCGGCGCCGGCATTGGCAACCCTTACTTCACCACCGACTCCACCGCCAGCTTGCGCGCCGTGGAAGTTCAGGCCGACGTAGTTTTGAAAGGCACCCGCGTGGACGGCGTCTACACCAAGGACCCCGAAAAATTCCCCGACGCCGTGCGCTACACCCAGCTTTCGTTCCAGGAAGCCTACGAAAAGAATCTCAACATCATGGACATGACCGCCTTCACGCTCTGCATGGAGAACAATCTGCCCATCATTGTTTTCGATATGAACAAAAAAGGAAACCTGCTGAAGGTGGTGAAGGGCGAAGAGGCAGGAACCCTGATCAGTTAAAAACGACACGATCACGCTTAGCTAATCACATAAAGTATCATGGAAGAAATTCTGTTATTCCTTGACGAGGCAAAGGACCTCATGACAAAAGGCCTCGCCCACGTGAGCCACGAGCTCACCAAAATTCGCGCCGGCAAGGCCAATCCTGCGATGCTGGATGGCATCATGGTTTCTTACTACGGTGCCATGACGCCCATCAACCAGGTGTCGTCCATGACCTCTCCCGACGCGCGAACCATCTTCATCAAACCCTGGGAAAAAGGAACGATCCCCGAAATTGAACGCGCCATCATCAACGCCAACCTTGGCCTCAACCCGCAAAACGATGGACAGCAGGTGATCATCAACGTACCCATGCTCACCGAAGAACGGCGCAAGCAACTGGTGAAGCAAGTGGGCCAGGAATGCGAGCACGGCAAAGTGAGCGTGCGCAACATCCGAAAGGAAACCAACGAGCAGCTGAAAAAGATCAAGGGCGCTTCGGAAGACGACGTGAAGAACGCTGAAGAAACCGTCCAAAAAATGACGGACGAGTTTATTGCCCGCATCGACGCCCTCATGAAAAAGAAAGAAGCCGAGATCATGACCGTTTAAAGATCATTTTCCATCGACCTTATAAAAAGCCTGCCAATTCGCGCCAGGCTTTTTTTATTTGTATAGCCGACCTAAACCGAACCGCTATGAAAGTCTCTGCATCGCTTGTTTCCATTGCCCTGCTACTGATCGCCACCACGGCATTTTCCCAAAAGAAAAACGCACCCGCTCCCTACTATCCCGAGCCTGCACAATGGCAAACCAAAACACCTGCAGAGGCCGGCCTGAACGCCGACAAGCTGGCAGCCGCCATTGCGTTCGCGAAAGAAAAGGAAACAAAAAATCCACGCAACCTCGAAGTATCACACTATCAAACCTATGGCAAAGAGCCTTTCGGCGATGGCATCGGTCCCTTTGCCACGCGTGGAGAACCCACGGGCATCGTGGTGCGAAATGGCTACATCGTGGCCGAATGGGGCGAGCCGTTGCGGGTTGACATGACCTTTAGCGTGACCAAAAGCTTTCTCTCCTCCGTGGTGGGCGTGGCCTACGACAAAGGGATGATCCCCGACATTTATGACTCCGTCTACAAAGTGATGGCGCCCGTGAATGTATACAACCCTATGCCTGGAGCAAACAAGGCCGATCATTTTGGACAGCCTTCGCTGATCCGTCTTTTCGACACGCCACACAACCGGACCATTTCCTGGAACGACATGCTTCGTCAAACCAGCGATTGGGAAGGCACGCTCTGGGGAAAACCGGAATGGGCCGACCGCCCCGGACCCAATCCGTCGGAATGGCAAACCCGTCCGCGCTCCAAACCCGGAGCCGTCTATGAATACAACGATGTGCGGGTGAACGTGCTCGCCCTGGCCACCCTCAATATCTGGCGCAGACCCTTACCCCAGGTGTTGAAGGAATACATCATGGACCCCATCGGTGCCTCACCGTCGTGGCGGTGGATGGGTTACGAAAATTCGTGGGTGGTTTTGGATGGCCAATTGGTGCAAGCCGTGGGTGGCGGAGGCCACTGGGGTGGTGGGATGTTCATTAACGCCCGCGATATGGCGCGGTTTGGCTACCTCACGTTGCGCAGAGGAAAATGGAAAAACACACAATTGTTGTCTGACAAATGGGTGACCTTGGCTCTCACACCCACGCCGGCCCAACCTACTTACGGTTTCATGAACTGGTTTTTGAATACAGACAAAAAATACCTTCCCAGCGCTCCCGCCACCGCGTTTGCTCACATTGGCAACGGCACCAACATGATCTATGTTGACCCCGAACACGACCTGGTGGTGGTGACCCGTTGGATCGACAACGCTGCGCTCGATGGGTTCGTACAACGCATACTCGAAGCCGTAGAAAAATAAACGCCGAACTCAGAACAACGCGAGTGCTTCCTAAACAATGCTAATGGACCGGTCGTTAATAACAAGAAACACCCATGCCCGAGCTACCGGAAGTAGAAAGTTTCAAACGGTATTTTGACAAAACTTCCCTTCGTCAAAAAATAAAACGTGTGCGGCTCAGCGCTCCCGGAATGCTTTTTCACTCCACAGAAAAAGAGGTACTGGACAACCTGGAGGGCAACACGTTCACAGAAACCCGTCGCCATGGCAAGTTCTTCTTCGCGCTGCTCAAACGCAACGGCGCCCTCATGCTACACTTCGGTATGACGGGAGACCTTGTGTACTATGCGCCCGACAAAAAATCGCCTATACGTTTTGCGCTCCTCATCGAATTTGCGAACGGAAAAAATCTGGCCTTCCAGGATACCCGCAAGTTGGGCATGATCGGTTGGGTCGACGATGTGGACGCCTTCATCCAACGCCAAGGCTATGGAAACGATGCGTTAAAAATATCGGAGAAGGAATTCGTCGCGTCGCTTCAAAAGCGAAAGACCGCGATCAAAACGGCCATCATGAATCAGCGCGTTGTCGCGGGAGTGGGGAATGAGTATTCGGATGAAATTCTTTTTCGGACGCGTATTCATCCGGAAAGTCCCGCGAACGCATTAAGCGAAGCGCAACTGAAAGAGATCTATTCTCAAATGAAATCCATTCTGAAGGTGGCTGTGAAAAGGAGAGCGGATCAGAAAAAAATGTCTGGATTTTTCTTTTTGGAAAACCGGCGGGCGGGATTGAAATGCCCTGAAGGATGCAAGGGCTTTACGGAGTTCAAGACGATTGGCGGACGTTCGGCTTATTTCTGTCCGTGTCAAAAACTTTATACATAGCGCCGGTCAAGACGACCAGCGCTACGCAAAGTTATTTAAGAAGTGAGTTGAATTTCTTCGCCTTCCTTGTTGAGGAATTTGTATTCGGTGATGGCCATCGAAGTGTCCTTCACCATTTTCACCCAGCGCTTGTATTTGAAATACCAGCGCATGCGTTCGGAAATAAAGCCGTTGGTGAAATAAGCAAACAAATACGGGTGAAGCGCCAACACGAGGTCTTTCTCGTTTTGTTTCACCAACAGGTGTTCAATATTTTTCTCGATGAGATCCGAAATGAGAATGGACGCGGTGATCTTGCCCGTGCCGTTGCAGGTAGGGCAAACTTCCTTCGTGGCAATGTTCATCTGCGGGCGAACGCGCTCGCGGGTGATTTGCATGAGCCCGAATTTCGACAAGGGCAACACGGTGGATTTCGCCTTGTCGTCCATCATCTCATCTTTCATGATCTTAAAGATGAGCTTCTTGTTCTCGGGGTTCTTCATGTCGATGAAGTCCACCACAATGATCCCGCCCATATCGCGCAACCTAAGCTGACGGGCGATTTCTTTGGCGGCCTCCATGTTCACCGAGAGCGCTGTCGTTTCCTGGTTTTCTTCCCGGTTGGACTTGTTGCCGCTGTTCACGTCGATGACGTGGAGGGCTTCCGTGTGCTCGATGATGAGATAACCTCCTGCACGCAAACTCACGGTTTGTCCGAATGCCGACTTGATCTGGCGTTCGATGCCGTAGTGTTCAAAGATCTTGGCCTTGCCGGTATACAGCTTGACGATCTTCTCTTTGTCGGGAGCGATGGTGTGGATATAGGTCTTCACATCCTCGTAGATCTTCTTGTCGTCTACGTGAATGTTGTCGAACGACTCGTTGAGCATGTCGCGCAACAGCGACGATGTTTTGTCCAGTTCGCCGATGATCTTTTCGCGGGGTTGGGCATTGACGAGGCGCGTCATGCCTTCTTCCCAGGTGGTCACCATCGAGCGCAGGTCGCGGTCGAGTTCGGCTACTTCCTTGTTTTCGGCTACGGTGCGGATGATCACCCCGAAGTTGGGTGGCTTAATGGATTGGATGAGGCGAAGCAAGCGCTTGCGCTCTTCGCTGCTCGTAATTTTTTTCGAAACGCTTACGGCATTGGAAAATGGTACCAATACCAGGTATCGTCCGGCCAGGGATAGCTCACAGGATAGTCGGGGCCCTTTTGTGGAGATCGGCTCTTTAACAATCTGGACCGGAATCAATTGATTCTTGGACAACTGCTGGGTGATTTTCCCATGCTTGTCGATGTCCTGTTCCGGCGAGAATTTGTCAAGTTTTCCACCATTGATCTTTTTGGCGCGCACCAGCTTCGTAAATTTTTGAAGCGAGCTGAATTGAGGGCCGAGATCGAGGTAATGAAGAAAGGCGTCTTTATCGTAACCAACATCGATGAAAGCTGCATTAAGCCCCTGAACCACTTTTTTAACGGTGCCCAGGTAGATGTCGCCTACCGTAAACTTGGTTCCTTCTTCTTCATTGTGGAATTCAACCAGTGTCTTGTCTTTGAGAAGGGCTATACGACATCCGTCCTGAGTGGCACTAATGATTAGTTCGTTACTCAAAACCTTAGAAATTAAAATAAAAAGATGTGTATAGGCCGGCTCGTGATGAGCCGGCAGTTAAATCGGTGACCCGATTATTTCTTCTTGTGCCTGTTCTTTCTAAGACGCTTCTTCCGCTTGTGCGTTGCCATTTTATGCTTCTTTCTTTTCTTACCGCTTGGCATAGTAATATTTTAATTTTTATCCGCCAGGGTGGCGAACGGTTTAACAATTATTTTAAATCCTTCAGATAAGAATCCACCGTGGCTTGCACAGCCGGATCGTTATCCATTTGTTTCACTTTGTCGAACTGCTCCTTCGCCTTTGCTTTGTCGCCCAGGTTCATCCAGGCGATGCCCAATAAGAGCTGGGCTTGCGTGTGCTGGGGGTTGATCTTTATCAGGGCTTCCAGTCGCTCAACGGCCTTGTCGTATTGGCCGGATTGAAACGAGAGCATACCCATATTAAAGAGCGCCAGTTCATTTTTCGGATCCGCGGCCAACACCTCGCGCAACATCGTGATGCCTTGCATGGGGCTCGGCGATGTGACATAGGTCATGGCCATCTTCGTTTTTATGTCGAGGTTTTTGGGGCTTGCGTCCAGGGCCTTTCCATAAAACTCGCGGGTCTTTTCGGCGAGCTGTTCTTGCTTACCTTTTTCCACCGCGAAGGTGTAGGCCTGGTAATAGAGATCACCTGCCTTGATCCAACTTTCAGTAGTATTTAAGAACGTCGATGCTTCTTCGGCAAACCAAGCTGCACTGTCAAATTTTCCAGCCGTTTGGTACAATTTTGCCAAAGAGTCGGCAAAGATAGCATTTTTTTCTTTCGCCGCACTTTCCCGCAACTGAACCCGCAAAATTCGAATTCGGTCCAGCACCTCGGGCGGCGCTTGCGCATGCATGTCGGCCGCCGGCGTCTTGGCAGAGTCGGCGGTGTTTTCCGTCAGCTTTTTGTCGTTGTCCACCACTACCTTGGGCAATAGGAAGATCAACCATATGACAATGGCGCTGACAACGATCAATAAAATCCTGGTTTTGAGCATGGGATTGAAGGCGAGCGGTTAGTTTAGGATGGGCGCTGGATGTAGCGCCCTGTTTTCCATCACCGTGTCGTTGAAGCCTCTGGAATTAGGGTTCTACTTCTCTTCCAGTTGCTTTACCTTGTCGCTGTTCTTGATCTTGTTCACGAAGATCTTGGCGGGTTTGAAGCTGGGCACAAAATGCTCGTCAATAACCAAAGCGGTATTGCGTGAAATGTTGCGGGCTATCTTTTTCTTGCGCTTTTTGTTGATAAAGCTGCCAAAACCACGGATGTAGATGTTGTTGCCATTGGACATGGAGGTTTTCACAACGCTGAAGAAAGCCTCCACCGAAGCGGTAACGTCGGCTTTGTCTACTCCGGTCTTTTCAGCGATTTCATTGATGATGTCTGCTTTGGTCACAGTGTTATATTTTTAAGTCGAAAAATTTTCGGGAGGGCAAATTTAAAGGCTGCCCCCAGAATTAAAAATGAATATTGAAAAAATCTGATAATCAGCAAGATGGACAAGCGATATTTCTCTGATAAAGTCGTTAAATGGTATGAAGAAAACAAGCGCGACCTCCCCTGGCGCAACACAAAAGATCCTTATAAAGTCTGGCTATCGGAGATAATCCTGCAACAAACGCGTGTAATCCAGGGTTTGCCCTACTATCTGAAATTCGTTGAAAAATTTCCTACGGTACACGCTTTGGCCGCCGCATCGGAGCAGGAAGTGCTCCGGCTTTGGCAAGGGTTGGGCTATTACACGCGGGCCCGCAACCTCCACGCCTGCGCCAAAGAGGTCGTGAGCCGCTACCAGGGCGTTTTTCCGCAAACTTTTGAAGATCTGAAAAAGCTGCGCGGCGTGGGTGACTACACCGCGGCGGCCATCGCCTCCTTTTCTTTCCAGGAGCCTGTGGCGGTGGTCGACGGCAATGTGTTTCGTGTGCTATCGCGTGTGTTTGGTATAGATAAGGAGATCAACAGCCCGGAAGGAAGAAAAATGTTCACCCAATTGGCGAACGAACTGATCTCCCGAAAGCACCCCGACCGTTATAACCAGGCCGTTATGGAGTTCGGGGCCCTGTTTTGTACACCCAAAAATCCGGATTGCCCATCCTGTATTTTTAAAGCCACCTGTTTTGCGGCCCAACACGACATGCAAGCCGTGCTGCCGGTCAAAGCCAAGGCGAAGGCCGCCCGGAAGCGCTACTTCTATTACTTTGTTTTTCAGCAGGGAAAGTCGCTGCTCATGAAAAAGCGGGAAGGGAAAGACATCTGGCATGGCCTGTACGATTTTTACCTGGTCGAAAAATCAAAACCCGTGAAAACGGAAAAGCTGATCCAGGAATTCAACACTTCGGGTCCCTGGGTTGTTGAAGAGGATGGCGAGGCCTCCGAGCAGTACAAACACGTGCTCAGTCATCAAATTATTCTTTCGAAGTTCATTTTGGTGAGGCTCGACGCAAAGCCGGTTAACGGCCTAACGAAGGACATGAAGTTCTATTCCTTGAAAAAAATTGGCGACTTGCCCAAGCCTGTGCTGATTAGCCGTTTTCTAGCCGATCGCGACCTTTTAAAGTAGTGCGAAGATTGATATTTTTGGTTTCGGCCCCTCAAGAGCCGTTATTTGTAACCAAGTACCCTTAATATAAACAACCTATGTCAGGAGTAAATAAAGTGATCTTAGTCGGACGTCTGGGCAAAGACCCGGAAGTTAGAAACCTCGAAAACGGAGCAGTCGTGGCCAACTTCACCATTGCCACGTCGGAAAGCTATAAAGACAAAACTACGGGCGAAAAGAAAGAGATCACCGAATGGCACAACATCGTGCTGTGGCGTGGACTGGCCGAGATCGCCCAAAAATATCTTCACAAAGGCGACATGGTTTTTGTCGAAGGCAAACTCCGCACCCGCTCCTGGGAAAAAGAAGGTGTTACCCGCTACACTACCGAGGTAGTAGGCGATAACATGACGATGCTCTCCACAAAAGGCGGAAGCGGCTCCAGCGGCGGCGGCTACTCGGGAGCCGAAAGCAATTCTTCCGACAGCTTCCGCGCCAGCGCACCGGCCGACAACAGTACAGACGACTTGCCGTTCTGATGTTTCACCAACGCTAACGCTTGTGGACGAACCTCCCAGTTACACCCCGATCCTACTGGACATTTTTTCAGGACTGCACGCCGTGAGCCTGTCCTTTCTTGTGCTGCTCCTTATTTTGTCGGCGGTGATCTCGGCATGCGAGGCGGCGTTCTTCACCTTGACACCCAGGGACCTGGAAGCGTTCCGCCAAAGTGCCGACAAGCGGGACCGCGACGTGGCCACGCTGCTGAGCAAACCCCGCGTGTTGCTGGTGACCATCCTCATTCTCGACGGATTGGTGAACGTGTGCCTGATTACGTTCCTAGCGTTGCAATGGTGGGTCCTGAACGATGCGTATAACCCTACCGTTTGGCACGTGACCGTGACCCTGGTTCCGGCAGCAGCCTTTCTTGCTTTCTTCGGAGAAATTTTCCCAAAAATGTTGGCCGCTCCCCGCAACAAGGCGATCGCACGCCGTGCTGCTCCGACGTGGAAATTTTTTGCCGCCCTTTGCAAACCCGTTTCCAGACCCATGCGGAGGGTGACGGTTTATGTGGAGCGTTTTTTTGAGCCCCGTGCGCAAACACCTGCCCAGGAATTGAACGAGGCCATAGAATTAGCCTCTGCCGATGACGCTACCTCCGAGGGTGAAAAAGAAATCTTAAGGGGCATCGTCAATTTCGGTACGCTCACGGCAAAAGAGATCAAGTGCGCGCGCCGTGAGATCTCGGCCATCGACATCGCCAGCAACTTTCATGTACTGATGGATCATGTGGAGAAATCGGGATTTTCGCGGATTCCTGTCTACCGCAATTCGCTCGACACGGTCGAAGGCATTTTGTATATAAAAGACCTGCTTCCTTTTCTGGAGCTGGAGGCAGACTTCAACTGGCAATCGCTGCTCCGCCCAGTCTTTTCCGTTCCCGAAACCAAAAAGATCGATGCGCTACTAAAAGATTTCCAGGAGAAACGCGTGCACATCGCCGTGGTTGTGGACGAGAACAAAGTCACCTCCGGATTGATCACGATGGAGGACATTATTGAAGAGATCATTGGCGACATCAACGACGAGTTCGACGAAGTGGCCATTCCTTTCCAACGGATCGGCAGGAGGTCTTTTGTTTTTGAAGGCAAAGTTTTGCTGACCGATTTTTGCAAGACCATGACGATCGACCCGGGCATTTTCAGCACGGTGGCCGGAGAAGCGGGCACACTTAGCGGACTGATCCTTTCATTGCACGGCGAGTTGCCGCCGGTGGGGGCGCAAATTACCTTTCAACATCTTACCTTTGTTGTCGAATCCATCGATCATAACCGGATAAAACGCGTACGTGTACAAGTTCATGAGCAGGCTTAAAAAGTTTCGTATCACTCCCTTCACGGCCTGGCTTGTTGCGGGCTTTTCCCTTGGCCTTTTTGGATGCCAACAGGAATTTCAACCAAAGCCATTGGGTTATAACCGGCTCATTTTGCCTGAACACGAATACCGGAGTCTGCCGGACTCGTTGCCCTACATGTTCGAATATTCAAAACATGCCACGTTGCTGTCCGATACGTCGCGCATTCGCGAGCGGTTTTGGGTGGAGATCTACTATCCCACCATCAAGGCCAATGTGCACATCACCTATAAGCCTATTCAAAATCAAAAAATGTTGAAGGAATATCTCGACGATTCCTACACGCTCACGGCCAAGCACCAGATCAAAGCCTACGCCATAAACGAGGCGATCACGAAAACGCCCAGTGGAAAAACGGCGGTCATCGCCGAGTTGGAAGGGGAGGTGCCCAGCCAATTTCAGTTCACCATTACCGACTCCACAAAGAATTTTATGCGCGGGGCGTTGTACTTCAACACGAAAGTGGCCAACGATTCGCTGGCGCCCGCCATCGAGTTTATGAAAAAAGACATCATGCACCTGATCAACACGTTGGCCTGGAAACAGGGCAAATAGCGTCCTGGTTTGGGCTGGTTCATGATCGCCGTGTGTCCCCGTTCTAATTACATGGCAACGCTTGGAGGCTGCCAACCCAAATCATAATTTGCGGTCATAACTCATTTTCCTAACTCTATCATTTTATGGTGAAAGAATATATTGCGTCAAACAAAGACCGTTTCCTGTCAGAGCTTTTCGATTGGCTTCGCATCCCCTCCGTGAGTGCCGACAGCCGTCATAAGGGCGACGTGCGCAAGGCAGCGGAATTTCTCCGCGAAAAATTTTCGCAGGCAGGCGTCGACAAAGTAGAGATCTGCGAAACAAAAGGTCACCCCATTGTCTTTGCTGAAAAAATTGTCAACCCCGCACTGCCCACCGTGTTGGTGTACGGCCACTACGACGTGCAGCCACCCGACCCGTTGAACCTGTGGACATCACCGCCCTTTGAACCCGTGATCAAAGACGACAAGATCTATGCCCGTGGTGCCTGCGACGACAAAGGTCAGGTGTACATGCACGTGAAAGCATTCGAGACCATGATGAAACTTAACCTTTTGCCGTGCAACGTCAAGTTCATGGTGGAAGGCGAAGAAGAAGTGGGATCCGACAACCTCGGCACGTTCGTAAAAGAAAACAAAGCCAAGCTGAAAGCCGACATCATTCTCATTTCCGACACGGCCCTTATCTCGTTGGAACATCCTTCCATCACCACCGGCTTGCGCGGACTAAGTTACATGGAAGTAGAGGTGACGGGACCCAATCGCGACTTGCACTCGGGCGTATACGGCGGCGCAGTTGCCAATCCCGTGAATGTACTGTGCAGCATGATCGATGCCTTACACGACGAAAACGGCCGGATCACGATCCCCGGCTTTTATGACAAAGTAGCTGAGCTGACTGCCGCTCAACGCAAAGCCCTCAACGATGCGCCATTCGACCTAGAAGAATATAAACACGAGATTGGTATTGCCGAAATAAAAGGAGAGAAGGGCTACACCACACTGGAACGCACCGGCGTGAGACCCACGCTCGACGTGAACGGGATTTGGGGTGGCTACACCGGCGAGGGGGCCAAGACGGTCTTGCCTTCGAAAGCGCACGCAAAAATCTCCATGCGTCTCGTGCCCAACCAGGTTAGCACGGAGATCACCGAACTCTTCACAAAACATTTCCAGTCACTCGCGCCGAAATATGTTACGGTGAAAGTCATGGCACATCACGGCGGCGAGCCCGCAGTGACAGCGACGGATTCGCCGGCCTATCAAGCCGCGAGCCGTGCCTTTGAAGATGTATTCGGAAAAACGCCTATTCCGACTCGCGACGGCGGAAGCATCCCCATCGTGGCGTTGTTCAAAAAAGAATTGGGATTGGATACGGTGTTGCTGGGCTTTGGGTTTGATACGGACGCCATTCATTCACCCAACGAACATTATGGTGTGAAAAATTTTGTGCTGGGTATTGAGACAATTGTATCGTTCTACAAGCACTTCGTAAAAAAGTGATCAATACTGCTTGAGCATTCTGAGGGGGAGAGAGAAATAGAACCGGGAGCCTTTCCCGGGTTCACTCTCCACCCAAATTTTGCCATGCATTTTTTCAATCACTTCCTTGCAGACCTGCAGGCCGAGGCCCGAACCTTTTTCGCCGTTTGTGCCCGCAGTGCTTTTTCGTTTCTCCCAATCAAACAGTCCGGTGAGGGTTGGCATGGTGATGCCGGCACCGGTATCCTCCAGGCAAATCACAGCCTCCACTGTTTCGCTTTTGGCGGAAAGTGTGATGGTGCCGTTTTGAGTAAACTTGTTTGCGTTGTGCACCAGGTTTCGGATCACAAAGCGCACCATATTGGGATCGGCCCAGACGTTGATCTCGTCGTGGATGGCGTTGACAAACCGGTTTCCTTTTTCGGCAAAGTAATCATAGCTCACAATCTCATCCGTGAGCAAAACTTTCAAATCAATCTGTTGCCTCTGCGGCCCGCCGCCGGCAAATTGGGTGGAGGCCCATTGCATGAGGTTGTTGAAAAGAACGTTGGTCGATCCCAACGACTTACCAATCATGTTGATCATCGAAGCGAATTCAGCAGGCGTGAGTGCCTCCTCTTTTGCCAGGCCAACAACACTTTCGAGGCTTTGCATGGGACTTCTCAGATCGTGGCCGATGATGGAAAGCATCTTGCTGTTTGCATCGTTGAGGCGTTTCAATTCTTTTACCGTGGCACGCAGCTCAAGTTGTTTCATAACTTGTTTAGCCAGGATTTTCAAACCAAAGATCTGTTTCTGGCTAAGTTCTTTTGGTTTACGGTCGATGACACAAAGGGTTCCCAGTTTAAAGCCTTCGGATGTGATGAGTGGCATGCCGGCATAGAAGCGAATGTCGGGGGTCCCGGTCACCAGGGGATTGTCGCGGAAGCGCACATCGGCCGTGGCATCGTGCACGGCCATGATATCGTCCTGGTGGATGGCGTAGGCGCAAAAGGCTACGTCGCGTGGCGTTTCGAGTGTATCGATACCGTGGCGGGCTTTGATCCATTGTCGGTCGGAATCGATAAGACTGACCAATGAAATGGGCGTTTCGCAAAGTTGGGAGGCCAATTCCACGATGTCGTCGAAATCCTTTTCTGCGGCTGTGTCTAAGATGTCGTAGTAGTGCAAAGCTTGTAGACGCAAGCTTTCATTTGCTGGTTTATGGGGAGCAATCATGAAGAGGGTAAAAATCGGGTCAGATACAAAGTTAAACCCTAGATTTTCCGGCAGACAGCAAAAATCAGATCAACGGCAGAAATGTAATTTTTCAGAACAAACTCAAGTTTCCTCCTTTGCGAAATTTGGTGAGATCGAGCGCGGGCATGGAGCGGTCTTTAAAATATTTTCTTTTTGACGTGCGGTGCAATTGGTGGATGGCCTCGGCAAAATTGCCTTCACCGCTCATGCGTCTTCCAAATTGTGAATCGTTTACATTTCCGCCGTGCATCGAACAGATCTGATGCCACACCTTTTCAAAACGGTCAGGAAAATTTTTTCGCAACCAATCCTCAAAGATATTGCCGATCGCACCGTTCAGCCGCACGATCGTCATACCTGCCGACAGTGCGCCGTGGTCGGCCGCGGCCTTCAAAACCTGTGGAATTTCATGATGGTTAAGACCCGGAATGATGGGTGCATTCATAACGCTTACGGGTACACCCGCTTTGGCAAGTTCCTCGATGGTCTTCAATCGCTTCACCGCACTGGCGGTTCGAGGTTCCATCACGCGACGTAGCGATTCGTCGAGTGTCGTAATGGAAATATAAACATGGACGAGATTGTCCTTTGCCAAATCGGTTAACAAGTCCAAATCCCGCAACACGAGACTGTTTTTGGTAATCATTCCCAAAGGATGTCGATACTGCGCAAAAATCTTCAACAGACTCCGCGTGATCTCCAGTTTCTTTTCGATGGGTTGATAGCAGTCGGTATTGCCACTCACGCTGATTGGCACCGGATCCCAATTCGGGTTGAGAATAAATTTCTCCAGCAGCGACGCCGCGTTCTTTTTCACGATGATCTTCGATTCGAAATCCAATCCGGCGCTGAACCCCCAATATTCATGTGTGTTCCTGGCATAACAATAAATGCAACCATGCTCGCACCCCTGGTATGGGTTGAGCGAATAGGCCAGTCCCAGGTCTGGGCTGTTCACTTTGTTTACGATCGTTTTGGCGGTTTCGTAGAATAACTGTGTTTGGGGTGCGCTGAGCAAAGGCTCGTCGAGGCCTTCAATATGTTCTTCCACATAGTGGGCCTTCAGAAATTTGTTTTCTGTTTTTATTTGAGCGCCACGCCCTTTAAAATAGTCCTCCTCGTCCATAGCGCCTAACTAATTAATTTAGTTATATTCTCTAACAATATTAGTGTTGTCTTTTGGTCCCTGCAACCTTTTAGGGAAGATTTTTTTCTGATATTTGATGTGGAACCCTCTACTGCGTGCTGGCCTATCAATCCACTCCTTTTGTTGAAATTCACGATCCCGCTTTCACCAAAGCCGGCATCCGCGTTGTGTTGAAGCGAGAGGACTTGAATCATCCCTTCGTGTCGGGCAACAAGTGGTGGAAGCTGAAATACAACATCGAAAAAGTTTTGCAGCATCCTTCAAAAACGCTGCTCACCTTCGGCGGGGCTTATTCGAATCACTTGTATGCTGCGGCGGCCGCCTGTCACGAGCTTGGCCTTCGTTCCATCGGCGTTGTCCGGGGCGAAGAACATCCTCTTTTAAATGAGACCTTGCAGTTTGTAAAAGACCGGGGCATGCAGCTTCACTATGTCTCCCGCGAATCTTACCGCCATAAAACCGAAGCCGGTTTCATTGATGCCCTGGAAAATGAATTCGGCTCATTTGTGCTGGTGCCGGAAGGAGGCAGCAACGAAGAAGCGGTGCAGGGCGCGTCGGAATTTGCGGCATCACTTGATCCGTCATTCGATTATCTATGTTGTCCCGTAGGAACGGGTGGAACGCTGGCCGGTCTCATTCGTGGTTATACCCCAACAAAAACGGTACTGGGGTTTTCTGTTTTGAAAGGTGCCTATGGAATGGCCGAAGAAATCCAGCGATGGTGCCCAGGCAAAACAAACTGGCAACTCATCACAGAGTATCATTATGGAGGCTACGCCAAATACACACCCGAGTTATTACAATTCATAGCACAGTTCAAAGAGCAACATAGCGTGCCCCTGGAGCATATCTACACCGGCAAAATGATGGCAGGCATTTTCGATCTTACTAAACAAGGATTTTTCAAGAGAGGCTCGACTTTATTGGCCATCCACACCGGCGGCCTCCAGGGGAAATATTAATGGCTGGCTGGTTGTATTGGGATGGACGCAGATTGCGCCACCAACAAACGAAGCTGCCTGCCTCACAAAAATGTCACGCCACCGCCTCCTGGAGTTTAAACTCCTCATACACCTTCCACACCCGCCCATCATGCTTGAGCAACGCCATCTTATCCGCAACAAATTCAGCTTCAAAATTCTTCTGTTGAAATTCTTCCCAGGCCCGCTGATAGTTGGGCTTCTTCAAATCGCGAAAAGCCAGCGTCACGTGGGGATGGAACGGTAGTTCCTTGTAGTTGGCATTGAATAGATTCAACACCCTTTTGCAAAACCGGTGGAGGCTCTTTTGCAGGTTGTCCAGCTCCTGGCTCAGCACCACGTTTATGAAAATGACCCGGGGAGGAAACGACGAGAAGTTCTCCAGCTTGACCGGCACGGCCGGGGTGTTGCGCGAAAAATGAAGGAGCTGATCTCTCAATTCATCCTCTTCCCGTTCCTTCCATTTGAAAGGCATGTGCAAAGTGATGTGGGGTGGCGAGTTGAGCGAGGCCTTGCTGTTGTAATGTGTTTTGAAATACTCCTTCTGTTCCAACGCAACTTCATAGATAGGGGCGGGAGGAATAATGGCTATGAAATAGAGCTTTTCTTCTTTGGAGTCGTCAACTTGGGGCCGCCGCATAGAGGTTAAAGATACGAATTCGCTGCAGCCATCACAAATGTGAAAGGCGTCCGGCCCCTTTGAAAGGACATTTTCTGATGCGTGCCCGAGCCCTTTCAATCGGATTAAATGGCCCCCTGCTTTAAATTGACCGGAATGGATTTTCTTTTTAACCTTTTCCTATTTTTGCCCTCAAATTTAAAAACGCTATGAATTATCGCATCGAGAAAGATACCATGGGCGAGGTGAAGGTGCCTTCCGACAAATACTGGGGCGCACAAACGGAACGTTCCCGCAACAATTTCAAGATCGGGCCCGAGGCCAGCATGCCCAAGGAGATCATTTATGCATTTGCCTATCTCAAAAATGCCGCTGCCCAGGCCAACCACGAACTGGGTCTGCTCGCGGCCGACAAGAAAGATCTTATCGCCAAAGTCTGCGACGAGATCCTGACCGGCAAACTCGATGCGGAGTTCCCCCTGGTGATCTGGCAAACCGGCTCGGGCACCCAAAGCAATATGAACGTGAACGAGGTCATTGCCTACCGCGCCCATGTCATCCATGGCGGCAAGCTGGAAGACGAAAAGAAAGTATTGCACCCTAACGATGACGTGAACAAATCACAGTCGTCTAACGATACCTTCCCCACGGCCATGCACATCGCGGCCTATAAGCAAGTGACCGAGATCACCCTTCCGGGCATACAGAAGCTGCGCGACACCCTGGCCAAAAAATCGGCCGAGTATAAAAACATAGTGAAGACCGGCCGCACCCATTTCATGGATGCCACTCCGCTCACGCTGGGTCAGGAGTTTTCAGGCTATGTTCAGCAACTGGACAATGGCATGCGCGCGCTGAGGAATGCACTCGAAATGGTGCGTGAACTTGCCTTGGGAGGAACAGCCGTGGGCACGGGTCTGAATACCCCGAAAGGCTATGACGTGCTGGTGGCCCGCAAGATCGCCGACCTCACTAAATATCCCTTTGTCACTGCCCCCAACAAGTTTGAAGCCCTGGCCGGCCACGATGCCATGGTAGAGTTGTCGGGTGCCTTGAAGCGGGTAGCGGTAAGTCTCATGAAGATCGGCAACGACATTCGGATGTTGAGCTCCGGTCCGCGGTCGGGCATCGGCGAACTCGTCATCCCCGATAACGAACCCGGCTCGTCCATCATGCCCGGCAAGGTTAACCCAACCCAACCCGAAGCACTCACCATGGTGTGTGCTCAGGTGATGGGCAACGACGTCGCTGTTTCCATTGGTGGGGCAACCGGCCACTTCGAACTCAACGTGTTCAAGCCCGTCATTGCTGCCAATGTTTTGCAGTCGGCCCGCCTCATCGGTGACGCCTGTGTGTCGTTTAATGAGAAGTGCGCGGAGGGTATCGAGCCCAACTATGCCATCATCAAGCAGCACATGGAGAACTCGCTCATGCTGGTGACGGCCCTCAACCCTCATATCGGCTATGAGAATGCGGCGAAGATTGCCAAGAAGGCCCACAAGGAAAACAAGACCCTGCGCGAGGCCGCTGTCGAGTTAGGATTGTTGACGTCGGCCCAGTTCGATGAATGGGTAAGACCCGAGAAAATGGTAGGCAGCTTGGACTAGGTTGAGCATATTTCCAAAATTATCGTACCTTTAATTTGATTTTAACCAATCCGAGAATGAAAAAAGGAATCATACTATTCTTCTGCCTCGCGTTGATGATTGCTTCGACGCAGACCTTTGCACAGCTCTCTAAGAAGGAGAAGAAAGAATGGAAGAAAAAAGCCAAAGAGTATGGCAAGAACCCCGCCAACCTGAAGCAACTCCTCGAGGACAAGCAGACCGCCGACAACACGGTGAGCTCCCTCAACCAGAAGGTCACCCAGATGCAGTCTTCCATCAGCGACAAGGATGCGAAGATCGCCGAACTGGAAGATCAGCTCACCCAGCTGAGAGGGCAACTCACTTCCACCAAGGCCGAACTGGCCGCATTGAAGGAAGCCCCGGTGGTGAACTCTATGGACTTCTCGAAAGGTGTGGTTTTCAAGGTGCAGATCGGCGCCTTCAAGAATAAGAACCTGCAGAAGTATTTCGACAACAACCCCAACTTCGGTGGCGAAGCAAAAGACGGCGAGCCCCAAAAGTTGACCATCGGCATCTTCCGCGACTATTGGGAAGCCGATACATTTAAGAAATACATGCGCGAAATGGGCGTAAAAGATGCCTGGATCGTGCCCTACAAGGATGGCCAACGCGTCGAGATCAAAGACGTGCTGGAAGGTGTGGTAGGCGACAAGCCGGCTGCCGGCCAGTAAGCTGACATTCAAATTTTTAAATGCCAAAGCAGTGCGGATTCGCACTGCTTTCTTTATTTCTCCGGATTCGCGCCGAACTAATTTTCTTAAGAAGAATACTGGATTATTTTTGTGAGATGGGTCGAGTAGTGTTTTGGTTTTTGGCAGTGGTTTTATCCTCCTCCGTGACTGCGCAAGTCAGGGTGAGCAAACTCGTCATCAAAACAAACCAGTCCTACGACCTGGGCACGTCCGATATTCTCGTGGCCGACACGCTGGTGATGATGGATTCCTCCCGTCTGATCCTGAATAAACTGAAACCCGAAAATTTTATCCGCGTCAAGGTAGCCGCCATCGGCAACCACTGTGTCATCGACGGCAAGGGCATCAGTGGCCAGTCGGGCCGCAATGGCAAGCCCGGCATCACCCCCATCGGTCCCTGTCTGGACGGCACTGCGGGCAGAGATGGCACCAAAGGTCTCGATGGCACACCAGGGATAAATCTTTTTCTGTATCTTGAAAGAGTTAGCCTGAAAGGCGTGCTCACCATCGACATTTCCGGAGGCAACGGCGGTCGCGGGGGGAACGGCGGAAACGGCGGCGGCGGCAGTCCGGGCACATTGCACTGTAATGGCGGCAATGGTTCGAACGGCGGCAACGCGGGGCAGGGCGGAAACGGCGCGAACGGCGGCGTGCTCACTCTGACCAGCAAAAAGACACAGCTTCTTCGCGATATGTTAGGCACAAAGATCCTCGTTAACAACAATGGCGGCGCCGCGGGCCTCAGCGGCAAGGCCGGATATCACGGTGGCGCAGGCCTGGGCCCTTCACGCAAGAATGGCAAAGACGGCGAACCGGGGTTGGACAGCATCAGCGGCGTTACGGGTATTAAAGGCAGTGTAAAAATCGAAGCAAACTAGTTCATGGATAAAAGATGGTTGTTAAGGGATATTCCTGCTCCCGAGCAGATCGAGCAGTTATCGAAGGCCATCAACATCAATTCCTACCTATCGTCCATCCTAATCCAGCGCGGCATTGCCGACTTCGAAAGCGCTAAACTTTTCTTTCGCCCATCGTTAGAGCATCTTCACGATCCTTTCCTCATGAAGGGCATGGAGAAGGCCGTGAGCCGTTTGAAACAAGCCATCGACCGCGAGGAAAAAATTCTTATTTATGGCGACTACGATGTCGACGGAACCACTTCTGTCGCATTGGTCTATAGTTACCTGCGCAATTTCTATCCGCACTGCAAAATTTATATACCCGACCGGTACGCCGAGGGTTATGGCGTTTCACTGGCCGGCGTGGAGTGGGCAGAACAAAATCATTGTACGCTGATCATCGCACTGGACTGCGGCATCAAGTCGTCGGAGCTGGTGAACATCGCTCTCTTGAAAGGCATTGATTTCATCATTTGTGATCACCACTTGCCCGACGAATCCATTCCCCAGGCGGTGGCGGTGCTCGATCCGAAACAAAGCGATTGCCCCTATCCTTACAAAGAACTAAGCGGTTGTGGTCTCGGCTTCAAATTCATGCAAGCTTTTGCGCAGCGTTTCCGCGACGAAAAGGAAGTGTACTCCCTCCTCGACCTTGTGGCCGTTAGCATTGCTTCGGACATTGTTCCCATCACGGGCGAGAACCGCATCCTGACCAATTTCGGATTAAAAAAACTGAACGAAGACCCCCGTCCGGGTCTTAAGGCCCTCAAGGACATTGCCGGGCTTCGCAACGAGCTGGATGTCTCCGGCATCGTGTTCACGCTGGGTCCGCGCATCAACGCCGCCGGCCGCGTGGCTCATGGCAGCGCTGCCGTAGAGCTCCTCATCGCCGAAACCGAAGAAGAAGCCAACATGATGGCCGAAAAGGTGAACCTCAAAAACGAAGTGCGCAAGCAATTCGACTCCGACATCACCGAGGAAGCCATTGCCATGATCGAGGGCGACGCCACCCTGAGGGCAGCAAAATCTACCGTTCTTTTCAAAAACACCTGGCATAAAGGCGTGATTGGCATAGTTGCTGCTAGATGTGTGGAGAAATATTATCGCCCCACCGTGATCCTGACCGAATCGAACAATAAAATAACCGGCTCCGCCCGCAGCGTGAATGGCTTTGACCTTTACGGCGCCATCCTCGAGTGCAGCGACCTGCTGGAAAAGTTCGGCGGCCACAAATACGCCGCAGGGCTCACCCTGGACATCAACAACCTGGAGCTGTTCCAGCAAAAGTTCGAACAAGTGGTTTCCTCCACCATCACGGAGGAAATGCTCACGCCGGTGATCGACGTAGACATGCCGCTTCATTTCGACATGATCACACCCAAGTTTATTACCGTGCTCAAGCAAATGGCCCCGTTCGGACCCGAAAATCAACGTCCTGTTTTCGAAGCCAGCGGGCTGTATGTTTTCAATTCTTTGTCCAGTTTCAAGGACCGTCACGTTCGCTTTCTCGTGGCACAGCACAAAAATGAAAGCGTTTTTCAGGCGGTGGGCTTCGACCTGGCCGATCGTTATGATCGACTGGCCAAGGGCGACATGTTCAAGATGGTGTTCACCATCGAGGAGAACACGTTCAATGGCACCACCTCCATTCAGTTGCGCATTAAAGACATCAAATTTCATTAAAGCATGATCCTTCGGGCAGAACATCTGATCAAAAAATATAAGACGCGCACTGTGGTGAACGACGTATCCGTCCAGGTAAGCCAGGGCGAGATCGTGGGACTGCTGGGACCTAACGGCGCGGGAAAGACCACATCGTTCTACATGATGGTGGGGCTGATCAAACCGAACGAAGGGCGCATTTTTCTGGATGATGAAGAGATCACGCCACTGCCCATGTATCAGCGAGCCCGCAAAGGCATCGGCTACCTGGCGCAGGAGGCCTCCGTTTTTCGCAAGCTCACGGTAGAAGAAAACATCATGTCCGTGTTGGAAATGCGCAACTTCAACAAACAAGAGCGCAAGGAGAAAGTAGATATGCTCATCGAGGAGTTCAGTCTGCATAAGGTTCGCAAAAACCGGGGCATGTCGCTCTCGGGTGGCGAGCGCCGCCGCACGGAAATTGCGCGCGCCCTGGCCGTAGACCCCAACTTCGTTTTATTGGACGAACCCTTTGCCGGTGTCGACCCTATTGCCGTGGAGGAGATACAGTCCATCGTATCCAAGCTGAAAAACAAGAACATCGGCATCCTCATCACCGACCACAATGTGGACGAAACCCTTTCCATTACCGACCGCGCCTACCTGATGGTGGATGGAAAATTATTCAAGGCCGGCACTGCCGAAGAATTAGCTAGCGATCCGCAAGTGCGCAAAGTATACCTCGGCCAGAATTTCGAACTACGGCGCTCCAAACTCGCATCCAAAGCCGTCGACACCAACGACAACTGGCCAGACCCCTCGGAGTCGAACGTCTGATTTTTTGTTTATCTTTTGTTGCCTAAGGCGCAGAACAAGTAACTGCAAGTTTGTTTATTTTTGAAGTTGACACGTTTTCAATGGGGTTGATCAATTCGATATTGACATGGGTAATGCAAAAGCGCATTCATCAGATTGAGCTTTTCATGAAATACCCTATTGAGGTTCAGGATGAGCTTTTAAAGAAGTTGATCCAAACCGCTCGTTTCACTGAATTTGGCCAACAGTATGACTTTGGCAGCATTCATACCTACGATCAGTTTCGCGAGCGTATTCCTATCCACACCTACGAAGAGACCTTTCCTTACATCGAGCGGCTCATGAAGGGTGAGCAAAACATTCTGTGGCCTTCGGAAATCAAGTGGTTCTCCAAGTCGTCGGGCACCACCAATGCGCGCAGCAAGTTCATCCCCGTGTCGCAGGAGGCGTTGGAAGATTGTCATTTCAAAGGGGGCAAGGATTTGCTCTCCATCTATGTGAACAATTTTCCCGAGACGAAACTGTTCGATGGCAAAGGTTTGGCCGTGGGAGGGAGTCACCAGATCAATGAGTTGGATCCAAGCGCATCGTCCTACTATGGCGACGTGTCGGCCGTGATCATGCAGAACCTTCCACCTTGGGCGCAGTTTATTCGCACGCCAAGCCTGGAAACGGCGTTGATGGGCAATTGGGAAGAGAAAATAGAAAAGCTGGCCCGTGAAACAGCCAAGACCAACGTCACCAACATCGCCGGTGTGCCGACCTGGACGGTGCTGCTCATTCAGAAAATCGTGGAGTTGGAAAAGAAAAGCAGTATCCTCGAAGTATGGCCCAACCTGGAAGTTTTCTTTCACGGCGCTGTGTCGTTCGCACCCTACCGCTCCCTTTTTCAATCGCTTATTCCCACCGAAAAAATGCAGTATTGGGAGACCTACAATGCCAGTGAAGGCTTTTTTGGCATCCAGGATCAGCAGAATTCCGAAGAGCTGTTGCTCATGCTGGACTATGGCATCTTCTACGAATTCATTCCCGCCCAAGAGTTAGATAAGGAACAACCGCGTGCCCTGCGTTTGGGGGAAGTAGAGTTGGATAAAAACTATGCGATGGTCATCTCCACCAACTCGGGTCTGTGGCGCTACAACCTGGGGGACACTGTAAAATTCACCTCGCTGTCGCCCTACCGGATCAAGATCACGGGACGCACCAAACATTTTATGAATGCCTTTGGCGAAGAGGTAATTGTGGAGAACGCTGAGGCCGCCATCACAAAAGCCTGCGAAGCAACTGGTGCCGTCATCGACAACTTCACCGCTGCACCCGTCTACCTCGAAGAAGGCAAGCAAGGCCGCCACGAATGGATCATTGAATTTAAAGTCGAGCCGGCAACACTCCCGGCTTTCGCCCACGAGCTCGATGAAGCGTTGCGCTCCATCAACTCCGACTACGACGCCAAGCGTCATCACAACCTGGCTCTCATCGCGCCAAAGATCCACAGCGTGCGGGAAGGCACGTTCTATAACTGGATGAAGCGCCGCGGAAAGCTGGGCGGCCAAAACAAGGTACCCCGCCTTGCCAATTCACGCGAGTATGTCGATGACATCCTCAGCATGATGCGGGAGTCCTGACATCAAAAAATTATTTCTTGACGATGGTGTAGGTGATCTTTGTTAAGATCTCCATAGGAACATCCATGTCTGTCGGAATCATGCCACCGGCGAGGAGGGTCATTTTTCCTTTCAGTGTTGAGGAAATGTGTATTTCGGTGGGCCAGCCTGTCTTGGCGTTCACGTCTGCTTTTGTTGCCTGGTTGCCGGCCAGATCCATTTTGGCTTGAATGCCGCCCGGCATGTTCACGATCTTGTTCTTGTCGAGCGTAGCAAAGATGGCATCGGCATTAACCTTTGCTGCGTCGCCGGAAAGGTTGGCCAGACTCCAGGTGTTGTTGGATTCGATCGGAAAATCCATGGGGAAGGCATTTTTCGAGAACCAGGTATCGCCTTGTTTAACTTTCTTGTCGGTGTAATACACCATGGCCTGCTCGAGGCTGTTCTTCAATGATTTTTTCCCCATCATTTGTTCCATGACGATTTTCATTTGCGCCAGCGTGGCCTCATCCAAGCCCAGGTCGTTCATGCCCGTCCATAGGTTGTCCGAATTTTCTACTTCTACGATCCCTTGTTTGCTGATGTTGACCAGGACAACCTTGTTCATCATCGATTTCAGAACTTTGTTCTCGGCGGTTTCGCTTTCTCCCTCCGTGTCCATGGCCTTTTCACCCATAACCGACTTGAGACTGGATTTCAATTTCAAAAATTGCATCTCCAGCTTTGCACCGGCGGGGGTGACCGCCGTCACTTTATATTTCATCTGACCCGAAATCAAATTTTCGGCCACCTGGTCCATGCCCATAATGGTCTGCTTAATGGTTTGATTGGTGGTTTGATTCAAAGTGTATTCATCGCCCACTTTAAAAACGTATTCCAACTTCACTTCCTTCGCCGGAAACGTAAAGGCCGATGCTGCCAGAAATATCAAAACGAACCCGATTCTTTTCATTGTAAAAATTTTAAAGGATAACCAATTATATAAAAATAGTATTCAAAACCATCACCCCATGGGTCAATGCAAAACATTAGCCAAACAAATCCTCAAAAACTTCGGTTAGTTTACCAAATGACTTGATGGCAATTTTTGTATTCTTCAACCCGATCGCTTTCTGGCTATATTTTGAAATATAGATTTCCTGAAAGCCCAGCTTCTCCGCTTCGGATATGCGTTGGTCAATTTTATTTACTGCCCGCAACTCGCCACCCAACCCGACCTCGGCCGCAAAACAAATTTTGTCCGATATGGAGATCTCTTCCATCGACGAGATAATGGAAATGCACACCGCCAGGTCAATGGCCGGGTCTTCCACTTTAATGCCGCCTGCCATGTTGAGAAAAACATCCTGCGTGCCCATGCGGAACCCGCAGCGTTTTTCGAGCACGGCCAGCAGCATGTTCAACCGCTTTTGATCAAAGCCGGTGGGCGTGCGCTGTGGTGTGCCATAGGACGCCGGGCTCACCAGCGATTGTATTTCAATGAGCAATGGCCGGTTGCCTTCTATCGTTGCGCCGATGGTGACGCCGCTGATGGGTCCGTCTTTTTGTGATATGAGAATTTCGGAGGGATTGCTTACCTCGCGCAAGCCCGTGCCCAACATTTCATAGATGCCAATTTCCGAAGTGGAGCCAAAGCGATTTTTTGTTGTTCGCAAGATGCGATAGGCCAGGTGCCGGTCGCCTTCAAACTGCAGCACGGTGTCCACCATGTGCTCCAGAACTTTGGGGCCGGCCAGCATGCCGTCTTTGGTGATGTGGCCGATCAGAAATACGGGCGTGCCGGTTTCCTTCGCAAATTTCATCAACTCGCCCGTGCATTGCCGCACTTGCCCGATACTGCCGGCAGTGGAATCCAGTTGTGCCGAGTGCAGGGTCTGAATGGAGTCGATGATGAGTATGTCGGGCTCGACAGCTTCGATCGCCAGAAAAATACTCTTCGTGTTGGTCTCTGTTAGAATATAAAAGTTTTCCGATGTGTTGCCCAATCGCTCGGCACGCATCTTGATCTGTTGATCACTTTCTTCACCTGACACATATAGCACCCGTTGTTTTTTCAGCAACAAGCCCACTTGCAACATCAGGGTTGATTTGCCAATGCCCGGTTCTCCGCCGATGAGTACGAGCGACCCGGGAACAATGCCGCCACCCAACACCCGGTTCAATTCTTCGTCGATGGAATGGATGCGGATCTCTTCCGTGGATTCGATCTCGTTCAGTGTCTTTGCCTTCATGGCCTTGGAGCGTGTCGACTCCTGGCGCCATTCCGTTTTGGGGCCTTCATCTTTTGTGATCACTTCCTCCACGAACGTATTCCACGCACTGCATGAAGGGCATTTTCCAAGCCATTTGGCCGACTCGTAGCCACAGGATTGACAAAAAAAGGTTGTTTTAGTTTTCGCCATGTTGGGGGGTAAACTTACTAAAGTATCCCTCGTGAAAAGTAGAAATATTTTAATTCAATATTTTTTTTAATCTTGCATTTTCTAAACCTAAGTGTTGCATGAAATCGTTGTTTTCAGGACTATTCGTCCTCGTTGTGTGTACAGTCTACGCACAAAAATCGCCCATCAAATTTGGCGTAATTCCCCAGGAAGATCTTAAAATGACCACCTATGCCGAAGACACGTCTGCGGCGGCGGTTATTCTTGCGGACTATGGCTCGGCCTATATCGTTATCAATAGCGGCAATGCCGCTTTGGTTTACGAACGCCACAGGCGCATCAAGATCTTGAAAAAGGAAGGTTTGCATTGGGCTGATGTGGCCATTTCGTTGTATCAATCCGGCAGCGATGAAGAACATCTATCGCGATTGAAAGCGAGCACCTACAACCTGGAAAATGGAAAAATAGTAGAGACCGAGATGGAAAAGTCCAGCTCGTTCAAAGAAAAGTATAGCCGCAACATAAACCTGCAGAAATTCACGTTGCCAAACGTGAAGGAAGGTTCGGTCATCGAATACAGCTACACCCTCAATTCCGATTTTCTCGCGTCCTTCCCTAACTGGCAATTTCAGTATAGCATCCCCGTCCGTTGGAGCGAATACTGGGCTGCCTTGCCTGACTTCTTCGTTTTCCAAAAATACATGCAAGGCTATATTACGCCAGCGGTATATGAAGTAAAAGACAATTCGCGGGACGGCTACCGGGAAGCAGCTCATCATTGGATTTCCAAGAATGTACCCGCTTTTAAGGAGGAACCTTTCATGACCTGCGAGGATGATTATGTTTCGAAAATAAACATGGCGCTTTCTCATGTCACCATGCCCGGTCAAATGGTGCGGGAGATCATGGGAAGCTGGGAAGGCCTCAACACCAAATTGGTCGACAGCGACGGCTTTGGCAAAGTGATCTCTGGCTCGGGATTCTTAAAAACAAAGGCGAGAGAGCTCACCGCCGGCATGACCGACCCCATGCAAAAAGTGACGGCCATCTTCAACTATGTTCAGCAGACCCTGGAATGGAACGGCACGAAAGACAAGTATCCCGACAACCTGAAGAAAGTATTCGACGATAAAAAAGGTACCGCCGCCGACATCAACTTTGTTGTCGCCGCGATGTTGGAAAAAGTGGACGTGCCAGCCGATATGGTTCTGCTGAGCACGCGCGATCACGGCTTCATTCGTCAGCAATTCCCGATGGACGATCAGTTGAATTATGCGATCGTATCGGTCATACTCGGCGATAAAGTTTTGTTGCTGGACGCTACTGAAAAATATTTGCCCATGGGTATTTTACCCGAACGCTGTCTCAACGGCGAAGGCCTCGTGATTTCCAAAACGCGTCACGGATGGATGGAGATCAAACCCAAGGGCAAGTCACGCACCGCCATAAATTCCGATCTCGCTGTCAATGCCGAGGGGGAGCTGAAAGGGAAGATGTCAATCTCCTATGATGGTTATGACGCCCAGGGACTGCGCGAAGACTATTTCGAAAAAGGCGAAACCGACTACCTGAAAGAATTTCTGTCGGGCAAGACCTGGGAAGTCGAGAAAAGCGAATTTCAAAACATAAAAGAGATAGACAAATCGCCACGACAATCACACGAACTGCTGATGCGCGAACACGTAACGACGGCCGGTGATGTGATCTATTTGAATCCCATGCTTTCCGAGCAAATCACTGACAATATATTTAAAGCCGAAAAGCGCGAGTATCCAGTAGATTTCGGCAAACCTTTCGAGCGGACCTACATGGCAAAGTTCACACTTCCTGAAAACTACGTAGTAGATGAATTGCCAAAACCCAAAGTGGTTACGTTGCCAAACAACGCGGCTAAGTATACCTACAATGTGACGCAAATGGGCAACGTGTTGAGCGTGGTCAGCATGCTGCAAATAAACAAAAGCCTGTTTGTTCAGGATGAATATCCTCACCTCCGCGAATTGTATAACCTGGTGATCGCCAAACAGGCGGAGCAGATCGTATTAAAGAAAAAATAGGAATATGAAGAGGCTTGTTTTTGTTTTGGCGTGTTCTGTCGCCGCGGCAGCGTTTGCCAAAGAGACACCGAAGTTTCCGGTGAGCGCTATCCCCGAAGAACTGAAGAAAGATGTGAATGCGGTGTATCGTGAAGACCAGGCTGTTTTCTCGATACTCTCCAGAAGCCGGGCTACGTATCACGTCTATCAAGTCATCACCATTTTAAACGCGAACGGCAAGGATTATGCCAGCGACGTTGTGGGTTATGACAAGCTGACCAAGATCAACCTGCTAAAAGGCACCGTCTACGACGCCAATGGCGTCGTGGTTTCTAAATTAAAAAATAGTGAGATCGTCGATAGAAGTGTATTTGATGGCATGACGTTGTTTAGTGACAGTCGTACGAAGAGCTTTGATCTTTCTCAGGGCACGTACCCTTACACTGTAGAAATCGAATACGAAATGGAATTCAAGTTTTTGTTTTATATCCCCGGGTTCTATGTACAGGATGGCGAAAAGAGTTCTGTTGAACATGGACTCTATAAACTAAATTATGCGGCCGGTCTTGCCCCGCGTTACAAAACGCTCAATATTGAGAAGCAGCCCACGATTGAAAAACGTCCCGATGGCAGTGGCTCCGTAACGTTTGAATTCACCCATGTGAAACCCATTAAACTGGAACCTCACAGCAAGGCCCAGTATCAGATCCCATCCATCCAAGCAGCACCCACCGACTTTGAATACGAAAATTACGTTGGCACGATGGATACCTGGACGAATTACGGTCAATGGATCATTAGTTTAAACAAGGGCCGCGACATTTTACCGGAAGCCACACGACAAACGGTGAAAAGTCTCACCGCACAAGCCAAAACCGAGGAGGAAAAGATTAAGATATTGTATGAGTACCTGCAAGGACGGACGCGTTACGTGGGCATTCAATTGGGCATCGGTGGATTCCAACCGTTTGAGGCAACAGTGGTTGATCAAACGGGTTATGGCGACTGCAAGGCACTCTCCAATTATATGGTAGCACTGTTGAAGGAGGCGGGCATTAAAGCTCACTACGCGTTAATCCAGGCCGGTGCAGGCGCGCCGGAAATTGACCCGAAATTTCCCCGTACGCAATTTAACCACGCTATTGTTTGCGTTCCTCAGAAAAAAGATACGGTATGGCTAGAGTGCACAAGCCAAACGAATCCATTCGGCTATCAGGGTCGCTCTACCGGTGATCATCAGGCTCTCATTATCACTGACGACGGTGCCCGGATTGTTAACACCTTGCGTTATCCCGCAGAAAAAAATATTCAATCGCGGACTGCCGATGTATTCGTTCAGATGACCGGTGATGCCAGCGCAAAAATAAAAACGACTTATACCGGGTTGCAATATGAAAACGATAACCTGGACAATGTGCTGAGCAACCAATTCGACGAACAAAAGAAGTGGCTGCAAAAGGAGATTGACATTCCCAGCTTCGACATCACAACCTTCAAAATGCAGAATCATAAAGACAAAAATCCATCTGCTCAGGTGTCTGTTGATCTAACGCTGAAACGTTTTGCTACCGTGAGCGGCAAGCGCGTTTTTATCACACCCAATCTCATGAACCGTTCCACCTATATTCCTGAAAAAGTGGAAAACCGAAAGACCAACGTAGTGGTTCGCAGTTCCTTTGTCGACCTGGATACGATCCGCTATCATTTGCCGGAGGGCATTTACCCGGAGTTCCTGCCAAAGCCGGTGGTATTGAAATCGCGTTTTGGCGAATATGAAACTACCTTCACGTTGGATCAGAACGATCTTATCTACATCCGCCGATTGAAAATGCAGCGGGGTGAATATCCCCCGGAATCCTATTCGGAATTTATCGACTTCTACAAAGGGCTGAACAAAGCCGACAATACCAAGCTCGTCTTCCTAAGCAAAACCTAGATCAGAAATTCATGATTATTTAATCGGCGCATCCGCCTCCCGGGCCATGGCCTTATAGACGATTTTGTCCGACAGGCTGGGCAGCCATTTGCTGAGGAACACGGCTATTTTCCCTTCCGCGGTGAGCACGATGTTGCGCTTGCGATTCACGGTGGCCTTGTAGATGTGACGGGCGCATTCTTCGGCGGTCATCATCTTGCCTTCTTCTCGGGGTGACTCGCCCTGAGCCTTTCCGTTCTTTGTGAGGGTCCGCTTGCGTATGTTGGACGTTGTGAATCCCGGACAGGCCGTGAGCACGTGGACATCCCTTTTCAGGTATTCCGTGCGCAACACTTCCAGGAAGCCGTTCAGGGCAAACTTGGAGGCCGAATAACCCGTGCGCCCGGGCAGACCGCAATAGCCGGCAATGGACGAGATGCCCACAATCGACCCCTTGTTTTTTACAATTTCGGGAAGGCAATATTTGGTGGCGTAGAGCACGCCATAAAAATTGATGTCCATCACTTTCTTCACCACCTCCAGGTCAACGTCCTCAAACAAAGCGCGCATGGATATGCCCGCGTTGTTGATGAGCACATCGATGGTTCCATAGCGTTTGATCGCCTCCTCGGCCATCCTCTTATTGTCGTCCTCTTTGCTGACGTCGGCCTGCAATCCATAGACCAGGATGCCCTTGTCGCGAAGCTCTGCCACGGCCTTGTCGAGACCCGTCTGATCCCTTCCGGTGATAAAGACCTTGGAACCTTTCAGCCCAAACTCCTGGGCCAAGGCCAGTCCAATACCGGAAGTTCCCCCGGTGATCACGACAACTTTGTGCTTCATGCGCCAAAAGTAACAATAGTTGTTTAACTTGCCCGGCACAAACCTGCTATGTTTTTCATACGCTTGCTCTCCCGGTTACCCCTGCCGGTGCTTTATGCATTTTCTGATTTCCTTTTTGCCGTGAGCTACTACCTGGTGCGCTACCGGCGGGCCATGGTGCAGAAGAACCTCAAAAATTCGTTTCCCGAAAAAACCGAGGCCGAACGCAGCCGGATCGAAAAGCAATTCTTTAAGGATTTGTGCGACTATGCCGTGGAGATGTTAAAGCTGCTCACCATCAGCCAGGAAGAGCTTGGCCGGCGGGTGGTCTTCAAAAATCCGGAAGTATCCAACCGCTACATCCTGAACGGGCAGTCGCTGCTGAACCTGGCCTCGCACAATTTCAATTGGGAGTGGCTGCTGGTAGCCGGGTCGTTCACCTTGCCGGGGCAAATGGATTTCGTGTACCAATCCGTAAACAGTAAATTCTTTGACGATTTTTCGTATGCCTGCCGAACACGCTTTGGGGCCTATGGCATCAAGCGCGATGAAGTGGCCCGCGAGATCGTGAAGCGCAAACACATCGTGCGGAACATCGCTTTGGTGGGCGACCAATACCCGGGTTACAAACACGATAAAAAATACGCCACCCGTTTTCTAAACCAGGACACCGTTTTTTTCTACGGCTCAAGCCAGTTGGCGCAACTTACCCAGTACCCGGTCATGTATTACGCCATGAAAAAAGTGAAACGCGGCCACTACGAGACCCATATCGTGGAGTTGGCCCAGCCGCCTTATGCAAAAGACAGCGATGTGGTGATGGAACATTATGTGCGTGAACTCGAAAAGGTGATCCGTGAAAATCCATCGCAGTGGCTATGGTCGCACAACCGGTGGAAGACGCGCCATCTGGAAGCCTAGCCTTTGCCAAACACGCGTCCCTTGCTTTGCGCAGCGATGACGATCATACAGGTGATCAACAGCACACTGTACTCCACACCATTCGATCCTCCACCCACAACGAACCACCCGTTTTGCGCATGGACCAATACGATCCCCATGGTTAACTCCAGGATAAATACCACCGCTATCCACCGTGTGTAATAGCCCATGGCCATCAGCAGGCCGCCGATGATCTCGAAGAGCGTTATTCCCCACGCGATGGCCTTGCCGCCGGGGAACCCCTGCGAATTGAGGAAGCCGCCAAAACCGGCCACGCCGTCGTGGAGGATGCGTGTAATTCCGTGAATGATGAGCAGTATGGATACGATTACCCGGAGCAGAATCGTGGCTTGCGAAGCGCTCAGGAAAGGGAATTTCTTCATAGGGGATAGGTTTACCCTAAAATAGCAAATTGAAACATGCGCCTGGTTTTTGTACCTTGTTCTTACCCGAAAAATACCCCGTCTGGGGCGGCAGTTGGCCTGAGCATTCTTCCTAAGATTGTATAAACCTTTTCCTATGAAAGCCTGTCTACCCATGCTTGTGCTGAGCTTTTCCACGATGCTGGCACAATCCCAACCTTTGCAACCTCCTGCCAGCCTCAGTCTGTTCATGGAGGGCACCGTGAGCACAAACCTCAACGAACGCGACCTGGCGATATCGCCAGATGGAAACGAAATGTATTATACTTTGGAAGCGGTTCAAAACGCATTCTCCACCATTCTATATCGTCACAAACTGCCGGGTAACAAATGGTCAGCGCCGGAAGTGGCTCCTTTCTCGGGACAATTCAAAGACCTTGAGCCGGCCTTCAGCGCCGACGGTCGTACATTATTCTTTAGTTCCAACCGACCGCTAAGCGGCACACAGGCAAAAGACTTCGACATCTGGGTGGTTGAACGAACCAAAGACGGTGCATGGTCTTCGCCTCGCAACGTGGGGGCACCTGTAAACACCGGAGCAAATGAATTCTATCCGTCCGTCGCCCTATCGGGAAATCTGTACTTCACTTCGGAGTATGAAAAAGGCGTGGGCAAGGAAGACATTTACATGTGCAAATGGCAGGACGGAAAATACAGGGAGAGTGTGGCGCTCGATACGGCCGTTAATTCGAAGCTGTGGGAATTCAATGCCTTTGTTTCGCCCGATGAAAAATTCATTCTCTTCACCTCCTACGGTCGCAAAGACGATCATGGCGGCGGCGACCTCTACATCAGCTTTCGCGATGCCGGAGGCGCCTGGCAGTCCGCTAAAAATGTGAGCACGCTCAACTCGCCGAAGTTGGACTATTGTCCCTTTGTTTCTTTCGATCAGAAAATTCTCTTCTTCACCAGCAGCCGGCACGATCTCCCGTCGACTTATGAAAAACCTACCACACACGCCGCACTGGTCAAAGCCTACAACGGCGTGCTCAATGGTTCAGAAAATATTTATTGGATAGATTTTCAGGCGCTGGCGCGTTCCCTGAAGTGAGGTCACAACAACATCTGCTCGATGTCTTCCTTGGTGAGCTGTTTCATAAAGCTTTCTTCGGTGGTGATCAGCTCGGTGGTGAGGCGCAGCTTGCGTTGTTGCAGCGTGAGGATCTTCTCCTCTACCGTGTTGCGCGTAATGAATTTATAGGTAAACACTTTTCGCTTCTGGCCGATGCGGTGCGCACGATCCACGGCTTGCGCCTCCACGGCAGGGTTCCACCAGGGATCGAGAATGAAGACGTAGTCCGCTTCGGTCAGGTTCAATCCGAGGCCACCGGCCTTTATGGAAATCAGAAATACTTTTAGCGAAGTGTCTTTATTAAAACGCTCCACCTGTTCTTTGCGATCGGTGCTGGAGCCGTCGAGATAAGTATAATCTATCTTGTTCGACTTCAAATACTGACGCACGATCTCCAGGTGTTTCACATATTGGCTAAACACCAGCACCTTGTGGCCTTCGGCAATGGCGTTCTCCAGCATGTGCGTGATGTCTTCCATTTTGCCGGAATCGCCCGAGTAGCCTTGTTCAACCATGCGCGGATGGTTCGCGATTTGGCGAAGCTTGGTGAGCCCCTCCAGGATCATGAAGCGGCTATTGCCCAGGCCTTCCTGTTCGATGAGCTTGAAGATCTTCTCGCGGTAATGGGCTTTCACTTCCTCGTAGCGTCGCTCCTGTTCGGTGGTCATGGAACAATATTGAATGTTCTCCACTTTTTCGGGAAGCTCGGTAGCAACTTGTGATTTATGCCGGCGTAAAATGAAAGGCTTAATCACGGAGTGCAGTTTCTTCGAACGCGCCTCGTCATTTTTCTTTTCGATAGGATTCTGAAACTCGTTCCGGAAATATGTTTGCGTTCCCAGAATGCCCGGATTGATAAACGACATCTGCGACCAGAGGTCCATCGTCGTGTTCTCAATAGGCGTTCCCGTCAACACCAGCTTATGCCGCGATTTCAATTCACGCACGGCCTTAGCAATGTTCGACGTGGGATTCTTGATCACCTGCGATTCGTCGAGGATCACATAATTAAAATAAAACTCACGCAACAACTCCACGTCCAGGCGGGTAATGCCATAGGAGGTGAGTACCAAATCATATTTTTCGAAACGGCGCACATCCTTGTTGCGCATCGTGCCGGTGTAGTTCAGCAGACGCAGGCCCGGCGTGAACTTGCTGGCCTCCATCTCCCAGTTGTAGATGAGGGATGTGGGCATGATGAGCAGCGTAGGGCCCGAGCCGATTTCCTTTTCGGCTTGGAGCATCGATAAGGTTTGAACGGTCTTACCCAAACCCATGTCGTCGGCAAGGCACCCGCCCAGTCTGTATTCGTTGAGGAAACGCAGCCAGTTGTAGCCCGCTTTTTGATAGGGGCGAAGCTCGCCTTCGAAGCCTTGCGGCGGTGGATAATTTTTTATGCCACTAAACGAATTGAGCGAACGCAACTTTTCGCTGAGATGAACCTTGGCCAGGTTGCCTTCTTCCAATTCCTTCACCAGGTTGAGGTGATGTTTGCGCAGCACAGGTTTTTCATTGTCGCCATCCGTCTCGCTCAAGGCGAAGAGATCAGCATACTTGGTGAGCCATGCCTCGGGGATGATGGCGATCTCGCCGTTGGGTAATTTGAATTCTACTTTCTTGCGGAGGATCAGCTTCCGTAGATCCTTGAACGGAATTTCAAATTCACCAAAACGGATCTTGGCGTGAATATCGAACCAGTCGATGTTCTCTTTCACCTCGACCTCGATCACGGCTTTTCCTACAAAATATTTTTTGTCGCGGCTCTCCGGCTGACTCACTTCAAAACCCAGGTTGAGCAGGTTCACACGGTTCTCGTTCAACCAGGAGAACGCCTCCGACTTGGGTATGGCCACGCGAAATCCTTTCATGGGCAATCCCAACTTTTGCAGGGTGTGCAAAAAGTTCTTTTCGTCGTCATTGCGGCGCGACACGCGATGGAACACATAGCCTTCGCCTTGCTTTTCCAGCGTTACGCTTACCGGTCCCAGGTGGTCGCCGCGGAAACGATGCTTGCCGTATTTGAACGAGAGGTCAAAAACAATTTTACCGGCCTCGTCGGTAGCCGCTTCATCCGCGGGGTGGCGGTCTTCGAAAAGCGATGGGGCCGATGTAGTTTGTGCCGAGTGAAGCTCCGAGAGCGTCAGCACCGGGTGAGGATCGTAGGTGCTTTTATTGATCTCAAAACCGCTGGCCTCCACATCGTCGAATGAGGCGATGAGCGGGGCAACAAAACGGTTGTAATAAGTTTCTTCTACATTCTTCGGGATGACCACATATTTCTTTGTAAAGAACGGGACCAGCTTTTTGCCATCGACGTGTTTTTCAAAACCGTGGAGGCGGCCGTTCAATACCATCCAGGCCGGGCTCTTGCAAATGAGGTAGGCCGAGGGATTGGGGAGATCCAGTTTCTTTCCCTGGTAGAATATGGTGGGGTAGTAGTTCGTGTGATCGTCCGTCCGCATGAAGTGGAACTGGATGGTGGCGCGCTTTTCGAGCACTTCTATTTTGCGCCAGGTGGGTTCGCCATCGTTGCCCATTTCGAAAAGCACTTTGCCTTTCATTTTCTCCAATATCTTGGCCCGGCGTTTCTCCATGTAGTCTTCGATCTGCTCTTGCAGCATTTCGTTGCCCTTGGCTTTGTCGTAGGTCTTGGAAAAGAACTCCTCCGGCTTCATGAACTTGGCGGAGAATTTCTTCACGATCGCTTCCTGCGTCATGGAGTCCATGAGCTCGATCAATTCGAAGTCGCGGTCGTCGAGGCCCTTCGAAAATTCGCGGGCGTTTTTGGAGGAAATGTTCTGATGTTGGTAGGTGAGCTTTCCTTTTTCGTCGAGATGGACAATATAGGATTCAAACACGAATCCCAGGTATTCGTGTTGATACAGCGAATATATAATTTGAAAAGGTTGTGAAGCAGACACTTTCATCTCGAAACCTGCATTTTGATGAAAACGGAATCTGAAAATTAGGGATTATCCAGCAGAAAAAACTGCTTTTTTCGGGTTATTTAGTACATGGATATTACAGGTTTTGAACGGAGGCAAACCGTGACGCGAGGGCGGCCGGCCGCGAAGCGATGGCCAGGGTGACCACGGCCATGATGGAAAACACGTAGAGGAAGTCGGAAAACAACATTTTTACAGGATAACCATCCACCACCGACGAATTCATGCCCATCGAAACCAGGCCAAATTGTTGTTGCAACAATAGAATACCCCCACCGAAAAAAAGACCAGCTCCCGTGCCAATCGCGGCAATGAGGAGCCCTTCCGTGATGAAAATCCTTCTTAACAGCCGGCTGTCGGCACCCAGGGCGGCCAATATGGTGATGTCTCTCTTCTTGTCGATGGCCAGCATCATGAGGCTGAAGTAGATGTTGATGGAGCCGATAACGAGCAACAAGACGGCCGCCACAGAGGCAAACAATTTCTCCAGCTTCAACACCCGATACAGATCCTCGTGTTGCTCTTCGCCATTGAGCACGTTGAAATCTTTCCCAAGCGCTTGTTGCAGGGCTTCCTCCACGGTCCGTATGTCGGCACCTGGATTCACTTTTATTTCCAGCGATGTCCGCTTGTTGTTGTAGTTGAGCAGCTCTTGGGCAAAATCCAGTGGAACGATCACATAGTTTTCGTCAAAGGTTTGAATGATGGAGAAGACGCCGGCGGGCTGAATGTTTTTTTGCGTATACATTTTCGACGGATCGAAACTTCCGCTCTTCAAGCTTTTCACGTAATACAATTGCAAGGCATAAAAATCCTGGTCCACCGCAATGGACAAGGTGCTCCGCACACCATAGCCGACGAGGGCGCGTGGCTTGCCATTCTTCTTTAACACCAAGTCGCCCTCCACGATGCTTTCCGGGGGGATGCGATCCTGCTGCATAAAATTGTCGCTCACACCTTTCACCATCACCACTTGCGTGGCATCGTTATAGCGGGCATAGGCATAGTCCTCGATCACTTCCGTGACGAGCTTGACGCCTTGAACGCTTTTTACTTTTTTCAACAGGGCGTCATTCACCTCAAACGATTTTCCTACGCTGGCTTCTATTTTGATCTCGGGGTCGAACGAGTTGTTGATGGCATGCAGCAAATCGCCCAGGCCGTTGAAGATGGAGAGCACGATGATGATGGCGGCCGAGAGGATGGCCACGGCAACCATGGAGATGATGGAGATCACGTTGATGAAATTCTTCTTCCGCTTCGAAAGCAAGTAGCGCCGGGCAATGAAGTAGGGGACGTTCAACGTTTTGAAGATTGGTTAGCTTTTTTGTTCGGGCGGGATGTGAAGGTTCTTGATAAGGTCGTCCATGCGGGTTGCATTTTCCTCCACCTCGTCTTTGAAGAAGATCAACTCGGGCACGATGCGCACTTGCTTGCCGATCTTGTCGCCCAACGCTTTGCGGATCTCGCTTTTGTGTTTGTTTATCTTCTCCAGTGTTTTCTCTTTGTCTTTTGCCAGCAACATACTGATGTAGATTTTGGCCACGCTCAGATCGGGATTCATGCGGACGTCGGCAATGCTGATAAAGGCGTTGTCGAGGATGCCCCGTTTATCGCGCTGAAAGATGTCGCTCAATTCCTTCTGGATCAGCTTCGCGTATTTTTGTTGTCGGGTCGTGCCACTCATAGGGACAAATATCTCGCATCCCCCAACAATTAGCAATGAACCATTGGCAATTATAAAAACGTTGGTCTATTTTGTGCGCTTAACGCGTCGCCTTGTTACAATATTTCCGCATCAACGACCCTTACCGCCTGTTGGGCGTGCTGGTGATCATGCTTTTGATCGGCCTGCCTTTGCTTATCGACTCACCCGGCATGACCTATCCCGAGTTGAAAAGCCTGGTCGTGGGGGAAAAAGTGCACCATGGAAGCGCACTCTATACAGAGTTGGTGGATTCGGGCGGACCGCTGGCCGGTTGGTTCAATGGCTTGCTGGACATGGTTTTTGGTCGCTCGCTATTGGCGCGCCACATCCTGGCGTTTATCGTGATCTTCTTTCAGGCCTCCTACCTGGGCATCGTTTTCGCAAATAAAAAAGCATTCTCCGAAAACACCTACATCCCGTCCCTGCTCTTTGCCATCTTTTCATTCTTTTCGTTCGACACGCTTTCGTTGACACCCGAGCTGCTGGGCGCTGGATTCCTATTGCTGGCCCTGAGCAACTTGTTTACCGAGATCGAATTCCGGGCACAGCGCAACGAATCGATCTTCAACCTGGGACTGTATATTGGCTTGGCATCCCTGTTTTCATTCTCCTATAGCGTCTATTTAATAGGCGCATTGATTGTATTGATCATCTTCACCCGCCATACTTCGCGCAAATATGTGTTGCTCGTGGTGGGATTTTTCATTCCTCATTTTTTCCTGATCACAGTTTACTTTTTGAAGGAAGGCCTCTCGGAGTTATGGCAATACTATTACTTGCCAAACCTCGGCTTTCACGCCACGAACTATGTCTCGTCGGGCAGCATCTGGTTTCTTTCCGCTGTTCCGTTGTTCTTTCTTGTCATTTCCCTGGTCATGCTCAATCGCGAAGCGCGCTTCACAAAATACCAGTCCCAATTGGTGCAGAGCATGTTTCTTTGGATGATCTTTTCCCTCCTCCAGGTTTTCTATTCCAAAGACTGGCGGCCGCAAAGCTTCATCACGCTCATCCCCAGTCTGAGTTTTTTCATCGCCCAGTTTTTGTTGCTGATCCGCCGGAGAAAGTTTGCTGAAATAAACGCCTGGGTTATGCTGGTGGGTGTGGTCTTGGTCTGCTACCTGGCGCGTTACGATAACATTGGCAGCGTTAACTACGCACGTCTTTTTGTGCCCGATCCTCCCGCGCTGCCCCAGGCCACCCGTGTGCTCGTTTTGGATGACGACTGGAGTGTCTACAAGCAGCATCCACTCGGCTCGGCGTTCTTCAACTGGACGCTCAGCAAAGACATTTTCGCCCATGCCGAGTACTACGAGAATGTGATCCAGGTATACGAGGGCATAAAGTCCGATCCGCCGTCGGTCATTCGCGACAAAGATGATCTGTTTGGCCCCTTCCTCGAGAGGATCCCCGAGTTCAAAAAAATGTACGTTAGAAAGGGTGAGTACTACACCACGGTCAGCAACTGATCTTGCTCACTCTGCGGGCGTGGCGGCCACCTTCGAAGGTCGTCGTCAGGAAAATGCCGGTGATCTTCTCTGCCGTATCCATGGATACGAAGCGGGCGGGAATGCACACCACGTTGGCGTCGTTGTGCTGGCGCGCCAGGGAGGCGAGTTCTTCGGCCCAGCAAATGGCGGCGCGAATGCCCTGATGCTTGTTGGCGGTGATGGCCACACCATTGGCACTGCCGCAAACCAAAACGCCGAAGTCGCATGCTTTGCTCTCCACCGCTTCGGCCACCGGATGGGCAAAGTCGGCATAGTCGGCGGCTTCGGCGCTGTGGGTTCCAAAATCTTTCAGGCTGTAGCCATTCGCTTCCAGCCACTTTTTCAGGGCTTCTTTATATTCGAATCCGGCGTGGTCGCTACCGATGGCTATGGTCATGATGCAGAAGATTGTTCACGGAGCAGTTCTTCGGCTTCATCTTTCGCCTTCTGACGGGCAACAATGGCCGAAATGACAATACTAACCTCAAAAAGAATGTAGAGCGGGATCGTGATCATGATCTGGCTCAACGGATCGGGAGGCGTTACGATCGCGGCGATGATCAGGATGACCACCACCGAGTGTTTCCTGTACTTGCGCAGAAATTGCGGGGTAACAATACCCATCTTGGACAAAAAGAAGATCACCACCGGCAACTGAAACAACAAGCCAGATCCCAACACCAACAACACCACCGTAGAAACATACGACGTGATATCGAACTCGTTCACGATCATATCGCTGATGCTATAGTTCGCCAGGAAGTAGACCATCCAGGGAGCAATAACAAAATAGCCAAAGAGTACGCCGGAGAAAAACAAAAGCGAAACGGCCGCCACCGCGCCACGCGAATATTTGCGCTCCTTTACCTGTAGGCCTGGCTTTATGAAACGCCAGACTTCCCACACGACATAGGGGAAAGCGATAACCAACCCGATGATGAACGACGCCATGATGTGCATGGTGAACTGCCCTGTCATGAAGCGGCTTTGCACTTTGAAGGGGATCTCCTTCACACAAAGACCATCATAGCCAATGGTATCGCCCAGGCGGCAAAGCCACTTGAAGGTGGCAAAGTCAACACGGGCAGGAGCAAACACGATGTTCTGAAATATCCACGGCGCCATAATAAAGGCCACGATGGTAAAGATCACCACGGCAATCAACGACCGGATAACGTGCCAACGCAACTCTTCGAGATGGTCTAGAAAACTCATCTCTTTTTCTCCACCATTCGACTCTTCTTGATCCAGCGGCATGATTCAGGTTTGTTAAATTCTTGTTTGGCGTTTTGTTATCGTGGGGGATTTAGAGAGGCTTTTTTAATACAAGGGGAATTTCTCCATGAAGCGGTTCACTTTGCGTTTCACTGCTTTCAGGTGTTTGGTGTCTTCAGGTTTTTGAAGGGCTTCGTCGATCAGGTCAACCACCTTCTCGACATCCTTTTCTTTCAGACCGCGGGTGGTGATGGCCGGCGTGCCAATGCGCATACCCGACGTGATCATGGGCGATTGCGTATCGAACGGCACCATGTTCTTGTTGATGGTGATGTCGGCTTGGATAAGACCTTCTTCAGCCTGCTTGCCGGTAAGTTTTTTCGAACGAAGATCGATCAGCATCAGGTGATTGTCGGTGCCGCCGGAAATGATCTTGTATCCCTTGTTCAGGAATGACTGCGCCATCACCTTAGCATTTTTCGATACCTGGAGAATATATTCCATGTAGTCGTCCGACAGGGCTTCCTGGAACGATACAGCCTTCGCGGCGATAACGTGCTCCAAGGGTCCGCCTTGTGTTCCGGGGAATACGCCCGAGTCGAGCACGGACGTTATTTTTCTCAACTCGCCTTTGGGTGTCTTCAGTCCCCAAGGGTTGTCAAAGTTTTTACCTACCAGGATCATGCCGCCGCGGGGACCACGAAGGGTCTTGTGCGTGGTGGTGGTCACGATATGGCAATGTTCCATGGGGTCGTTCAGCAGTCCGCGGGCAATAAGGCCGGCGGGGTGCGATACGTCTGCCAACAATAAGGCGCCAACGTTGTCAGCAGCCTCTCTTAATTTCTTATAATCCCAGTCGCGGCTGTAGGCAGAAGCACCACAGATGATCATCTTGGGCTGTTCGCGTTCGGCGGTTTCAATCACTTTGTCGAAATCGATGAGGCCGGTGGCTTGCTCGACGCCGTAGAAGGATGGTTGGTACAATTTTCCGGAAAAGTTTACGGGCGAGCCGTGGGTAAGGTGACCACCATGCGACAGGTCAAAGCCGAGAATTCTGTCACCAGGTTTGAGGCACGCCAACATGACGGCAGCATTGGCCTGGGCCCCGGAGTGCGGCTGGACGTTGGCCCATTCGGCACCGAAAAGCTCTTTGGCGCGGTCGATGGCCAACTGTTCTACCTCATCCACCACCTCGCAGCCGCCATAATAGCGCTTGCCCGGAAGGCCTTCGGCATATTTGTTGGTCAGCACCGAACCCTGTGCCTTCATCACCTGCTGCGAGGTGAAGTTCTCGGAGGCAATCAGTTCAATTCCGGCTTCCTGACGCTGTTTTTCTTTCTCAATGAGGTCGAAAATGGCTTTGTCGCGTTTCATGTTGTGGATGGGGTGTTTTTAAAAGAAGCGTCAAAAATAGTCTAGCCAACCGAGAACGCAAATTTTTGTTTGCGGGTTATTCACAGGCTTTTTTGGGGAGGAAAATAACCTTTGAAAAAAGGGGTTGGGGCGCCCATTTTGTCTCTAAAAAGCGGGATCGCCGTCTATCAAATTTAAATGCCGCATGCTGTGTGTTCCGGTCGCTTCACCACGACCCGCTACTACCGCCTCCACCAAAGCTACCACCCCCTCCGGAGAAGCCACCACTGCTGCTGCCCGAAGACCAGCCGCTGCTGGACGACGAACCGCTGGACCATCCCGAACCGGAAGACCAGCCGCTACCTCCACCAGCCCCTCCGCCTTTGCCTCCTTTTCCGATCTTGTTGCCTGCTTTTTTACCCCACGATGATTTGGGTAAGATGAACCGGAGGATGGGGAAGCCCACCAGATAGCAACCCAGGATCACCAGCCCGGCCGTTACGCCGTAGATAGCCATCGGGAAAATGGCGTAAAAAGGGATGAGGAACAGATACAAAAACCACCCTATTTTGTCTGGAATAAAAACACCGAGGCCGGTAAACACACCCAGGATGCCGAAGATAAAAAGCCCCAAAACAACCTTCTCTACCCAACCCAATTCCTCACTGTTGCCTTCGCCACCATCGGCTGTGTATTCTCCACCAATAGCGGCGACGATGGCGTTGACGGCCTCCTTTATGCCGGTGTCATAGTCGTCTTTGCGAAAATTGGGGGCCAGTTCATTCCGGATAATACGCGAGCTCACAGCATCCGTCAGCGTGCCCTCCACGCCGCGACCAGCCTCAATACGCATCTTGTGATCCTGAATGGCCACCAGCAACAAAACACCGTTGTCTTTTCCTTTCTGGCCCAGCTTCCATTTCTCGGCCACTTTCAGCGAATACTCCTCGATTGGTTCGCCATCAAGCGACGAAAGAATGAGAATGGCGATCTGGTTGGAGGTAGAGTCTTCGTATTGCTTGAGTTGCTGTTCGAGCACATCTTTGGTTTGTTGCGAGAGCACTTCGGCATCGTCGTGAACATGGAGGCCCCATAGCTCCGGCACGGTCTTTTGCGCTGATGCCGGGAGATCGATCAGCAGAAACAACAGGAAGAAAACAGACATGCCTAACAGATTCCTGCAACCCGAGATCACCCCATGAAAATGGACTATATTCATTTTTCTACTATTCATTTATTTTTTACCAGGAATCGCTGGAACCACCGCCACCAAATCCCCCGCCACCACCAAAATCAGCGCCGCCACCAGAGCCACCGCCCCAGCCGCCACCACCTCCAAAACCACCGCCACCGATCCAGCCGCCCGTCGACCAATAGCCGCCACGTCGGCCGCCGCCACCACCGCCTCGCCGCGAAGCGAAAAGGATGACCAAAATAATAATGATGATAGTGACCAATGGCGACGATCGCCGCGAGACTTTTCTCCGGGGAGGTTCATCGTTCTTGTATTCGCCTTTAATGGTTTGAATGATAGCATGCGCGCCGGCGTACACGCCTTCGTCATATTTTCCCTGGCGGAAGTACGGTGCTACTTCGTTCCGGTTTATCCGGCTCGACATAGCGTCCGTGAGCACGCCCTCCAGGCCGTAGCCTGTCTCGATGCGCATTTGGCGATCTTGCATGGCAATGAGAAACAGCACGCCATTGCTTTTGGCCTTCTGGCCGATGCCCCACTTCTCGGCTACACGCAGTGAATAGTCCTCGAGCGCTTCCCCCTCCAGCGAGGGAATGATGAGCACGGCAATCTGATTGCTCGTGCTGTCGCGCTCTGCTTTGAGCATGGCTTCAATTTGTGCTTTTCCGGAGGCGGAGAGAACATTGGCTTCATCGTGCACCCACACACCGCCATGTTCAGGAATGCTCAACTGTGCAAACACGGCGGCCGGAAGCAGGAACAAAAGGAAAAAGTACAGGGATTTCATGCAAGAAAGGCAGCTAGGTGGTTTCATCGATAAGCGTGGCGACGGGAGGGTGTGCATCAATCTATTCTCAGGTCGTCGCTCAATTCATTCACATCGTCGTCGGCTTTTTGAAATCCTTTTTCCAACAAAATTTCGCCACATCGTTTTATACCGGCTTCGAGGCCCTCCACAATTTTGCCGGCGCGTATTTGCCCTACAAGGTCTGCCACGATCTTGTCCCATTGTTTTTGCTCCACCACTTTGCTAATGCCCCGGTCGGCCATCACGATCACCTCGTGTTCAAAAAAAGAAATGAAGATCATGATGCCCGTACGGTGTTTCGTGTTGAAAACTTCTTCTTCCAGGAACGCCGTCTCGGCCCGTTGCCGTGTCATCTGGTCAAGTTGCACCTGGCCCACGAGCTGCCGCTTTAGCGCCTCTACAAAATTGGGCAATAAGCCGCCGATCAGGCCACCCAGGATGACCACGAAGAAAATGAACACCGGGTCGTAAAAAAGTGTATTGCTGTAATCGGAAATGATATAGCGATCCAAAATGATCATCAGAATGAAGGCAAGCGAACCGCCCAGGATTCCGGCCTTGTAGTTGGCCGTCATGTATTGCCCACTGCGTTCCACGATGACCGGCACGATTTCTCCGGAGATGCTGTTCTCCGCGTCTTTCACTGCCGTTTTTATGCGTTGCAGATCCTGATCGGAAAATCGTTCTTTAATTTTCATAACGCTACAGTTATTGGTTTTCTCCGGAATATCCGGCGGGCTCCTAAGTTTATTTTTTGACGGGTGAAGATAGTCCTTAAAATTCAGGGACGAACTTCCACCCGGTTTTATTCTATTTCAGCGCTTTGAGATACAACTGAATGGTGTTCTCCAATCCATAATAAAGGGCGTCGCAAATGAGCGCGTGCCCGATCGAAACCTCATCCAGGGACGGGATGCTTTGGGCCAGGAAGCGGAGGTTTTCCAGGTCCAGGTCATGGCCGGCGTTGAGACCCATACCAGCTTCTTTGGCCACGCGTGCACTTTCAACATAGGGTTTGATCGCGATGTCGCGGTTTACCTTGTATTCATGCGCATAGGGTTCGGTGTACAGTTCAACGCGATGGGCGCCAAGCCGGGCGGCACCTTCTACCATCCGCGGCTGGGGATCGACAAAAACAGATACGCGGACACCGTGCGATTTGATTTCGTCGATGATGTCTTTTAGCAAGGCTGCGTGTTTCAGGGTGTCCCACCCGGCGTTGGAAGTGATGGCGTCGGGAGCATCGGGCACGAGCGTAGCCTGCCCCGGCTTCACTTCGCCGATGATCTTCATATAACGGGCGTCCGGGTAGCCTTCGATGTTGAACTCCGTGGTCACCTTGTCTTTCAACGCCATTACGTCGGCATAGCGGATGTGGCGCTCGTCGGGCCGGGGATGTACCGTGATGCCTTCGGCGCCAAACCGTTCACAGTCAAGTGCCGTTTTTACTACATCGGGATTATTTCCCCCCCGCGCATTCCGGAGTGTGGCAATTTTATTAATATTGACGCTGAGTCTGGTCATATTGTATTTTCACGAAGCACAAATATATTTCCGGTAGAACGAACCCGTTATCGTTTCGGTCTAAAATCGTTCGAAATTAAACATTAACAAAAAGATAATGTATGAGTCTGAAGCAACAAATTGACAACGATATTAAAAAAGCCATGTTGGCGAAGCAGAAGGAAGAACTGGAGGCGCTGCGCAGCATCAAATCCATGATCCTGCTGGCCGAAACTGACAAAAGTGCTTCGGGTGAAATTTCGGGCGATGCCGAAAACAAGATCCTCATGAAAGCCGCCAAGCAACGCAAAGAGTCGGCCGACATTTTTCAGCAACAAAATCGCCAGGACCTGGCCGAAAAGGAACTGTTCCAACTGGATGTGATCAGCCGCTATTTGCCCAAGCAGCTTTCCGAAGAAGAGATCGCTTCCAAAGTAAAGGAAATCATCGCCCAGGTGGGCGCAGCAGGTCCGCAAGACATGGGTAAAGTCATGGGTGCCGCCTCCAAAGCGCTGTCGGGTCAGGCCGACGGCAAAGTGATCTCTGAACTTGTAAAAAGACTTCTGACCGCGTGAGCTTTATCGACATTGCCCTCCTCATTTTCATAGCGCTTGGCGCCTACGGCGGATATAAGGATGGATTTGTAGTGGAAATCTTTTCGCTGATCGGCATCGTGCTGGGCGTGCTGGGCGGATTTAAGCTCATGGGATGGGCCATGGTCAGGTTGGCCGATCGTTTTAACGTAGACGAAAAAGTGTTGCCCTACGTCGCTTTCGGAGCCGTGTTCATCGCCATCGTGGTTGCCGTCAGCCTCACAGCCCGGCTCATCAAGGCATCGTTCAACAAAACACTGTTGGGGGCTGCCGATCAGGCGGCAGGTGCCGTGCTGGGGATGATGAAGACAACTTTTATGCTCAGTATTATGTTGTGGATCGTCGATTCACTGGAAATAAAGTTGCCAGGGCGATGGACCGACCACTCTTGGGTATATCCTGTGGTGGCCGGCGTGGCACCAAAGATTACCCACTGGATCGGTGGAATTTTGCCCTTTTTCAAAGATGTGTTTTAGCACGTTCCGGCCTGGGGTAAAAACTTTTCTTTCTCATTATTTTTTTTCCTTACTTATCGCCGATAAAGAAGATCATGGCCATTTTAGTTAAAGAAGAAAACGGAATCCGGTTTGTAGAAGAAGGTGAAGGACCCGTCTTGTTGTTGTTGCATGGATTGTTTGGTGCGCTGAGCAACTGGGAAGGCGTGGTTAACCGTTTTTCAAAAAATTTCCGCGTGCTCATTCCCATGCTCCCCATCTACGAGATGCCGATACGCGAAGCTGGCCTGGACGGCTTACGAAAGTTCGTGGAGGATTTTGTGGAGCTGAAAAAATTGAACGACATGATCATCATGGGCAACAGCCTGGGCGGTCATATCGCGTTGATCTATACACTCAACAATTCCAGCAAGGTAAAAAAGCTCATCCTCACCGGCAGCTCCGGTCTCTTTGAAGATTCCATGGGAGGCTCTTACCCCAAGCGCGGCAACTACCAATACATAAAGGAGCGGGTATCCTATACTTTCTACGATCCGGAAGTTGCGACGAAAGACCTGATCGACGAAGTCTTCGAGATCACCAACAGCATTCCCAAATGCTTGCGCATTGTGGCCATTGCCAAGTCTGCACAGCGAAATAATATGGCCGACGAAATTCCCAATATAAAAATACCTACTTTGCTGGTGTGGGGACTGAATGACACCATAACTCCCCCTATGGTAGCCCATGAATTTAACCGGCTTATTCCCAATTCGGACCTTAAGTTTATAGACAAATGTTGTCATGCACCCATGATGGAGCATCCTGAGACGTTTAATGAGCTGGTGGCAGACTTTTTGATAACATAAAACCAAATCCAATCGCACCACCAAAAGCGTACGTATAACAAACCTTATGATTGCCGAAGATCTTATCAACCACATGATCCCTCCCCTGAAAGGATCCGATGACGCCCACAAGGCGATCGTGTGGATGGAAGAATTCCGCTGCAATTTTCTCCCCGTCGTAGACGAGGGCAAGCTGCTGGGCTTCATCTCGGAAGAGATCATTTTGGAAGCCAACGACATCGACAAACGCGTAAAGGATTTCAACCTCGTGGGCCAAAATTGCTTTGTCCACCTCGACACGCATTTTTACGACATCCTCAAGGTAGCGGCCGACAACAAACTGCAGGTCGTGGCGGTGCTAAACGAAGAGCAGAGCTACACCGGCCTCATCACCGTACAGGATACACTCACCTCTTTTGCCCAAACGGCAGCCGTGCAGCTCCCAGGTGGCATTTTGGTGCTGTCCATGAATCACGTGGACTATTCCCTGGCCGAGATCAGCCGCCTGGTGGAGGAAAACCACGCCAAGATCCTCAGCAGCATCGTGAAGGAAGATCCGCTCGATCCCGGCAAGCTTCGTCTCACCCTCAAAATCAACCAGTTGGACTTGTCGCGCATTGTGGCCACCCTGGAACGCTTCGGCTATAAAGTCATTGGCCGCTATCACGAAACCAAGGTCTTGGGCGACGAGAAGGACCGCATCGACATGCTGCTCCGCTACCTGGATATTTAAAATCCTCCTACACTTTTGCACCTTCCACTGCCCTTCCTATCTTTAAACTAGATTCGGAAAAACCGGCTTAACCAACTTTAAAAAACCACGGGCTGCATGAGAGTTGCTGTGCATGGAAAGGATTTTAATCGTGCATCGGCACCCTTCATCGCGCAGATCTTCGAGGTTCTGAGCCGATACAAGATTGACCTCTGCGTCTCCGAAAAATTCAGCGCCTACGTGGGCAAGGCCGGTATCAAAACCAAATTCAAAACCTACAGTTCAGCCAAGGATCTCAAAAATGTACAGATCTTCCTCAGCATCGGGGGCGATGGCACACTGCTGGAGTCCGTGACGCACATCAGCCGGTTGGAAATTCCCATACTGGGTATCAATACGGGACGGCTGGGGTTCCTGGCAACCATCAGCAAAGAAGAAACAGAAAAATCCCTACAGCATTTGTTCGATGGGGCCTACACGCTGGATCAACGCGCGTTGCTAAAGTTGGACACGGAGAAAGATATTTTCGGACCGCTCAATTTTGCTTTGAACGACTTCACGGTCGTCAAGAAAGACAGCTCGGCCATGATCACCATTCACACCTACATCGATGGAGAATTCCTGAATTCGTATTGGGCCGACGGCATTATTATCTCTACACCCACGGGTTCCACCGGGTACTCGTTGAGTTGTGGAGGGCCGTTGATCTTTCCACGCTCCGGAAATTTTGTCATTACACCCGTAAGCCCCCACAATTTGACCGTTCGTCCTATTGTTGTTTCCGACCAATCGGAAATAACCTTCGAGGTCGAGGGCAGAAGCAAACGTTTTCTGGTTTCATTGGATTCGCGCATGGCGCCGGTTGACCCTTCTGTAAAATTGAAAGTCACCAAAGCCGATTTTAAGGTCAACCTCATTCAGCTCGAAGGCACGCATTATTTTAAGACGCTGCGCCAGAAGTTGAATTGGGGGTTGGACATTCGGAATTGATTTTTTATTACCTTTGTAGTTCACTGATTGATAAATACTTATTCCTGACTCAATGAGAAAGCTTCTTTACGTAGTGCTGGCCGTTTTCATGATCTCAGTTACCCATCACGCAGAGGCTCAAATGAGCCGAAGAAACATAAAAAAGAACAACAAGCGCATCTCCACCTACCGGGGACGCAAGGCCTGGTTCGCCAAAGAAAAAGTATATAACGCAATTGGTTTCTCCGTCAACGCTTTGAACTATTACGGCGATTTGGCACCGCGCCCCAGCCGTTTCAGCACCGATATTTCTTTTACCAAACCGGCCATCGCCCTATCCTTCTCGCACCGCTTCGGCCCCCGCTATACCTTGACGGCCTCGTTTATGTATGGAACCCTGAAGGGCTCCGATGCCGAGTCGGCTGATAAGAATGACTCAGAAAACGGCGTTTTTCGCTACAACCGAAATCTATCGTTCCGGAACCGGATCAAAGAGTTCTCGATCGTGGGAACCTTCGATTTGTTCCCCAACAACGCGACCTACATCAGCCGTATGAAATGGACGCCTTATGCATTCGTGGGCATTGCCGTTTTCCTGCACAACCCCCAGGCACAGGCGCCTGCCCTCGATCCGCAAGGCAATCCCCTTCCGGAAGCCGGAAAATGGGTTGACTTGCAGCCTCTTGGCACCGAAGGACAATACGCCACCCTGCAAGAGGGCGACGCCAATTACGGCATCAAACCCTATAAAAAAATTCAACCCGCCATACCTTTTGGGATAGGCGCGCGTTTCAGACTAAACGAAGTGATGGATTTGGCCGCAGAGATTGGATTCCGCTATACATTCACCGATTACCTGGACGACGTCAGCAGAAACTACGTCGATCTCGGCGTATTCCAGGGCAATCAGCTAGCCAAAGCGATGTCATATCGCTCCTCGGAAGTGGCTGCACCCAGCACAAGCTATGTGGGTCGCGATGGAGGAACATATAATGTATTGGCCGGCTATGGCCAAGAA
>DATDAV010000142.1:0-31595 GCA_036525235.1 Chryseolinea sp. | reverse complement strand
CGTAGTTCATGCCGATCATATCCGTTGAAAATCCACCGCGGTTGTTGATGTCTGTTTTTTGATGGGGCATGCGGCTCACGATGAAGTAGTCATTCAACGTGCGCTTTTCCGGTGTGGCCTGAAACAGACGCAACAAGAGTTCGTATTGCGTTGAGTCGTATCCAGCGGGCCGGGTGATCTTCACCTGGTTGGCGGGATCGGTCGAGAGACAAATGCGATAGTTGTAGGCCTGGACAGATTTGTCCCCCGTGCCGGCAGGGAGCAGCGATGCTTTGCTGATGCCCCAAAGCAACCCGCTTTCCGGTTTGCCGGGAATCTTATACGGATCGATGTGATCGGGAAATTGATGTCCGTGTTGCACCTGAACGCCGTTGATGGTCTCCTGGAAGTCCTTGTTGTCTTCGCGGCCCACCACATACTCCACCCCAGCCTTGGCCATGAGGTCGCCTTCATAGCCGCAGTCCATAAACATCTTGGCTTCGACGATGGTGTTGGGTAAGGATGGATTGCCGGCGTTCTCCAATACGATCGCCGTGATGCGGTTGCCTACTTTCTTCACTTCCTTCAACTGGCTTTCGTACAGCACGGTGATCGACCCCTGCTTTATATATTCCTTAAATATATCTTCCGCCACATGCGGTTCGAAGGTCCACTGTTCAAATTTCCCGTAGTGAATCCCCACGCGGCGATAGAAGTCTCGCGCAAGTCCGGTGATGGCATATTTGTTCCCGATGTCGGTATAACCCAGCCCACCCGAACTCATCCCGCCCAGGTGTTTCCCGGGTTCGATGAGCACGGCTTTCTTGCCCAGCTTTTGTGCGGTGTAGGCGGCGATGACACCGGCAGATGTTCCGCCGTAAACACAGATATCTACCTGAATTTTTGTTTGTGCCAGCCCCGGGGTGTGCATGAGCCATACGCCCACGATCACATACAATAGTCTTTTGATCGCCATGTTCTGTTGTTAAAAAGTGAAGTAGCCAAAGTAGATGAGGCGCGCATCGGCTCCCTATGCATCAAGCCTCCGCGCGCTGCTCATCTCAACCCAACTAACTATTTTCTTTTATCAATATCCTGTGTTCTGATCGGCCGCTGTCAGCGCCTTGTTGTACAGCATCTCAGAGTTCGGGATCGGCCACGACATGTGCTTCTCTGCCACGTCGATTCCTTTCACTTCCTTGATGCGTTGTTTGGCAATGCCCAGGCGCTTCAGGTCGAGCCAGCGTTTGCCTTCATACATGGTTTCGTATCCGCGTTCCTCCACCACTTTATCGATAAATGTGGTGGCGTTGTAATCGGCCAGCGCCAGGTCTACGGGAGATACGGCGTTGACATCATAGCCATAGGCTCTGCGGTGCACTTTGTTCAGGCTTTCCAATGCTGCAGCAGTAGGGCCACCGCTGGCGCGACTTTCCGCTTCCGCATGGAACAGCAGCACGTCGGCGTAGCGATACCAGGGGAAATCGTTACCCGCTCCTCCTAAACTAGTGGCGATTGGATCTCTGTACTTCCTGTACAGACAGCTATTGGGTCCTAACCCGATGTCGACATTGTAAAGAATGTGTGCTTTGCGCAGGTCGTTCTTGCTCCAGTTTTTGATCACGGAGTTCGCCACGGAATCGGTGTACTGCGCATATACGCCGCCGGGACCGTAGTATTTATATTTATCCGTGGCGCGGTGGGCATAATTGACCAACCCAAACCCTTGCTGACGCGAGTATTTGAAATAGAAAACTTCTTCGGATGTCGTCACCACTTCAGGACCGTAGATCTTCTGAAAATCTTCCGACGTAGAAACGGCAACTAAGCTGTACTTTCCGGAAGCGATCACTTCGGCCGCTTTGTCGCGGGCATTCGCCCAATCGCCGCGGGTTAAATATACTTCCGACAGCAATGTTTTCGCGGCCCATTTTGTTGGTTTGCCGGGTTGCGCCGCCACGTCGGGCAGCGTGCTTTCGGCTTCCAATGCATCTTTGAGGATCAACGCATATACATCGTCCACACTGGCACGCGGTATGCTGAGTTCCAGCATGTTTTCTTCCGTGCGCAGCGGCACGCCATTCCAGTTGCGCACCATGGCAAAGTAGATGAGCGCGCGAAGGTATTTCGCTTCGCCTACGATCGGTGCCGCCTGTGCAGGCGTGATCTCCTTGCCATTGGGTACATTTTTGATCACGATGTTGGCATTGCGTATCGATTGATAGAAGTTATCCCAGATGGCCCCTACACGGGTAATGTTCGTGTTATCCAATCCTTGATACAAACTCACCGGAGTTTGACTTCCGCGTGAGTCGCCATAGTCAGCCAAGCCCTCTAATTGGGCCGGGTAGTTCGTGCTCAACCCACCGTCTGTACGCATAGGTCCATAGATAGCATTTACAGCCGCGGTAGCTTCGTCTACCGTGTTGTAAAAAACTTCAGCCGAGAGAGACTTGGGGTGCTCTTCCAGCACGTCACTGCAGCCTACAAGTAGGGCTGCGGTCAACAGGTATAGAAATATTTTCTTCATGATAAATATCTTTTAATGTTGTTACGATCAAAATCCAAGACGCAATCCCACCGTCATCGTCTTTGCCGTAGGGTAGCTGTAGTGGTCGATGCCCATCTGGATTGAATTGGCACCGGTGACACCTCCATATGAATTGACTTCCGGATCATACCACGAATAGCCGGTAAGGGTGAGCAAATTCTGGCCACTGACATAGATCTGCGCTTTCCGCAGCCAGTGCAACTCCAGCACCGACACGGGCAGGTTATAGCTCAACTGGATGTTCTTGACGCGTAGGTACGAGCCGTCTTCCACAAAGCGATTCGACACCTGCGTTTGTGAGGTCCGGCTGATCACGGGATATTTGGCCGTGGGGTTTTCCGGAGTCCAATGGCTTTCATAAACATCGCGAGGCATGTTCAGCGCCTGACCATAGTCGAGTGTCTGGTTGACTGCGCTCAGGTTGAAGATGTCGTTGCCCTGAGTGCCCTGAATAAAAATATTCAGTTCAAAGTTCTTGTACGACATAGTGGAATTGAAACCGTAGACAAAATTGGGGTTCGGATTTCCAATGATGCGCTTGTCGCCGATGTCGCGGATGCCGTTGCCGTTGAAATCTTCGTATACGATGCGGCCGGTGTTGTCATATCCTTTTTCTACATAGCCAAAGAATGACCCGATCGGTTGGCCTTCTCTCAGAATATTGATGTTGTCGTTGACCACCGAAATATCGATGGGCGCGCCCAACACATCACTGCCGCCATACAATTTCACCACCTTGTTTCTGTTGAAGGAAATATTCGCGGAGAGATCCCAACGGAAAGGTCCTTCCAACGCTACACCCCCCAGGGCAAGTTCGATCCCTTTGTTCTGGGTCTTTCCTACGTTTTGAATCGTATAAGAGTATCCCAACGAAGAGGCGAGCGGCACAGTGTTCAGCAGGTCGCGTGTATTCTTCACATAAAAGTCAGCCGAAAAGTTGACACGATTCTGGAAGAGACCGAGATCCAATCCGATGTCGGTTTGTGCGGTGGTTTCCCATTTCAGGGGACCCGCCAAACGGTTGGTCGGCGCGTAGTAGGTTGTCAACGCATCGCCAAAAACAGCTTTGCCGGATGCCAACTGGTTCATCGTTGAATAGGGATCGATCGCCGTGCTACCGGTCTCACCATATCCGCCACGGACCTTCAGGTTAGAGATCACCGGGATGTTCTGCATAAACTCCTCCTCCGACACGCGCCAGGCCAGGGATGCCGAGGGGAAACTTCCCCACTTTTGTCCGTCGGTATAGCGCGAAGAGCCGTCAGCACGGAAGCTTACGGTGGCCAGGTATTTTCCTTTGAATCCATAATTGACCCGTGCCAGGTACGACAACAAAGTCCACTCGGTGAAGGACGACAAGGGCACACCTTGTGTAGCACCTGCACCAATATCATAGGACTGTTGAACGTCGCTCACGAAACCGCTGGCGGAAGTATTGAGCTGGGTGGACTTGAAATTTTGATAAGTAAACCCAGCCACTGCCGAGATCGAGTGATCCTTAAACTCCTTTACATAACTGACCGTGTTCTCGTTCAGTACGCTGGTGGTCTGCTGTGTATTAATCGTAGCCGAGCCGGTGGAATTCACATACTTCTTGGTGGTATATAAATCGTTGCGATCGTCGGTATTTTCAATACCCCCCGAGACCTTGATGGAAAGACCATCCAAAACCTTATACGTGACTGCGCCATTGGCCAGCACTTTATTCGAGCGAAGGAAGTCGGATTGCTGTTCGATGAAGTTCAGTGGGTTGGTGATCACGTTCGAGCCCCAGGAATAGGCAGTCGAAAGATTTGTATAACTCCCGTCGGGATTGTACGGCGAAAGAGTAGGGTAGCCCGACAACATAGCCGAGATCATTGAAGCGCCACGGTTACCCTTGCCTGAGTTTTTGCGATCTGAATCAATGCGGCTCAGGATGGTGCTGAGGTCTAACTTGAATTTCTTGCTGATGTCGGTGCTGATGTTGGCGCGAAGCGAGTTGCGTATATAATCGCTGCCGATGATGATACCGGATTGGTTAAAATTACTTCCGGAAATGGAGAACTTTGTACTCTCACCACCACCGTTCACCGTGATGGAATGGTTTTGAATGGGCGCTGTACGCAGGGCTACGTCCTGCCAATCGGTACCTTTTCCGAAGCTGTTGATCTGGTCTGGGGTGAAGTGCGGGGCTAGGCCGTCGTTTGCCGCTTGTTCGTTGTAGAATTGTGCATATTCCTGTGCGTTCATCATGTCGATTTTCTTGCGGATCTTCTGGAAGCCATAGTATCCATCGTAATCCACCGTGGTCTTGCCGGCTTTGCCGCGTTTGGTGGTGATGAGTACCACGCCGTTTGCACCACGTGAACCGTAGATGGCGGTGGCGGAGGCATCCTTTAATATTTCGATAGACTCGATGTCAGCGTTGTTCAGCAGCGTAGGATTGCTGGAATAGGGAAAGCCATCCACCACATAAAGTGGTTCGTTGGAGCCCTGCACAGAGTTGGTTCCCCGCACGCGAACGCTTATCGGTGCTCCCGGCGCACCGGTGTTTTGCGAAACCTGCACACCCGTAGCGCGGCCCGAGAGCGATTGCATCATGTTGTTCGATGGGTAGGCATTCAGTTCTTCACCTTTCACAGAAGAAAGGGAACCCGTGACATCCGATTTTTTCATTTCACCGTATCCTACTACCACAACTTCCGACAACGATGTAACGTCGGGCATCATCTGCACGCTGAGGTTGGTGCGCTGCCCCACTTGTATTTCTTGTGATAAGAAACCGATGAAGGTGAACACCAGCACTGAATTCTCATCCGCAACAGACAATGAAAATTTTCCCTCGGGATCGGAAGTTGTTCCCAGCGTTGTTCCCTTCACGAGAATATTTACACCGGGCAAAGGTTGGCCTAAGTCGTCGGTGATCGTACCGCTGATCTGGACTTCAAAGGCTTGTTTGTTATCATGCATCCCGGGCTCTACTTCCAACGCGCCGCGCGGTTGCTTCATGAGCACGATCTGGTTGCCTTCCGATTCAAACCGGATGGCCAGGGGGTCCAGGAGTTTTTTCAGCACGTCCGCCAGGCGTTCGTCCGTGAACGTGAGGTTCACTTTTTCGGAAGAGGCGATGATCTGGGGCTGATACAAGAATTTTACGTCGGAGACGCTTTCGATTTTCTGGAGCGCTTCGCGGAGAGAAACGTTCTCCAGGCGAATGGAAACCTTGCGTTCCAGCACTTGTGCATTGCCATCGGCAGCATGGGCCATGCCGAAGAAGGCGACTATAGAGAATAGATAAAGACAGGAGACCCTCATAATGAACAATAACTGTCCATGAACATGACGTTCTTTTTTCATACTTTTGAATGTTTGTCTTGATGTGTTTACGACGGATAGACAATGCCCCCTTTCATCCCTCGGATGATGGTGGTGGCTTTTTGAACCGGTGGTGTTCGAGCACCGCCGGTTTCTTTTTTTGGGAGTATCTATATTTTCATAGGCATTTCTTTTCTGGTTTAGGATGGGTTAGTATTTTTAAGGATTGGCGCATCCTTTTCCATAGATCACAATGTGCGAATCGATGATGGCATACGTGGCATTGATGGCCTTGCAGATGAGCGATAGCTTGTCGTGCAGGGAAACATCCGTGAGCGACGCGGTGAGGTGGCAATTGGCCAGCACCTGCTCGTCATAGACGATCTCCACGCCATAGGCGTCTTTGATCGCCTGAAACACCGTACCCACCGAGGTATCCGTAAATTCAAACTCCTGCTTCGCCACCGGGGTCAGCACGTTGGGATCTTCCACCAACGACTTGGTCATCTTTTTTTCCTGCCGCGCATACACGACCTGCTGGTTTGGGGTGAGGATAACCCCTTCGACGGTGCCATTGGCCTCTTGCGCTTCGTCCGCATTCGAATCCTTTAACACCGACACCTTTCCGGTCTTCACACTCACCCGTACATCGGCCGGGTAGTTTCGAACGGTAAAGCTTGTTCCCAACACACGCGTGACGATCTCATCGGTGTACACCAGGAAAGGTCTGTCCGGATCTTTTTTCACTTCAAAAAAAGCTTCTCCCACCAGATCTACTTCGCGTACGCCTTTTTTGAAATGCTCGGGATATTGAAGTTGGCTTCCGGGTTGCAGCACGACAATGCTTTGGTCATCCAGTTCGATGGTGATCGGCAGCGAAGTATCGTTCTCCTTCGTCTTGATGACCACGCCGCCGCCCTGGGTGATTTTGACATTCGTCATGTGAAAGGTGCGCGATTGGTGCGATACCCACCAGCCCAGTCCAAGCATGATCGCGACCATAGCCGCCTTGCTGTACCAATGGCTCCACAGGCTTACCGGACGGGGCGCCGGCTCTGGAACTTGCGCGGTATGGCGGATGCGTTGCCAGACCTTGTCTTGCAGGTCCTGGTTCGGTAAGAACTGGGGTTCCTCCATTACGGCCTGTATCATGAGCCGCGCTTCTTCGATCTCGTCCATTTGCGCCGGGTGCGTGGCGATCCACTCTTTCCAGAACCTGTCCAGGTCCGGACGTGTCCCGGGGGCCATTACCCAACGAATGAAGTCGTCATCGCTGGCAAATTCGTCGGCTGTATATCCTTCGTAGTCTTTCATTTTGATAAAAATCGCTCCCTTTTCAAACGATTTATATACCAAAAGCAACGATTGCGGGATTTAACTCACTTCAGACAAAAAAAAATTTTAAAGGCCTGGGATGGTCATTAAATGATGGAAAAAGCCGGGCTTGCGGCAACGGGAAGGGTGATTTGAAAAAGAAGGGGATTCAAAAAAGAAACAGGCAACAAAGCGAGATCACGTATTTGGCATACTGCTTCATCTGCGCCAGGCCACGCTGCACGAGGTTGCGCGCCGATTGTTCATTCACCTGCAAAATGGACCCAATATCCTCGAACGACAGTTCATCATAGAACCGCAGCACCAGGGCTTCATATTGACGGGGCGTTAAATCGTTCAGGAGTTTCTTGAGCCGGTTGAGGCGCTGGTTTTGTTTTTCTTCATCGATCAGGTTTTCTTCCAGCGAGGGTGTGGATACCTGCAAGGCATCTTCAATCACAATGCCGTCGGCTGTAAAGAAGGAACGCGACGTGTCGTTGCGAACCAGCCGCCGCCGGATGGAACGATACAGGTAGAAGCGAACCGAAGTGGTCTCGGAAAGATTATCACGGAAGCGCCACAGGTCCACAAACAGATCGTGGATGGCATCTTGCAAAGCGGCATCACCGGCGCCGATCTTTCTTCCGTAGTTGTATAGCAGCTTAAAATATTTTGCGTAGAGCCAGGCAAAAGCCTCTCCGTCACCCGCGCGCATAGCGTCCCATTTCTTCAGCTCCATATCCATCCGTTGACCCTTTTGATTGACTTTGAAGCGCTTAAGTAAAGAAATTTATTCTACACAAACCAACATCATCCTAAATTAAATCGATTGAAACACCTTCAAACGCATAAAACAAACCAACAGGACCGCTTGGATCAGTCTGTGTCCGTTCGTGATCTTTCTCCCGGCTTGCGTCGCAAAATTACTTTACTGAGCTTCCGCCAGGGCTTTGATCTGAACCAATATCGGGTTCCAGCCCTCGCCGTTGTTATAGGTTTCTTTGTAGCGCCGCTCGCTATCCGCCACGTTCGCGAAGTCGCCTTGGGTCACCGTGAGTAACATTTCATCCTCGTGCGGCTGCAGAGCATAGGTCACCGTGGTGTAGTTCGCAGGAATATCTTCCATCGGTGTGTTGGGGTCGAAGGTTGTATAGGCCAGGAGTCTGGCGTCTTCCTTTTGCACCAGCGTGCCCTTCACGGCCACCAATTCCTTTCCATCGAATACACCTTTCCAAAGAAAGGGCCCGCCGATCTTCCAGTCGGAGTCGATGGTGCAACCGAACATATACTGCTCGGTATATTCCGGCTTGGTCAGTACATCCCAAACCTTGGTGGCGGAGGCGTGAATGGTGATCGAACTTTTTACTATCAGGGGAGCGCTCATGGTGATAAGATTAAAAATGAAATTGTTTTAGAATGCTGTTCTTTCAATTTACAACATTAACGCTTTAACCTTTCCGGACGTTTTCTGTTCACGAATAAATTCCCACCTTTTGCGTCAATGTCATTTTACCAGTGTGCCTTCCCCAGAAGATTCACCTCCATGCCATCGCCCCATCCCAAACCGTGATCGCTGATATTTTTCCGGATGTGGCTTTCGTGAATGGTGTACTTGCCATAAGCCAGCAGCGCGAGAATGTTTCCGGGACGCAGATGCCAACTGGCCCAACTCAACGGCGACTCGCCGTGCATGTCTTTCGCGGTTTTGTCCGCCCCTGCATCCAGCAACATTTGGATGACGGCAGCGTCTCCGAATGCCGCGGCGCGGTGCAACGGTGTTTCCTCCTTCGTCCACACGTCGCGCATGAAGCAACCGGTTTCCACGCGGGGCTTTGTGCGGCGGTTGGGATCTGCACCGTTAGACAACAGCAATTCGACCACGATGTTGTAGGCTTGCCGGTTGGCTTTACACAGGGCGGCGTGTAGCGGCGTCTCACCGGTGTCGGGCAACGGGTGGTTGGCATCCGCGCCCTGTTCCAATAAAAATTGACAAAGCCTCCAATGCCCGTGAAAGGCCGCGCCATTCAAATCATAGTTCGGTCCCAGGTCGGACAGGGATGCTCCTTTTGATAGCAAAAATTTTATAGCGCTCACATCACCATAGTAGGCACACCACGCCATGAGCGAAGTGCCACGACTGTCCGCGAACGTGGCCGCGTGATCTTGTGCAACGAAATCGAACACTAAGTCTGTACGACCGTCGGTTATTTTGGTCAGCATGTCCATAGGTACTTTCGGGTTTGGCCAGAGATAAAATCCACTCCACGAAGATACGCATACGGCAAACTCGCCCGCACGCCATCGGTCGAAAACACAACGTTGTTTGTGCGGTGCGAGAAAACAAAAAAAGGCTCCGAACCTTCGTTCGAAGCCCCGGATGAATGTATCATCCAACCTAAACTAATCGCTGAACACCACTATTCAAGATGCATGCCAATTCATGAATAGCCGTGTGATACCCGGAATCCCCGCCTTCTATCTCACCCGCTGCACGCCATCGTGTTCTTTCCGGACGTTCGGAGTCCATGAATGGACACCTGGCGTCTAAAACTTTTTGGGCGATCGCATCATCCCTTGTTTATAAATCAACCTAAACCCGCGATCCCATGAAAGCCACATCGTTTTCTAAGAAACTCACCTTAGTATTCACCGGTCTGCTCATGGCGTTCGCCAGCAGCGCGCAGCCCGTTGCCGTTAAATCCGGTTTTGCCCGGGTGGAGTACATCCTAAGCCAGCTTCCGGAAACCCGTCAAGTAGAGTCCACCTTGCAGTCGCTGCAAAAGCAACTGGAGAATCAGATTCAAGCCAAGAATGAAGAGCTGAAAAAGAAATACGCCGAGTTTGTAAAAGTAGGTCCAACCGCTCCCGAGGCGGTTCGCAACAATTCGCAACGTGAATTACAACAACTGCAGGAAAACCTGGAAATCCTTCAGCAAGACGCGCAGGCTACGTTGGAAAAGAAGCAAACTCAATTGATCGAGCCCCTGTATGCAAAGATTGGCAAAACCATTGAGGACGTTGCCAAGGAAAACGGCTTCCAACTCATCTTCAGCGACCAGACCGGAGGGGGACGCATGCTACTTTATGGCGATCCCATCCTGGATGTTTCGGATTTGGTTTTGAAAAAGATGGGCGTTGTTAAGGCGCCGGGAAATGGAACGGGGAACTAGGTCCTATTGTCAGCGTAACGGCTACTCTACTGGCCGGATGCGGGTAAAAAGGTTGCACCGCAGAGGCGCAAAGGCGCAAAGGTTCGCAATTAGTTCCCGGGGCGAGGTATTGCGTGTCCTGCGTCCATCCTAAGCCAGAAACAAGGACCAGCAGCAAAACTCCTCAACGCGTATACAATTTCATGATGTGTTGTGATGGCCCTTTCAAGGTTCGAAGAGTGTCGTGTACGGTTTCAGTGCGTGGTGGCTTACGGTAAGCGCCTTCACCACGCCCAGCAGCGGGATGAACAGCACCATGCCCGACAATCCCCAAACCATACCCCCCACGACCACAGCGGTGAAAACCACCATGGAATTCATTTCCATTTTATTGCCGATGAGCTTGGGGCGGAGAAAATTCTCCTGACTGAGATTCACGATGTACAACGCTACCGCTATCAACACAACGGATAACGCGGAGTCCTTTGTCACCCAGGCAAAGAGCAAGATGACTACAAAGGCTATCAAGTGACCGATGTAAGGGATCAGGCTCAATACAGCGTAGAACACACTAAAGAAAAACGCATGTCGCACACCCAGGACCAGCAGGATAACAAACGTGATGAGGGCAATGAGGCCGGTGAGCATCAACGTTCCCGAAAGATAGCTCTGAATGGACGTACGCGAATTTTTTAGCAATAATCCCAGGAACTCGAGGTGATCGCGTTCAAACCTGTGCCGAACAAAGCGCTTGATGTTGCCCCGGAACGCGAGCATGAAAAAAAGATAGATCGGCACCAACAACAGCGTAACCAGGTCTTCTCCAATCACACTTACTTTGCCCGCCAGCCACGGCAAAGCTTTGAGAATCGGGTCGCTGGCCGACTTGCCTTCGGCTGAAGGGTCGTAAAGGGTCACGCCGGTGGCGGCCTGGATCTTGGTCATCAAGTCCATGATCTGTTCTTTCATTTTTGAATATAGAACGGGCTCGTGTTCCAGTATTCTTACGGCTTCATAAATCAGGTAGACAAGAATAAAGCCGCTCACGAAACAAAAGATCAACACCGAAAACAAAGAAGCGGTCGTCCGGCCGATGCGTCGTCTTTCGAGGAAGCAACACAAGGGGTGAAGAATAAACGAGAACAGGAACGCCCAGGTGAGCGGCACCCACAGCCTTTGCCCGATGACCATCAGCGCGATAGTTCCTAAGGTGAGCAGCACTACATACGTGGCCGCAGCGAGATTTTTATTTTCGTTCATGAGCGGATTTTGTGACGTTACGATTCCAGGGTAAAGTATAGCCGGTAGATAAAAATGATTTGGTAGACGATCACGACAATGACAAACGCTCCGTGAAACCTTTCGTCGCGCACCCTCATCGCCAACAGGCAGCCGATCACATGCAGGAAAATATAGGCCAGATATTCGTACCCCAGATAGGTCATGTGGTTAACGCCTTTTAGAAGCGTGTCGATAATATCCAACAAAAAGGTAAACCCAAGCGTACCAAAAAACCACCTGCGGCGCGAGTAAAAATAATCCTCGTAGCCCGTATAGTCATTGATCTGCTCGGGGAACAACAAAGAAGCATTGACGAAAAAGAACGCCGTGTAAACAATGAGATAGAAGTAGCTGAGAAAATTCCAGTTTGTGATGGTATGCAAAGAAAATTCCCACCACCAGAAATGCGCGATGAGCAGAAACAAATAGAAGACCCACAGCAAATGGATCCAGTAGGTCTTTACCTTTCCCGGATGCTCCACAAATTTGACAAGGCCTTTCAACAAGTGGGTGATGCTCAACCCGAGGATGATGCCCATGAGCATCCGGATGTGAAAAAATTTGTCCATACTGGTAACTGGTTTAGGGTGGAGAACCTGTAATCACCAAGTTAATGAACAATCGCAACTTTTGGAATATAGAATCTGTGAGTTTGATCGGCAGGGTTACGGAAGGAAGTGGCAAAGACGGTCAGGGCTAAAGCCTTTCTTTCGGTTGGTCTTATACCCACCCTAAAGGCTGGGGTTATTTGGATGCCATGAACGATATGGCTGAGGGTTTACGCGTCAATCAAGAAATACGTCAGGGCTAGCCCTTTTTCTTGCCAACCCCACAAACGCCTCGTAAAAAAAGAACAAAATCAGGGTGACAAAGTCACCCTGATTCAAAACAACACCAAAATTCAGGACCAGGGACTTTCAAGAACTACCATCTAAAAAACTCCCGAGCCCCTTCAGCCTCGTAGACCTCTGACTCCTGGATTCTAACCCCCAAATTCTGGCTCCTGGCTCCTGGATTCTGGCTCCTGATTTCTCACTTCCCCCAAAACCTATCCTCCTGAAAAATATCCTCCGAATAAATCCTGGCGTGCGTGATCTTTCCATTCTCTACGGTGTATATGTCGACGTTCCCGACATCGAGCACTCTTCCCGTAGGTTGAGCTGCCGTCCAGCGGAGGCGCACGGCCACGGTGTTGCCGTTCGTGCCGCATTGCTCGATGGAGGAAAGCCGTAGCGTTCTCTCGGACCATTCGCCCATGATGCGGCCCATCTCCATGACTTCGTCCGCTGATTTCTTGGTTCCGGATAGACGGTTATTGCCGGGTTGCTCCCATTGTACCTGGGGGTGCAGCAGGGATTTTACTTTTTCCCGGTCGTGTTGCTGTACACCGAAGAGAAACTCACGGACCACTTGTTCGGGTTGGGGCGGTGTTGCCGTCTGCTGGGCATAATTCTGAAATACCATCGTGGTCATCAGGAAAATAAAGGCGCTTATCTTTTTCATGGTCGGTGGGATTAAGCGGTTATTTGTTTCAAGCCTCTGAACTGCAAGGCCGCCATGGCTGCTACCCACACCGCCACGGCAGCGATGAACAAGTTGCCGATCAATGTGATCGCCACAGGTTGCAGCACCAGTAACAAAGTGCTGGCCACCACCCAAAGCGTGTCCAAAGCGATGATGAGCCGGATGCGACTCGTGTTTGTCGTGCTTCGGCGGCCTTCATAAAAAACGAAACCGGCAAAGGCCAACAGGAAAATTCCGGTTTCTAAAAACGGCGACACGCTTTCGATGCCGAAGAGTCTAGCAAAGAAATCAGAAAACAAAACAAGAAGAAGGCCGGTTGCTCCGGAGCTTACGGCGTTGATGAGGAGAACATTTCTGAGTGTTAACATAGCTGTATTATTTTTTTTGGTGATTGAAAATTTATAAGACAAAAGTATAGCGCAACGTCAACGCGGCGTTTACCTTTAGACGCCATTCGGTTACCCTTTCGCGCCATACTGAAAAAGGATGAAAAGGATGTTGACCGGAAGACTACTTTTATAGCATGGAAGCACATCAACGACAATTTATTCTCAGCCTGCTCGGTTATGCCGTGCAGAAAGGCGTATCGCCACAGCCCTTGTGCAAGCAAGCGCAAGTGAACCTGGAAGCATTACAAAAAGGAAAAGCAGCGGCACTGACACCAAAACAAACGAACGATCTCTGGCTACACGCCAGCCGGCTTTGCAACGACCCTTTGTTTGGTTTGCATTTCGGCGAATCGCTGCAACTTGCCGCACTCGGTGTGGTGGGACAGATCATCCAGGCCAGCAACACCGTGGGCGACGCGTTGACCATCGCCAACTCGCTCAGCTATCTCGTCACCGACCTGTTCACGATGAATGTGAAGCAGGGCACAAAAACATTTAGCATCCAACTCGTGCCGCGTCCGCAGGCGGAACAAGAGTGGCCCTTCCTCTTTACCCAACTGCGCGACATGCTCATGGTCTTTATCATTCATGAATTGGACGGCTTGCTGTTGGTGAAGATCCATCCTACGGCTGTAAAATTCCCCTATCCAAATGGAACCGACCTTACCGAATATGAAAGAGTGTTGCGTTGTAAACCTTCACGCAAGGGCGATGCGTATGCCTTAGAGTTTGACAAACGCTATTGGAATGAGCCTATTCTGACGGCGAACTACGAATTGCAAAGTCTCTTACTCAAAACGGTGAATCGCGGTGCGCCGACCTTGAAATCAAAGCCCAGTTTACAAAATCGAATTCACGAATACCTCATGGCCAATGCCTACCTCGGCATTCTTTCGCTGGACGACGTCGCGTCCAATTTCAACGTGAGCACGCGGAGTTTGCAACGAAAATTAAAAGAAGAAAACATCACCTTCCAGGAACTGGCCGATGCCGTGCGAAAGGCGCTGGCCGTGGAATATATAAAGAAGGGTGATCATCCCATCAAGGAAATCTCACACATGCTGGGCTATAATGAGCTGAGTGCATTTTCGCGGGCGTTTAAGCGATGGACGGGCAAAACGCCTTCTCACCTGGCGTGAGCGTTTCTGATTTCATTTACTTATGTGGAACGTGTTGATCCAGGAAGCGCTTGCGGGCAGCATCCCAGTTTTGCATCACCTTGTCTCGTCCTTTGTTCAGCTCGTCGTTCACTTTGTTGTAGTCTGCTATGCCCTTGTTCATGGCCTCGAGGCTTTTGTTGTAGGCATCTACATCAGATTGTTTACGGCTTGCAGCCGGCTTGGCGTCGAAGGCTTTTTTTATTTTTTCAAATTCGTCGCGCTTGAGCATATAGTCGGATAACGCCGTGAAACGCGTTGCTTCATTCTTCTGAAATTCCAGGACCTTGCGGCAGGCCGTGACCAGGGAAGCGTCGCCGTTGTAGGGCTTCAATGTATCAAGGCGGGTCAGGCCTTCTTCAGCATACGTCCTTAGCGCATTTTTGCTTTGCTCCATGCCGTTCAAATCCGCTTTGTTCAGGGCGTCGATCATGTTGCTTTCCTGCACGCTGCTTTTGAAGTTGATCAGGAAAAGATGCCGCACATAGTTGTTGACCCGGCTGGTCTCGCTGAGCTTGCGATCCAACTTTGTGCTCTGGCCTTGGGTGAGTTGCACACGGTGGCTGGCCGCGAACGTCTGGTATGCTTCGGGCACCTTGTTGTAGGCTTCCTTCAGTTTCTCGTCCACCTTGTCTTGTAACAGCAAATAGCTTTCCATGGCATCATAGGAGCGCTCGGCCACTTCCTCCATGTCAATGATCTTGCCATAGTCTTCGTTAAAAATAGAGAGCAATACTGTCCAGTAGTTTACATAGGCATTGCGAAGTGACGCGTCGCCCTCGAACGGTCTGAGTTTGTTGCCCTCGCGGATGGCCAACCGCACCGCGGAGATAAGTTCCTGACGTCGCTTTTCCATCTTGCGGGCCCGCACCCCATGCGCGACTTCGCTCATATAGCTCAAATATTTTAACGACAAGGTTTCCTCCTGCCCCGAAAGAAACGACATGTGCTCGACGGCGGTCATGGCCAACGTTTTTCCTGTACCCATGCAAAGGGTCAAGCCTAGAAGCCCGATAGCTAACATTTTGTTCATCACTATTTTTTGAAAGTGGTTATATAGTCGCAAAGAATATGAAAAGCTTCCTCCAAAGAAATATCCTGCTGCAGTTTTTTTATCCAGGCGGCGTAAAGGTTGCGCGTATACTCGTCCATGGCGAGGCGTTCCTGCTCGAAGCCGGTGCTGTTCACGGTATAGGGCGCAGGCGTCTCCCGCTCCTTCTCCAGGTTTTGGATGATCTGCATATTTTTATCACGCAAGGCCATGAAGTCGGTCCAAAACAGCGGTACGGGGTCGTCATTCTTTTCTAATAACTGACTATAGGCCGCTAAAGTTTTGAACGCTTCCACGGTGGCCACACGTTTCTGACTTTTGGCTTCCAGGTAGGCGATGGGTAATAACGCCAGAGGTTGATAGTATGTTTTCTTTTGCACCGAATCCGAAGGCAGCGTCTGGGCCTGATCCTCTTCGCGAAGTCCAAGGACGTCGAGCACATCGGGGAGGGCGATGTCTGGTGTTACTCCCATGCGCTGGGCGGTCTTGCCCGTGATGCGATAGATCTTTTCGTGGGTCACCGAGGCATAGCCATACAGGTTTTTTACGGATGCAAAATTCGCGGCAGTGCTTTTCGGGTCGAGTGAAAATATTTCCTGCGCTGTGGCTTTTCCATAGGTGCGGCTTCCTACAACGATCGCGCGGCGATAGTCCTGCAAGGCCGCTGCCAAAAAATCCGATGCCGACGCGCTCAAGGCATTCACCATGAGCACCAGCGGGCCGTCGTAGATCGTGCCGCGGTTCACGTCCTTTACCGACACGATCTCGCCTGCGCGGTTCTTCATCACGCCAATGGGTCCCGCATCAATAAAGATCCCGGCCAGGGCCACGGCCTCCTCCAGCGAACCCCCACCATTGAAGCGCACATCGAGAATGAGGCCGTTGATGTTTTCTTTTTTTAGTTTGATGATGGCTTTCGCCACGTCGTTGGCGCATCGCGAGCCGCCGGCGTCGCCCCAGTTGGAATAAAATCCCGGCAGGAAAATATAGCCGATCTTTTTTTCTCCATCGATCACAAAACTGCGGACCACATTTTCTTCATCCGCTATTTTCTCTTTGCGCAGCGTCACTATTTTTTGTTCGCCGCTCACATTCTTCAATTCAAAGTCCAGGCTCAGGTGGTTGGACTCGTCCATGATGGCGCCGACCTCACTGAGGTCCATGCCGCTAAGATTGATCCAGTCCCCCCCATCCCAGCGCAAGCGTTGAATGATGTCGCCCACCAATACTTGCCCCGACTTCCACGCGGGTCCTCCTGGTGCAAGCCGGTCGATGACGGCATCGCCCCATTCGTTGTCTTTCAGGGTCACGCCAAAATAAAGTCCTTGTGTGCTCAGTGAGGCCATGAAGGTCTCCATGTCTTTGGGCGACATATAGCTCGTGTGTGCATCGGCGCTGCCGGCCATCGCATGGAGGAAGGCCACGCCCACATAATTTTCATAACCGGAAGGATGAAAGAGGATGCGCTTGCCACGGGCGATGTTGTTTGCCTTCACCTTACCGCGCACTTCCGGCTCGTGTTTCTTCAGAAATTCTTCCGGCCGCTCGTTGGGAAATTTGGTTTTCATTTCCGCCAGGCGCGCGAGTGTTTCATACTTCAGGGCCAGGCGCCACCGGAAGCTCAACGCCGTTTCGTCTTTTGCCCACACGGTATCGTTCACATAATATTCCTTCGTGCTGAAATCAAAAGGCCCCTGTGTATACTGCAGAATATTGGACGATGACCGGGCGAGACATTTCTTATAGGTTTGTGCAACCGTGGAAAGAAAAATCCAATTCTTGCCGTTCAACTCATCATCGATCTTGTTGCGGAACGGTCTGAGGGTTTGGATGTCGGCTTCTGTGAAGAGCATGCGATCCGGATCGAGACCTTCGAGAAAATTGTCAAACACGATGGCGGAGAACGCGTCGTCGATGGCGGGAGGGCTGAAATGTTTTTGTTGAATAACATTCTTTAACAGGAACGCTTCTGTCTTGAAATTCGTGGACGACTGCGCACTGGCAGTGAGGGCACACATCCATCCCAAGGCCATCGCACCGGGGCCAAGCACAATTCGGAAGAAATAACGGGACATTGCTGATCGATTATAAGCTCATGACAGGTTCATACACCCACTACCACGAAGAGAGGTTCGGCCGTGGATGCTGTGAAAATACAGACGCATTTTTCAAAAACCTAATGAAACGGCAGGCGATCCATGAACCCGGATAAATCGCCGGCATTGCCTTGCACCCGTTTGAAACGCAGCCTCCCGGACAAGTCCGCATTCTTTCGCAAACGCCGTTCTATTTTAAAAAGTAACTCCTTACTTTCACAGCTTAAATTACCCTTAGCCGCATGACTTCACCGCCTGTTCGGTCCTTAAAACATGCACACCCGTGGACAGAGATCGTAGCCGGCGCTTCGTCCTTTATGGCTACGGCGTATATCATCGTGGTCAACCCTTCGGTGTTGAGCCAGGCGGGGATGCCTTTTGCGGCCGTGCTCACTGCCACCGTGCTGGTGTCTTTCTTTAGCAGCCTGATGATGGGACTCTATGCGCGCAACCCCATCCTGGTGGCTCCAGGTATGGGACTGAATGCGTTCTTCACTTTTTCCGTGGTCATGGGTATGCACGTAGCGTGGCCGGTGGCGTTGGGCGCTGTGTTTTGGGCGGGGGTGATCTTCTTTTTGCTTTCGGTGTTCAATATCCGTACGCATATCGTTAAAGCGATCCCGCTGCCCTTGCGCTATGCCATCACGGCCGGCATTGGGTTGTTCATTGCGCTGATCGGATTTGTGAACGCCGGTTTCATCGTGCATCACCCGGCCACCGTGATCGGCGTGGGCAAGCTCAATCCTTCCTTGGTGGTTTTTCTTTTTGGTTTATTGGTCACGGCGGCCCTCATCATCCGGCAGGTGAAAGGTGCGGTGCTGTTGGGCATGCTCCTCACCACCACGGCGGCCTTCACGCTGGGACGATGGTGGGGTGGCCCCGATCCCATTGTGCATTGGAACGGTCTTTTTTCGGCGCCTGACTTTAGTTTGCTTTTGTCGCTCGACCTGGTTCACTCCCTGCAATGGGCGTTGGCACCCGTCGTGTTCGCTTTTGTTTTTACGGGAATGTTCGATGGGCTTTCTACATTCGTCGCGCTTTCCGAAGCCGCGCACCTTACCGACGAGAACGGCGAACCACGAAACATAAAACGTTCGCTGATCACCGACGCAACGTCTACCCTGTTGGCGGGCTTGTTCGGTTCCAGTCCGGGTACGGCCTACATTGAGTCGGCCGTGGGCATCGAGGCCGGCGGACGCACGGGCTTGACTGCCATCACGGGCGCGCTATTGTTTTTGCCTTTCTTATTTCTGTCACCACTGCTCACTGCCATTCCCGCGATCGCCACGGCGCCGGCGTTGGTTTTGGTTGGTGCGTACATGATCCGCCCGGTCACTAAAATCCGGTGGCAACATATGGACGAGGCCATCCCGGCATTTCTCGCTATGGTGCTCATTCCATTTACTTACTCCATCACCCAAGGCATCATTTGGGGGTTTCTCAGTTGGACCGTGTTGAAAGTCGGTCATGGAAAAGCAAAAGATGTACCGCTCGCCCTTTGGATCATCGATGCCTTTGCATTGGTGGCGCTTACTTTAGAATAAAAACAGCAATATGCTCAGAACGATTATTTTCTTTTCCGTTGCCCTTTGTTCCACATTGTCGCTCTGCGGGCAAGGCATTGTAGAGACCAAACCCGCCGCGCGCATCGACACGGTGGTGACCGATGTTACCGGCATCCTCGGCGCGTTTCCCGAAGAGGTAAAATTTCTGGCAACACAAATGCAGGACAAAACCGAATTTGTTATACAGCATTTGTCGTTCACGGAAGGAAAGCTCAACGGACAACATGTCGTGCTTGCGCAAACCGGCATCGGCAAAGTGAACGCATCGCTCACCACCATACTGCTGATCGAACATTTTCATCCCAAGGCCATCGTCTTCACCGGCATTGCGGGTGCGGTCAACCCAACCCTGGCGCCCGGCGACCTGGTCATTGGCACCACCCTGGCCCATCATGACTACGGCACGCTAACCGCTACCGGCATTCAGCGCCGCCCCACGCGCGACCCGGCCACCATGCAGGAGAATCCCATCTACTTTCCCTGCGATACCAGCCTCATCAACCTAGCCCAACGGGCGGGAAAGAATTTAGTATTGGAAAAGATCAAAAGCCCGCAAGGCCTTCGCTCACCCAAGATCATCACGGGCACGATCGTGACGGGCGACGTGTTTGTGTCTTCCGAGAAAGCCACACAGGAACTTCAAAAGCAAATGCACGCCGAGGCCACCGAAATGGAGGGTGCTGCGGTGGCGCAAGTCAGCTATCAGCAACACATCCCTTTCCTGGTCATCCGGAGCATGAGCGACAACGCCAGCAGCACGGCCCATGCTGATATTGAAACGTTTTACCAGATCGCCGCCCGCAACTCCGCGAACCTGGTCATGGCCATTATGACAGCGCAGGGAAAATCGAAAAAGTGATTCATTTCCAAAAAAAATCTATCTTTAGCTCTGTTAGCTGCCGCTGACCCCGTAACAGACGGCAGTTCCGATCAAAAGTTTTTTCTTCACTATCGATTCGCTATGAAAAAATTATTCTATGCGGGGATGATTCTCCTTGCCGTATTCGAAATCCTGAAAGTTTATTTCATTATGCCCATGCCGGGCAGCCAGGAGATCCAAAGTCTCGACATCGCCTATTTGCTGCATTCTCACCGCTGGTGGTTCAGGGCTGCTTTTGGCGTGATGATCATTGCCGGGTTCCGGGATGCTTTCCGGGGCAAGCGCCCTTGGGTGCCCGCCGCCGTTGGCGCGTTGGCCATGGTGGTGGTTTACTATTTCAATTTTAAAATGACGGCGGACAGCATTTTTTTGCAACCGGAAAAAGTTACGTTCAAATCTCAGGACGAAAGTCAGGTGAACGACAGCAGCCTCGTGATCGCCGTAGAATATAAAGGCGTTGCCAAAGCTTATCCCATCCGCTACCTCACCTACCATCACCAGGTGCAGGACACGATCGGTGGAAAAAATATCATCGTCACCTATTGCAGTGTCTGCCGCACGGGTCGCGTGTTCGAGCCGGTGGTGAACGGGCAACACGAAAAATTCAGGTTGGTGGGCATGGACCATTTCAATGCCATGTTCGAGGATGCGACCACCAAAAGCTGGTGGCGCCAGGCCACGGGTGAAGCGGTAGCGGGATCGTTGAAAGGAACGTCGCTGCCCGAAGTGGAATCTTTCCAAACCAACTTGCGCAAATTTTTCGAGCTCTATCCCCAAGCCATGGTCATGCAACTGGACGAAGCGTCGCGCACAAAATATGATTCCACCGGCCGATTTGAGAAAGGAAAAAGCAAAGGCAAGCTCACGCGCACCGACAGTCTTTCGTGGAAAGATAAATCGTGGGTGGTGGGCATCCAGGCCGGGAACGCCAGCAAAGCTTACGACTGGATCCAGCTCACCGAAAAGCGTGTCATCAACGACAACGTAGGTGGCAAGCCGGTGGTGTTAGCCCTTTCGGGCGATGCACAAACCTTCGTGGTGTTCGAGCGCCCATCCCAAACCGACGAGTTCACGCTGCGGCAAGACACCCTGTTTGCCGGGGGCAAGCCCTACGATCTCTCCGGACGCGACCTCTCCACCCCAGACCAGCGCTTGGCGCGCGTGAACGCCTACCAGGAGTTCTGGCACAGCTGGCGCACGTTCCACCCGGATACGGAGAAGTTCGAATAGAAAATAACCGTCGCTTCGAAAAATTACTTTCCGATAAATCTGCCGGGAAAATTTCCCGTGGCTTTTTGATTCTCATAGACGGCCTGACCATTGACCCACACCTTGAGGATGCCGGTGGACAGGGCCATGGGATCGGTCATGGTGGCATTGTCTTTCACCGTCGTGGGATCGAACAATACCAGGTCGGCGAAGTTGCCGGGCGCGATCAGACCACGATGGTGAAGGCCCAGGTGCTCGGCGGTGAGACCGGTCATTTTAAAGATGGCAGTCTCCAACGGCATGATCTTTTGGTCGCGCACATAGGGACCCAGCACGCGTGTGAACGCCCCATGTCCGCGGGGGTGGCCATCGGGTGCACCGTCAGAACAAATGTTGGTGTGAGGCCACTGCAGAAAACTCACAATATCTTCTTCCGCCATAGAGTGACCGGCAATGCCCGCCGAACCTTTCTTTTCATCGGCTTCGCGAATCAATCGCATCAAGGCTTTCGGCGGCGTTTCATGATTCAGTGTCGCGATCTCGGAAACCGTTTTTCCTTCGTAGGAACGGTTTGCCGAAAAGTAGAGCATCACGGATTTGGAGGGATCGAATAATTCTTGCGTGGCAAAGACAGCGCTTTGCTCATTATCAAAATCTTTTTTGGGAAACAACACGCGTGGCGTGGACATCCACATGGCATAGGGATACACGTCGGCCGTAATATCGACACCTTGCGCGCGCGCCTTCTCTAACCGATTCAAAATGTTTGGAGCCGTACCCCATTTGCTGTGCATGGCAATTTTTAAATGCGAGATCTGCACGGGCAACTTTGCCTCGCGGCCGATGTTGATGATCTCGGTGACCGCTTCCTCTATATGAATGTCTTCGCTGCGGATGTGACTGATGTAACGGCCACCTTTGGAAGCGGCCACTTTGGCCAAGGCGATCACTTCGTCGGTGTTTGAAAAAAATGCGGCTTCATACTCCAAGCCGGTGGCGAGGCCGAGCGATCCTTTGTCCATTTCTTTTTCCAATAACGCTTTCATCGAATCTACTTCTGCCTGTCGCGCCGCGCGGTACAGGCGCTGCTTCATAACCTGTTGCCGCAGGGTGGCGTGACCGGTATAGGTGGCCACATTTACACTGACCGGAATTTTCTTCATGCTGCTTTTCAACGAGTCCACGGGGTCCGAATCGCCATCCTGGCCGATAACAATGGTGGTGATGCCCTGGCTGACGGCGGCCAAAAAATTGGGTTCATCTTTCATGCCACGGTCGTGGTGACTGTGGCTGTCGATGAAGCCGGGGGCCAGTACGGCGCCTTTTCCATCGGTAACTTTCTCGTTCGGGTAAGGTACTAACGTCCCGATGTCGCGAATGCGATCGTTCATGATGCGCACCGAAGTTTTTTGCGCGGGCAGGCCATTGCCGGCCACCAGGTTGACGTTGGTGATCAACTCGGTCTGCGGCAATTGAATGGCCTTGCCTTCCCAAATATCCCGCAGGTATTGCCGGGCAGTGGCGCGCGATGAGTTGCTTAGCCAAATGAGCGTCTGGTCTTTATCGGTGTAGCGCACGATTTGCGTATAGAAGCCCACCCACGAGCCGGTGTGCTCCACCCTAGTCCCGCCATCATCAACAAACCATCCAAAGCCATAGCCGGTGGACTTCCCGTTCAAAAGTTTTCCCGACGTAAAGGCCTCCTTGAGCGTCGCTTTTTTCACCAGCTTTTCGGTATACAACGCCCGGTCCCATTTCAAAAGGTCTTCGGCGGACGCGTAGACATTACCATCGCCCACAATGCCGTCGAACGCCATCAGGTCGTTCAACACGGGCTGGCCGCCTTCATACCGGAAGCCGATCACGCGGGAGGCCGGCGAAGATTTCATTTTCAGGTGGTACACATAACTATTGGTCATCTTCAACGGTCCGGCGATACGCAGTTGAAAAAACTTATCGGCTGTCATTCCCGATACTTTCTCGATGACGGATGCCAGGGTGGTGTAGTTTGTGTTACAGTATTCCCATCGTTCACCCGGGGCAAAGAGCAGGGGTGGTTTCTTATACGCCAACAAGTCCAGCATCGACGCATTGGTCAGCGTATCGAGCAAATTCAAATTTGCGGCAGCGATGTCGAAATATTCCGGAAGACCCGAGGTTTGATTCATCAGGTGACGGATCGTGATGCCCGGGTAGGGAAAGATGGGAAGGTATTTTTGTACCGGGTCGTCGTATTGCAGCTTGCCACCTTCGTGCAGCATCATCGTCATCATCGCATAAAATTGCTTGGAGACGGAAGCCAGATTAAATGCCGAGGCCGTGGTGAGGGGTGCGCGCGTTTTCGGGTCGGCTATGCCAAACGCTTTTTTGTATAAAACCTTTCCCTTCTCCGCCACCAGCACTGTGCCATTGAACATCTCCCTTTTGCTGAGCCATTGAAGAACAGAATCGATGCGTGTAATTTTTGTTTGTTGTTGACAAAAAGCGCTGGAAGAGATCAGTAGGGCGCAGAACGTGAAAAGGTGGCTTATCCGCATATAATTATCTTGTGGGTTTAGGTCGGTCGGGACCATAGGCAAGATAATCTTTCTTCGCGAAAAAGGATGCTGTTATTGTTTCAGGATATAACCGATGCCCCGTACATTTTCAATCCGCAGGGTGTCATCGCTGCGAAGGTATTTTCTAAGCTTGGAAACAAACACGTCCATACTCCGGGCCACGAAGAAGCCATCGTCCTCCCAAACGGTTTTCAGAAAAACATCGCGTTCGATGACTTTGCCACCGTGACGGAAAAAGATCTGCAATACTTTACATTCTTTGTAGGTAAGGCGCGTGGTGACACCGTTGGCACACAGGGAGAGATTGTGTACATCCAACGTGGAGCGGCCCGCTTTTAAAACAGGCTTGCGGTCGGCGGTGCCGATGGAGCGTTTCAGGATCGCTTCGATGCGGTATTTGAATTCTTCGATGCTGAACGGTTTGCACACATAATCGTCGGCGCCCACCTGGAAGCCCCGGATGCGGTCGGCCGTTTGGTTCTTGGCCGTGAGGAAAACAATGGGGACCTGTTGGTTGTATTTACGGATTTCTATAGCCAGGTCGAAACCGTCTTTTCGGGGCAACATGATGTCGAGGATGCAGAGATCGAAGGTGTGGCTGTGGAAGGCGGAAAGTCCCTGCTCGCCATTGGGACAGAGACGAACGCTCCAGCCATAACCCTCCAAGGTATCTTTCAAAAGGAAGCCGAGGCTTTCATCGTCTTCCACCAACAGGATCTCCGGGGTTCCATTCATGCTCTCGGCAAAAAGATCCGCACGTCCGTTCCCTTGTCAAGCTCGCTGAACAGGCTCACTTCACCGCGATGCGAGCGGATCACGCTTTTCACAAAGCTCAACCCTAAACCAAAGCCTTTCACGTGAATGTCGCCGGAGCGCACGCGGAAAAATTTCTCAAAGACTTTTTGGTTCATCTGGGGTGCAATGCCGATGCCGTTGTCGATGATGTCGATGGCAATGCCTTTGCCGCTGTCGCGTGTTTGCACCACGATGTGAGGTGCGTGCGGGGAATATTTCTCGGCATTGTCGATCACATTGTTGATGGCTTGCGTCAACAGCTCGCGGTCGCCGAGGATCAACGTCGATTCGGCCTCGAACTTGAGGTGTAGCTGGCCCTGGCGTTCCTGCACTTTCAGTTGAAATGCCTCGGCACAGTCGGCAATGAGTTGGTGCACGTCCACCCGTTCCAACCTGGGTTGCAGGTGATCTACCGATGAGCCCAGCAACACCTGGTCGATCTTCTCGCGCAATTTTTCATTCTCCTTTAACAGGATGTCAATGTATACTTGTGTGCCGTTTTGCTCGGGCATTTTATTCTTCAACATTTCGCCCGCGATCTTGATGTTCGTTACAGGGGTTTTGAATTCGTGGGTCATGTTGTTGATAAAGTCGCTTTTGAGTTCGGCGAACTTGCGTTCCCGCAGCAGCGATAGAATGGCATAAGCAAAGAAGCCCATCATGAGCAACAACATGAAGGTGGAGAAGATCCAGATGTCGAGCTGTGCCGCTACGTAGCTTTCCTTTTTGGGAAAGTATACGGCGAAATTCTTTTCCATCGCATTTTGTTGCGCAGTCGCGTGGTCTTCTGTTAGCCGGGGTTGTGTAGCCTTGACGTAGTTGCCATAGACGAGCGTGTCGTCATCGGCGTTATACACGCCCAGTTCATAATCGAGATCGAGGCTGCGCGACAGGAATTCCTTTTTCAGTAAACGGTCCAGCGCAGTGTTGTTCAGTACACTTTCCGTGGAAACAAAAAAGAAATTGGAGGAGAGCTTTTTCACTTGCGGGGCGGGCGAAACCGAATCGGCCACGTGCTTCAGCGCCATCTGCACACGGTGGTCGAATTGTTGTTCGGCTGCATCGAAAGCACGCTTGAACCAATACACCTGCACCACCAGCAGGCAGGTGAGCACAACCGTGCCCAGTAAAATGATCCTTCCTAAATGCTTGCGCTTCATAGTATAAAAATAAGCCTTTAAACCCTAACCGCCTTTTGTCGCCCGTTTTTTAACACTCCTTTAACACTTCTTTACACTCCTTAACCATGCCGCCTTGCCGCCCTGCGTAGCATTGTGAAAAACAACACCATGCCCAACGCAAATTTCCGGTTTTCCCAAAACTACAGCTACTTCCTTGCCGCCCTGCTACTTCTGCTCCTCGGATTTATCCTGATGGCTATAGACCCCGCCGACAACGGCTTTGGCGTCTTGACCCTCTGGATCGCACCCCCGATTTTATTGGCAGGGTTCGCGCTGCCCGTGGTGGGCATCCTGGGGGCGGATCATTTCCTGGCCGTGCACGTGGTGCAGGCCTGGAAGACCAACCCAATCCAGCACGCCGGCGGCCTCGTAGCTTTCCTGGCAGCGTTCGCGACCTACCTGGTCACCCTGGAACCAACGGCCAGTCTTTGGGATTGTTCGGAATTTATTGCGTCGGCCTACAAGCTGCAGGTGCCCCACACGCCGGGCACCCCGCTTTCGTTGCTGTTCGGCAGGATGTTTGCCATGCTTTCGTTTGGAAACGTGAAGCTGGTGGCCTGGACCATCAATATGATGAGCGGCTTGTTTTCGGCGCTCGCGGTATGGGTGATCTATCACATCTTATGCTACCTCATCCAAACCCTGCGGCCGGCCGACACGCCCAATGCTCTGGTGGCGGTCGCTGCCCTGGGCGGCAGTTTGTGTATGGCGTTTTCCGATTCGTTCTGGTATTCGGCGGTGGAAGCGGAGACCTATGGTGGAGCGTGTTTCTTCCTGGTGCTTTTGCTTTGGCTTATCCTGAAAGGGAAAGACCAACCTGAATCACAACGGTGGCGCTGGATCATATTGATCGCGTATGTCGCCGGCTTGGCCTATTGCGTTCATCCCATGTGCTTGCTGGTGCTTCCCGTGCTGCCGTTCTCGTGGTATGCCCGTCAGCGGCCGCTCACGTTTTGGATGATCCTGGCCACCGTGGGCAGTGGGTTTCTCACTGTGTTCCTCATCAACCGCCTGGTGGCCATCGGCCTTTTTGAGCTGGCGTTTTCCATGGATTTCTTTTTTGTCAACACGCTTCACTTTCCCTTTTATTCGGGTGCGTTGGCGTTGATCGCTCTGATGATCACAGTCTTTTACTTTGTGCTGAAAAAATACGCTCACCTGTCAACCTACACCTGGGCCTTCATCTTTTTGTTGGCAGGGTTTTCACCGTATGCTTTACTCTTTATCCGGTCGGGACACAATCCGCCAATTGACGAAACCAACCCGGAAAATTTGTACATGATCAAGGCGTATATGAATCGTGAATCATACCCTTCCAGCCCGATGTTGTATGGACCCTACTTCGACGCCAACATCGAGGAGTTTAGAGTGAAGAGCAAGGCCTATACCAAGGGAGCTACAGCGTATGAACTTTCCGGGCCGCTCATCGAATATGAATACGAGCCGGCTCGCCAAACCATTTTGCCCCGCCTCTACAGTCGCGATCCAGATCATATTGAAGCCTATCGCAGTTGGCTGGACCTGAAGCCTGACGAAAAACCGCGCTTCGTCGACAACCTGAAATTCATGTTCAGCGCCCAGTTGGGTCACATGTATCTGCGCTACTTCTTTTTCAATTTCGCGGGGCGCGAAAGCGATGTACAGGGTGCGGATTGGTTGAAGCCCTGGCAAAGTCTGCACGCGGCCGGCGACCATCCCAATCCAGGCAGGAACCAATATTGGTTGTTGCCCTTTGCTGCCGGCGTGTTGGGAATGCTCTTCCAATTTCAAAAAGACCGGAAGGGCTTCTTTGCCGTAACCGTCTTTTTTCTGCTCACTGGCCTGATCCTGGCCCTCTATCTCAATTCCCCACCCGTCGAACCCCGCGAACGCGACTACATTTACGTGGGATCGTATATCGCTTTCTGTTTATGGATTGGGATCGGTTTTTTTCACGCCGCGCATTTCGTCTTTTCAAAAACAAAAAGCCTTGTGTTGTGCGGAGCACTGTGTGTTCTTGTTCCCCTGTGGATGTTCTATCAAAACTTTGATGACCACAACCGTGCCGGCAGGACTTTCCAGATCGACAACGCCCGCAATACTCTAAAAAGCTGCGCCCCCAACGCCATCCTCTTCACCGGCGGCGACAATGACACGTTCCCGTTCTGGTATATCCAGGAAGTGGAGGGCTTCCGCACCGACGTGCGCGTGGTCGTGCTCAGCTATTTTAATACCGACTGGTATATCAAGCAGTTGACAAGACAATATTACCAATCGCTGCCCTTTGCCCTTACGCTCGATGAAAAAGCTTACCGTCAATACGGTCCCAACGATGTGCTCTATATCCAGGAAAGCATCAAAGAAGGTATCGATGCAAAAAAATACCTGCAATTGCTCAAAGACGAGCACAGCGCACTTCGCGTGTTAACCACGCAAGGCGATGCTTACAATATTGTGCCGTCACGCACCTTGAAAATAAACCTGGAGCCACCGGCGCCACAGAATAAATTGACCGCCAACGATACGGCACCACCAGCAGAACACGTCATGAATCTAAAGCTGACCGAGAACTATTTACAAAAAAATGCCTTGGCGTTGGTAGATCTCATCGTGAGCAATCACGGTGAACGGCCGTTCTATTTTAATTTCACCTCCATCAACACCATCGGGCTTGACCTGAAACCTTACGCGGTGCAGGAAGGCACGTTGTACCGGATCATGCCAATGTCGCACGGTGAAAAAAATATTCCGGTCGACAAGGCCCTTACCTACAAATATCTTATCGAGGAAGCCGACTACGCAAACCTCGCCGATCCCCGTGTTTATTTTAACTATGAGGATTTTCATGCGCGCATGATCGTGCCCATCCGGCAATCGTTCAACGCACTCGCGGAGGCTTACCTGGAGGAAGGCAATACGGAGATGGCAGAAAAAGTGCTTGTACAGGCGGTGGAAAAATTATATCCTCCCCACTTGCTTCCATCCTACACCAACCTCCAGGCCGCCGACATGCTCATGGCCCTGGGGCGAGACGAAATGGCGCAGCGCCTCACGACATCTGTTTACGAATATGCTTCGGATATGGTGTTGCAAGATCGCGAGGCCGGCGTGCACAGCAGTGACCTGAATCTTTTTCTGCTTCAAAAATCAAACGAGCTTTTGAAGGAATGGCGAAAGTCCGATCCCGCTTTAGTGATCGATAAATAAGATTCCCCGGACAATGAAATCCAGGTGAATTCATGAGCGACACTATGCAATTTAGCAGCTTCTTCAATGTATCCGGCAAGACCATGGGCCGGTCAAGGCTACGGGCCATTTCAGGCCTCGTCCAAGGTAATTTCGAGAAGTGTAGGGAATACGCCGCCACCACGGCAACCTAGTCCTGATATAAAAGGGCAGTATAGACAGAAATATTACAGCGAGCCGGCCCGCGTTCTATTTTTATATATGTTTACAGCCTTGTTTTAGTAAGCTATCGCTATGTTCCGGATGATTCGTTGCATTTATATTTTTCTTCTTTTATTGCCCGTTGTACCATCCTTCGCTCAATGCAATGATTGGGAATTGTTGTTCACACAACCCTATGTCAGCATAAATGACATCGTGCGCGACCGGTTTGATAATACGTACCTGACCGGCTATTATGTCAACACGGAGTTCACTCTCGGCAACGTGCAATTTCCTCGGGCGCTGGATATCTCTCTCCGCACCGGGATCCTGCTCAAGTTCGACAACACGAATTCGTTGGTATGGGCACAGATCAGTCAACCGGGTGCCGACGCGATTTTTGCCAGCATCGAGGTAGATGCGAATGACCATCCCCTTGTAGGAGGACAATATTACGGTGCTCCGCTTTTGCTGGATGGTATTGCGTTGCCCAACACCGGGAACGCAGGATGGACTGCCTTCGTATCCAAATTCACCCCCGATGGTGACGCGCTCTGGGCACAAAGCACTACCGGCGGTTCTTTGGACAGCCAGACTTTGGAGGATATCGAGATCTCTCCCAACGGAAATATTGTGATCACCGGGTCATACTTGGAGAGTCAGGTAGCCGTGGCCGGCATCCCGCTGGACATTCATGGCGGCTTTAATGCCTTTGTTGCTGCGTTTGAACCGAATGGCACACCGCTATGGGCAAAAGGCTACGGAGGATCTGACAATCATTACGACGCTATCGAAGACCTGGAGATCGATTCTCAAAATAACATTTTGATCGCAGGGACCACTTCAAGCGAGGACATGATGTTTGACGGATTCCATGTGGACCCCGCTGAGTTTGGGAATTTCTTTCTCGTCAAAATCAATTCGTCGGGCACCGTTCAATGGATGCGCAATGGTGATCCAGTCAGTGCACACAACGGTTATGCAGTGGCCGTGGATGCCGATGACAACGTTTTTATTGGCGGCGAATTTATTTACGGCGATGCAACGATCGGGGGCATTCACCTCACCAGCAACGGGAGCCGTGATCCTTTCATTGCCAAGTACGATCCTTCGGGGACGCTTTTGCAGGCGCGAAATTTCGGGGGTGAAAACGCCGACACGCTGTTAAAGATGGACATCAACAGCAAAGGTGATCTCACGGTGTCGGGATATTACTATAGTTATGCGTTTACGGTAGATAGCTTTACCGAAACCCGGTCATATTGGGGCGGTGATATTTTCACCATCACTTTTGACAAAGATCTCGTCGCGACATGTGCCACGTTTGTCACCGGCAGTGCTGAGAATTTCACGCAGGCGTTAACACATGATCGCTCCGACAATCCTTTGCTCATCGTCTACAACCTCTGGGACGGCACTATGGATTTCGGAGGGGATTTTACCCTGGTAGACACCGACGCATCCATTTGGACCGTCGTAGTAGGACTCCAGCCGAATGTGCCGTTGCCGCCGGCGCCCCTAACGGTTGACTTGGGCGAAGATCTGTTGACCTGCGCCGGAGAATCTGTGACCTTGCGAGCCGGCCTGCGCGTGAATGCTCAATTCCTCTGGAGCACGGGCAGCACATCCAGCGACATTACGGTGACAGCTCCCGGAATCTATTGGGTGGAAGTTCAATGGCAAGGCCAAACCGTTCGCGATACGGTGGTGATCACACAACACAACAAAATCGCCATCGATCTCGGCGATGACCAAACCCTTTGCCCAGGCAACACCGTGTCATGGAATCTTCCACTCTATCCAGACGCTACCTACCTATGGAACGATGGCAGCGGCTCGCGTTCAAAAAATGCAAGTGTTGCCGGTGTGTACAGCGTACAAGTCTCCAATGTATGTGAAACGGTTTCCGATAACATGACGATCCTTTCGGCATCGAAACCAGTTGTCATCCTCGGAGAAGACCAGGTGGTCTGCAACGGCGAAGCAGTAACCTTGCGCTACGATGCCTTGGCGGATGAAACACTTCAATGGTCCGACGGAAGCACATCGCCCACGTTGGCTGTTGCGCATACGGGCACCTATAGCCTAACCGTTTCCAACCGCTGCGGCTCGGGTAAGGACGAGGTTAACGTCGTTATACTGGATATGGGGCAAGCAACCGTTCCCAATGTGGTCACAGCCAACGGTGACAACAAGAATGAATATTTTTTGTTGCCGGACGCCCTACAGGATTGTGCATTGAAAATCTATAAC
>DATDAV010000141.1:0-1338 GCA_036525235.1 Chryseolinea sp. | reverse complement strand
GCCCGCTTCGTATAACCCATCGTTAAACTTTTTGAATAATGTTGCCGTGTCATTAAACGTTTTAATCAATACCTGTCGCTGAAATACCGCGGCGGGACCAATATCGCCGTGTGTGGGGCCACCCGGACCACCGGCTCCGCTGCCCATACCTTCAAAAGCGAGAAGGATATCTTTAAGAATTTTGGTTTGGTTCTCCTCGATAATTTCACCTTTACTATTCCGAGAACCACCAGCAACATTGCCACTCTGCCGCAGTGTGGCAATCAGATTAGCGAATTCGGTCTTGATCGTATTTTCAAGATTGAGAATAGAGATACGAACCGTAGGCTCACTTGTTGATCCGCGCAAAGCGTCACGCACTTCTCGAATGAGGGCTGCGGCGGTATCCGCACCACCCTCACCAGCATTGAGATACTGCCGGATCTTTTCTAAGGTTTTGCTATCGTTTGCTTCGAATGCCAATCCATAATACCCCGAAAATCTACGAGGTATTTATGGATGCGGATTTCAGCTAGAACGCGATCAGTTTTGCCGCCACATATGCCGTTCCATGAATGAATGCAATTGCCCAAACGGGGTAAGCGGGTCCGGTCCCCAAAGTGAACAGAGCGACGCACCATACAAAATGCGTGGTACAGTTTGCTGGGAAAACTCAATCATTTTTTCGATCCGAGTGACTTCGGCTTGACAAACCGGAATGATATGCCTGTCGGGCCACCCGGCAAATGCCAAAAGCTTGGCCTGTTCGAGTGCCTGACGCAAACGGTCGTAAAATGGTTGAATGTGGTTACGCTGGTGGTGATCAAATCCAGTCATCGAGAAATGCTTGAAATACCATTCCGTTGCATGCAGCGTGGGTGATACCGGGTTGGTTTCGAGCCGATAGATCAGACACGACATCCGGTGGATCGACGCCATGGCGCGTTTATCCGAATTGTTCATCTCATGATCATATATGATAAAAGAAAGGACCGGTTCACCAGCCAGATAACCAACCTTAGCAATCGGCCAGTTCCTATAATTCGTATAACGACCCATTTGATCAATCTCCTGATCGTGACCATATCATCAGTCGATGGTTGATGCAAGGATTCTCTGTCATGAGTGATGAAATTCCGCGGTTGACAAAACGCGAATGGGATTCGCTTGGCCGATTGTTGCTGCCGGTGACTCTCGGTGGCAAGATCACCCTCGGGCCGAAAATCGCCGGAAAACTAGAATCCCTCGATTTGGTCGAGCCGTTCGAACAGGAAATTCCGGCAAGTCGGCCATCGCCGCCATGGATGCGCGTCAAAATTCAGGGATACCGGATGACACCCCGCGGTCATCGTCTATACT
>DATDAV010000140.1:0-23093 GCA_036525235.1 Chryseolinea sp. | reverse complement strand
TGGAAAGTTATAAACCCGTCGCCCTTGTTGGTGTTCTTCACCAACAAGTTTCTGCCCCACCATCCCAAACCAACACCCACCCATCTGCGCCCGCATCGTTCATCACCCCTTTTTCGTAAAAAACGCATCCACCACATGTTGATCCTGTGGAAAGTTATAAACCCATCGCCCTTGTTGGTGTTCTTCACCAACAAGTTTCCGCCCCACCCTCACCAAGCCAACACCCACCCATCTGCGCCCGCATCGTCATCATCCCTTCTTCGTAAAAAACGCATCCACCACATGTTGATCCTGTGGAAAGTTATAAACCCTTTTAATCTTCCCTGCCTCAATCTCCCACAACAAGCAAGACATATTGCGCAAGTTGTCATCGCCAGGAAGGTTGCTCCAGTTCAAATGGCAGTCAATAACATACCGGTCATTAACGCCCATAACAATTGGCTGTGCCTGAAAGGCGAAAGTGCTGAGTTGTTTGAAGTACGCCAACACCTCGCCGGTACCTTGCTTAACACCGCTGAACGGATGGCGGCCGGGAATGATCCATTGAATGTCCGGAGATAAAATTTGTTCTATCGCGTCCAGGTTGTTAGTCGCATAAGCCTGGAAGAAATCGTGGATCAGTTGGAGGTTGGGATGTGATGATTCCATGGTATACTAGTAAAGTGTAAAGAATGAAAAGCAAATGTAGCGGACACTTGATTTGTGGACGTGTTGGAATGCGTCAAACTTTTGTTAATATCGGCCATGACAAAGCAACAGGTCACATGTTCGCTCGTTACAGCCTCCAATACAAAACAGTCGTTTGTTTGGCACGGCCATTTGGGAGCGTTTGAGTCGGAATGGCACCACCATCCCAAAGGTCAACTGATGTATGCCGAGAAGGGTTGCATCCATGTTGACATCGAAGGCAGGAAATTGCTGTTGCCCGGTTGGTATTGTGCCTGGGTGCCCGCAGCAATAAATCACAAGGTATGGTCTAATCATTCCGATGTGTATATCCGTACGCTCTATTTTGGAAGCGAACTAACGACCGGCAAAGCGTTCGAGCAGCCGTGCGTATTCCCAGCATCGACGTTGCTGAGAGAGATGATCGCTCACACCGCGAAGTGGCACAAGCTGCTGACACACGATGATGAAGAACGAGACTTTCTCCAGGCCCTGCGAAGTATTCTTCCTGCCGAGATGGCGAAGTCGGCACCGGCGTGTCTTCCCACTACGATCGATGATAAATTGGCGCCGGTGTTGGATTATATTCAACAACATTTACACGAGAAGCTCGGACTGGAAGACATGGCGCGGCAATTTGGGTACTCCTCCAGAGCACTCACCCGGGCATTCCAGCACAGTTTAGGTATGCCGTTTTCGAGCTATACAAAAATTGCCCGGGCCATGAAGGCCATGGAACTCATCGGGCAAGGTGCCAGCAACGTATCGGAACTGGCGTACAGCGTGGGTTATGAAAGTGTCTCAACCTTCAGTAATAATTTTTTGGCGATTTGTGGAAAGCGGCCGTTGGAATTTATGGGATTCCTCACTAAAACATCTTCGTCAGCAGAAACGCCGTTGCACCCAATACCACAAAGCCCGCGATGATGAGAAAGGCCGACCATCTTTTATAAAACTTTGCCTTCACTTCTTCGGAGGGGAACTTCGGCACGAACACCTTAAAGCCGAGCAGCAACATCATGGTCCCCAACACGAGGTTCACCAAAACAGGAAGCAATTTTATCATAGACGTGAGTTTGTAACCGGGTTGATTGCATTATAAATCCCCACAATTTAGTGAAGTCCGGCTTTTGCAGCAACTGTGGTGTTCAAATTACGACCAACTCCAAAGGTTGGTCCATTGTCATTTCTCCAATTCGAATCTCCAGAATCCGGTATCGATGTTGAGACAGATGCCATCAGAGCAAGTGGAGCGGGAGGTCCAGGGTAAATAGGCAGATGCCTTACGCTCTTGTCGCGTGGAGAGCCATTTTTAAGTGCGGAAACTTTTCAAGTGTTATGGACGGTCTCTGGCGCCTTAACCCTCCGCATAATCTTGCTCACTTCAATGGATAATCGATAAAGTGAGTCAGGTTACCCTTTTGTTAGAGTTGATTATAATACGCAACCAGTTTTATAAGATCGGGCTCCTTTTTTGAGATCTTTTCCTTACTCACAAAAGCCTTAACCTCATCCTGGTGATCCGTAAGAACCTCCAACATTTTCTTAACGGAGACAATTTCGCTAATGGGACCTCCATTAAGTTTGTAGAAAAATTCATCCCCTTGTGCCTCATACCTCGCAGGTCTGCCCTCCGTCTCGATGGCCTTTGGCGCTTGCGCAGGACGCAGAAAGACTTTTTTCTTCATCAGCAAAGTCAACCGGCCGCTGTCCAATAAAACGTAAAACCCAGCGGTCGCCTTGCCCTTAATGTTATAATTGTCAACCACTAGATGCGTTGCCGGAAGACTCACTTTTTTGACCGAGGGCGAAGGATCAAGAATGTAGGTCACACCCTTCTGCTTGAATTCCACATAGTCCTTCTCAACATTATAGCGCATGGGGATGGCGTCAAATACTCCTTTTGTCGTGATTATCCTTCCTTCTTGAAAATCATCCTCCAGGTACGGAGTACCGTCAATGGGCTCTGGCGCCTCCGATCCGTTTAACCTTTTCGCTTCAGCGATAAGGAGATGATCGCTGATATTCATTCCAGCGCCCGCCCCGTGTGCGTTTGCCGGAAGCGCCTGTGCATACAGAGAGGTGATGGTAATATTGAGTGCTAAGAATAGGATTATTTTAAACATAACGCTTTTGTTTTGCTGTGGTATTTAAAATTACGACTGAAATGGAATTGATACAAACGCGATTCACTGTCCTTTCATAAAGATTGTATCCACGTATTGATTGTCTCCAGCACCTCGGGCGCAAGGGTTTCTTCTACGGTGTGAAGTTTATCTATCGGCACGCCTTGGGAGTTCATGAACAGATGGCCCAGGCCGTGGAAGACCTTGATTTGGTGGGGGATCGAATTCAGGGCCGTTTCCTGGGCCGGAAGGTTGGCGGCCACGTCTACGGCGCCATCCTCATCGCCGTAGAGAATCAACACGGGAACGGTCAACGTTTTCAGCGCGGCGATGGGGTTGTTGAGCGCGAGGATGAATTTGGGATCCAGCCATCCTTCGATGAGGCGGTGTACGTCGCCCATTTGTCTTGTGATGGTGTTGTATTCCGGCGACGCTGATTTTTCCTTTTGGGCGATGAGGGCCTCCATCTTGGCCTTGGCGGCGGCGGGAGTTCGCTCCCCTTGCAAAATGGAGAGGAGGCTATCTACGGTCGATAAGACTTCATTGCCGATGCTTTCGCTGGCGCCCACTTCGCGCAGGCTGCGCTTCACCTGGTGAAGGGTTATGTTGCGCACCGTCGTGTTGGGAGGGGCCATGAGCACAAGAAAATCTACAGCCGCTTTCTGCGCGACCACCGGGGCCAAGCCGCCGCCCTCGCTGTGGCCGATGATGCCAATCTTTTTGAAGCCCTTTTGCCGGAGGTATTGCACGCCACCGGCAATGTCGTCGACCAGGTTTTCGCGGGTGGCTTCAGGGTAGCGGCCCTCCGATTGGCCAACACCGCGTTCGTCATAGCGCAACACCGTGAGGCCGCTTCGCGTCAGATAATCCGACAGCACTAAAAAGGGGCGATGGCCAAACCGGTTCGTATAGTTTCGGTCGCCAGGGCCGGAACCGCCCACCAAGACCACTGCCGTGGATGACGTGTCACCCAAAGGCGTCGTTAATGTGCCCGCCAGCGTAACATCGCCGGCGAGGCTTTTGAAGTTCACGTCGCCCGAAGCATAGGGCAGGGGTTCGACAGGCTCTTGCGTCCTTTTGTTGCCACAGGAAAATAAAATGGCGGCGACGAGAAGAATAGGGAGTCGGTTCATGAAGAGAAGGGTTAACGTTTATGCTATCCTAAAGATACACGATTAGGTTGTAACATAGTATTCCGTCGCCGGGACGATGTGATCTTCATGAGCCAGAGATTTTTCAATTGCACCGAATGGCGTTGCGATCGGGCGTATGGCCTTAGGGATGTGAAGTAGGATACACCGAATGGTTCTCGACGACCCTATGAAGAATATTTCTTGCGGTAAGCAGCAACGCACCAGGAACCGAGACCAACATGCGCAAAAACAGCGGGCCACAAACCTATACCGCTCAGCGCGAGAATCAAGTTTCCATAAACGAGAAGCGCCGCTACGACTCCATTGTACAAGATCATAGTTCTCAACATAGTGGGAGCGCCATCGCCATGCCGCGACCACCAACAAGCGAGGGCAAGCGAAAGCAAAGCAGCTCCGGCAATTTGTGCCACCAGTTGACCACCGGGCGAATCCAGCGACGCCCCCAACAGCACGGCAACAACTCTACTGGGGACAGCCAGCAAGGCAAGACCCGTAACGGCTTCTAAAATAGCGGTGACCGACAAAAGTGTTTTCATAAAATGGGTAGCAATCGCCAGTCTAATTTAGCAACATTATTGCCTATTGTTTCACGATTCTAAAAGAACTCACCTGCTCGTCTGTTTGCGTGGTGAGAATGAAAACGCCCGGCGCAAGGTGTTCGATGTCGAGCTCGATATGCCCGCTTTGATTTATCGCTTTTTGAAGCACCTCAACACCATGCGCGTCGGTGAGCGTGATGCGCCTGATCACGGTCTGCCCCGCTTCAATCGCCAAACGATTGTGGGCTGGAACCGGGTAGGCTGCGATACTTCTTTTTTGATTTGATTCGGCCCCCAATATGTTCAGCGTATAGGTGTCCGACACAACCTTGCATTGATCGAATGTGATTTCCACGGCATACTTGCCCGGCTCATCCGGTGTGAACGCCGCTCCTGTTGCTCCAGGGATGGGCTGGTTTGTAGTCATGTCCAGCCATTGGTAGACCGCACCCGCCTGGGATGCGATAAGCATTCTGCCGGACAATCGAATGCTGTTGTCGACGGGTGCCTTCCAAGCCAGGTTTACCGTGACGGTAGAGTCGCATCCGTAGCGGGTCTTAAGCGACCGCACGTAAGATCCCGGTTTGGATAAAGTCTCGCCCCCGACCTTAACCGGTTCGCCGGCACAGACCAACGTATCGACGGTGTTATGGTACAACATGTTCTCCGTAACATCCACGGTAACCGTCGAGTCGCAGCCTAAAGTCGATCGGAACGTTTGACTATAGGTACCGGCGGCCGACAAGATTTGATTGCCAAACACGTACGTTTGACCATTGCAGAGGTTCACCGACACCTGGCGTTGGTACACCGGGTTAGTGCGCAAGGTCAGCACAACGGTAGAATCGCATCCCGCCTTGGCCGTAAATGTTTTTGTAAACACACCTGCCGTGCTTAGCGACTGGTTTCCAAACATGAAGACATCCCCTTCACAAATGCTCTTGGTCACCTGTTCGTTGACGGGCCCGGCTTCACATCCGGATGCCGCAGCCGTCTGCAGTCCAAATACAAATCCCGCCAGGGGATAGGAGGGATGGTCGTGCGAACCTCCGACCATAAAGTCGCCGTTGCTCACCAGGGCGGTAGTCGCCATGTTGGACCAGGGCTTTGTGCTGGTTTTGGTGATGGTGTAGTCATGAACACCCCCCGTGGACACCACGTCGATCATCACCGTTTTGTCGTCGGGGTTCGAAGTAGACTCGTGGTAGCCCGCCAGCAAGATTTTACCTTTGGCCTCGTCCACCACCATGGTTGTGGGTATCGCCTTCACGGAAGGCTGGTTATAGTTGTACGTCCAGGACAAAGCGCCCTGATCCATGTCGATTTTGCGCACGTACATGCCCAGGCCGTTTGTGCCACCCAGGTAGCACGTTTTTCCGTTGCTGGCCACCGTCATAAACTTTGGCTCTATGCGGGTGGTAACGTAGCGTTGGAACCAAACCACTTTGGCCTGCGTCATATTATAACGGACCAGGTAGTCGCCGAGATAGCTGTGTTCCCCGTAAAGCAGGACTTCGTCGGCATTGAGTTTTACGATTTGCTTTACGCTGTAGAAAAGGGCAGCGTTGCCGGAGTTGATCACGGTGCCGGTTTGGGCCATGGTGGCCTTATTGAGGTCGATGAATTTCGGGCCTATGCCGTTCACGATGCCGAAGAGTCGCAAGGTGGTGCTGGTCTCGTCAAATACCGGTACGTCAGGCGAACGCGAGTAGAAAATGTCAAACTTGGTTTCATTGGACAACGTTGTGCCCGTCACGCGGCGAACGATCAATTCGTTGTCGCGCTGATAAAACGCATACTCGTTCGTTGCATCGGCGCTCATGAAGCGGGGAAGCGTTATGCCGGCGCTGGGGAAAAAGGATCCGTAGTAGTTCAGAAAGGTTTCCTTGAGCACCTGCCCCGATGGATCGAGGGCAAACGTGCAAACATTCGCCGGATTGTTTTCAACGAACGGCGTTGTCGACACATCTTGCCGTACGTGGCACAGCACGTGGATCGTTCCGTTTGGCCCGATCGTCAGGTTATCGCCATAGAGGATATACGGTTTTCCAAGTTTCCGCTCCCAACTCAAGGTGCCGTCGGACGTGTACTGGGCTACTTTTACGAAGCGCCCTTCCTGCTTCAACACGACAACATTGTTGTTGGGAAGCTTCTTGAGGGTTACCACTTGCGACGGGTACCGGAATTTGCCGTAGACCAAGTGCGTCTCCACGGCAGCGCCCGTGGTCTGGTTGACCTTGATCAACGCCGGCGCGTACCGGTCGGTTTCCACCTGCATGTTGCCGACAAGATATAAGTTGCCGTTGATAATATGGGAAGCCACCCCGGAACTTAGTGTCTGGTAGGCCGCCAGGTTTTCGGGGAGCGTTTTCTCGTACAATACCTCGCCCGTTGCGCCGTTGAGTTTCAGGAGTCCCCACGTGCCGGGTCCGTAGTTTGAGGCGTTGTAGTAGCCGTTCAGGTATACGTCGCCGTTGCTGTCGATATTCAGGGACTTGGCCGCCTCCGAATTAACTGTGCGCGCTACGCCGCTGATGCCGCTGAACGAATGCGACGAGCTCCATTCCTTTGCTCCCGTGGCTCTGTTGAGGCGCGTTGTCCAATAATAGGAATATCCGCCGCCTACATAGAGATGCTGCCAGGTCACATAGAGGCTGCCGTTGTAATCTTGCAGCGCGCTAAAGGCACAATCTCCGGTGTCGGCCACGAGGTTCCAGCGAAGGTCGCCGGCGTTTTTTTCGACGGCCACTACCACACCCCGCTTGGTGGATGTAGCCGCCGATCCGAAGGCGTACACGTTGTCATTTTCGTCGACATAAACTTTTTGAAATGACTCCACGCCGGCAGCGATATGCCGCCGCTTCCAGAGCAGGGTGGTGGGTTCGGTTCCGCTTACTTTAAAGATGCTGTCGTATTTCGTATAATAGATGTTCTTGTCGGAATCTACCGCCAGCCCAACCTCTTTGGAGTTCGCTATCTTCGTGCTCACAATATGCGTGCGTTTGATTGTTCCCGAGCTCTTGTCGATGAAGGCCACCACACGGCGATAGATGCCGTCGTAGGGGTCATATAGATTGTTGAAGAGGGCGATGAACGTATTGGCGTCGAAGTCAGCGATACTATGATTCGGTTCTGTGAACGTCGTGCGAAGCTTCCAAATAATGTCACCCGTTGCCGCGCTCACCTTCCAAAATTCCGCATCCCCGGAATAATTCCATACACAGGTGGCATAAACAAAGCCGCCTGATAAGAAAGCCTTTTGTATTTGAGGAACGCCCCCCACGTACACGTCCTTGTCCTTGGTCGTAGTCGCCCACACGATGTTGCCGGCCAGGTCTATCTTCACCAGCGATGGCTGATTCACGTAATTGTCGAACGATGTCCCCGCGAGGATAATGGACTGCCCGTCAGCAATACTGACATTAACAGTTCCCAAATCCTTGGGCTCGGTGTCATTGAAATAAACACTAGTTTTCTGTCCCGCGGACGGTATCGCAACCACAAGTCCAATGAAGGCAAACAGGGACGTACGGACAAGCCGCCACGGCTCTCGAGTTAACAACAATAATGACATATCGGTATAGGCTAAGGTATGAAAGATCGATCTGCTGGTGGCTGACTTAGGATGCTCAATAGTAAATGTAATAATTTCCCGGCCGCATTACCAACATCCTGTCTACCCCGCAGGATGGCACGGCTTGCAATTTATTTGTGATGGCAATGACTGCAATTTTAATTCCCCACCTATTGCATTTCCCGCCGCTTTTTTCTAAGTTAGAATTGAGCCCATCGTATTGCTTTCAATAGAGAGTAGTGCAGATGGGCTTTGTCGTTTTTTTATGTTTAGACATTTAGTTTACTCGCCATGGAACCAGAAAAACCAGTAAGTAAGGAGCCGGTGAATCCCGACAATCAGGAGTTGAGTCTTTCCGCCGCCTTATTAGCTCCACTCAATTCCATCTTTGAAGCCCAGGTTCAGTCGGCCAGGGCCTTCTTGAATTTTATTCTTCAGATCGGTTTCCGTCACAAATATTCTGATCCTGAGAAAAAGGAAATCGATAAGAAGATTGCCAGCTTTCCGCCGGGCATCAACTCCGAAGAGAAAAAGGAACTTGAAAAAGCCCGGAAAGAGATCGCGGACTACGACGCAGCAAGGGCGAGCATTGCCGCCGAACTGGAGCGATCGAGGGATCCGAACATCCAGCTCACCCAGGAAGAGCGATTGCGGGTCGAAGATTTTTACCGCCGCTTTGGCGACCTCTACCAACAATGTTTTAGTTATCTGGACAGCGGCGGGAACATGCGCAACATCTACGTTCCCAACCTGGCCCTGTTGCCGGTGCAACCTTTGGGGATTGAAAGCGCAAAATTCTCTTTTGAGATGGAAGTCTCGGATACCTCCGAAAAATACGATCAGATGGGTACGGTCCAATCCGAAAAGAAGGAAAGCCGGCCCTGGTATTTTATCCAACCCAAAAGTGTGAGGGGCACGATCTCGTCGGGCATTAAAAGAGAAAACTCAAAGACCATTAAGATTGAGATGAATATAAAGACGGGCGACATGCCGTTCGGGCTACACCAGATGCTCACCGCCATTACGAACATCTCGGCCGATACGATGAATCCTAAATTACCCTGATACAAGAAATCCAAAACTTAACCCCCAAAATCATGGACGAAGACATTAACGTTAGCCCGGCGGAATTTCAAAAAATTCCCCTCGATTTTATCATCGCCACTCCCTTGCTCACCACCATTCAGGCGCACCGGCAAGCGGCCGAGACAACCTTGAATTTTGTAAAAAGCCTGCTGGTTAGACCGCCGCTCACGGAAGAGCAAAAGAAATCAAACGAGGCCGCAATGAAGGACAATCGTCCGGGTGATGTGGTGACGCCAGGAGAAGTAGATAATCTCACCTTTTCGATGAAGGTCAAAACGATTGACAAAGATGGGAAACCCTCAGAAGCCTCCCGCGAGATTTCGGTTCCGCTCATTACGCTGGTAAAGGTGCCAAGCCTCAACTTCGACTCGTTGAGTGTAAGTTTCAACTACAACATCTCGCAGATCAGCAAAGAGGTGAACACAAGCAGTCAGTCGGCAAAACTGGAAGTTGGCACAACAGGGATATTAAAAAGCTTTGTCAACGCCTCGCTGGTGGGATCGGTTGAGCACAGCCGTACACGCGAAACCACCAGCAATCGCGGGGGAAGTCTTGAAATCAAGCTCAACGTTAGCGAGGCGGCCATGCCCGCGGGACTTCAAAAGATTTTGGATGCCCTCGTTGAAAATATTGAGCTCCCAAAGTTGATAGCTCCATCGACGCAGCCCTAGAGACACAACAAACACAGCAAAGGAATGGGCCATTCTGGAAGGCCATTCCCAACGATAAATTGGTAAAACGTCTATGGAGTTCCCTCATCGTAGTCGTGAAGAGCAGCCGTTCGTTAAAGGATTTGCTGCCACCCTTCTGGAAGAAGTTATTCGGGCTGACGTGAGCATGCACAGTGCACAGGTCGATGCCTGGAGACAATTCCTGCAACACAAATTGTCAGGCCGGGCGAGTAATATCACCGAAGGTATGCCCGAGCAACGCTATCTGTTTCTCGATCGCGTCACGTTGTCGTTTCATATCAAACCGGTGGAGGCCCGAACCTTCTGGCAGCGGGTGCCACAGGCTTGGCGCGCCTTGCGCGGAAAGGATCAGGAATACGGCACCGGACCGCTGGCCTGCGAAATTTGTGAGGCAACCGACCCGGCGAGCATTGCGGTTTCACTCGAAGTGAGCCGTTCGAAAGACGGCGACCTGGTCGTCGTGCCCGAACCGTGATGGCATAGTAAGCAATTGATTTACGTCACAAACAAAAACCAATGAACATTCGCAATTTTAGTAAATGGTCCAACGCCATCGATTCTTTTTTTGTAGCCCCGGGCGAAACGCTGACGGAAGCGTCCACCCGCCTGGGCATGTTCAACGTGGGTGAAGTGAAGAACGCAAACAAAACCATCACGGGCCGTGCAGACGTGCCACGCGCGATCGCCGTTTCAGACACACCGGAGATCGTCCCCGCGGAAGTCAAGGCCGTTATCGAAGCGATGGACCGGCTGGGCCATTTGGTTTTCAGGAGCAGCGAGAAAAATTACAACCTCAACCTGGTTGGCCTGCGCTCCGACAACGCCACGCCCAACGCATTCGATGACCAATTCTGGGTCTTCTGGAAATGGGAGAACCGGTGGACATTAAAAAAATACAAGATCACCACCGATCCTGGACTAAGCTATCTCACGCAGCCCGAAAATAAATTCGGAACCGCTATTCTCAAGGAAGGACAATACAAACACTCGCATCGACTGGGCAAACACAAGGGCAAATACGAAGCCCTCGTGCAGGCCAATCCCGTCACGGTTATCCGTGACTTCAACCGCGACAAACGTCTTGACTTCGCGTCCGGCAAAGAACAGACCGGCATTTTCGGCATCAACATCCATCGCTCCACACCCAACGGCGAATCCATCTTTGTGAACAAATGGTCGGCCGGCTGCCAGGTTTTTGCGCGGTCCGAAGAGTACAACGACTTCATCAAGCTCTGCAAGCTGGCGATAGGGGAATGGGGGAATAAGTTTACGTATACGTTGATGCGTAGGCAGGATTTAAGAATGTAGTGTAAATACCAACGCACAGGACTTTAATTTTTAAAAGGTATAAGCATGAAAAAGCACAACAGAGTAATTCTTGTATGGATAGCCTCGCTATTGATTATTCTATTCAGTGTTAGTCGCTGCGGGAAAAAAGCAGAGACCGCGACAAGTAATGTCGACTCCGCTGCGATCAAGGATATTTCTCCTCCTAAACCACAGCGGAAGGACATTCCTCCTCCCAAACTAAGCCGGAGGGATACTTCTTCGCTTAAACAACTTCCGAGGGCCCATCACAAAAAACGTCGGAGGGTTACTTCTTCTCCTAAACTACATCGGCCTCAACTAGATTCAGCCGCTGCAGACTATGGAGGATTTCCTAAATTTCCATGGCCACCTCCCCGGGCGACTTCTGCCGTATTAATTCCCAGTGTTTTTTTCTCAGGCCTGACAACCTTCGATGCTGTTGATGAAAAAATCTGCAAGGCCCTTGATAAATCAGGATACGTTGAGAAAAGCTACTATGCAGTGCCGGGAGGTTTTGCTTTGGTTACCCACCTTGAACAGATCAAGGTGCAAGGCGATACGATCGCGTCGCCCAATCGTTGGACGCAATCGGCGCCCCAGTTGGAATTTTCTTTAAGCAATATTATAGATCAATTGTTTCACGCACACCCGGGTTATTTTCGTATCATCGTATTCATCGTCACCCCTCAGCCGTTCCCCGCAAGTTCGAGCCCTATCGCCCTGCCTGAAGCAGAAAAATTGTTGGTGGAGGGTTATGATGCGCTTCCACCCCAAATGGCATCCGGTCAACTACCGGCCGGGACGAAATGCAAAATTCACGTCTACCAATTCAAAAAACCAGAATCAGATCCCGCGATTTTCCTGGGCGACGGAGTAACAGCAGACGTTCATTTGCGGAAGGCCGGGCTCTGGAACAGTCTTAACCGATAACGACCACGTCTATGGATATCACAACAGGAAAAAAAAGAATTGCCATCCTTTGGTTAGGCTTTGCTGCAATTTTGTTTGCCATTCTTCTCGTGTTCACGGCGAACCAGCGATTTGATTCCCATAACAACGAGGCATGGGGCTGGTATTCTCAGAACATAGTTCCTTCCCTATTTCTGATCGTAACGGTCCTGGTCAAATCTGCGAAGGCAACGGCAGACACTACCGAGATCGATCCCTTCTATTTCAAGCTTTCGTTTATCTTGTCGTTGTTCTACTTGCTCTTGCTCATGGGTGTCCTGGTCTACAGTCCCATGCCCCATGGAGATGGCGGGCCATCACCCATTCAATTCCTCACCCAATCGAACCTCTTTCTTGGAATTGTTCAGGGGATCGTTACGTCCTGCCTGGGGATATTCTATGTGAAGTGACGGGGGTATGAGCGTTATAAAACGGAGAGATAGAGAGGAAGAGTTCGCGTCAGCGGAAAGATGAGGCCATGCCGCGCCGATATCCTAACTTTGCAACATGACCCCCCGCTTTGAACACTACCTCAAAAAGAACATGAGCGTGACCGATGCCGAGCTAGCGGGATTGGTGCCGCTGTTGAAAACAAAGGTCTATCCCAAAAAATCGTTTCTGCTCCGCGAAGGCGAAGTCGCCCAACATTCGTATTACGTGGAGCAGGGCCTGCTTCGGAGCTACTCCGAAGACGACAAAGGCAAGCAGCACATCATTCAGTTTGCACCCGAAGACTGGTTCATCAGCGAGCGGAGCAGCGTCTATTTCCAGATGCCCTCGCAGTTTTCGATCCAGGCCATCGAGGAAACAACGGTGGTCATCATCGACCAGGCCTATTCAGATTATGTATCCGGTTGGCCGGCCTACCAGGAGAAGAACGACCTCTCGTTGCAGACCCACATCCGGCATTTGCAACGCCGGATCAACCTGCTGCTGGGCGCCACGGCCGAGGCGAGGTACCTGGAATTTATCCGCCTGTATCCCAACCTTACCCAACGCGTTCCGCAATGGATGATCGCCTCCTATCTGGGCATCACACCCGAAAGCCTCAGCCGGGTGCGCAAAGAGCTCGCGGCTCGCCCGAACGGGCCGAAACACTGAATCATTTCCTACCATAGATCAATGGATGGCGCCTGAAGCCGGGGATAGCTTTGCGTCAAACAGAAAAATATTATGGAATACGATTTTATTGTAGTGGGGGCTGGATCGGCGGGGGCCGTGTTGGCTGCCCGGCTGAGTGAAGTACCCTCCAACAAAGTACTTTTAGTGGAAGCGGGGCCCAATTTCGAGCCCGGTCAGTATCCGGAACGGCTGTCGAGCAGCAGCATCATCGGGGCCGAGATGGACCCGCGCTATGAGTGGGGCTCCACATCGACCAAGGGATTTATCAATCATTCCGTGGCCATGCTGAGGGGTAAGGTTGTGGGAGGTACATCCGCCATCAACGCGGGCGTGGCCCTGCGCGCGACAATCGCTGATTTTATGCGCTGGGAAAAGCGAGGCATCCAGGGATGGTCATTTGCCGATGTACTTCCTTTTTATAAAAAGATGGAACATACCCTCTATGGAGAGGACTACTGGCACGGCCGCACCGGACCGCTGCCGATCCGCCAACTCACCCTCAACGATGTGAGCCCTGCGCAACGCGCCTTTATCAGCGCCGCCCGCCTGGCCGGCCTCGACCTGATCGACGACTTCAACGCTGGCAGGCAACACGGTGTGGGACCCTACCCGATGAACATCGTCGATGGTGTGCGCATGAACACCGGCATGACCTATTTGGATCAGCAAGTAAGAAAACGTTCCAACCTGCGGATCATGTCCGGCACCCTGGCCGACCGTGTGTTGTTCCAGGGCAAGACGGCAACCGGCGTGCGGCTGGCCGACGGCGCGGAACTGTCGGGGAAGCAAGTCATCTTGTCGGGGGGCACGTATGGCAGCGCGGCATTGTTGCTGCGGTCGGGCGTTGGTCCGGCGGGCGATCTCCGGGCGCTGGACATCCCGGTGGTCAACGCCCTGCCTGTGGGCCAGCACATGGTCGATCATGTGTTTTATTTCAACGCCTATAGCGTAGACCCTGCTGTGATCGGCAAGCCACATCCCGTCATCGGCGCCATTGCCTGGACGCGCAGCAGCCTGGCCGAGCCGGGTGAGTTGGACCTGCAAGTCGCGCCATCACACCAGTTCGACGCCTCCAGCAGCCCAACGGGTGCGGCACTGGTCATCGCCGTGGGCTTGACACGCCCCGAATCCACCGGCACCATCAAGCTGGCCAGCAAACGTCCGGAAGATGCCCTGGTCATCGACCTGAACTTGCTAAACTCCCCGCGCGACAGGATGCGCCTGCTGGACGGAGCCAAACTGGCAAGGCAAATCGGTGGGCTCCCGCCACTGAACGGATTGCTGATGGATGAACTCACTCCCGGCAAAGCCTTCCAAAGCGACGAGGAGTTGATCAGCCAGATCGTAGAAACGGCCCAAAGCTTTCAACACGCAACGGCGAGCGCCCCGATGGGGCTAAAGAACGATGCCCATGCCGTTGTGGACATGACCGGTCGTGTACACGGAGTAGAGAACCTGCGCGTGGTGGATGCTTCCATTTTCCCGGATGCTGTGTCCACCGCCACCAATCCAACGGTGATCATGGCAGCGGAGTTGATTGCAGACCAAATCAAGTCCGGGCGATAGTCGGAAAGCTGACAGCAGACTTAAAGAAGTTTGTGAGGGTGAGGTTGAACATTTTTTAAATGACAGGAGCTGGTAGATACCAGCTCCTCTCTTATTGCTCACCGGAGCCGCCTTCAATTTCTTGTACTAATCATTCCACCCGTAACTTTTCCAGGATTTCAACCTACCCTCATAAACTTCTCTCACGAGAAAACCACTTGAATAGCTAATTTCAAAATCATTGAGCCCGTCAAGCCTTTGGAATTTAATTCCGAATGGTGCACAATAGTGATCAGGGACCCTACCGGTTGTTGTTAATGCAGACTCAATTTCTTCTATTGACATCTCTGCCCTGGCGCGCTGTATTTTGGGGACAACATAAGTTGAAATTAGCTGTGAAACGATAAACAGCGGAATGAGGCAAGCCATATAAAGTGTATGTTTGGAGTGCCCCAAAAAATAACCTGCAGTCAAATAGATCAAAGACGCCAAGAAGAGGATGGATAGAGGAATAATCAGGTAGAACGCCTCTATCACTACCAGATACTCATTAAAAGGTACAATTAACCCTAAGACAAAAATCCCTATCGCAAAAGTGATCTTAATGCTGTTCTCGCTTATCTGTTGCATCCTCCGTTAGAATTGCTGTCAACACTTTGTTGTGAAACGTGTGTGTTTAAAAAATCAGGCTCACGGGCCCAAACTGCCGGGGCAAAATTAAACGGAGTTTCCTGTATTTAAAGGATTAGTTGTGCCTTGATTTTTTTTTCAATAAGACCGCCCGTATTCCTTCAGAGGGCCTCAGAAGTTGGGTTGGTACGAGTAGGTTTCGACGTCGTCAGAATTTTCAGGTGCGCCGGGCATCAGGCGTAATTTTCCCTGCAATACCTTAGTGAAGCCGATACTGATTTCTCCAAATTTGCTCTCGTCAAGCTTGGGATACTTCGCAGCGATTTCATCGGGAATATTCAACTTGGTGAAGGTGGTGCCAGCCGGGGCCGACATGCTCCACCATGTGTATTCCAGCCCATCGCTGTAGCTCCAGCTGACACCATAGGTGGTGTAGTCTAGCGAAAAATCGAAGGCATAGTCGAGGAAATCCTCTTTGCTAATTGAAAAATTAAACGTCGGTATAGTGGGCGAAAGGTTGAACGGGCCCGATTTGTAATACGATACCGTTCCATTGGGTTTTGTGTTATAGATGTACATTTGATAGGACGCAAATCCATCGATAAAACCGATCACCGGCGTGGCTCCTGTAGAAAAATAGCTGTCGCTCATATAGTATGATTTCCCTGCAGCGTTACGCGCCTTTACATAGCCTGAGCTACTGCCCCCAAAATCGAGGAACAACTGATGGGGATAGGGTATAAAGTCCGTTTGAAAATCCCGCGAAACAACATCACCGTCTTTCAGGCCTTTCGCCCAATTGTAGACAGGAATGCCGGAACGATAGCTGGTCATTAACATATCCGACGGTGCACCGTAAAATGACAGATCAACCAGCTCGCCGACGCCATTTGTATAGTCGGGCTCAGAGCGCTCGCTTAAAGTTGAGCCGTTTGTGAAATAAACCTGGTTGCCATTCGTATTGGCGATCGTGAAATGTGCGGTTGCCTTAGGTCCGTTATCAACGGTCGTGCTCTTAAAGAGCAAGGCTGTACCTACCGGGATATCGGCGTAGGTGTTGAGGTTGGTATATTTATGGGTTGAGGTTATGATCACGTCCTCGTAATACCGGAAGAGCGTCACGTTGATTTTGTTTACCGCCTTCGCGCTGGTAAGGGTCACGGTTTTTCCGGCCGAATAGGGCTCCACGTCCAACACCTCGCCCGTTGCGTCGGTGGCGAAGATCCAGTGATCGCCGGTTTCAGAATAGTTTGCGTCTACTTGCAGGGTTAAAACGGCTTTAGGACCGGTTCCCGCGTCGTCGTCTTTTTGGCAACCGGAAAGAAAAACGCAAACAAACAACACAAAAAGAAGGGCAGCGCTTTTTAAATAACTCATATCTGTCAGTAAAATGGTGAACAAAGATAGCGGCCTGAAACAATGCCGCAAGTCGATGTAGGATTTGCCCGCATTTACCCGAAAAGCAGACAAGCCTCCCGGAGTTGATGGCCTACACCAACCAAAGATTTTGAACTGTACCAGTTCGGTGCTTTTGAGGCCCGATGATTATAACCTCGTGGCCGCCTTACTCGAACCTTATTCGAACACCATGGCTACCTCATTCGAGCACGATCCGAACAACATTATAACAACATTATAAGGGGATTATAACAACGATACGGAGGAAGGAGTAGGGAGCGGCTTTGGAATTTGATTTGCGATGGATGAGACTGCAAATTTTTTGCAGTGGGGAAGGCTATCTTTCTGCCGTGGTCAACTCAAGGCGAGGTGAATTGGCCCGAAGCACGTTGTCTGAATTTAGATCGTTCGCTATGGAATCGCAGTGTTATGAGTCCTATCCGGGACAAACTCGTTTTAGTTATTAGGTTTATAGAAAAAGACGAACCATGAAAACAAAGATCACCTTTCGAAAAGTCAGCGGCGTAGCGGGTCACTACGAAGACGATCCATGTGAAAAGGAAGAAATGGAAGCTGCTGCGGCGCTATTAAAGAGCCCTGATCGGGCTAAGTTCCAGGCAATGATAAAAACGATTACTTTTTGTGAAATACCTATCGACCCCACGCGCAAGAGGATCTACCTCAACGACGTAGCCTGGTACTATGAGGATGATCCGCGCGGAAAAGAAGAGATGGAGGCGGTGGTCGCGATGTTAAGGAACATTGATTTTTCCAAACTCGAGGGAAAATAAGAAGACGCCATAAAAACAAAGATCATTTTCCGAAGAGTACCCATCGACCTCACACGCCTTTATCCTTACCAACCCATAAAGCAGCAGGGCCTTGTTCACAACCGTTTCGCTCTAAAAAACGAACCCACCGCATGTTGAAGAGGCCGTTCATTTCTCCAATTCGAATGCCCACCTTCCCGTTTCCAGGTTAAGACAGGTGCCGTCGGAGCAAGCGGGCTGACCGGTCCCGGGCAAATAGACGAACAGCATGATCTTGCTTTTTTCCTCCGCATAGTTGACTAAGGCGCTGCCATCGCGGAGAAAGAAATCTCCTGTTTCTTTTTCCCAATGACCCGCGGCAGGCCAAATGGAATCGTTCACGGTTTCAGGAACGTAATACGCCCCACTATCTGGTGTAATCTGTGTAAACCTCATGGCGACGCCTGTCCACTCTGGCTTCACCAGGCCGTCGCAAGAGACGCTGGAGATCTTCCATTCGCCTACGATGACTTGTTGGGGAACCGTGTCGGAATTGTCCGAACACTGGAAAATGATAGAAGTCAGGAGAATCAGTAGGGAGATCGTGCGTATGGGGTGCTTTTGGGGATATATCATGGGGGTAACGTTATACGTAACTGCCGGAAGCGGCGCAAAATATGAACTCTTCACTTGATTCTCAAGTGTCCTATGCAAAATAAAATGTCATGGAAAACAAGCGCAACAATCGTTAATCTTAAAATATGATTTATCATGAACCTTATTCCCTATCATAACCTCGGTCACACCCGGGGAAAACAGTGTACAAACAACACGCGCCATAGGAAAGCTTCCTCGAGCTTCGGATGATTTGCAGTGCATCGACACGCTGCATCCGTGCGCGCAGCTTGGTGTGCGTCATGACGGCTACGGACTTCGATCTTCGTGAGCACGTGGCACAGAATATTTCATTTTTTTCCGATACTCCGGGTTGCATCCTTGTCTATGCACACATCTTTTGAAGTCAAAGGATATAGGTGAGTGAGCAACCTGGCTTTAAGTCTCTGTTCGGAACACAATATAATATTTTGAATAACCCCGGACTTTAGTCCGGGGTACAGACACCTAGTGATGATGGGCTTTAGCCCTGACTTTTCCTGTATGTATCGCCGTCTGCACAATCATCGGCGCAGTCAGTCCGCCAGTCGGCGGACCGTGATCGGATATGGCTTGTGTACCCCGGACTGAAGTCCGGGGTTATTCATTATATGATAGGGAACCCGCTGAAGCGGGTCTGAGGAGCAATTGCACGCTAGCGATCGATGACGGGGGTCGCTCAGGTCATGGCCCAGATAGGGGAGGACAAGGAGGGGTCAGCTCCTTTCTTGGATGGGAATAAGGAAATTGCGTTATTTCGTTCTATGAAAGTAGTGCTCCCGCTTTTCATTGCGGCAATATCCTTTGCCGTAAGTGCCCAAATACCAAAGAATGGCACGTACACTTACGCCATTGCTTTCGCAGAGTGGGACGGGAAATCTAATGGTGCAACGTGCACGGTTGTCATTAAAGGAGATTCCATAAAAGTGATTCACAATGGCTTGGGTAACCTGACCGGTAAAAAAGGCGAAATATTGGATGCCGGAATAATAATGAAACATAAGAAAACGGGAAAATACATTATAGCCCACAACGCCGCAGACGCGGATGCCAGCCAAGCCAACGGATGTGAAGGCCCATCCGTGATCGACTTCGATAAGAAAAAATTTTGGCTGTGTTGAACGAGGACTATGGGTGGTCAGGGGGAGGGCCTGGATGTGTTCTTTGTTACGTCAATGATCAATCCCAGTAGAATAAATGTCCAACTACTTTTCGGAAAACTGTCTGTCATTGACCGTCGCCGCGATAGTGAAGAACAACTAATACTTATGAAGGCGTTCTGCCAGAGCGTGCCGAGGACTACACCACCCACAAGTCTCGCGCAGGATCGACTGGCGGAGCGTGGGGCTGGGTGTGGTTGCCGGACAGTTGCAGGGAGATCGATCACAGAGTCATTCGGGCCATAGCCTGGATAGGGAAGGACAAGGAGAGTTGAGAAAACCACATTTACCCGTCTGCAAACGCCTACTTTTCCCAATTGTTATTATCTTGTCGCGCATGACTATTGAGTTAAACGACGAAGAAAAAGTACGCATCCTCAACTCGGACGACCTGTTCGTGATTATGCGCGACATCTTGCTGCGCGAGAACAAGATCGACCAGGACCGCGAACACTTCTGGGTCATTGGCCTGGCCAGCAACCACCGGCTGTTGTTCATCGAGCTCATCTCCATGGGCACGGTCGACAAAGCCCTGGTCGAACCCATGGAAGTATACAGCGTAGCCTTGCAAAAGCGCGCCGTCAAGATCCTGCTGGTCCACAACCACCCCAGCGGCGAACTCAAGCCCAGCGAGGCCGACAAAGACATTACTAACCGGCTTATTCAGGTGGGACTCATCGTGAACACGCCGGTGCTGGATCATCTTATTATTACTACCAATAGTTACATGAGTTTTGCTGATACAGGGTTGCTTGAGGAGTTGAAGAAGAGTAGGAAATATGTGCCGATGTATAAGCAGATGGAAGAGCTGCAGCAGATGGCGGAGGAGCTGGGGAGAAAGAAAGGAATTAAGGACGGCATGGAAAAGGGAATAGATGAGACCAAGAAGACGATTGCCAAAAGGATGAAGGAAATGGGGCACGGTGATGAAACCATCGTGGAGATCACAGGGTTGCCGTTGGCGGTTGTGAGGAAATTATAGTGGTTGCGGAAGTATAGCTTGAATGACTCCTTTACGCTGGTCTTTGATTGAGACGTTGTATGAGATTTCGAAGTAGTGGAGGGTGGATTTGAGGGAGCTTTTGGTTTCAGTCCTCTAGTAAAAAATAATCATTTTGTAATTTTTGATTTATGCAATCTTTTTTTGATAAACTGGAATTTGATCAATCAGACATTGAAAATCTAATAAAGACAAATGCTGAGGAGTCTATCAATTTTGAACTGAAATCGTCGGATAGCTTGGATAGAGCTGATGGAAAGAAAAATGAAATTTCAAAAGACGTCGCCTCTTTTGCCAATTCTGCTGGCGGAATTATTATCTATGGAGTTCTTGAAAAGGACCACAAAGCTGATCAACTAGTATTCGTAGATGGAAATGACTACTCAAAAGAGTGGCTGGAGCAGGTGATTAATTCCAAAATTCAAAAGAGAATACCTGATCTCAAGATTTTTCCTGTTCGATTCGGGGGAGATGTTGCTAAAACTGTATATGTAGTTAAAATTCCAGCAAGCGTACATGCTCCACATATGTCTGCGGACAAAAGATTTTATAAAAGGTTCAATTTTCAATCCGTGCCGATGGAGGAATATGAGGTGCGTGATTTATTCGATCGAAAGCAACGCACGGACGTAGAAATAGATGACATTCTTGTCATACAAAAGACAAGTATGCAGAGTATGGGACGCTTGACCTATGCCAACTATCAATTAGGTTTTCAATTGAGGAATGTTGGCAATACAATAGAGGAGCGCTTTAAGTTAGAAATTCATATTCCTGGTAGGCTGTTGGATGGTGTCCAGCGCGCCACGTTAGGAAACAAAATAGTAAGAGAATTAAACGATATCGTTGTGGTTAGTATACCCAGCTCTAGTCCTTTATATCAGGATGAAATGACTACTGTTGCGAGTATTGAGATTAAGGTTTCAAGGAGTGTAGTAGCATTATTGTCGGAACCAGGGATACTTGTTAAAACATATTATTCAAATGGCATCAAGGAGAAAGTGTTCAATTTATTTGAGTTGCTGAGCTATGAGGGAAAATATTTGAAGGACATTCAATGGAACTAGTGTGGCTAAGCATAATTAACGATCATTGTTATCCCAAAATGTTTCGTTAATTATGTGTGACCAATCAATGAGATCTAATTCAATCCAACTCAAAGCTTGCATAAGCGTCACGAATCCAAGGGCTAAAGCTAAAGATGGGACTCTCTCCGCTTTTAAGGATATTTGATTTTTTTCGATATAAAAAAGCGAAGACTTGATTCCGTCTGGACCGAGGTTCTTGGAGGGTGTCATGATTATGTCCGGCCCTGCAACTATGAGATCGGGTGTGGTATTGTCTCCATTTATGTTCTCCTTATTCAAATGCGCCACAGATATCTCACTATCAACCTTTCTTGAGATTATCATGCCGAACGGATGATTCTTTAATTCTGGCAAAACTCTTGGCCAATTGTAAGCTCCCCTGAAGTTCGGCCATTTGAAAGTTGAATAGAAATGTTCAATTTTAAAATGGTTTATATGAAAAAATCGAAGTTTACAGAGGTACAGATCGTTAAGGCGGTCAAGGATCATGAAGCTGGCCGGAAGGCGGAGGATATCTGTCGGGAGTTGGCAATTACAACGGCTACGTTCTACAAATGGCGTCAACGTTATGGCGGGATGGAAGCTAGTGAGGTCAAAAAGATGAAAGACCTCCAAGATGAGAATACGCGTCTAAAAAAGATGTTTGCAGACCTGAGCCTGGTACACGAGGCATTGAAGGATGCTGTAGCAAAAAAGCTTTAACGTCTGATGAAAAAGGCATGCTGGTTCGGTTCATGATAGAGGAGCATGGAGTGAGCCAACGTCAGGCGTGTAAGACATTAAGTGTGCCACGTAGTACTGTTCAGTATAATCCCAAGGCTAAGAACGACACTCCGGTGATTAATGCACTGCAGGAGCTAGTTGAGAAGCATCCGGCAATCGGATTCTGGCAATCCTATTTCAGACTGAGACGAAAAGGGTTTACTTGGAACCACAAAAGAGTGTATCGGGTGTATACATCGCTAAAGCTTAACATACGCAGGCGGTTTAGAAAACGTCTCCCCACTCGCGTTAAACAGGCTCTGTTTCAACCGGAGATGATCAACGAAGTGTGGTCTATCGACTTTATGAGCGATAGTCTATGGGATGGCCGCAAGTTCAGGGTATTGAATATAATAGATGATTACAACCGGGAAATGCTGGCCATGGAAGCCGACTTTTCCCTTCCGGCTCTTCGGGTTATCCGCGTACTCGAATTTTTGCTGGAGTTTAGAGGATTACCCAAGATGATCCGCGTAGATAACGGACCGGAATTCATCTCGCACGCGCTTGATGAGTGGTGTCGGAAACATGCTATCACGCTGGTTTATATACAACCAGGAAAGCCTATGCAGAATGGTTATGTGGAGCGTTGTAACGGGTCTGTACGCAAAGAGCTACTGAATGCCAACGTATTCTATACGCTAGCCGAAGTGCGCGAAAGGATCGAGGAATGGATGGACGACTACAATCACCATCGGCCGCATGAATCACTTGGGTATCGTGCTCCGGTTGATCTGCTGGATGCAATTTATTGAAGGTATGGCTTCCTTTTCAATCGATAAGCAGCGCGGCAAGCGAATGCGGAATGGGTGTCAAGACCGGTTGGCTTTTCGCCAACCGCTCGCCTTGGTCTTGACACCCATGGAGCAGTCGCTTATTTTTGCTTATAGAC
>DATDAV010000139.1:0-76459 GCA_036525235.1 Chryseolinea sp. | reverse complement strand
CGCTGACGGTGCGGGCATTGGGCCCGGCCGTATCCTGGGTGCTGTAAATGGGAATGATACCCGAGCGACTCCATAGCCCAACCGTTGGCTTGATGCCCACGACGCCGTTAAGGGACGACGGGCAGGCAATCGATCCGTTTGTTTCCGTGCCGATGGCGATCGCGCAAAGGTTGGCCGCCACGGCCGTACCCGATCCCGAACTGGAACCACAGGGGTTGCGATCCAACACATAGGGATTCTTGGTCTGTCCCCCGCGACTGCTCCACCCGCTGCTGGATCGCTCGGACCGGAAGTTGGCCCACTCGCTAAGATTTGTCTTGTCTAGTAACACTGCGCCAGCCTCTCGAAGACGCGCAATGATAAAAGCATCATGGGTAGCAAGGTTGCCGATCAGCGCAATCGATCCGGCCGTGGTCATCATTTTGTCGCCGGTGTCGATGTTGTCTTTCACCAGCACGGGGATGCCGTGTAGCGGGCCGCGTACTTTTCCGTCTTTGCGTTGTTTGTCCATCGCATCGGCAATGGCAAGGGCGTCGGGGTTCAATTCCAGAACGGAGCGCAATGCGGGGCCTTGTTTATCGATGGCGTCGATGCGTTTCAGGTATAGTTCGACAATGGCCCGCGACGTGTATTCGCCGCGTTGCATTTTTTGTTGCAAGATCTCAAGGGTTGCTTCTTCCAGTGGGAAGGCGGTGTTGCCTTCCGGGTTTGCGGCGCTGGTTTGGGATGAGCGTGGTTGGCAGGCCGCTTGCAACAGGGCAGGGAACGTTATTCCCGCCAGGGTGCTTGTTTTGAGGAAATCTCTTCTTTTCATGGCTTAGGTTGAGCCGTGTGCTGGCTATGCGCCATTACCGGATCGATGACGAATATAACAAGCCGGCGAAAGAAATCGGTGTTGGGGACACCGGTTTCTATGAGTAAAAGCAAAAAAATCATGGACAAGACCTTTTATTCATTGCGCAAAAACATCAACAGGGTTTGGCCAATGCCGATTTAATGCTTTTGCGGGCAAGAGAACAAAATGATTACCGTCAACGATGTTTTTCCAACCACAGTCAGTCCTGCGCGCTCCCGGACTGTTCCAGAATGCTGTTTTTCAGCCCGTGTGCTTCGCTTAACAATTTCACTTTTGCAGAGAACGCATCGCGATACCAACGGGGGAGCTGTCCGCCATAGGCAAAAAGCTTCCGGTATTTTTCTGATAAATGGGGATAATGTTTTTCGATGGCCCGGAAGACCAGCGTCTTGCTATCGGCCGGTCCCTCGCCAAACAAGGTGAGCGTGGCCGGGAAAATATACTTTGCGCCGGTCGCTTCAAATGTGGAGAACATGTGGTGGAGATTTTCTCCTGTGTCGGTCACGTAAGGTATCAGGGGCATAAGACTCACGCCACTGTGAAAGCCTGCCGCCAGCGTTTCTTGAAGGGCTTGCAGGCGTAGGGTGGGCGATGGCGCGCCGGGTTCGAAGAGTTTGCCCACCGCATCGTCCAGCGTGGAAAAAGAGAAGGTGATGAGGGCGGCGTGGGAGAGAAGGGGTTGGAGGTCGGTGGGGAGGATGCTTTCCTTATCGATCCGTTTCAGGATGTCGAAATCGCGGACTACGCGGTTTGATTTTGTGATGATGTGCACCGGAAAGCGATAGTGTAACAACAACTCCAGAAGATTGCGTGTCACCTGCGAATCCTCTTCCACTGACAAATAAGGGTCGGTTGCCGAGGAGACCACCACGATGCCGTACTGTCCTTTCTTCGCGCGGAGTTTGAGTTGCTTCTCCAACACTTCCAGTAGATTGCTTTTGAGACTTAGCTTCTCCTCCATGTGCTCGCCGTATTTGCTGCCGCGGATGTAGCAGTACAAGCAATTGAAGGCGCACCCGCTAAAGGGATTCACCGTGTAGTCCTCGAGGAACCAGGCATCGCGGCGTTTGGTCTTGTTCAGGACAGACTTAACGGCAACCTGGCGCAACATGGGGGGATGTTATAAAAAATCGGGCGAGCCGGCAAAAGTTTGCCGCACGATCTTGCCCTCGCGGATCACGAAGGTATCCGAAGCATAGGGCAGCTTGAATTTCGGCACGGTGGCTTCCCACAAGATGTAGCCCAGGTCGTCTTCCACGATGGTTTTATTCACCTTCATGGAGGTGGAATCCTTTGGAAAAACCAGAAATGCCTGGGCATAGTTTTCGCGGATCTCGGCCAGCCCCCGGAAGGTTTTGTCGGGGGTGATGAGGATGGACTCTTCGGTGTAGTCCGACATGAGGGCATCCAGGTCGCGGTCCTGGAAAGATTTCCAATGGTGTTCGATGACGGCCCGGGTTTGGGCATGGTCGATGGGGACTTGTGCTTCCTTCTTCTCTACACAACCAAAAGCGAGCAGGGCGCCAACAAGGAACAGGAACGGAATTCGTTTCATGAGGGTAGTCGATTTAAATTTCAAGATAGTGATTTGAAACGGTTTTGTATTGCTAAATTTAGAGACCTTAACCTTTTCGTCGACAACCTGTATGGTCCAACGCCTATTTCCCGTGCTCCTGGTTGCAGCAACGGCCGCTTCCTTTTCCTGCCAATCCGATCACGATAAAGTCAAAGAAACCATAACCCAAGCGTTGGCCGGCCAGCCGGGAACCTTTGCCGTGGCCTTCAAAGACCTGTCGAACGGCGAAGAGATCTTCATCAACGAGCGCATGCCCTTTCATGCGGCCAGCACCATGAAAACGCCCGTCATGATCGAAGTGTTCAAACAAGCCGCCGAAGGCAAATTTTCCCTGAACGACTCCATCGTTATAAAAAATGAATTCAAAAGCATCGTCGACGGCAGTCCCTATAGCCTCACGGAAGATGATGACAGCGAATTTGAATTGTACCGGCAAATTGGAAAAAAGCGTACCCTGCAATCGCTGGTCTACGAAATGATCACCGTGAGCAGCAACCTGGCCACCAACATCGTCATCGAATGGGTTGACGCTAAAAAAGTCACGCAAACCATGCGCGACCTCGGCGCAAAAGACATCCAGGTGTTGCGCGGCGTAGAGGACGACAAAGCCTTTCAGGAAAAGTTGAACAATACCGTCACCGCCTACGACCTCATGCTCATCTTCGAAAAGCTGGCCAAGGGCGAGGTCGTAAACCCCGAAGCCTCCAAAGCCATGATCGCCATTTTACTCGACCAAAAATACAACGACATCATCCCCGCGAAACTTCCGCGCGATGTCAAAGTAGCCCACAAAACCGGCTGGATCAAAGGCCTCCACCACGACTCCGCATTGGTTATACTACCGGATGGACGACAATACGTATTAGTGTTATTATCGAAAGACCTCAAAGACGAAAAGGCCGCCGTAGAAACCCTGAACGACGTATCAAAAACGCTATACGACTACATGGCCTCTAGAAAGAAATAAATCCCCGCACCGCGCGGCAAGTACAAGCACGCTATTCAGATTTCCTCAAGTTTTTTGCGCCCTTTGCGTCTTTCTGTGCTCGCCGAAGCTTTAGCGAAGGTGAGGCGTTAAACATTTCTCGTATCACCCGATCCTTCTCTACACTACTCACCCGCTTCTTATCCATCCAATTCCACCACTTCAACTTCTCCGGATCACGACTCTTATTCACCGTATTCGCAAAGTAGATCGCACACCGAAACGTATACAACATACAAATATCCTGCACCTGCCCACGCTCATCGTTATGCAACACATACAATTCTTCCGCGCTTTTCCCCTTCAAATCAGCCACCGCACGAATCCCCATCCGCCAAAGATCATTGGCCACCGCCTTCCCCACACCGGGGATTTGCTGCAAGGCCTTAAGACTTTCCTGTTTATCATTCATAACAAAGAATTTGGTCACGCCATCGGTGTACAAATCTCCACCAAAAAACCATCCGGATCTCTCACATACGCCACCGTCTGACCATGGGGTTTATCGGATGCCTTAGCTTCTTCGGTAGCCCCAGCCGCGATGGCTTTCTGGTAAGTCCCTTCCACATCATCGGTAGTGAAGCCGATCTCGATAGCAAAAGGTTTTTCCTTTAAACTGCTGGTTTGAATTTCGCTTTTCAAATTGCTTTGTGCTTGTGGGATGCTGGCAAACGAAAGCGTTGTGGCACCCGTATCCAGTTCGCCATAGGCATCGCCCGCCACGAATTTTCGTTTCAGATCAAAAGCCTTTTCATAGAAGGCGATGGAGCGTTCAACATCCTTCACATACAGAATGGTGTAACCGAATTTTATCATACAAAAACAAATTAGCGTGAATGTTTCTTGTTAACAGAACCGGCCGGTTTGTTTCGACGGTCCTTTAAGCTAACAAAGGTGCAGTTTTAAAATAAAAAGACTTTCGTAAAAACCCGACAATTTCAGGACGCTATCCGCGAAAGCGTAAGACCGGAATACCGCTTCACATCTTTCAGCATGTGCGCATGATCATAATAGCCCATTTCAAAAGCGATTTGTGCAAAGCTTGCCGTCGGACAGGCCTCGATCTTCTTTAATGTACTTTGAAATCTAACCTGTTTACACACTTCCTTCACCGTAGCGCCGGCACGCGATTGAAAGAGGCGTTCTATTTGTCGCTCGGTGATGTGATGACGGGAGGCCAATTGCTGCACCGTAATATTTCCATTGACGGCCAGTATAGTTTCAGAAAGCGAAACCACCAATCGGTTCTTGTCATTTAACCGTTGAAGAAAATACGCGTCCAACTTTTTGACGACGCCGGTGGCGGTAGGGTTGATCTCGGGGAAGGAAAAGTCGGACGACGCGAGCGCCTCGGTTTGATCGGCCATGCCTTGGAGGGGAATGCCCAACAGCGCGTAGATGCCAAACGGCTTGAAGCGAATGCCCAACAGGTAGGTTTTGGGTGGCGTCTGCACCTGGTGGAAATGCGTCATGATGCCGACCAGGTATTGATGCCCGTGTTTCAGGGTTCCGCCAGTAACCGCGACGTCGGCGCCCAAAGAAAAGATAATATCGGAGCAGGCATCGGAAAAGATGTTGCTGGCCACAGACGACCGGCCCGTTTTGGACGACCAGTAACAAACAATGTACGGCTGCAGCAACGGATGGGGCGTGAATTCCTGGTACGACATAAGTTCAAATTTACAGGTTTTGGGTGGAACAGGTGTTGTCAGAACACCGGCGATGTAAATTCATTTCATCGGGGGATGATTAAGTTGAATATTAAACGTAAGGATGACAACCCCGGACGGATGGCCATCCTAAATCAATCCCGAATCATGAAAGCACCTTCCCATAAGATCCTCGTTTGCTTCTTGCTTATTTTAAGCGCGCTATGTGCCCACGCCCAGCGCAAGCTAACACCCGCCGAACAAGCCCGTTGGGACAGTCTGAAGCGGATCACGGAGCAAGACTACAAAACGATGTTGGACAAGCTACACATCGACTCCACCCGCCGCGGACCCTCCGGCAACCCGCAAGCCCCCAACGCAGCCAACGCCGACGAGTCGAAGGCATCGCCCTACAAGGTTTTGCCCGATCCCCTGGTGCTCAAAAATGGAAAGCGCGTCACCACCCCCGCCATGTGGTGGGAGAAACGGCGCCCCGAGATTGTGGAAGATTTCGACCGCGAAGTGTATGGACGCGTTCCGGCGAATGTGCCCAAGGTGCGCTGGGAAGTTGTGAGTGCGGTCAAAGAAATGAATGGCGAGGTTGCCGTGATTACCAAAAAACTGATCGGCCATGTGGATAATGCCGCCTATCCGTCCCTTACCGTAAACATCGACCTCACCCTGACCACCCCAGCCCAAGCCAAAGGCCCGGTGCCGGTGATGCTGGAATTGAGTTTTGTATTCCCTCCCGGATTTACCCCGCCTGCGCCACCCGCGGGCACCAAACCCGAACCCGACTGGAAACAACAGCTTCTCGCCAAAGGCTGGGGCTATGCCCAGATCATACCCACCAGCTTCCAGGCCGACAATGGTGCAGGCCTCACGCAGGGCATCATCGGCCTGACCAACCTAGGTCAACCCCGCAAACCCGACGACTGGGGTGCCCTGCGCGCCTGGGCCTGGGGCGCCAGCCGTGCGTTGGATTATTTTGAGTTCGATACAGCCGTCGACGCCAAAAAAGTGGGCATCGAGGGACTGTCGCGTTTTGGCAAGGCTGCGCTGGTGGCAATGGCCTATGAGCCTCGTTTTGTCATTGGCTTCATCGGGTCTTCCGGCGCCGGTGGTGCAAAAATATTGCGACGTGTTTTTGGAGAGCAGGTGGAAAACCTCGCCGGGTCGGGCGAGTACCATTGGTTTGCGGGCAACTTTATAAAATACGCCGGCCCCCTTACGCCAAACGATCTGCCCGTAGACGCACATGAGCTGATTGACCTGTGTGCCCCGCGTCCGGTCTTCATCAGTGTGGGCTCCCCGACGGTGGAGGGACAATGGGTTGACGCCCGCGGAATGTTCATTGCCGGCGTGCATGCGGGACCGGTCTATGAATTATTGGGTAAAAAGGACCTGGGCACGACTACTTTTCCACCTATGGAAACCGGGTTGTTGGATGGCGACATTGCTTTTCGTCAACATGCCGGGGGGCATACGACCGGTCCCAACTGGCCAACCTTTCTCAGCTATGCCGACCGTTATATCCATAAATAGGACAGAAGTGTCCGGTAGTGGATTTTCTTTTTTTGTAACCATCCTTAGATCGTTGAGTATCTTGAGGACGGTGCTATCCGCTACAGAATACGTAGGCTTGACGTCAGAATAATGACAGCTCGCGACAGCAGATAAAAGCCGGGCCGTTGTAGAACTTAAATTCGCTGCCCTGCATCGGATAATATATAGAGTCATCAAATAGTTAGTAGGCGACCAAAAAAACAAACCCATCATGATCAAAAATTTCTTCACCCTGGCTATTCGAAACTTGCAGAAGCGCAAGCTGTACTCATTCATCAACATCTTCGGCCTGTCCATCGGCGTTGCCGTGTGCCTGGTGATTTTGAAGTACGTTGATTTTGAATTGAGCTACGACACGTTTCATCCCAACGCAGCAAACGTATACCGCACCACGACCATGTCGTACCGCGCGGGCGAATTCCGGGGCAACAGCATTATTTCCGGTTATGCGCAAGGCCCTGCGATGTTGGCCGATGTGCCGGAAGTGAAGCGTTATATTCGCACGCACCCTATGTACGGTGGGGCGGTGGTAATCTACAAGCGTGAGAACGGCGACCCTTCGACCTTTCACGAAGAAAATATGCAGTTTGCGGACTCTACCTTCCTGGACGTGTTCACCTATACTGCCTTGGAAGGCGATTTGAACACCGCCCTGGACAATCCCGCTTCAGTAGTGATCACCAAAAAGATGGCTGACAAATATTTCAAGCCGGGTGAAGATCCGCTGGGAAAAATATTGAAGGTCTCTGGCGGTTGGGCCGATGGCGACTATGAAGTGACCGCCGTCCTGAAAGAAGTTCCCGGCAACTCGCACTTCCAGTTTGATTTTCTTTTCCCTACCCATAATCTCCTGCGCAACGAACAGTACACCCACGATAATGGGTGGGGTTGGAATAATTTTGTGACGTATGTCGAACTCCATGATCATACTGATCCTAAAAAAGTGGAAGCCAAATTGCCCGCCTTCGTGGACAAATATCGGGGTAAGGACCTGGCGGAGTCCAATAGCAAAAATGTGCTGAAGCTTCAACCTATACTGGATATTCACCTGAGCCCGGGCCTGGACTACGAGTCAAGCGCCACGGTGAGTGTAAACACCATCTACTTCTTTGTGGTGATCGCCATTTTTGTGCTGGCCATTGCCTGGGTCAACTACATCAACCTGTCTACCGCCCGGGCTATGGAACGCGCGCGAGAAGTGGGCATCAAGAAGTCGGTGGGCGCACATCGCAGCCAACTGATCGGTCAGTTTATTTTAGAATCCTTCCTCGTCAATTTCATCAGCGTGGTGCTGGCGACGCTGCTGGCCATGGGCTTGCTGCCCATATTGGGCGACATCGTCGGAAAGAATTTAACGTTCGACTTTGGTGATTACCGGTTTTGGGTGGTGTTGACCACGTTATTTCTCATTGGATCATTTGTTTCGGGCATCTACCCCGCCTTCATCCTGTCGTCGTTTAAGGTCACGGAAGTGCTAAAGGGAAAAGTGGAGAAGATGACCGGCGGATTTTCGTTGCGCAAAGCTTTGGTGGTGTTCCAGTTTGCATCGTCGCTTATTCTCATCGCCGGCACGTTTGCGATTTACCGGCAAATGCTCTTTATGAAGAACCAGGATAAAGGACTTACCATGGACCAGATGCTGATCGTGAACGGCCCAAGTGTTCTGGATCGAAAGAGTGCCAAGATGCGGCTCATGTCGTTAAAGAATCAATTGAAAGAAGTGCCCGGCGTCACGGGTGTGGCAACGTCGGCGGCCATCCCCGGGGGTGGCTATAACTGGGGTACAGGCATGCGGCGCGCAGGGACCGAGCAACAGGAAAGCAAGGACGGAAAGCTCGTATGGGTCGACCCCGATTTCGTATCCACCTATGGCATCACGATACTGGCCGGTCGTTCCTTTAATCCGGCCATTGCCTCCGATATGCGATCGGTGTTGATCAACGAAGCCGCCCTCACCGCATTCGGGCTGGGCACTGCGGAGCACGCGCTCGAAGAACGCTTGTTGTTAGGCGGTGACACGGTGCAAATCCTGGGCGTCTTAAAGAATTACCATTGGAGCTCGCTGAAAACGGAACACAGTCCCTGGCTGCTAAAAGCCGATACCATCTCCGGCCACAACTACTCCATCCATCTCAATAGCAACAACATGCAGTCAACGATCGCCAAGATCGAAAGCCTCTACAAGGAAGCATTCCCCGGCAATCCGTTCGACTATTATTTTCTTGACGATTTCTTCAATGATCAATACAAGGCCGAGCAGCAGTTCGGGAAGATCTTTAGCATGTTTTCCATGCTGGCCATCGTCATTGCCTGTTTGGGACTGTGGGGTTTGGCATCCTTCACGACGGCGCAAAAATTGAAGGAGATCGGTATCCGGAAAGTGTTGGGGGCATCCGTCGGGAGCATCATGTCGTTGCTGTCGTGGCAATTCTTTAAGCTGGTGTTGATTGCCAGCGTCATTGCCATTCCTTTGACTTGGTATGGTATCGATGCGTGGCTGGCAGGGTTTGCGTTTCGTATAGGGTTGCAGTGGGATTTGTTTGTGGTGCCGGTCCTGATCTTAAGCCTGTTGGCGTTGGGGACGGTCAGCCTCCAGATATTCCGTGGGGCGAATATTAATCCGGCGAAGATCTTGCGGACGGAGTGATTTTTCACCGCCTCACCTTTCGGTAAAGCTTCGGCGGGCAAGCAAAGTCAACGCAAAGGAGATACAACGCCATTGTCGATGAAGAACCACAACAAGATGGCCCCGCCCTTGTTGGTGTTCTTCACCAACAAGATCTGCGGCCAGTCCCCATTTTAGATCCTCGCCGCAAAGAAGCTTCGCTTCAAAACAACCACACGCTCCCGCCACCCATCATTTAAACATTGCGCCACCCATTATTTCATTATATTTTCGTCAGACTGCCTCATCGTGGTTGGTGAAGAACACCACCCACGGCGATGGGCCATCCTAAATCTGACGAAATGGACAACTTCAACATCAACCGGAGATTGTTTCTCCGCACGGCAACTGCCTCGCTCGCGCTTACCGCTATTGGTGCGCACGGCATGGACATTATCAACCCTGCTAAAAACCTTCGTGTGGGCCTCATTGGTACCGGCTGGTATGGTAAAAGCGATCTTTTTCGTCTCATGCAAGTGGCGCCCGTGGATGTGGTGGCGCTTTGTGATGTCGACAAACACCAGTTGCAGGGTGCGGCCGACCTGGTGAAACAACGAGCAAAGGCCGGGAGCAAAGCTCCGGTGCTGTATGGTGACTACCGGAAGATGCTTGCCGAAAATCAATTCGACATCGTGTTGGTGGGAACACCCGATCACTGGCATGCCCTTCAAATGATAGAGGCGGTTAAGTCGGGCGCCAACGTATATGTGCAAAAGCCCATCAGCGTTGACGTGATCGAAGGCGAAGCCATGGTAGCGGCGGCGCGGAAATACAACAAAGTGGTACAGGTAGGCACGCAACGTAAAAGCACGCCCCACCTGATCGAAGCCAAGAAAAATATCATCGACACCGGCATGCTGGGCAAGATCTCGCACGTGGAGATGTGCTGCTATTTTCACATGCGCAACAACGGCAATCCGCCCGTGCAGACTGTACCCGATTTCTTCGACTACGAAATGTGGACTGGCCCCGCGCCCATGCGCCCTTACGATGGCCTGCCTCATGTGCGCTGGTGGCGCACGTTCATGGAATATGGCAACGGCATCATGGGCGACATGTGCGTACACATGTTCGACACGGCCCGCTGGATGCTTAAACTGGGATGGCCCAACCGCATCAGCTCGGAAGGCGGCATCTATGTGGACAAGACCGGCAAATCCAATATCACCGACACGCAATCCGCGGTGTTCGAATACGACGGCCTAAACTGCGTGTGGCAGCACCGCGCCTGGGGCACACCCGCCGACCCGGACTATCCGTGGGCGCTTTTTATTTATGGCGAAAAAGGAACGCTAAAGGCCAGCACCATGCGCTATGATTTTATACCGGTGGACCCCAAGGCAAAGACCATCCACCAGGACGTGGTCTACGAAAAAGAAAAATATCCCGAAGACCTCAAGGAAAAAGACATCGAGCTCAATGCCGCACCGGCCACCCGCCTGCACATGCTCAATTTCCTCCAGGCCATCGAAGAGCACGGAAAGCCCGTAGCCGACATCGAGGAAGGCCATATTTCCACGGCCAGCTGCATCCTGGCGAACATTTCGATGAAACTGGGCAGACCGGTTTCCTACGACGCTGCCCGGCGCGAGGTGAAGGGCGATGCGGAGGCCACCGCACTGTTGCAGCGGGCTTACCGGACGCCGTGGGTGCATCCTGTAGTGTAGTTTCTTTGCTCAAAGGACGTGAATGGCGGGGTGAACAAAATTCCGCTTTTTCAGGTTAACTTTGCAGGAAATCTGCACACCGTGAACGACCAAATTGCTGGCATCAGGCAGTATTGCAATAGCCTGGTGGAATATAGCCGGAGAAAGACCGTTGAAGTAAAGATCGGCGACTTGCCGATGGGAGGAAACAATCCCATTCGCATCCAGTCCATGACCACCATCGACACCATGGACACCGCCGGATCGGTGGCCCAAACCATTCGCATGGTGGAGGCCGGCTGCGAATATGTGCGCATCACCGCGCCCAGCATCAAGGAAGCGCAAAACCTGGCAGAGATCAAAAAGGAACTTCGCAAAAGAGGCTATACCGTACCCCTGGTTGCCGACATCCACTTCACACCCAACGCCGCCGAACTGGCCGCGCGCATCGTGGAGAAAGTGCGCATCAACCCCGGCAACTACGCCGACAAGAAAAGATTCGAAACCATCGAATATACGGAGGTCTCTTACCAGGCCGAATTGGATCGCATTCGTGAAAAATTTATTCCCCTCGTCCGCATCTGCAAAGAATACGGCACGGCCATGCGCATCGGCACCAACCATGGCTCACTGTCCGACAGGATCATGAGCCGCTATGGAGATAGCCCGGTGGGAATGGTGGAATCGGCGCTGGAATTTTTGCGCATCTGCGAAGACGAAAGTTATTACAACATTGTGCTCTCCATGAAGTCGAGCAACCCCCAGGTGATGGTGCAAGCCTATCGCCTGCTGGTGCAGAAGATGGATGAGGAAGGCTTCAAACCCTATCCGCTCCACCTCGGCGTGACGGAAGCAGGCGACGGTGAAGACGGCCGTATAAAATCGTCGGTGGGCATCGGCACGTTGTTGGAAGATGGCTTAGGCGATACCATTCGCGTTTCCCTCACCGAGGAACCCGAGGCGGAGGTGCCCGTAGCTTTCGAGCTGGCCCGTCGCTATGATAAGCGCGTGCCGCACGATCCTATTCCGGCCATCGATCATTATCCCATTACGCCATTCGAATATAACCGCAGAAAGACACACGCCGTGCTGAATATCGGCGGCGAACATTTTGTGCCGCGCGTGGTTGCCGATTTTTCGGGAAAGCAAAAAGTAACACACGCGTCGTTGTTTGGCGTGGGCTATCAATATTCCGTCCCGCTGGACAAGTGGAACATCGCCGACATGGCGTGTGACTATGTTTTCCTGGGGGACACGGTGGTTGACTTCGAGATCCCGGGCACGTTGGGATTGATCTACAATCACAAAACCTGGCTTACCCAAAAGGCAAGACCACAGGCCTATCCGTTTATTCGCGCCGAGCAATACCTGCAGGGCGTTGAGAAATCGGATACGTTAAATTTTGTATACGGCTTGCTGGGCGACGTGAACGACGCGCTGATCGACGCTCTTCAAAAAGACAAGACCGCCGTTTTGTTCATCGACACCTACAACGCACACGGCATGGCCGAGCAACGGCGCCTGTTTGTGATGCTCATGAACAAAGGGTGTGATGTGCCGGTGATCGTCGGCCGGGCCTATCGTGATCTTGAGGTAGAGCAATTGCAATTGTACGCCGCCACAGATTTCGGAGGCCTGCTGGTGGATGGTCTTGGCGACGGCATTTTTATTGCCGCCGAAAACTGCGGACCCGATAAGAAGGTGAACGAAACCGCCTTCAACATCCTGCAGGCTACACGCACACGGATATCGAAAACCGAATACATCTCGTGTCCCTCCTGCGGGCGCACGCTTTTCGATTTGCAGGAAACTACAGGCAAAATACGATCGCGCACCAGCCACCTCAAAGGCATCAAGATCGGCATCATGGGCTGCATCGTGAATGGCCCCGGCGAAATGGCCGACGCCGACTATGGCTACGTAGGCTCCGGCCCCGGAAGGATAACGCTCTACAAGGGTAAAGAAGTGGTGCGCAAGAACGTGCCCACCGCCAAAGCCGTTGACGAGCTCATCAACCTCATCCGCGAGCATGGCGACTGGCTGGAACCTGACAGCAATGGCGCGGTCGCGCATTAAAACTTCAAAAAAAGGTTATGGAAGAGAATAAAGGGAAGACAGACGAGGAGAAAAAGACCAGCGTAAAAGAGTTCTTTTCCCTGGGCGAAGTGGGCAATTATTTCTTCCGCAAGAAAGATCCAAACCGTCCATCCAACATCAACATCAAGATGATGCACGGCATCAACAAGATCTCCATCATTATATTCCTGCTGGGGGTCATCTTCCTTATTTGGAAGTTGCTGCTGAGGTAATAGGTTAACCGCAAAGAACACAAAGTCCACCGCGAAGCGCTTTGCTTGCCCGCCGAAGCTTCAGCGAAGGAGGGCGCACTTTGATCGCCGAAGCTTTAGCGAAGGTGAGGCGGTTAAGCAAGAAAGCTCCGGGCCATCAAAAATGAAACCCCACATTCACATACCCATACACTTTCTGCGCCTGGTCGCTATACATAATCGTGAGCGTGATCGGTCCGATTCCTGAATCATAGCCCGCCGTAAGGCTATACCCGCTCAGGAAATTGTTCGAATTGATCCCCTCCCAACGTCTCCCCGAAAAGTCATACAGACCGGCATTGGCCCGGGCAATCCCATAGATATTTTTAAATGCGGCATATTGAAAACCGAGGGACAAAGTCGCAATGCTATTGGAAGTCACCTGGAACTCATTTAATCCTGAGAAGGTAAACTGTTCACGCACAAAATCGGTGATCCCACCCACATTGTAAAAATTGAGATAGGCGTTGTCCGAATGAATATTAACGCCGGCATGCCCTTGCGACAAAAGGGTGAGACGCGCTGATAAAGGCATGTAATTCTCGACCCTCATCTTGATCTGACCGTACGCAGCAAACGACAAGGTGTCGGTAGTGCCCTCGATGATCCCTTTGGTGTAGTATAGATCGGAGGGACGCTGATGATACACCCATCCGGCTTCGGTGTAGATGTTCCATCCCGCCGTAGTAAAGTTTTTTTTGTCCAGTGTATTGAAATGATAGAAGACATAAGAGTTTGCAAACTTGTTGCCCGCCTTCACGGAGGCATCGGCGGCGATCTTCGGCTTCAGATTGACATCCTGCAGCGACGTGCCCAGTCCGACCGTAGCATTGAATTTTATGTTGTGTTGAATATGTGCATCGAATTTCGTGAACGACGTGCGATAGAGAAAGGAATTTTTAAAATCCTGGTAGACCGGAAACCCCATCCGTTCATGATAGAATGAAAGGATCAGATTGTTGTTTTCCTTTTTGCCAAACGTTTGGTTCTGTTCCAAAAACATCCGGAAGTTTTCGCTGATGTTGAATTTGGCCGTAGACTTCGAGCGGTCGAACACGAGGTTCTTTGACTCGGCCGTGACAATGAGTGCCACGTCGCTGTAAGTATTGTAATGCAAAGCGGCCTTCAGGAAGGTGAGGGCACTTTCCAGGACGTTGAACACCAGGATGGCATGCCCCGGTGTGGTCGGTTCCCAGCGATAGGTTATGCGCTTATAATTTCGCGAGCCGTAGACTTTCCGGACGGCCTCGGCCACGTCCACGCCGTTGTAGGCCTGTCCTTTTTCCAGGTTCAACCGGTTGGTGAAGCCGGTGCGCGTCGTGCGCTTGAGGCCGTCGATGCGGATGTCGTCCAGGATGACATAGGTTGATTTGGGCAGGCGCGCTTTGGCATAGGCGTAGTCGGGATACAACCGCTTGAGCGAGTCGGCCATTTTTTTGAAGATGGGATAATACTTGTCGCCGGTGACCTTGCCGATGTGGATGATGCTGTCGATGCTGCCAAAGGAGGCGGCGGAGTAGTTCTTCAACGGGGGGTCTATGTACACATCGCAAAGCTTGCGCTGATTTTCAAAATCGTCGGCATCTTTGTAGAACCCGATCTGGTACAGCACGTCGATGGCGGAATTAAGGTCCTTGGCCTGCAAAAGACCTTGCGACAAGTTCACGCCGATCACTTTGGTGGCGCCCATCTCGACCACATCCTTCACCGGAAAATTGCGCACCAGTCCGCCATCGACCAGCTTGGTGTCTTTGTAGTCCACGGCAGTGAACACCGAGGGGATCGCCATGCTGGCACGAATGGCCGACACAATTTCACCCTGGTCCAGTACGACGGCCTTACCGGTAGCCACATCGGTGGCGATGCATTTGAAGGGGATGCTGAGCTTCGAGAAATCTTTCACATCATAGACGGGCAGCAATAGCTCCTGGAACTTCAGCCAGATCTCTTGCCCCTCGATGATGCCGGAATATATTTTGATCCTGCCCTTCTCCAGCGGCAACTCCAGCGCATAATTCTCAACCTCATCCTTCTCGTCGATGTTCACATTGCGCAGCGAAGGTCTTCCCGACCACAGTGCAGCCCAATCGATGCTCCTGGAAATGCGCTCGATGTCCTTCCCGGAATACCCGGCGGCATACAACGACCCCATAATGCTTCCCATGCTGGTGCCGGTAATATAATCGATCTTCAAGCCAGCGCTGTCAAGGGCTTCCAATATTCCGATGTGTGCCAGCCCCTTTGCCCCGCCACCACTGAGTGTGAGACCCACGCGCGGCGGTTTTTGTGCCATCGCCACGAGCGTAAAACAACAAAGGATAACGACAAGAAAATATCGCATAAGCGGGGTCCTGTTGAAGGATCAAGATAATGTTTTTTACCCACTTCGGCCGGGCCATTTCTGTGAATGCAAACGCGTCAGCTCTTGGTAATGCTCGCAGGCGTGAGCCACCAACCTAAACCAAAATGTCTATCTTTACCCAAACGAAATAAACGAACCCCATGTCCTGGGACATCCTCATCACCAACATCAAAGGACTGGTCCAGGTGCGTGAACCCGGAACAGAAGTCGTTGCGGGCGAAGCCATGGCAACCTTGCCCATACTCCCCAATGCCTATCTCGCCATCAAGGACGGTGTCATTGCCGACTATGGCAACATGGATACCCTCCTCGTCCACCACGCCCAACACACGTTGGATGCCTCTGGTCGTTTTGTTTTTCCCAGCTTTGTCGACTCTCACACGCACCTCGTGTTTGCCGCGCCCCGTGAAGAAGAGTTTGTGATGAAAATAAAAGGCGCTTCCTACGCCGACATCGCGGCCAAAGGTGGAGGCATCCTCAACTCAGCGCGCAAGCTGCAACAGATGTCGGAGGATGAATTGTTTGAACGCACACGGAAGCGCGCCGAAGAGATCATGGCCACGGGAACCGGCGCCGTGGAAATCAAAAGTGGTTATGGCCTCACCGTAAAAGATGAACTGAAAATGCTGCGCGTGGCTCGCCGCATCGGAAGAGAAACACCGCTCACCGTAAAGACCACCTTCCTCGGCGCGCATGCCATCCCCAAGGAATACACCCATGAAAGCTACGTGTCGTTGGTGATCCGCGAAATGATCCCTGCCGTAGCCGAAGAAAAACTAGCCGACTACATCGACGTGTTTTGCGAAGAGGGTTTCTTCACCATGGATGAAACGGAAATGATCGTGGAGGCAGGCAAACGCTTTGGCATGCGACCTCGCATTCACGCCAACCAATTGCATCGCTCCGGTGGTGTGCAGGTGGGCGTGAAGACACGGGCCATCAGCGTTGATCACCTGGAGAACATTGGCGATGAAGAGATCAGCCTGTTGCAAAACAGCGGTGTGATGCCCACCGCGCTGCCCGGCGCAGCATTCTTTTTGAACCTTCCTTTCCCTCCCGCGCGGGCCATGTTGCAAGCGGGCCTGCCGTTGGCCATCGCCAGCGACTACAATCCCGGCAGCGCACCCAGCGGCAACATGCCGCTCATGATCGCGTTGGCCTGCATTCGCATGAAACTCACCCCGGAAGAAGCCATCAATGCCGCCACGATCAATACCGCGGCGGCCCTGGAACTTCAGCAGACACACGGCTCCATCACGCGAGGCAAGGTGGCCAATGTGTTTATCTCTAAACCCGTCCCCTCAGTCGCACATTTGCCGTATGCTTTTGGAAGCCCGTTTGTGGACCAGGTAATCCTTCAGGGAAAAATGGTAACCGCGATCTGATCGCTGCTTTTTCAAACCAGGATATTCACGCCAAGAGGGCTATGCCTTCTCCTCGTTCATGGGGATTTCGAACGTATAAAAATACTTTCGCCATAGATAAAGTCCCCCCGCGGTGTTGACGAAGGCCAGTATCAAAAAAGGAATTTTGAAAAGTATCAAAACAACCAACAGGATACACGTAAAAAAAACGATGGAGTGCAACTGATCTGGCCCGTAAGTATGTCTGAAAAGCCAGCCATAAAGAAAGAGCGCGATACTCCACCCGAACAATAGCGCACCCACCAGGTCGACCCAGGAAACCGCAGTCGTGAAATGACTGACGAGCAGCCCGGCTTCCGGCAGGGTTACGATGGCCAGGGTGATCATAAAATATAGAAATCGCCGGACAAAGGGAATGGGCAGATTTCGGTTGATGTCGAAATGATGATTGTCGAACCGGTGCATTTCCCAAATCATATTCACGTTGGCCGCGAAAGCAAACACAACGCCCATGCCCAGCAACCGCGCATCGTAGGTATCGGTTTTGTACACCTGGGCAACGCCAAAAAGCAGGAGCCCGCCCGCGAGCTTTGTGCCGATGGCCATCCAGGGAGAGCGGCGCACAATCCATTCCGGAAAGAAGAGGGGATAGGGTTTGGTGAAGCGCACATGGATCCACCGCGCCAGCGCGGAGAGTTTTTGTTCGCGATGTCCTTTCAATAAAGCCACGAACAAATCCGCTGCCGCCAGGCACAAAAGCACCACACAAGCCAGGGGAATCAAGAGCAACGTGAAATACAAGCTGTGCTTCGCGGCTGTGGCAATCAGGAAGGATGCATATAAAAAGACCGGAGCCAGCTGCAGCGCCGACGCTCTTGCCAACGCTACCCACTGCACGTTTTTGGGCAGGGTAGAGACATAATAAAGAAACTCATTTTCCCCCCGCCTTAGCATCGCGCGATTGAAACGTGTCACTTTAAAGCTGTAGGCCGTCCAAACACCGATGGGAATGAGCAGCAGCAAAGGTGAACTCACCAAAAGCTCCGCCAGGATGATATGGTCTATCGCACGCATGAACCCACCGGCCAACCCTACAACCACCAGGAAGAAGGTGGCGTTAGTGAGATAGAATTCCTTCACCAGCACTTTATTCAATATGGTCGCAACGGCTTTCACCCCGGGTGAATGGTTTTGTCGCGTATGGTGAATATTCCTTTTAGCAGAAGTTGCGCGTCTTCCAGCAATTGATGCGACGACAACAGAAATATGACATCTTGTTTCTCGTTGTAGTCTTGAATGAGCGTAAACAATATCCGGCGTGCCGCTTCGTCCAGCGTGATGAGGGGTTCATCGAGGATGATCACTTTCGGGGCGCCCATGAACGCCAACGTGAGCGATACCTTCTTTAGCATGCCGCTGGAACAGGCGCCACAGGGTTTGTCAAAAAACTGGTCGATACCAAACCGGGCCGACAACTGGTCTTGCTGTTCGCGGGTGGCACCTTTCGCCTGGCCGATGAAACGCACCAATTCCTTTGGGGTAAGAAAATCGGGATACAACGGTTCGGCTTCGCTGTAGTTCACCAGGCGGCGGTAGGCGAGGGGTGTATCTTTTAGCGAGATGTTGTCGTTGAAAGTCACTCGACCCTCACAGGGGAGCAAACCGGTGAGGGAGCGGAACAGGGTGGTTTTTCCCGAACCGTTTTCGCCCTTGATCCAATAGATGCCGGGGTCCAACTGCAGGCTTGGGATGGTCAGCGCGAGCGCATCACCGTAGTGCTTTGAAAAATTTTGGAGGGTCAGCATAGAACGTTGAAACGTGAAGCCTCCCCGAAACGATGAAACCGAGGGTGGCGATGGTGTGACGCGTAGCCGGTGATGGGGTGAATTTTCAAATCGTCTTAAATTCGGTATTAAACTTACAATATATTTGATTACCGGGGCCACTCTTCTATTTTTGGCCCGAGCCATTCCCCTTCACCGTATGCAGCTTTCCGAAAAGATCAAAAATTCCATTCGCGACATCCAGGATTATCCAAAGCCGGGCGTATTGTTCAGGGACATTACGCCACTGCTGGCCAACCCGGTGTTGGTGAGGGAAATGGTGCAGCAACTCATCAAAGATTACTCGGGTCAAAAGATCGACGCCATTGCTTCCACGGAAGCGCGGGGTTTTATTTTCGGGTCGGTCCTCGCCTATGAGTTGGGTTGCCCGTTTATTCCCGTCCGCAAAAGTGGTAAGCTGCCCTACAAAACCCGGTCGCAAAGCTACGCGCTGGAATATGGCACAGCCAGCATCGAAATGCACACCGACGCCATACAGCCCGGCTGGCGTGTGCTGGTACACGACGACCTGTTGGCCACGGGCGGCACCGCCGGCGCCACGGCCGACCTCGTCCAAGCCCTGGGAGGTGTGCTGGTGGGATTCTCCTTTATTATTAACCTCAGCTTTTTGCCGGGAGAAAAAAAATTGAAGGAACGTTTTGGGCTGCCGCCACATTATTTGGCCAGCTATTAACCATACGGCAATCATTCCTGTTAAAGCATAGTATGTCCGAAGTTGCACACATCCCCGTGTTTCCCCTGTCCATCTTGCCGTTGCCGGGAGAACTGGTGCCGCTGCATATTTTCGAGCCCCGGTACCGGCAGCTTTTGCACGACGCCGAGGTGAACGACGTCTCCTTCGGCATCTATTTCAGCCACGAAACCAATGAACAAAAGATCGGGTCGCTCATGAAGCTGGAAAGCATCATCAAACGGTATCCGGGTGGCGAGACGGACATCATTGTACGGTGCGAGGATATTTTTAGCCTCGACATGCTCTTGCGTACCTATAAAACCAAGATGTACCCCGGCGGTCATGTCCGGTTTTGGAACGTGGAGGTAAACGCATTCCCCGATCACGAGCTCTACGACCTTTTTCTACACTATTTAAAGCTGCGCAACATCACCCAGCACTTTAATGTTTTCAACCTTTTCCAGGTAGCCAACGAATTGAGCCTGGATTTGGGTGACCGTTATAAATTTCTGACCACCCCCGAAGACCGCCGGGAGGCATTTTTGTTGAACCGGATGAAATTCCAGGTCCACATTCTGGAGCAAGAGGAGCGGAGCAAGGATAATTTTCATTTAAATTAAATATACCTGCTTCTGCGAAACCCAATTCGCATAAAATCGTTGTGTGACGATTTATTGATTTTTTTGTATCCACTTTCACTTCTTCCCGTTTCATGCGCCCTTGCCGTAAACACGTTCCCTAGCCCTGTAGTTGGTGTCACATTTTTGTTTCATGAATCACATGTTAACAAAAATTAACGTTTGCGCTGCAACATTCAATCGAAAGCAGACGTCTTAGGTACATATACAAAACAACATCCTTATGAAAAAGACAGTATCTCTTTTAGCTGTACTGATGGTGATGAGCACCATGATTTTTGCGCGAAGACTCGATACGCCCGCTGCAGCAGCAGCTTCCGGCATGGCGGTAATGAAGACCGGTTCTATCTTTAAGGTCTATTATAAAGGACCCAAAGAAAATACAGTCAAGGTGACGATCCTGAACAGTGATAAAGAAATCATATATAAAGAGATCGTAAAAAACACAGCCGGCTTTGCCCGCCCCTACAATTTTGTGAACCTTCCCGATGGTGACTATAGCATCGAAGTGAACGATGAAACGGGCACACGCATCGAAAGGGTGAGCTATCACACCGGTGCAGTTCAAAAGTTGGCGCATTTATCACGCCTCAACGGCGATGCGGAGCGCTTTATACTCACCGTATCTAATAAAGGCACCGAAAATCTGCAGATCAAGATCTACAATGAAGATCAAACCCTGATTTATTCCGGCAACGAAAAGATCAAAGGCGATTTTGCCAAGATCTATAACCTGGAAAAGATCACCGGAAAAGTTTCATTCGAGATCAGCGATGACAAGGGTGTAACCAAGACGCTACGCTACTAAGAAGGATATAAAATTTTGTGATGCGCCTCCAGCGCAGAAGAAACACAAAAAAAGCAACGCTGTAAAGGGTTGCTTTTTTGTTTGTTTGGGGTCGGGTTAGGGCTGGTTTAGGGTGGAATTGACCCCTACTGCAAACGTTGTCTTAATTTTTTTTTTACTGATTGCGTTTGCGGGCACTTTCGGCAGGAGGTTTTCTGTGATTCCCCCACAATTTTTTCCGCAAACGTTGTTTCAAGTATTAAAACAGGTTTCCTTACAACTTCCGGCTTTGTTGCGCAACGTCCCGTTACATTTGTATCACAAAACAAAAACAAACAAACACGAATTATGAAAACAAAGTCTCTTTACCTCGCAGCACTTATCGTTATCAGTGCAGCTGTAGCCGCGGTCGGAAAAGATGAACCCCGTACTGCTGGTGTCGCCATCGTACCTGTCAAAGGATCTGAAGTATTCAAGTTGATCTATAAATCAGAATCAGCAAGCAAAGTAAAACTCAACATCTACAATGCTGCTTCGAAAATGATCTTCACCGAAACCCTGAGCAACGCAGAAGGATTTATCCGTCCCCTGAATTTCTCTGGCCTGCCTTTCGGCGAATATACTGTCGAAGTAATCGACGCTGCTGGCAAGAAAACTGAGAAGATCAACTTCCAACCTGCAAAAGTAACTAGCGCTATCCACGTATCGAAGCTCGCCAACGAAGAAGGTAAATTCCTCCTGGCCGTTTCTAAGACTGCTGGTTCTGAAGTGAGCGTGAAGATCTATGACGAAGCCAACAACCTGGTCCACAGCGAAAGCAGAACGGTAACGGGTGACTTCGCTCAACTGTATACCATCAAAACTTCTGGTTCTTATACGTTCGAAGTATCGGACAACGCCGGCAACACTAAAACCGTACGTTTCTAAGACCTCGGGTTCTCGAGAAACAAAAAGCCTTCGCGTGCGCGCGACGGCTTTTTGTCTTTTATAGGGGGCACCGAAATAAAGAATAGGTTTGAAATGGCCTACCTTTGTCCGTCCCTGTTGAGATCTTTAAAAGAAAATGCCCATGAAGCCGGATCTGAGTTCACGAGAGCAAGTAGAGAAGCTGATCAGCGCCTTCTACGCGCGGGTTTCGGAGGATGCCTTGCTGGCGCCTGTGTTTAGCCACGTCGATTGGCCGCATCATTTGCCCATCATGGTCAACTTCTGGTCCTCCATGTTGCTTGGCGACCAATCGTATCGTGGCAATCCTTTTCAGAAACACATTCACCTGCCCATCGGCCGGGAGCATTTTGACCAATGGCTCCATCTTTTTTACACCACCCTGGATGAGCACTTTTCCGGGCCCACGGCCGATGAAGCCAAGACCCGTGCCGCCAGCATTGCCACCCTGTTCCAACACCGTTTAGGGCTTACCGCCTGACCCAAACCGGTTTCGTTATTTGAAGGGCCTACCGTATCTTTAACGTTCCCAAAAAGAACAACCGATGCGCCGGACCCTTACACTCGCCTTTCTATTGCTGACCATCGCCACGGACCTCGTGGCACAGGATGTTTACGGCCTTTATCAAGCCGAAGACTTCACCCAGGAAAACCTCTTCACCAACAACATCGAAGGCCCTGCATTCGACGCTCAGGGGAACCTCTATGTAGTGAACTATCAAAAGGATGGCACCATTGGATTGGTGAAGCCCAACGGCACCGTGACGCTCTTTGTGACCTTGCCGGAAGGCAGTGTGGCCAACAGCATCCAGTTCACCAGCAAAGGCAAGATGTTGCTGGCCGATTTCAAGGGCCACAATGTGTTGCAGGTGAACATGAAAACGAAGAAGATCAGCGTCTATGTTCACAACGATAAATTCAACCAACCCAACGACTTTTGTATCAATTCGCGCGACCAGCTTTTTGTGTCGGACCCCAATTGGAAAGAGAGCAAAGGCCAGTTGTGGCGCATCGATCGCGGCGGTAAGGCTGTGTTACTCACCGACCAGATGGGCACCACTAACGGCATCGAGCTAAGCCCCGATGAACGCACCCTTTATGTGAACGAAAGCGTGCAACGCAAGATCTGGAAGTTCGATGTGGATGGAAAAGGAAACATCTCCAACAAAAAACTCTTCGCCGAATTTCCGGACTTCGGCTTCGATGGCATGAAATGCGACGAACAAGGCAACCTGTACGTGACACGGTATGGCAAAGGCGCCGTAGCCGTGTTATCGCCTGCGGGTGACTTGATCCGTGAGATAACCTTGAAAGGAAAAAGTTGCAGCAACCTCGTCTTTGGCGGCCTCAATGGCAAGCTCGTGTTTGTGACGTTGCAAGACCGCAAAGGCATGGAGCGTTTTCGAAACGACATTGCCGGCAAGCAGAAGGGACTATAAGGTCTATTGAACCTGCTCCACCAACTCCAGCCGCTTCACCACGCTCGCCGGCGCCAGGATCGTGCCCGGCGATAACACGGCGTTGGCCCCGATCTTCACATGGTCGCCCACCAACGCTCCAAACTTAGTCACGCCGGTGGCCAGCTTTTGACGGTCCACCATCACGTGAATGGCCTTGTCTGCTCGTTCGTTGAAGTGATTGCAGATAATGCTTCCCGCCTCCATATTCACGCCCGAACCCAGCAGCGAATCGCCCACGAAATTGAAATGGGCCAGCGCACTGCCCGGCAAAATGTAGCTCGACTTGATCTCGCATCCCGGTCCAACCGAAACCTTCTCGCCCAGGAAAACGCCGCCGCGCAAATAGGCATGTGCCCCGATAAAGCAACCCTCGCCGATGATGCAGGGTCCTTTCAACACCACGTGCTCTTCAATTCGCGCGTTCTTGTGAATGGCAACGTGATCCTTCACGCTATAATCGGCCGACAGGCCTTTCAGGCGTTCCATCAACAGGGACTGGATGTTGGCGCAAAATGTCCAGGGATCTTCGTTTACGTGATCGGGAAAAAGCGCGGCAAAATTCTGGAGATAGAGTGGTAAGGAGATCATAGGGATTTATAGTTCGTAAAATTCGAGCGGCAAATTATCGGGATCGGCAAAGAACGTAAAACGCTTGCCCGTATACTCATCTATCCGAACGGGCTCAAAGGCAATATTGTTTTGGAGTAGCCATGCCGTTGCTTCGTCGAGGTTGGTCACTTCGAACGCGAGGTGGCGCAGACCGCAGGCTTCCGGTCGCGAGACGCGGGCCGGGGGATCGGGAAACGAGAACAGCTCAATGCAATAGCGGTCGGCCAGGGCGAGGTCCAGCTTATAGGACCGGCGTTCGGCGCGATAGTGCTCGGCCATGACGCGGAAGCCCAGCACGTCGGTGTAAAACTTTTTGGACGCCTCATAGTTAGAACAAATGATGGCCACGTGGTGAACAGCGCGAAGGGTAAGCATCTTCGAAATTATGTATTTTCGTTGAAAACCTATTCATGGATATACTGTGGATGATCTTGGGCGCTCTCTTGATGCTGGTCGGCATCGCCGGTTGTGTTTTGCCATTCCTGCCCGGCCCGCCGCTGTGTTTTGTCGGCTTGCTTTTGCAGCAACTGAATTCGGACCCACCCTTTTCGACAAGCTTTCTATGGACCTGGGCGGGCATCACGGCCGTGGTGACCGTGCTGGACTACTTTATCCCGATATACGGAGCAAAAACCTTTGGCGGCAGCAAATGGGGCATGTGGGGCTGCACGATCGGCTTGATTGCAGGTCTTTGGTTCGGGCCGTTTGGTATCATCATCGGGCCTTTTGTGGGCGCCTTTATCGGGGAAATGATGGCGAGCAACAATGCACACCGCGCTTTCAAGTCGGCATGGGGTTCGTTTGCGGGATTTTTGTTCGGCACCCTGTTTAAGCTTATTGTGTGTTTTGTGATGGCCTGGTATTTCGGCGCATTTGTCTATCACTACATCGCACAATAAAAATCCCGGTGGGAAATCCACCGGGACAGAATTTATCCTTAAAATTCAATGCCAGGAACGAGCGCCTATTGAATAACGATCGTCACCTTATTAATTCGATTGGCATCCAGCTTCCCCGTTTGTTCGCCGCCGCCTACGTTGTCTTTATCATCTTTGCGAACGATCACGTAATACGACATGGCTTTCAGTTCTTTCATTTTTAAAATGCCCTTCGCATCGGTAACGCCCTGCGCGGCTACATTCTTTTCGGCCGCGTAGTCGTCTTCGTTTTCATAAAGCTGCACGGAGGCGCCTTCTACGGTGTTGCCCAGTTCGTCGCGCACCGTGACCGACAGTTGAGTTTTAATGATCTGGAAGCCCGAGGAAACCACCAGGAACCCCAGCGCAAGAAAGAATACGGAAAAGATTTTGAGGGATGCTTTCATAAGATCAGACGTTTTGAGGCTTTACAATAAAAAAATCCGGAGCCCCGTAATAACAGGGCTCCGGTAGTAAAGTTAGCGAAGCAGCACCACTCCACCGCGTTTTTCCTGGACACCTTTTTCAGGGCGGTAAGAGCTCTGATAGCGCACCAGGTAGGTGTAGGTACCGGGCGGCGCCTGCTCTCCGGCGTTATTGTTGTAACCACCGTTCCACTTGAAGTTGCGCTGGTTGGATTGATAGATCATTTCGCCCCAGCGGTTGAAGATGAAGACCTGAAAGTTCTGGTCGTCGATAAAGAAAGTGAACAGCATGAAGGACTGGTTCACATAGTCGCCGGCTTGTCCCTGCACCACGCTGGTCGGACGGAAAGCGTTGGGGCCGACAATGACGGGATCACATTGTTCCTTCACCAGTGTTTTGTCGCTGCTGGCGCAGCCATAGCTATTGATCAGATTCACCGAATATAAGCCGACCTCATCCGCTGAATAAGTTGCCGAGGAATCGCGGAGGTCTACGTTATCTTTAAACCAGTGATACGATTTAAAGTCGCCCGGCACCAGTACTGCTACTTGGGTGTTGGGGTCGGGGTTGGCGGGGTCGGGACAGATCCAGGCTTCGTCTTTCAGGAAGCCGGACGTTGTGGGGTTAACGGTCACATCCATATCGGCCGTGGCCAGGCAGGAAGCCGCTGTGGCGGTGACGGTATATTTTCCTCCACGCGTATCTTGTAGGTTGCCGCTGCTCTGGTTAGGAATAGTGGTGCCATCAAAGGCCCACGACACTACGGATGAGCGGCTCGGCACGGCGGTTAATGTAAAGGGAGTTCCCTCGCACGCTGGCGTGCCGGTTAGCGTCACAGTCAACGTGCCGTCTACCTGCACTACATTGGAGAATGAGCTGGTGCAGCCGGTTAGGGGGCTATAGATGGTCAATGCATACGGAGTGTTGTCATTGGCGATGCCAACCATGATCTGTGGACCGGCCAAGTTAGGATCGGGTGTTGCGGCGCCATTTACAAACCAGCGATAGAGATACGATCCGTTCGGCGTGGCGTTCAGTGTAACCTGGTTCGCGCAAGCGTCGGTTTGCGTATAGTTCGCCAGCAAGGGTTTGTCGACAAACACCGTTAGGGCAGTATCCAAATCGCACAGGCCGGCTTGTTTCACGAGCACCTGATAGGTTTGATTGCCCACCGGCGGATTGGCAAAAATCTGACTCGCCGCGGCTGACCCGACGATATTAGGTCCTGTCCATGCATAGGTCGCGCCTCCAGGGCCCGACGCCGTCAGCGAGATATTCGGCGTAGAGCAAACATCTGACGCGAGTGTGGCAGGCACGGTAGGTCCTTCGTCCACGGTTGCATTGCCGCTGGAGGTGCAAGCACCCGATTTTACTTCCACTACATATTGCTGATTGTTGGAGGCAAGGGCATTCACGGTTTTGAAACCCGCCGTGCCGGAGGTCAGGTCTTCGGCCACCACCAACGTGGATCGGTTTATGACTTTATACTGAACAGGAAACGTAATCGGCCCCGGGGTTGCCGTGATACTGACGTCCAAGACGATTGGATCACACGTTCCAAACTGTGCCGCCGTAACCGTCAATGCATTGTCGTTTATACTGGCCGTCGTGGTTGCCGCGCACCCCGTCACCTGGTCGGCCACGGTTATGCCATACGTTCCCGCTGCGAGACCGGTAACGTTGGGTATAGGTCCAACGCCTAAGTCTGTATCGGAAACCGATGTGGAGGGCCCGACAATGAAGTAAGAAAACAGGTTGCTGGACGCGGGGGTAACGGTAAAACTGAGGTTCGTGATCTGTCCGTCGGCCACACCACAACTAGAGGGAGCAATGATCGTAGGTGTATTGATCGTCGGGATCGGATTAATGGTATAGATCACGGAATCTTTCGCAAAGCACGTCGTGAGCGGGTCGGTAATAGTCACTTCATACTCGTACGTGGGCGGGCTGGGCACCGAGGTGCTCACCGCTTGCTGCCTTGCTGTTCCGGAGGGGACGTTGTTGATCGTCCATGCATAGGTCATGCCGGGGTTCTGGGCATCCAGGCTGCCGATGGATACACCTTGACAAATCGTCGTGTTTGGTCCCAATTCTATAACGGGTCGGTTATCGGTTGCTAAAATCTCACCATCGGTCGTACAGCCCGAAGCGTTGGTAACCGTCACTTTATACAAGGCTTTCCTGTTCACGGTAATCGTTTCCGTCACGGCGCCCGTTGACCAGGCGTAGGTGAGGCCCGTCAGATCATTGGGGTTGGCATCGATCACTACCGGTCCTTTGCAAAGTACCACAGAAGTGGTAGGATCCGGCGGTGTGCCATTGATCTTCAACTGCTGCGTCATGAGTGTATCCAGTCCGCACCGGTTGGTCAGGCGGAGAGTGACATCGTATAACCCTGGAGTGGAAAACAAAAATTTAAAGCTTTGATCTTTTGATGTTTTGATAACCGTTCCCGCCTGTAAAATTTGCCACGCAAACTTGTCGATGGGATCGGTAGGGGTTCCGTTGAAGCCAATCGAATCTTGGACGCAGGTACCCACAATGGATATGCCCGGACCTTGCGTGGGATCGGCCAGGTGCTGAATGAAGTTTGGCAATCCCAATCTGCTGTTGGTTCCCGCCAGCAGGGGTTGTTGACTCACGTTGAAAGTAGATACGGCCGCGGTATCTTCCGCCACGGTGATCACGCCAAGGCTTGTTTGCCCGTCGACCGCCACATACACCGAACCATCAGGGCCCAATTGAATGGCGCCCAGCTTTTGGTTAACAGGAGCGATGGGAGGTTTCTTCAGATAGGGAACCGAAAGCGAATCGAACGCGAACTCGACGATCTGCGAAGTGCCCGAGCCTTGCAGCGTAGCGTACATTTTGTTTCCCCCAGGGGAGAGCTCTACGCCATAGACCTGGCCATTGGCATTTTTAAGATCTGCCGATCTGAAATTGGAAACCGTTCCAGTGGAATCCGTGAAGTCGAATACTTCCACCACATTCGATACACCGGGTGTAGAGAGCGCAACCGCCAGACGATCTCTTGCGCCCAGCTTCATATAACCCTGACCATTCTCTGCCGACGAATAGGCATGATCGGAGCCGATGCTGGAGATCACGGGGTTGCCGATACCCTGTTGGGAGATCTTATAAGCACGGAAGGAATTGTTTCCATATTCATGTGCAATGAGCCAATTGGCGTTACCCGTGATGCGTTCCGTACTTTTCGTAAACAGTAATGTGCTGAACGATGTAGTGGCAGGGTTGCCATCCGGATCGACCAGGCCACCGGTGCCGTTGTTGAGCTTTAGATCGAAAAGCGTATAGCGAAGTTCAAACCCATAGCTGCCATAGACGGCCTGGGTAGTGAAGATGTAATACAATGTTTCGTCGTTAGGCACGGGGATGATAAGCGCGGCCTGTGCGGAATTTGGATCGCCGCCAATGCCGGAGCCCAGCAGTTGTTCCTGCCGGTTCCAGACCTTATCGCCGTCCGTGAAAAAGACCACTTGTCCGTTGCGATCACTAATGGTAGACGTTCCTTCGGGAGCATCCATGACGCCGTTCTTAATGGGGGCCACGGGTTTTTCCGGGAGGGGATTGAAATCGAGTCCTGCATTCTTGCCAAAGAACCAGATGTTGGCGCGCTGATCCTGCACGGAATATTCTTTGATGTTCACGCCGGCATAGGTCGAGCAGCCACCCACAGTGGCCACCAGATAGTAATATCCGGCCGAGTCCGGCGTGAGTGTTGCCGAAGTGGCGCCTGCCATCAGGCCGGCGGGGCCGTACCATTGCAATTGAGGCGTACCGGTGCCGGCCACTTTAGCCGTCACGCTAAACGATCCGCATTTCGGAGGAGGGTTTTTTGCCCTCGGGAAAGGAAGCTCGCAGCTACAGGCCGTAGTGTCCTGCACGAGCGTGATCTGGGTATCGAACGGCGTGATGACAACGGGGGCGGTATAGGTCGCTTCCTGACCGTTCAGGTAGGCGGTGACCGTCACCGGGTATGAGCCATCTTTGGCATAGGTATAGACCGGGCTCCAGTCGCTGCTGGCACCCGCGCCATCGCCGAAGTCCCAGTGGAGGCTGTCTGCGCTGGGCGTTACCGTTGGGAAGAACGACGTAGGCGAGTTGGCACAAAGACCATCGGCGGTGAACGTCACTTTCAGGTCAATCGTGTCGCGCGGTGCAAAAGAGGGGAGCTGTGTGCCCTTAAAATCGATGTTGCCGGGGAAGGCTTGTGTTGTGTAAAGCGCTTTGGGTGCGATGGAGTCGGCATCGGTGATCTTGCCCAGCAGGAACGGTCCGTTCGTTGTGGCTTGGTAAAGATGATAGATCGCGCTGTCGGGTCCGATCTGTAAGCCATAGCTCCTGGTGATCGTGTTGGGATCGGGCAGTACGGACGCCAGCGATACCGTGGTGCCGCCATTCAGGTTGTACTGCAACACATCGGCTTGCACACCGGGCTCGCCAGAACGCGACAGGTATACCAGGTCGCCGTTGGGGCTGAACTCGATATCGTAAATGGATTGATTGGTCGTGGTGGGCAGTCCGGAGTTGAGAATGCGTTGTTGAAAAGACAGCGCGCCGGTGGCGGGATCAAAGGCAAGGATCTCGGCATCGCGTGTGCCTTCTTGGGGCGATACGGCGATGCGGTTGGTGCCGGGATGATAGGCGAAGTTAGCCGCCACGTTGATCAATCCTAAACCGGCAAAGGTCGTTGTGGTAGACGGGCCGGTAGGGGTCACCCGTGTCACGCTGTAGTCAGGGCTGCCGTTGGCGTGGGTGATGAGCCAGAAGTCGTCGCCGTTGTCGTGCGGAACGACGATCATCGCTTCCGAGCGGTTGGTCAGTCCGGTGATGGCCGTGTTGGTGTTGTTGGTACCGTCACCCAGCGCGGGGGTGGGGAACACGGCGTTGCCAAAGAGTGCCATGTCGACAATGCGGTACTCGATCGAACCCCCCGTGGTGAAGTTGGCATTGTTGGTAATGACGTAGAACTGATTGAGTTGGCCGGGTACTTTGGCCACCGCTACGGGCTGATTGCCGGATGTGAAGCCGTTGAGGCCGGTGCCATTCGGCATGACAGCATTTGTGATGTCATAGATATTGGCGCCATCCGTGTAAAAAAGCAAGTCGCCGTTGGTTTGGTCGCTGGCTACCGCGCTGCCGCCGGTGCCAAAGGGAACGGCTTGGCTGCTCACCAGCGAGGCCGTGTTGTTGGAACGACTGAATCGAACGCCCTGTGGGCTATTCCCGAAATACCAGTTGTAGTTCGCGAAGTTCTGCGCCGTCAGCGTGACGGGCAGGAGCAGCAAGAGCAAGAACGATCGTAATAATTTAGTATTCAGTTTCTTCATAGGGTATTCACGCTTCAACTTACGCTCAAAACTATCCTTGATCAAATGTAAAACGCCAAGGGTTAATTAAAGTATACAATTTGCATAAAATATCGTTATCCGTAGACCGTTACTATGTATCTGTCGTCATCATGGTAGGCCAACCCTACCGAACGGGAAAATCAAGAGACGAAACGTTCAGCGATTGCTATTGACCATATAACTGACAACGGATACCGGAAACGACAAACTATTTCATAAATTTCCGATATACTTTTAATTTGCCTTGATTGCGTACTTTAAAATCACCGAAGTTGATGTACAGGATATGCCTGCTTTTAAGTCTGTTAATACTGGCGCTTGAGGGGACGGTAACTGCCCAGGACCCTCAATTTTCACAGTTTTATGCTGCGCCGCTCTACCTAAACCCGGGGCTGGCAGGGGCGACGGGTCAGGCCCGGGCCGGCATCAACTACCGTAATCAATGGCCCGCCATCGATGCAAATTTCACCACCACGTCGGCTTTCTTCGATTATTACATCGAAGATTATAAAAGCTCTGTGGGGATGATCATCACCCGCGACCGCGAGGGACTTGCCGGGCTGCGCTCCCTTAACATAGGGCTCCAATATGCTTACGAGCTCAGGATCAACGAAAACCTTGGCTTTCGCCCCGGCATACAGGTGTCGCTCTACAACCGTGATATCAACTTCGGCAAGCTCACCTTTGGCGACCAGTACGACCCCACCACGGGCCAGTTTCTGGATCAGCCCACGGCCGAACAATTCAATACCAACTTTAAAAAGACGTTTGTCGACTTGTCGATGGGCGGCGTGTTTTTCACCCGCACGGCCTGGCTCGGGGTCTCCGCCTGGCATTTAACACAGCCCAACCAAAGCCTGATCGGCGAAAACACCCCGCTGCCCTTGAAACTCTCCGTACACGGCGGTTTTAAATTTTTCCTGAAATCGGGCAGCCAGGGTAAAGGCGTATACGCCAAGAAAACGGAGCGCAGCATTGCCCCGGCCTTCCAATACCGCCACCAGGGGCAATTCGACCAGGCGGACCTGGGACTCTATTTTACCAGCTCGCCGATCGTGCTGGGTGCCTGGTATCGCGGCATTCCCTTCAAGTCGGTGAACGGCTTTGTGAACAACGAATCGATCGTGTTGCTGATCGGCTTCACGCAACTGGGTGCCAAAGATGCGATCAACATTGGCTACAGCTTCGACTACACAGTGTCTAAGTTGGGGATCGGCAGCGGCGGAGCACACGAGATCAGCCTCACCTACACCTGGCCTATGCGCAACCCCCGCAAACCGCCAAGAGATAAACTCATCATTCCCTGCCCTGATTTTTAAGGGCTTTCCTTCTAACCGCTCAAACCTACTATGGACGTAGAAACCCTCCGGAACTTTTGCAACGCCCTTCCTGCTGTTCGCGAAGACATCAAGTGGGGTAACGATCTGTGTTTTACCATCGGCGAAAAAATGTTTTGCGTCGTTGGCCTGGATTCGCCGCATCGTTTTTCATTTAAAGTAACCGACGAAGAATTCGACGAAGTATCCACCCGCGATGGCTTCATACCCGCGCCGTATATGGCCCGCAACAAATGGGTTTCCATCGAATATCCCGACCGGGTGAAGCAGAAAGACTGGGAATATTTCGTCCGTCAATCCTATGAATTGATAAAAGCCAACCTGACCCGCAAGGCCAGGGTGGAATTGGGAGTCGAAGATCCCGGTGCGGAAAAGCCTGCAAAAGCAGCACCTGCAAAAAAGAAACCTGTAGCAAAAAAAGTAGCCGTAAAGAAAAAGCTGGCGGCGAAGAAAAAACCGGCTGCAAAGAAAAAAGCCCCCGCGGGGAAGAAACCAGCGACCAAAAAGAAATAGCAATAAAAAAAGAGGCTACCGAAGGGCAGCCTCTTTTTTTGTAAACATAGCTAAATAAGGATGGACACTAAATATGGCGTCCGTCTCATTCAAGGATCAATGATGATGATGTCCACCCGGGCCGTGTACGTGGCCGTGTGTGATTTCTTCTTCGGTAGCGTTGCGCACTTCCATGACCTCTACGGCAAAATTCAGCTCCACGCCGGCCAGCGGGTGGTTGGCATCTACCGTTACCGATTCCAGGCCCACTTCGGTCACCGTTACCACATCGCCGCGGTCGGTGGAAAACTTCATGCCCACGCGCACATCCTGATCGCCAAAGGCGGAGCGGGGAACTTTCTGGGTCATGGCGGGGTCTTTCTGGCCATAGCCTTTTTCGGGAGCAATCTTCAATTGAAATTTATCACCCTTCGATTTTCCTTCCAACCCTTCTTCCATTCCGAGGATGAGATTGCCTGCGCCGTGAAGATAATATAGCGGGTCGCGGCCGTCGCTGGTGTCAATGATGGTGCCTTCGTTGTCGCGCAGCGTATAGTGAATGCCTGCTACTGTGTTTTTGGTGATCTGCATAGTCTTTTGAGATTTAATGATAAAAAAAAGAGGCAGTAATTGTGCTGAGCCATGCGTACCGAGCAGAAAGGCTTACCTCGACTTGAAGGGCAAAGGTAATAAAGTTAGCCAAAACTGCTTGATCCCGGACACTCCAAAATAACGACCACAGGGGGAGTAATAAGTTGGTATTTAATGCGATACTTGCCCGGCAATCCTTTTCCTTAACCTATGCGATTTTTTACATCCTTCCCCGTATTCGCCATTGTTTTTGTGCTATTGGCCGGAAAACCCGCGAGCGCGCAAAATTCCGACGAACATTCTTCCGGCCGCATCCTGAAAGATGCCCGGTTTAAATCCATTTCTGCCGTGCAATGGAAAGTGCAAACGCAGGGCAGCGTCCGCGGGAGTGCATTGGTGGCCGCTGACCGGGTCTATTTTGGCAGCGCCGATGGCCATCTCTATGCCGTGACCCGGAAAAGCGGCGATGTGGCTTGGAAGTTTAAAACGGCCGGCGCCATCAGTGGCACGCCGGCTTTCTCCAAGGGCGCGCTCTATTTCACAAGCCGTGACCTCAACATTTATGCGGTGGACGCGGCGACGGGTAAGGAGCGTTGGAAATTCAAAACCGGTAGCATCCTGCCGCATGTTTGGGGCTGGGAATATTTCCAGTCAACGCCGGTGATTGAGAACGACGTGCTCTACGTCGGCGCCGGAGATGGGATGTGCTATGCCTTGCAGGCTTCGGATGGCAAAGTGTTATGGACATTCAAGACCAACGGCCGCATCCGCTCAACGCCTGTGATCCAGGACAAGAGTTTGTTGGTGGCCAGCTACGATGGGGTTCTTTATGTTCTGGATAAAATCAAAGGCACGCTGCAATGGCGCTACGAAACCGAAGGTGCACACCTCAAATCCGATGACTTCGGATGGGACCGTAATGCCATTGATGCGACACCCGTCGTGACTGATGGCAAGCTGGTGTTGGGTTCGCGCGATGGAAATCTGTATGCGGTCGACATGAAAACAAAAGCACTGCTCTGGAAATTTACCTATGGTCCTACGTGGAGCATATCCTCCCCGTTGGTACACCAGGGGAAAGTATTTGTCGGATGGTCGGACAACAAGCTGTTCTGTGCCGTCGATCTTCAGACGGGCAAAGAAGTATGGAAGTATGAAGCCGGCGACTATGTGTATTCGTCTCCGGTAGTAGCCGGAAACACGGTGATCGTTGGCAGCGGCGACAACAAGCTCTACGGCTTCGATGCGGCTACCGGCAAAGTGCAATGGACATTTAAGACGCAAGGCAGCATCTATTCGTCGCCCGTGCTCGACAGCGCAACGGTATACATCGGTAGCGACGATGGTGCGATGTACGCCTTGCAGGGAAGTGCTCATGAGCCCGTGCAACATTTGGCTTTTTTTGCGACCGACCTGGGTCATGACTATTTGAAAGGCAACCCAAAGATCACGGCCTTCTTGCAGGCGGAAAAAATTCAGTCGTTGGATTCGGCTGGGCTGAGAAAATTTATGAACGACCGCATAAAGGATAAAGCATCGAGCGTATTGATATTCAATCACAGCACGGTTCCGCACAATCTTCTGACCCCAAACGAAAAGTCGGGAACATTCAGAAAATACATCGAGGCGGGAGGCACCGTGGTTTGGACCAGTTTTGCGCCCAACCTGGTTTCGTTTGATGACAAGGGAAATTTTTTGGGCGAGAAGCCCGATGTGGCCAACGCCTTGCTGGATGTGGACTTCGATCTGGTGCACGATGCGGGCGAATATTCGTGCACGGTTACTGCCGCGGGTAAGCGCTACGGCCTGAGTGATTTTTTTGTAGCCAACTTCTCCGTGAAGCCCGGCGCAGTGAGCGAAACATTGGCGGCGAATGAGTATGGCCGGCCAGTTTGTTGGATAAAGAAACTAGGTGCAGGGCGGTTCATTCAATGGCGAACGTGGAGCAATGAGATCGGGCAGCACGATCTGGATATGCTCTTGGATGTGGCGCAATTGCGGCCATAAGGTTTACTGCGAATGTGCGCATAACAATAGCGGCCTGGTCGGTGTTATTGGGGTATCACTTTCTTATCTTTAGATATGCGGCGCAAGCTGCAGAAAGCCTTGAACCCAAACCCGTATACATGAAGCCCACCCTTTCTTTTCTTGCCGGATGTGTCGTTGTCGCCGGTTGCTCTACCGTGAAGCCCGCCCAGGTGGCTAAGCCTGTGGTGCTGCCGGAGCGCAACCCCGAGGCCGACATCTTGCGATTTCAAAAAGGTATTGACTTTGTGGCAACCGGCAATGTGCCTTCCTGGACCCTGGACGTGGATTTTGACAGCGCCATGATGTTCAAGTCCTTCAGCGATGAAGCGGCGATCAGCACTCCCGTGCCGCCACCCCAGTCAGCGCAAGACGCGAAGGTGACGCGCTACCGCGGCGTGGGGGCGTCGGTGGAACTTATCGTGCAGATCGAGAAAAAAGAGTGTCACGATAACCAGTTGGACAAGACATTTCCCTATACCGTAAGCGTGGATGTAAAACACAATGCCGCTTCGGATTATAAAACGTTCAAGGGATGCGGCCACTACCTCGTGGACTATAAACTGCACGACCTTTGGGTGTTAAAGGAATTGGGCGACGGCGTTGCCGTGACAGAAAAAGATTATCCCCGGGAGCAACCCCGCATGGAGCTCAATCCGGGCGCAGGCACCATCATGGGGTTTACCGGGTGCAACGAATTTTCGGGTAAACTGATCACCCAAGGAAATGCGATTACCTTTCAACAGCTCACCCGCACAAAGGTGGCGTGTACCGCGCCGGTAGAAGCGCTTTTTATGAAAGCTCTCCAGGATGCAGACCGGTTTGAATGGGGCGAGCGACGATTGAGGTTGTTTAAGGGCAGTGTCCTATTGTGTCAATTTTTAAAAGTAGATTGATGGTCACCCTATTTCGTGCTCTCGCGATTTTGGCTTTTACCCTGCTTGCCATCGCGACGCAGGCGCAACTACGAGCACGAAAAGAAATGAACAAGCCGGACCTGCACGACACCACCTATTATGTTTCCTACGAAAATCAGATCACGGGCCGCTTCTATTTTTCCAAGAAGTATACTCTCCTGCGTTTCAGGAACTTTGCCGAGGGCTACAGCTTTTCATACCGGCCCAACACGACGTTAAACATGGGCGTGGGCGCCACCTATCGATGGGCCACCCTAAACCTGGCCTATGGCTTCGGTTTCCTCAATCCCGAACGCGGCCAGGGCAACACGCGCTACCTCGACCTTCAGTTCCACACCTATAGTCGCAAGGTCGTGCTCGACGCGTTCGGACAGTTCTATCGCGGATTTTACCTGGCGGGCACCGACATCACCACCGACAATAGCTATTACCTGCGTCCCGATTTGAAGGTGAACCTCGTCGGGATCTCTACGCAGTATATTTTTAATCACGACAGGTTTTCCTATCGCGCGGCCTTTCACCAAAACGAATGGCAAAAAAAATCTGCCGGTACATTCATTGCCGGTCTCGAGGGATACTACGGCACCGTGTTGGCCGACAGCACCATCGTGCCCACGGCCGTGGACAAACCCGTGGCCACCGGCAACGCAGACCACCTGAAGTTCTTTGAATTCGGACCGAATGTCGGGTATGCGTATAGCCTCGTTATTCGAGAGCATTTTTATATCACAGCCTCTGCGGCGGTGAGCCTCGACTACGGTGGCACCCGGATCTCCGAAAACTCGGAAGGCCAATGGGTATATGGCTTTAGTCCCAATACATTCTTTCGGATCTTTTGCGGATACAACACCCGTGTGTGGGCCGTCAGTGCCCTTTATCTGAACAACGCGGTTCATCTGCACGCCAGAGACGAGGGACAGGTGACGCTCAACACCGGCAACGCCCGTTTGAATTTTGTGTATCGCTTCAAACCCAGCCGGAAAGCCAAGCGGGTGCTGAAGTATATCGATAAGGTGGGATAATAAAATCAGCGCCGCCGGTGCTGTATCGCCCCGGGCAAAAATTGTATATTCACCCGCTGAAAACGAATTAAGAAAATGAATTGGATCATCCTCATCATTGCCGGTTTTTTTGAAGTAGGTTTTGCAACGTGCCTGGGAAAAGCTAAAGAGACCAGCGGCACGGCGTCGATGTTTTGGTTGGGTGGATTTTTTGTGTCGCTCACCATCAGCATGGTGTTGCTGTACAAGGCCGCCCAAACGCTGCCGATCGGCACGGCCTATGCGGTATGGACCGGAATCGGTGCCGTCGGCACGGTCATCGTGGGGATTCTCATTTTTAAAGAGCCGGCCGATTTCTGGCGGATGTTTTTTATGACCACGCTGATTGCGTCTATCGTGGGATTGAAATTTGTGTCGCACTAGCGCGCGACGTGCACGAGGCCGCGCTCATCGACGAAGGCATGGCGGCGTTGTTTGCTAAACTGTAGTGCCGCACTCGTCGTGACAATCCGATACTTCCGTCTCTAAGGTGGCATGTTGAATGCCCAGGTGTTCCAGGTCGTGTTTCAGTTTGCGTTTCACCTCGGCGCTGTCCTTTAACGAGAGCGCTTCGCCCAGCACCAGGTGGGCCGTCAGGGCGTTCTCCGAAGTGCTGAGGGCCCACACATGGATGTGATGGATATCTTTGATGCCCGGCAATTTCAGGGCCGCTGCGCGAATGGCGTTCATGTCGATCTCGCGAGGAACCGCATCGATGGAAAGCAGCAGGCTATCGCGCAGCAGCCGCCACGTGCTGGAAATGATAACGACCATGATCACGATGCTGATGAGCGGGTCGATCCACAGCAGCTGTGTATAGTGGATCGCAATGCCCGACACCACCACACCCACCGAAACCAGCGCGTCCACCAGAAGGTGGAGGTAAGCGCCCTTGATGTTCAGGTCGTGTTCTTTGTTTCGGAAAAACAACAAGGCCGACAGCGCATTGATGACAATGCCGATGGAAGCCACCCAAATGATGGTGCTGCTATGAACCGGCTGTGGTGAAAAGAAGCGATAGAAGGATTCATACCCGATGCTGCCCACAGCGATCAAGAGGATCACTGCATTCAGCAGCGAGATGAGGATGGAAGCTTTGCGATATCCGTAGGTGTACTTTTGCGTGGGCTTCACGGCCAGCAGCTTGAAGGCCACCAACGCCAGTGCCAGGCTGGCCACGTCGCTGAGGTTATGCCCGGCATCGGATAGCAACGACAAGGCGTTTGAGAAAAATCCCGCTATAAACTCCACCACGACAAACACCAGGTTCAGGATGATCCCCATCACCAGCATCCGGCTGATGTGGGTGATATCGAGGGCGTGGTGATGGTGATCGTGTTGATGATCGTGCATACGCAAAGGTAGGTCGGCGGGTAGTGCAACAGGTTTTCATATGGCATATTTTTGGGCGAAGCATCGCAAACTTGCGGTGACACGGGCCAGACCGGGCAATTCCGGGTAAAATATTGGGATTAAGGAATTTAGCGCTGGATTGGGAGGAGGCCGTTGACGGATAACGGGGAGGGCCGTAAGGGAAAACCTGCAAGGATTATCATTTGTTTACGGATTTATTTTAATTTTAAGAACACTTAAACTGAAACAGACGGGTGCACACCCGTTGTCAGCTAAAAAAACAAATTCTTACAACGCATGAAAAAAATACTAGTCCCAACCGATTTCTCTAAACCCGCACAGATCGCCGCCACTGTAGCCGCAGACATTGCCCGCAAATCAGGCGCCGAACTCACCTTTCTGCACGTTATCGAAGAAGCCACTGGCAACTCGCTGAATGTGGAAGGCCAGGTAAATGTGGAGGGCGATTGGGAGGAAAGGCTTTTCACTTTGAAGCTGATCGAGAAAGCAAAAAAGCAAATGTCCAAATTGGTGGAAGACCCTAAACTGGAAGGCGTGCGTGTAAAACAAGCGCTCCGTATCGGCTCTCCTTATCATGGCATGAATGCGATCATCACCGAAAAGAAAGTGGACCTCGTGGTGATGGGCACCGCCGGTCGCTCCGACCTTGAGCAAATGATCATCGGATCGAACACCGAAAAAGTGGTACGTCTTTCTAACTGCCCCGTACTGACGGTGCATGAAAAACCCGCCAGCAAAAATTTCAAAGACATCGTATATGCCACGGCGATGGAAAAAGACGAGGAGGTATTTTCCCGCATTGTGAGAACTACTCAAAAACTGTATAACTCCACCGTACACCTCGTGCGCATCAACACCCCTGGCAATTTCCAACGCGACGCGGTGGTGAAAAAAACCATGGAGGATTTTGCGAAGAAATTGCAATTGACAAACTATACCATTAATGTATTCAACGACGTGAGCGAGGAGGAAGGCATTATTTACTTTGCCGACAGCATCGACGCCGACCTGATTGCCATGGCGACTCATGGCCGCACGGGTTTTGCGCACGTATTGGCCGGCAGCATCGCTGAAGAAGTGGTGAGCCACTCCAGACGTCCGGTGCTAACGTTTGTGACGAAACGTAGAAAATGATTTATTCCCCTAAACACGTTGACGGTATAGAGAAGAAAGTATTAGAAAGCCTGGTTGTTGCAAGCCGGGCTTTTTTATAGGTTATCATTATGGATCATTACCAAATTTTGGGCGTTAGCTATTCTGCCACTGCAGCCGACATCAAGCGGGCTTACCGGAGGCTTGCCGTTTCCTATCATCCCGATAAGAACCCCGATCCCAAAGCGCATGCGCTTTTCAAAGACATCAACGCGGCCTATGATGTGTTGAGCGACCCCGCAAAAAAGAGCATCTATGATCAACGCCGCTATAGCCAATATGCGGTAGTCGTCCATCCGAATGTAGACGTCCGGCCGCGTCATCGCGACCCTGCGTACCGGGGCTACCAGTCCACGGCGCCGCCGAAAAATGGAAGGCCCACGCTGCGGCAGTCTATGAAAAAGTATCTTCCCTGGGCTTCGAAGGCTTCTCAATTTTGTCTCGCCCTTTCGCTCGTGCTGCTCATCGACTATTTTTTGCCAAACCGGATCACGGAGGAGAAGATTGTCTATGCCAATACGGTGGAAAAAGCCGGGGGACGCTATGCGTACCGGGGCTGGTTAGTGGAAACTGATATGGGCCGTAGGCTGGATTTCCCTGGTGAACTGACTGAATTCTTTCAGCCCGGTCAGCCGATCACCTTCCGTTCGTCGCTTCTGTTCAATGTTCCGCGCAAGGTGGTATCGGGTGGCTATATTCACCATGTCGGCATGTCGCTGTATGGCAATTTTCTTTTTTTGCCGGTGAGTTTGCTCGTCATCTCGGCGCTGGGTGTGTACCAGCGCAAAAAGATCGAGGCCGGTTTCAATTTCGGGGTGACCAGCACCATCGTGCTGGTGATGATGACCCTGATAATCTTATCTTTGTAGCATGAGCAAAAAGAACGACTGGAAGAAACGCGATGGCGTGGTGTACTCCACGTCTTCCGATTTTGAATTCTCCTATCAACAAGGCGAAGAAGCCCAAACGCTTCCCCCGCAACAACAAAATCTGAAAGTGCAGCTCGACAAAAGTATGCGTGCCGGGAAGCAGGTGACGCTGGTGACTGGTTTTGTGGGCACGAGCGATGACCTGGACACGTTGGGGAAACTTTTGAAATCGAAGTGCGGGGTGGGAGGGTCTGCGAAAGATGGTGAGGTGATCATTCAGGGGGATCATCGTGATAAGATCGTTCAGATCTTGCAAAAGGAAGGTTATAAGGCAAAGCGCGTTGGGTAATCACCGGATCGTAGGAAAAATTCATTGAGACGGGCACTTGCAAGTTGTAAGTAATTGGGCGACGACTGCTAGCAACGTCTATAGATCATTGCTTCGATTTTAGGACAAATTGACGATAGCATGAACTTTCAAAAGCACACCACCACGCTGATTTTTCTTTTACTCACCTCCATTTCTTATGGACAAACTCAGGTGCTTAAAAAGTATCACTTTGAAGACGGTGGCTATTATCTTATCGGCCTTCGTGGAAAAAGTGACCCCAACGTTTTGGCTGACAGTTTGGGTAATTTTTACACGGATGAAATTAAAGTTTTAAACGCAATAAAGAAGGCGTGGGTATTTAAAAAGCCAGGCCTTGCACATGCTTGCGGCTATCACTATGTTGTCAGTGTTTGCAGGAACGGATTAGAATTAGAGCGGTTTGGCATTAATCTGAATTGTAATGAATTTTTTGGCGAGGCTGGGCAGTCTTATTTTTATTTTTATTTTGAGACTCGGCAGCTGCGGAAGTTCAAGGATAGCTTTAAAAAGCCGTTTAAGAAAACCGATGAATTTACTTCGGTCACAGAAGCTAGAAATTACAGGAAAAAAATTCTAAAGGACCCTAACTTTATTTTTACGTATCCTCCAGATTGGATAAAATATGAGGGGACGTTTCGTTTTACTTACTACTGTACAGACGAAAGTCAGGACTGTTATAGGGATCAGGAAAAGTTATTTGAAAAATTTGCGGACGAAATCAAATTGAAATATCCTGGCGAACCATTTGAATTTGAATTTAGAGGTGGCTCAAAGTCCCAATTGTCTGTTGATGTATTATGCAATAAATCACTTGAGGAGAAATTTACTTTATATAAGAGAAATCCTGAGCTCGATAAATGGAGACCTTACATCTTGACTCTTGATACCTTTTGGACTGTTGCCCAGGAAAATAATTGAGTAACGTGGGCGCACTACCGCTAGGAAACAATTTGCTGACGACAGGCCATTAAAAAACAGATGAGATTGATATTGACATTGAGGCATTGGCAAATTTTCTTGCTGCTATGGGCCTTCGATTTTTCGATTGTTGGACTTCTAACTTTAACCCAATTTGATTTGCCAGAAATACTTTGGAATTTCATTTTTGGCTGGATCCCCTTAACGGTTTACCCTTTGCTGCTTGGACTGGGGTTGCACAAGCACGTTGTGCCTGCTGGTGAAAAAACAGATAGGGATTTCAAAACATTTATAATTTTCCTTTGTGTCTGGATAGTATTTTTCTTTGGCACTGAAGTGCTGAAGAGCCAATTGGACTTTGGAGAGCATCTCCCTGATATGCCACTGCGTATCGTCGCGGCCATTTCCCTTTTCGTGCTGTTTAAGTTTATTCAATTTCCAAGTCGGACAATTAATTCGATTGAGTTAAAGAGAGAGGCAGGGTTTTGGGAATACATTGCCGACTCATTTCGAATCCTTTGTTGGCCGCTCGGCATTTGGTGGATTCAACCAAGAATAAATAGAATAAATGACAAAAAAATGGGAATGGGCCGAGAAGAGTAGAAGAATGGTAAAATGCGTATCTTGTTTATATTTGGAATCCAACAACTAAAATCACCTCCATTCCAGTTCAAGGCGTAACAACGGAGATAATACAAGAGGCTAAAGATGAAAATGGAAATTGGCGCCCGATAAAGTATAGGGTTAGTGGTTTTGCGCGAATGGTGTGTGGCAATATATCTTAAAGCCAAACTACTATGTAGTTACAAGCATATACAAATACTCTGGAGAATTTAAAACGGAGCTGAGAGTTAAGTTTAGAAGGGGCAATAAGATATACTATTCAAAAGGAGGAAGCATTAACAGAGGACAATTGGAGCATGACGAATACTTTAATGAACCGTACAAATTCCTGGAAAGGGATAAATAACTGCCCAATGAGAGGTATGAAGCAATGAGGATAATTATATTCGTGGCTCTGGTAGTCGCAACATCTTGCGGGAGCATTCAGAGTTCTTCTGGTGACTCGGATTTTGATCTTGAGTTTCAGAAGAGCAGGTTACGGGAACTCAATGCAAAAATTGAAACAAAACAAAAAGACTCTTTAATTCGACGAATTGAATCAGCACCTACGCTATTCCCGTCGGATCTGACAGAGACAACCCTCATCGTTGAGACTTATGACTACAAGGACTTTTTGAACCTCCGAACAAATAAGTTCTTTAGATGCAAGGACTCGAAAAAACAAAGAAAATATTTTGCTCGATACGATAAGAGAAAGAAACTCCTTTTAAAGAAATATAAGCACAAGGTGGTATATGCGAATAATCCAGACTACGTCAACCTTGACAGGAGTGAATTCAGGTATGTTTTAAAGACAACAATGAAGTTACATGACAACGACGAAGAGGTCGTATTTTACAGAGATGGTACCGCGGCTGGGTGGTTGGCGACAAGAATCTATTACATTTACGACAGGACAACCGGACAAGTATTTGGTGAAATAGATGAAATAGAAACACTTGCCAAATTGTGAGTACAGGCTACAGATGCTGAGCAGGGCGATCCCATTTGGTATTTAAGAGATAATGGGAGTTCGAAAAAAAACGATCAGGCATTTTGCAGTCCATCAAACCATTCCTTAAAATCTCCCACCTTTTCACGGCTCACAATAATTTCCTTATCGAAATCTTGAACTAGCGTGATCTTCAGCCGGCTGTTTGAATAGACCAGCACATCCTTGATGGCGTTGATGTTGAGGATGAACGTGCGGTTGAGCCGGAAGAAAACCTTCGGATCAAGAATATCCTCCAGCGATTCCAGCGTATAGTCGATGATAAATTTCCGGTTTTGGGTGGTCACTAAATACACATCGCGGCCGTCGGCGTAGAAAAGGCCGATCTGGTCGGTGGTGATGGAGCGGATGTGTTCGCCCAGCTTCACCATGAAGCGCGTTTTATATTCTTTTGTTTTCAGGTTGGCGACCAGCGCCTGCATGCGCTCGGGCTGATCTTTTGGTTGATGGAGTTGTTCGCGGAGGCTCTCCAATTTTTTGAGGGCGGCCGAGAGGTCGGTAAACGTGATCGGCTTCAGCAAATAGTCGATGCTGCTCACTTTGAATGCGTCGAGGGCAAACTCGTTGAACGCTGTGGTGAAGATGACGGGTTTCTTCACGGGCACTTGTTGAAAGACCTGGAAGCTGAGGCCGTCTTTCAATTGAATGTCCATGAAGATGAGGTCCACTTCGTTCTGGTGGTCGCGCAGCCACGCGACGGCGCTTTCTACGGTATCGAGGATGGCGGCCACGGTGGTGGAGGCGTCGTACTTCAACAGGTAGCGTTCCAGTTTTTCGGCAGCCGGTATTTCGTCTTCTATGATTAAAACCTTCATCAATATGTCGTGATTTCTTCCGCCACGCGAATCACGGGCAATTTAATATAATTTTCTTCGTAGGCCTTCACCTTGATCAGGGTGAGGTCGCTGTAGAGGGAATAGGAACGTTGCAGCCGGTTCATCGCCAGCTCGGTATTGGGGTGCTGCAGGAGGCGGTCGTTCAGTTTGCTTTGAATGGTGATATAGTCGTCTTCCCAGTAGCAGCGAATGATCATGGGCTCGAAGCGCGAAATGATGGTGTTGCGCACGAGGCTTTCGATGATGATGGGCAGCGATCCGGGGATGAGCATGGCGTCGAGCTCGGCGGCCTCCAGGGAAGACTCCAACCGAAGCTGACCGAAATGTTTTTCATTGAGCAGTTTCACCAGGTTTTTGGCAGCCTCCAATTCCGTGGCCACGGGAACGAGCTCCTTGTGACGGTTGCTGAGCACATAGCGATAGGCGCTGGCCAGGCAATCAATGTATTCTTCGGCCTGCTCCACGTCGCGGTACATCAGCGTGATGAGGCTCTCCAGGCTTTCGTAGAGAAGCTCGGGGTTCACGTCGTTCTTGAATTCCACCATTTCCGCCTCCAGCACTTCCTGTTGTTGCTTCTCGATGGCCAGCTTTAGGGTGTTTTCTTTTTGCAGATAATGGTTGCTGAAGTACAGGATATTGTACAACAGCGCCGTTACGGTGAACAGGATGAGGAAGATCAGCGTCTGCACACCGCTCATGCTGAACCCGACACCATATTTGAAATATAAATGGAGTCCCAGAAAAACCAGGCCGACGGAAAGTAATGTGGTAATGATAAATTGAACCGGGACCCTGATGGGCAGGTATCGTTCGGGAAGAAATTTGTCGAGCAGAATAATGACCATACGCATGGACTCCAGCGAGAAGTACATCAACACAATAAACACGTACACTTCCTGGCTGCTGAAGAAGTCGTTCAACTGCGACACATTGTTATTGATGAGCAAGACCAGCAAATAGGCCATCACGCCATACACCAGGGGAGTAAGGAGCCGGAAAAATGGATTATGGATAAAATACCGCTTCATGCGCTGTGTTTCTGTTCTTGCTCACGCGTTTTAAAATGAATGACTGGCAAAGTGACCACAAACTTGTCGTCGTCTTTGATCTCGATCTTCTTGTCCGTAAAGAATTCGTATCGCTTCTGGATATTTTCAAGACCTACCCGGAATGAGGGCACACCCGTGAGACTTCCGGTTTTGGTGTTGATCACTTTCAGAAACATGTTGTCCTGGGCGGTGATGTAAATAAAAAGTTTTTTATCGGTGTTGAGGTTGTTGTGCTTCACGGCATTTTCCACCAGGATCTGTAAAGTGAGGGGTGGGATCTTGGTGTGCATGATGTTGTGCGGCAGGTTGATCTCGACCGTTAACAAATGCTGAAAGCGAATCCGGAGCAAATAATAATACGACTGCACAAAGTCGATCTCATCTTGCAGGGTCACATATTGCTTGTTCTGGGTGGATAAAATGTATTGATAGGTTTGCACCAGGCGGCGAATGAATTGCTCGGCGGAAGGTGTGTCTTTATAGAGAAGCGACGAGATCGTATTCAGGCTATTGAACAAATAATGCGGGCTGATCTGGCTCTTCAATGCCTCGAACTGCAACTCCAATTGCTTGCGTTCGCGTTGGATATTTTCGATCTGCGCTACGGCATAATGTTGGTAGGAGTAGAGCAGCGCGTAGATCACCTTGTAAATAAATAGGGTGGCCAGCAGGAGGATGCCCAGTTTCACTTTCAGATCGACATCTCGTAAAGAAAATCCATCCCAAAACACATAGGCGCCAAAGAGGGCGATGCAACCTTGAACGAGGGCCAGTGTGAGGAACAGGGCTACGGCGTAGTTGGCCAGGTAGCCCACGACAAAGCGCGCGGCGTAATAGTTTCTCCACGGCAACGCCCGGTCCAGCAGGTGGTTCGCATAATACAGTGCAAAACCGTTGAGGCACCCAATGCCGATGCCGGCCAGCATCCCAGTGAAATTTTCGCGGATCGAGGGGAAGGAATCCGTTTCACTGAAATGCAGGTAGGCAAAGAGCAACCATCCCAAGGCTCCGGAGATGAAGGTGACCAGGAGCGTTCTTCGAAACAATGCATTCATGTAGTAGGATCGGGATGAAGAACTCATGGATCTAAGGTACACATAAAAAGGCTCACGCGCAGGTTAGTCAATCGCTTTCATAACCCTGCCATAGTACGTCTCGGAGTCGATTTTTTTCGCGGCCGCGCGATAAGCGTCTTTCACTGAGCTGTCGCTGTTCTTTACCTTTTCGGAAAGAGAAATCAATACTTCCGTGAGGTAATGGTCGCTATCGATGTTGGCGCTGGCGTTGAGGATTTCGATCAGTTGGTTTCGGCTGAGGTCTTTCCGTGCGGCCGTGCGCAACACTTCACTGGCATAATTGGACGACTCCAGGTTTCCCGCCACGCTGATCAATTGCTTGAACGATTCGTCGGAGAACTTTTGATGCTCCAGGATATTCTTCAACGTTCCGGAAGCATAGTAGTCCGACTCCACCGAGCTGCCCACCAGGGATACCACTTGCGCCTGCACTTCGGGGTCCATGTTGCTGCGTGTGGCCATGGTGTTGAAGACGGACGTTTTATAATAATCGGAACCCACGTCGGCCAGGGCGTTCACCGTGTTTTTCTGCATGGCCTTCGAGATGCCGGGTTTGTTCAGCGCTTTGGTCAGCACCTGCGTGCGATAATAATCCGAGGGAATGTTTTTGGACACGATGACCACTTCGTTCAGCGATTCTTCTTTCACGCCATCCTCTTCCAGCAACGTGGTGAGCACGACTGACAGATAGTAGTCCGATTTTATTTCGGCAGCCGATTGAAGCACCATCTTGATCTGTGCGGGCGACGCCGCGACTTTTTTCAGGGCTTCTTTCAATACCACGGACTTATAGTAATCGGAGTTGATTTTTTGCGTGCCCTTGAAGAACGCATCCGCCGACTCCGGCGTGGCCATCATCTTATTGATGTTGTTTTGTAATACTGTAGATAAATAATAGTCCGAGTTGATAGCCGAAGCGATCTTTGTCACCACGTTCGACATTTCGTTGGGGGGAATATTCTTTTCCAACAAAAGCTTGGCATAGTGCGCTTTCACATAGTCGCTCTCCAACCGCGTGATCTCGGCGACTACGGCGGCGCTTCCGCCCTGGTTAAAGAACCGGTTCACACGGCCTTCTGCACCCAGGTTGGTGGTGCGCACCAGTTCGGGCAGGATCTCGCCCAACCAGGTTTTGCCGTTGGGCTCCCAATCCATTTTGTTGCGGCCTTCATAATATTCCTTTTTGATCTTGCCGCCACCCAGCGATTCCACCACGATGGCGCGCTTGCTTCCGAAGACGGTTTTGGTGATCTCCAGGTAGCCGTTGTCGGAAAGGCTTTTGATGTCTTTGTCGTCGTCGGTCACTTCAATTTTGCCGCGGATCTCCACGTTGAAGTTGGTGACACCCGAAGAGGTTTTCCATTTCTGTACACCACCATTGGAGGAATGAACTCTGATGTTTGTTTTGTCGCTGGAGGAGGAAACCGTGGTTTCATCCTGTGCGCGGGCCGGGATCGAAAGGGAGGCCAGGAAAATAAAAGAAAAGATCCACCGGTACCAAGATTGCGTCGTCATAGCAAGTTTACGTTTGTTTCTAAGCGTGTTTACGGTACAAGTATCCGGAGAAGATACACCCCCTGAAAGGGATATGTAGCGAACTGTAAGACCCGTGTACTGAACCGTTGCTCCCTGAAAATTGGCTCGGCCCAGGTGTGATCGAAAACGGACGTGCAGTTGCAAACGTTGACCGGTAACCCAACCTAATCCAGCCCCAGAGGCCATTTTTATGCACTTGCGAGGCATTCCGTCCTCAGGTACTTTTTAAACGCCACCCGTGTATTCCGGTTGATTGTCTGTGACAAACATTCCTATATTGACGCCCATCATTAACCTAAACTTTATTCCGAATGAAGAGTATTTACCTGAAACACCTGTTTACCGCTATGGTGCTGGTGTTGGGACTGGGGATGCCAACCCTGCTTCGCGCCCAGGAGGAGCGAACCCTGGGCCCTGTTTCCGGCACGTATGCCATCACGAACGTTACCGTTATCCAGGCCCCCGGACGCAAGCTGGACATGGGTACTGTGGTGATCAAGAACGGGATCATCACCGCCGTTGGAAAAGGCATCGCCGTTCCACCCGAAGCCATCGTCATTAAAGGCGACAGCCTTTTTGTGTACGCCGGTTTTATCGACGGTCTCTCCCGCACGGGCGTCATCAAGCCCAAAGAAGAAACAAAAGAGAAAGTGAAGGACCCGGGCAATCCGCCGCCGGACCGCGCGGGCATCACGCCGCAAAACGATGTGCGCAATTTTCTGAGCCCGACTGATAAAACGGTCGAAGACTTGCGCGCCCTTGGTTTCACTACCGCACAAGTAGTGCCCTATGGAGGCATGTTGCCCGGCAACGCAGCAGTGGTGTCGTTGGGTGGAAAGTCGGCCGACGAAATGGTGTTGGCTTCCAAAACCGCACTCTATTCAGAGTTCACTACGGCCGAACGCATCTACCCCGCCACGGTGTTGGGTGTGATGGCCAAGTATCGCGAACTGTACCGGCAAGCAGCACAGGCGAAATCTTATGAGTCGCTTTATGCCTCCAATCGCACCGGACTTGAGCGCCCTTCACCCGACCGTATTCTGGAAGCGTTCTATCCCGTCATCGACAAGCGCGAACCCGTGTTGTTCAAAACCGAAAAAATACTGGACGTTCAACGCGCCATCACGCTGCAGACTGACCTGGGTTTCTCCCTGATTGCTGCCAACGTGAAAGAAGGCTGGGATGTGCTCCCCAAAATAAAATCCGGCAACGTGAAAGTATTCCTGAGTCTCGATCTTCCCGAAGAAAAGAAGGAAGAGAAAAAGGACGACAAGAAAGATGTGAAGAAAGAAGAGAAAGCAAAGCCTGACCCGGAAAAAGAAAAGCTGGAAAAACGCAAGGCTGAATTTGTCACGCTGTATGCCGCGCAACCCACGGCGTTTCAAAAAGCAGGCGTTCCTTTTGGATTCTCAACCCTCACCGCTAAAACAAAAGACATCCCCGCCAACTTGCGCCGCATGATCAAGGAAGGTCTCACCGAAGACCAGGCTTTGGCCGCACTCACCACAAACGCAGCGCAAATTCTGGGTATGTCGGACCGGCTGGGTTCGATAGACAATGGCAAGATCGCCAACCTCGTCATCACGCGTAAATCCTATTTCAATGAGAAAGCGCAAGTGCGTTATGTGTTCGTAGATGGCGTTGTCTATAAATATGATGCGAAAGAGGAGAAGAAAGCTGACGGCAAGAAAGTTGACGTCAGTGGCACCTGGTCCTATTCTACAGAGACACCCCAGGGTGCTAACACGGGCAAGTTGAAGTTGAAAAAACAAGGCGACACCTATTCCGGCACCATCACTTCACAGTATGCCGAGAAAGAGGTTGATCTGAAAACCGTATCACTGGACAACAACCAACTGACGTTTTCTTATTCGCTCCAGGTAGAAGGCAACACGATCAACGTGGACGCCGCGGTAACGGTTGACGCCGATACCTTCGAAGGCTCCGTGACCGCCGGTCAGTATGGAAGCTTCCCCACCAAGGGCACTAAGGATCCCAATCGCTAAGACTTAAACATCATGAACACCATGAAAAAGATATTCTACAGTTTCGCGTTGCTCGCCTTCGCTACCTTCGCCCACGCGCAGGTGGAGCGCGGCAACCTCCTGATAAAAAACGGCACCGTGCTAACGGTAACCAAAGGCACATTTGAAAACACCGATGTGCTGGTGAAAGATGGCAAGATCAGTCAGATCGGCAAAAACATCGCGGCGCCTGCAGGCGTGAAAGTCATCGATGCCACGGGACAGTTTGTGATGCCCGGCATCATTGATGCGCACTCTCACGCGGGCCTCGACGCCATCAACGAAGCCACCAGCCCCGTAACAGCGGAAGTATTTACGGGCGACGTGTTGAATCCATTTCAAGTCGCCTTGTACCGCGCACTGGGCGGCGGCGTGACGACGATTCACGCCATGCACGGCTCGGCCAACGCCATCGGCGGCCAATGTGAAACGATCAAGCTGCGCTATGGTGTGAAAGACGGTGACGGTCTTCGCATGGAAGGCGCGCCGCGCACGATCAAATTTGCTCTCGGTGAAAACCCTACCCGTGTTCACGGCGGCGGTAGCAGCATTGTGCCCCGCACCCGCATGGGTGTGGAGTTTGTAATCCGCGAGTCGTTCAGCAAAGCCAAAGAATACATGGAGGCGTGGGATAAATACAACAAAGCCAAAACACAAAAAGGCTTTCGTGGTACCCCACCCGCTTACAATTTGCGACTGGAGACACTGGCTGAGATCTTAAAAGGCAACATCATCATTCACTGCCACAGCTACCGCGCCGACGAGATCAACATGCTGTTGAACGTGTGTAAAGATTACGGCGTAAAACGACTGGTCTTCCAGCACGTTAACGAAGGCTTTAAAGTAGCGCCCGAATTGGCAAAGTATGGTGCCATGGCGTCGGTGTTTGCCGACTGGTGGGCCTATAAATTTGAAGTGTATTATTCTACGGCCTACAACGCCGCCATCCTCACGCGCAACGGTGTAGTGACCTCCATCAACTCCGACGATGCCGAGCTGATGCGCCACCTCTATCATGAAGCAGCCAAAACCCAAAAGTATGGCAACCTCTCCGACGACGAGGCCCTGGCCCTGATCACGCTGAACCCGGCCAAGCAACTGGGCATCGATGCGCGGGTAGGTTCTTTGGAAGTGGGCAAGGAAGCGGACATCGCCATCTTCAATGCGCATCCGCTCTCATCCTATACCATCCCCATGATCACCGTGGTGGACGGCATGGTGCGGTTCGATCGCGAGAAGGATGCCGATGACGTGCGCCTCTATGTAGACCCCACCCAGGCGGTTGACATCGCCACCATTCAGGGCGGCGAGCAAGAGGATCATTGCATGGAGGGCGCGGAAGATGCGTTTGGTAAATTGTTTGGCCTTAACTAAGCAGAACTCATGAAACGAAAAATTCAATATATACTCGCACTGACCGTGCTCATCAGCATGGCCGTGCAGGCCCAACAGCCAAAAGGAAAATACGCCACGTTCGCGTTGACGCATGCCACCATTCAAACGGTGACCAAAGGGATTATCCAGGATGGCACGGTAATTCTCAGCCAAGGTAAGATCACCGCCGTAGGAACCAACGTATCCATCCCTGCCGGTGCGGAAGTGGTGGACTGCAAAGGCAAGTGGATCTATCCGGGCCTGATCGATAGCGGTACAACGCTGGGTTTGGTTGAAGTGGGTTCCGATGCCCGCACACAAGATTTCAATGAAGTGGGCGATGTCATTCCTCAAATGAAAGCGCTCACGGCGGTCAATCCCAACTCGGCGTTGATTCCCGTAACCCGCATCAGTGGCGTGACCACGGTGATTGCTGCACCGGAAGGTGATCTCGTTCCCGGTACTGCTGCGCTCATAAATCTGTATGGCTATACGCCCGATCAAATGTATGCCGGATTTGAAGGCGTGGTGATGAATTTTCCGAACACCGGTCGCAAGGGATTTTTCGACCGCCGCACGGATGAAGACATCAAGAAGGCTGCCGAAAAGGCGTTGACACGGATCAATTCGGTTTGGGAGATGGCAGTGCAATATCACAAGCTTGATTCTGCTACGAAATCAAAAGGCGTGGGCTATTATCCTGAAATGGAAGCGTTACTCCCGGTGGTGAGAGGCGAACGGGCCTTGATGATCGAGGCCAATGCTTCTAAAGACATACAAGCTGCTCTGAAATGGGTGAAGGATCATAAAGTGAAGAAAGTCATTCTGACCGGCGTGGCGGAAGGCTGGCGTGTTGCGGATGAAATTGCAAAGGCCAACATTCCTGTGGTGGCTGGTCCCGTGCAGGAGCTTCCCACGCGCGACTACGATCGTTATGATAAACCGTATGCAAACCCCGGTCTGTTGAAAAAGGCCGGTGTAAAAGTAGCGCTGCGCACGGCACAGGCTTCTAACGTACGCAACCTTCCTTATCACGCGGCTTTTGCGGCTGCATATGGATTGGGTAAGGAAGAAGCTTTGCGTGCGGTTACCATCGTGCCGGCAGAAATCTTTGGTGTGTCTGACAAGCTGGGCTCTATCGAAGTGGGTAAGAATGCCACCGTGTTGGTGAGTGATGGCGATCCTTTTGAGACGAAGACCACGGTGTTGCAGGTGTATATCGATGGATGGCAGGTGCCGATGGTGACCCGTCAGACTTTATTGTATGATGAGTTTTTGCATCGCGATCCAGGGGTGACGAAGAATTAAATGCAGGTTGAACCGCAGAGGCGCAAAGACAACGCGAAGGAATTTCTTTGCGTCCTTTGCGCCTCTGCGGTTTAAACCTTGATGCCCCTCCTCAACTCCCCATCCAAACCCTGAATTCCGGCGCCGTCTCCTTACTCACGAAGATCTCCTCCTGCATCTCCGGCTTTATAAAAATCCTGATCTTCCCATTATCCGGCTTAAACCGCTCAATAGATTTCAAGTGCGCTAAAAATTTCCGGTTCAACCGAAAGAACTTATTCCGGTCCACCATCCCCTCAAGTTCACCCAGGTTCTTATCGACAATCAATTGCCGCCCCGAAAAGTCGCGGGCAAACACGATTTTGTGTTCCGTGTAAAAGTAGGCCACCTCATCCAACTCCAGCGCAATGAATTCCGTGCCTTTCCGCGCCACGATCCTGTTCTTCGCCGGTGCCTGCTGTTGTTGTAGCAATCTCAACACATTGCCCTGCAGAAAATGACGTTCCAGTGTTTTGACTTTTTCCAACGACCGCTTCAGCTTTTCCTCCGTAACGGGTTTTAAAAGATAATCGATGGCGTTAAAAGCAAAACTCTCCAATAAGTATTTGTCATAGGCCGTGGTGAAAATCACCGGGAAGGCTATGGGATGTTTCTTAAAGATCTCGAATGAATGGTCGTCGGAAAGTTGGATATCCACGAAGGCCAGGTCGGGCGATGGATGGGAAGGCAACCATTGCAGCGCTTCTTTTACGCTGGTGATCTTGGCCACCACCTCGATGCCGTCGTCCAGGGCCGTTAACATGGCTTCCAGCTTCGCCTGGGCGAGCAATTCGTCTTCGATGATAATGACTTTCATATGTGCGATACTATACGATGGGTCAGCCTATACTTCATCCTAAATCCGTATCAAGGGCAACAACACATAAAATACATCCGCTGACTTTCCGGACTCGATTCCTTTCCCGGTAATGATCTTAAAGCGCTCATCCAGGTTTTTTAGTCCAATGTGAGAGGAGTGTTGTATGCTTCGTTTGGGTTGCAGGTGATTTTCGATCCTTAACGTGTCATGGTCCATCCGGAAATCGATGCGCAGCGGCACGCGCTCCGAGATCTCGTTGTGTTTCACGGCGTTTTCAAGCGCAACGAATGCGGAGATGGGAGGGATGAGAAACTCTTTTTCTGTCGACCCGTTGAAATGTTTCTTCAAGTCAAGCGCCTTCCCAAATCTGAGGCGCAGCAACTCTGCATATTTTTCCATGAAAGCAAACTCATCCTCCAGCACCACTAAGCTTCGATCTTTTTGGGAAAGAATATAGCGGTACACGTCGGCGAGGTTTTCGGTGAAGAGTTTGGCTGTAGGGGGATGGGTGGAGATGAGGTAGGAGAGACTGTTCAGGGAATTGAACATGAAATGCGGATCGATTTGGTTCTTCAAGGCCTCCAGTTCGGCTTCGGCCTTGGCTTTGGAGAGTTGTGCATTGCGAACTTGTTCACCTTGTTGCTCCTTCACCATAAAAACGGTTTCGTAGACGTGCGTCACAAACAATACGCAGATTACATTCGCCAGGGTCACAATAAGAATCGTGTTCCATTTCACATCAAACCCCACCCATACATACCACATGCAAAGCCAGGCAATGGTGAGGGGCGATGTATAGAAGATGTTGTTCATGAAAAGCAAGATCAGCTTTTCGATGGGGCGGTCGAACCACGTGAAGCGCTTTCGGGTGCGGAAGAGGAGGTAGCGGTTGCCGTGCCAGATCAGGGCGGCGAGTGAAATGAAATAGACATAACCCAGCCAATATGCGCCGTCGCGAATGCCCAGCGTACCAAACATGCCGGTCAGGTTTGGGATGGCGATGCCGAAAAAGGGAATGCCGATAAGCCGGATGGTTTTGTCATTCAGCTCGATCTGGGGTTCGGGCAGGCTGTTTTCCGGTTGGGACACGTTTTCTTCCGTTTGGGTTTAGCGGACGGGTTTTGCAAATATAAAAGTGACAATTTCAGGGAGCACTCACACGCTTTGCCAACAATAATTTAAATACCTTACATGGAAACCACCACGCTACAAGCTATGAAAATTTCTCTCGGCCGCATGGTCATCCTCGTGGAAGACTATGATGAGGCCCTCTTATTCTACAAAAATGTGCTGAACGCCCGCGTCCTCCACGACGACACCACACCCCATGGCCAGCGTTATCTGCACATCGGCTTTGACGAGGCCGACACCAGCGGCATCTGGTTTCTGAAAGCCGAAAACCCCCGCGAGCAATCGCGCGTGGGCAAACAAACCGATGGCCAACCGGCATTTGTGCTCTACACCGAATCGCTGGACACCGTCTACAAACGCCTCCTTGAACATGCTGTGCAGATCGCAAAGGAACCGGTGATGATGGCCGACTACCAGTTTCTCCATTTCCGCGACCTCTATGGCAACGAGATCATCGTGGTGCAAATGAAATCCTGACCCTTCCCGGTATTTATACTCAAACCTAAACCTTAACCTTAACAAAACTATGGAAGCTCAACCCAACTATTTGGCCGTGATCGTTGCGGCCCTGTCCACTTTTCTTGTCGGTGGCCTCTGGTATTCGCCGGCGCTTTTTGGAAAAACCTGGATGCGCGAGAACGGATTCACGGAAGAGGGCATGAAAGGACGCAACATGGCCAAGATCTTCGGTCTTGCATTTTTCCTCGCGCTGATTTCGGCCATCAACCTGGCGATGTTCCTGGGGCCCGAAGATCGCCCGGCCATGGGCGCGTTGTGGGGCTTTGCCGCTGGCTTTGGCTGGGTGGCCACCTTTGTGGGCACGCACTATCTTTTTGAACGCAAGTCGTTCGCGTTGTTTCTCATCAATGCAGGCTACAGCGTGGTGTCGCTCACCCTCATGGGCGTGATCCTGGCCGCCTGGAAATAACTCCAAAAACTATTCCGCCCGGAGCCTGTTAAATCAACAGTGCCGGGCGGAATGATGTTTCAAAACTAATGCAGGCTTTCTTTGCAGGGGTTGAATGTCTTTCGTATTTTCCTATGCACAATACAACAACCCCCAACGATTATGCAATGGAGAGGCAGAAGACAAAGCTCGAACGTAGATGACCAACGCGGTCGCAGCGGCGGTGGCGGCATGGCCGTCAAGGGAGGACTTGGAACGGTGGTGATCGTTTTGATCATCAGCCTCATCATGGGGAAAAATCCCCTCGAACTATTATCGCAAGTGCAGGGAACCGACGGTAGCGTCACCACGGAACAGACTTCTCCCGACTATCAGCCCACTGCCGAAGAGCAGGAACTCAGCGACTTTGTAAAAGTTGTGCTTGCCGACACCGAGGATGTCTGGCACAGCATCATGAAAGATTATCGCGAGCCCACGCTCGTCATGTTCACCGACCAGGTGCAATCCGCCTGCGGTGCGGCGAGCTCATCCACCGGCCCCTTCTATTGCAGCGAAGACGAACGCGTTTATATTGACCTTAGCTTCTACCAGGAATTGAAAGACCGCTTCGAAGCGCCGGGCGATTTTGCCCAAGCCTATGTTATTGCCCATGAAGTGGGTCACCATGTGCAACACCTTTTAGGCATTACCGACAAAGTCCACGCCATGCAAGGCAATCTGAGCGAGGAAGAATACAACAAGCTCTCCGTAAAACTTGAACTGCAAGCCGACTTCCTGGCCGGCGTCTGGGCCAACCATGCCCAAAGCATGAACAAGATCCTGGACCCCGGCGACATTGACGAAGCCCTCAACGCCGCCAGCGCCATCGGCGACGACCGTCTGCAGAAGCAAGCCCAGGGCTATGTCGTTCCTGACTCATTCACCCATGGCACGTCGGAGCAACGCATGAAGTGGTTCAAGAAGGGTTTTGAAACGGGCGATGTAAATCAAGGGGATACGTTTAACACGAACAACCTATAACCCAAGCCTTAAGGCCGGGGCAACAACCGTTACAACGCCGTTATTTCAGAGTTCAGCGGCAAGTAAGGATCATGCAGCCATTGTCTGGTCTCCAGATAAAAAAATATTGAGAAAATAAACTGTAATCTCATTGCAGTTCGCAACCTGATCTTTGTCTCGATAAAGCCAAAATGCCGGGAATCTGAGTTATGCTTTAGTGCCCACGAAGAAAATAAGGCTTTAGCCTGGGACCAATCCTTTGTGCTGTGGCGTCATCGATGTAGAACATTTTCATAAGTCTTTTTAAATTTTACTATTGTCCGGTATGATTAAAAATTATTTACGAACAACCTTCAGGAATTTACAGCAAAACAGGGTCAATTTTTTCTTCAAGCTCGGTGGATTCACCCTGGCGCTCCTGAGCACTCTCATCATTGCCGTTTACATTTCTTTCCACTTATCCTTTGACAAATACCACAAAGACCAGGAGAACATCTACAGGGTCAATTCGCAATGGATGGAGAACGGAGCTCTCGAAAAGTATGCGACAGTCCCTTTTGGCATAGGGCCGGCACTGAAGGATGAATTTCCAGAAGTGAGCGCATTTGCCCGGGTCGGCGACCCGGATCAATACCTCATCAAAACAGATAAAAAATCATTCACCATCTATGGATTCACACCCGCCGACAGTTCCATTTTTGATGTGTTTACATTCCGGTTTATAGCCGGCAACAAACATGCCCTCTCTAGCCCCCATGCGATCGTGCTCACGCAATCCCTGGCCACCCAACTCTATGGCGGGGAAGACCCCATCGGCAAATGGATTTCCTTTACCGACCGGGACAATGCGCTCTTTGAAGTGACCGGAGTTGTAGAAGACCTTCCTCCCAACACGCATCTTAATATCAAAGCCCTATTATCGTCCAGTGGATTGTTGGATAGCGCTGAATTGGCGACGAACCCCTGGGGCATCAATATTGACGGCATGTCTTATCTCTACGTGAAACTGGTCAACCAAACTCAACCCGAAAGACTGGCTTCAAAAGCCAATGCCCTTCTAAAATCGAAGCTCACACCGCGGGAAGACGGCATGGAAAAGACGTTCCGGGTTTTTATGCAACCCTTAACGGACATCCATCTCAGCCGCTCCCTAAATCTTGAGTTTTGTAATAAAGGTGATGTTTTATATATCTATACGTTTATGGCACTGGGGCTGTTCTTACTGTTGATGGCCAGTATTAACTACATCAACCTATCCATTGTCGATTTTCAAAGACGAATAAAAGAGATCAGCGTCAGAAAGATATTGGGTGCTTCGCGGAAGGGGATTGCGTTGCAGATAATCCTGGAGACATTTTTGTTTTGCCTGTTGGCATTGATGTTGAGTTTGACTGTGCTTTCGTTGTTGTCGCCGGATGTATTCCGGTTGTTCGACCCGAACCTGCGGTGGGAGATGTTGTTCCGAACGGATGTCATCGTTTTTGCCGGTATGATCGTGGCCCTTTTGGTCCTCGTGTCGGCGGCCTATCCAATCTATCAACTCTCCGCGAAGAGTTTGATGAATAATTTGCAAAATAGGAAAGCCCTGGGAGGTACGTCATTCTTTAGCAATGTCTTGCTGTTGGTTCAGTACAGTATTTCCATTATTAGTGTATGTGCCACGATTGTGGTGGGACAACAAATGAAATTCATCAAGACAAAAGACCCGGGGTATGATCGGAAGAATATTGTTGTTGTAAACATGCCCGACCGTTATCCCAATAAAAAAATCCCTGTACTGAAAAGGGAATTAGCGGCCCTTAAAGGAGTAGAGGCCGTGTCCTATTCAACCTTCACGATGGCAGGCGGCGACTACTTTAACGATTGGTATAAGGTTGAAATCGACGGAACCATGAAACAGATGCTTCTGAATGAAGTGTTCTTTGATCATGATTTTTTTCGGGCCACCGGTTTGAAGATCGTGGCCGGACGTTCCTTTGATATCGCGAACAGTGCCGATCCGCACAGCGCTTTTATTGTGAACGAGACCGCCGTGAAGGAATTTGGATGGAAAGACCCGATCGGCATGAGAATATCCTATGGCTACGGCAAGGTGGAAGGCGAGAAATGGGAAGGCACGGTGGTAGGCGTGGCACAGGACGTGAACATCCGTTCCCTCTATGAGAAGATTGAGCCGATCGTGATGCGATTGCCCTGGTCTGACTGGCCCGGCCAACGCTTGTATGTCAGAATGAATGGCCCGTTTGAAAAAACCCTGAAAGCAATCAAGTCGAAGTACGAAGAAGTTTTGCCGGATTTTGTCATGGATTACAGCTTGATGGAGGATCTCTATCAGGCCCAGTACGGAAATGAAAACAGGGCTTTCACCATCTTACAATGGTCCACCTTGATGATTGCACTCATTTCGTCTATGGGAATATTTTCCCTTTCCGTTTACATGACGATGAAACGGATGAAGGAATTCGGCATCCGGAAGATGCTGGGGGCAACGGGCGAGCAAATAACGCGGTTGCACATCGGTCATTTTATTCGAATAGCGCTGCTCGCCAATGCCATTGCCCTTCCCGTGGCCTACCTGGCCATGAAGGAATGGTTAGACGGATTTGCCTATAAAATGGAAGGAAACAATTTGGAATATCCGTTGGTGATGCTCCTCTCTATTTTTCTGGTGGTTGCCTCCGCGGGATTTTCGTCTCTAAAAGCAGGGCGCATGAATCCACTGGACGTTATAAAAATCCAGTGATCATTCGTAGACTTGCACAACATCATTCGCCATGCTACAGAACCGCGTCGATCCATTTGGCAATCTCATAAAAACCAAAGCGCGTGGTGCATGGATGGGAAACCGCGGCGTTATTCACAACGAAAGCCAGGAGATTCTTCGCCCTTTCAAATTAAAGGCATGGATAATATGCAAACTTCAATTTAAAGGAAGACAAAGAAAGATCATGTCGCCCAACCGCTGGACAGAACTTTTTTTCCTGGACGAGGCCACGGCCTTTGCTGCCGGTCACCGTCCCTGTTTCGAATGCCGCAGAGAAGATGCTAACAAATTTAAAACCCAATGGCTAAAGGGAAATCCAGAATACGGCTTCGATCAAAAAACCTCCATCCAAAAGGTAGATGAAATTATTCATCGCGAAAGAATAGATCGCAAGGGTTCAAAAGTAGTTTTTGAAGAGGACATCCATACTATTCCCAACGGATGTTTTGTTGTGTACGATGACGCCGCATTTTTAGTGCTCAACAAAGTATTGTTTCCCTGGTCACCCTCGGGGTATGGGCAGAGTATAACCTTCCCGGACGTGGACAAAATAAGGATACTCACACCAAAGTCGGTCGTCAATGCGTTTCGAGCTGGTTATTTACCAGAGATGGCTGTGGCTTTATCCTGATGCTTTATTTCGAATAATCGAGCCTGATCATTATTTCTTACCGCGAGTACATATTTTTTTCCACCCTGTTCAATCAGCTTCATGTGACGGATTTGCCCTTCTAAAAAGAAGCCAGAATGAGCGGAGGGAATGAGACTGGGCTGATGCGCTCCAACACCTTGCCACACTTGACCATGGCTGGCGTCGTAGCGACCCAGTTCGGGTAGGACGTCATAAAAATTTCCACCGAGAATAAGTTCTGGTTCCGGGTCGCCGGAAAGATCCGTCGCGATGGCGGCGTGCACGGGCGAGATCTGTGCCATGAAGGGGAGGGCTTTCCAGGAAAAAGAGCCTGCGCCATTATTCAGAAGTATGCCGGTTTGTGATTGGTGCACTGTTTTATTAGTTGCTGCCTGCAGCTCGGCCGGTTGGAAGATTTCGTGGATGTTTTTGCCGGCGTAGTCGTTGTTCTTTACAAATCTTTTTTTGATAAGAGGCAGCTGTTTTTCAAGGTCTTGTTTCAAAACCATGGGATAGTTCTTGCCGTCTTGAGCCACACAAGTGATGACTTGCTCGACGGCGCCGTTGTGATCAAAGTCGGCCACCCATAGCTCTGCGGGGTGCAACGAGTCTGCCCGCAGGCGACTGTTCACGCCGGCATTTCCCAGGATAAAATCCTGGTCACCATCCTGGTCGATATCGCTTTTTACAATACAATTCCACCAGCCATCGGCAGCGGGTACGGGATTGCTTTTTGAAAAACTCTTGCCTTTCACATTTTTATAGAGCGTGACGTTCATCCAATCGCCTACCACCATCAAGTCAAGAAAGCCATCGCGATCAACATCGTCCCACACAGCGCCCGTGATCATGCCCGTGACGCCGGGGGAGAAGTAGCGTTTAGTAAAATTCTTAAATTGTCCATGGCCGTTGTTCACGAGAAGGTAGCTTGGGGCGTCCAGGCCATATTCGCCGGGCAATAGCCTGCTGCCTACAAACAGATCGATGTCGCCATCGTTGTCGAAATCACCTGGGGCCACACACGAGCCGCTGGCGAGGAGCGGGGGAATGTCCTGGGAGACCGTAAAGTTTCCTTTGCCATCGTTGATAAAAAGCTGGTCGGCGAGGTTGGCGTTGTCGCGATCGAATTCGTTGCTGCCCGTGGCTACGAAGAGATCGAGATCATGATCGTTGTCAGCGTCAAATAAACGTAAGTCAGCAGGCTCGGTTTGAAGGAAGGTGTCGAAGACTTTTGGTTTGCTTTCGCGGAATGTAAAATTTGCTTGCTGCAACCAGATGCTGATGGGTTGGCCCACCGCTCCGCCAAAGGCCAGGTCGACGAGACCATCGCCGTTCAAATCACCACAATCCACCGCCGGGCCTTGGGTGGAGTACTTTTGCTTTAGGAGGGGATCGCGATAGAAATCCACGTATTCGTTTTCGTGGTGGCGATAGTTCAATTTTGATTTTTCGGTGATGTCTTCCATGAGCGCGTTCTTAGGTGCGGTTGGAATTTTTTTTGATCCCTCGACAGCGTTAGCATGGGAGAGCGTCAGCAAAGTGTCCACCGGGAGATGACGGAGCGTTTGAACAAAGTTATCGGGCCATCGGATGTTTATGGAATCGATTATCACAGCCTGCCCCACTCCGGCCACGATCTTGTTGTCCACGGAAGATTGAAACCCGCGGCTGGGCATCTGCTCGAAGGTGAGGTGCTGGTCGCCGGCAAACAGATCGATGCGCGTGCCAATGCCGAATTTGTTTTTTGAATAGCCTTCCAGCGCCATGCTCACCGAATGGCCGAGCTTGCGTTCGCTTGTTTTATTTTTATAGACCGAGGCAAAAGCATTGACATTGTTCACCACCATGTCGAGGTCGCCGTCGTTGTCCAGGTCGCCATAGGCGGCGCCATTGGAAAAGCCAGGTCCCTCTAAGCCCCATGGCTTGGAAACATTTTCAAACTGAAGGTCGTGGCGGTTGTTGAAGCAATAGTTTGGCACCGGGCGCGAGGGCATGCTGTCAATCATCACCTTGTAGCTTATCTTGCCTTCCTTTCGCTGTTGCATGGCCGTGGTTTCATCGGCCAGAAATTTTAAGAAGTCGATGTCCGTAAGGTCCTTGGCAATTCCGTTGGCCACAAAAATATCTTTCCATCCATCGTTGTCCATGTCAAAGATAAGGGCTCCCCAGCTCCAATCGGTGGCCTCTACTTTACTCGCGCGTGCTACTTCGCTAAAAGTTCCATCCTGGTTGTTCACCTGGAGCATGTTTTGGGTGATTTGGTGATGATAGTCCCGGGAGAGCTTCAAGGTATACAGATCATAGCCTTCATAGCTCATCACCTGCTTGAGGTGCTTGTCGTCGCCGGGCAGCATGTCGGTCACAAAAAGATCGAGGAAGCCGTCGTTGTTGATGTCGGCCAGGTCGGCGCCCATCGAGGCGTGACTGATGTGACCCATACTGGATTTTAGCTGCTCCGAGAAGGTGCCATCGTGATTGTTGATGTAGAGATAGTCGTGTTCGTAAAAGTCGTTGGAGATGAACATGTCGGGCCAGCCATCGTTGTTCACGTCGCCTACGGTGACGCCCAACCCAAACCCAATCACGCTGCCATAGATGCCGGCTTGCTCGCTCACATCGACAAACTTGCCGTTGTCGTTTCGAAGCAGTTTGTGACCCCCCAGTGGATCGCGTTCGTCGCGCAGGTTTCGGTAGGCCAGTTTGGCGATCGGCATAAAGCTGTTGTTTACGATGTAAACGTCGAGGTCGCCATCGCGATCGTAGTCGAAGAAAGCGGCGTGCGTGGAGAAGCCGCGGTCGTCGAGGCCGTAGGTTTGGGCTGATTCGGTAAAGGTTTGGTCGCCGTTGTTGATAAACAGCTCATTGGCGCGATCGTCCTTTTCAAGATTTCCGGCGTTACACACATAAATGTCCAAAAGGCCATCGCCATTAACGTCCGCCATTGTTACCCCCGTGCTCCATCCCCGTTTGCCTTTCACGCCGGCTTTGTCGGTGATGTCTTCGAACGTAAAATTTCCCTTGTTGAGATAAAGCTTGCTGTCGGCCATGTTGGATACGAGGAAAATATCCGAAAGGCCATCGTTGTTGATATCGCCGATCGCCACGCCGCCGCCGTTGTAGAAATTCCGGTACGAAAGAATATTGAGCGCTTCGGAATTGGCGATGTTATTTTGAAACTGAATATTGGAATGCGCGGGCAGGATTTCCTCAAACAACGTGTCGTCCATCTTTTTATCATCCTGCTGACTGCACGCGAACAGGCACAGCGCCGGCATGAGCGCAAGACGATGGATTGCTTTTTTTAATGATCTTTTCATTTTACTAAAATTCTCAGCTGCAAGGAATCGTTGTTATGAGCAAAGAGAAAGCCCTGACGACCGCTCCCCAACAAGATGGGTTTTATATTTCTGACTTCCTTCGTATCGTTCAAGCCCGTAGCATTTATTGTCGCGGCGAGAAATGATCCTTTCCCATCACCCAACAGCACGGTGCCTCTGCCGGCAAGATATTCGCCCTGCACGGGACTTACCGCAGAGTTATTTCCAGCCAGGAGCAAATCTTCATGACCATCGCCGTTGAAATCTTTCGCTGCGATGGAGAATATTTTGGTGAGCTGTGCGGCATCGGGTAAAGCCTTGGCTATAAATTTCCCATTTCTGTTTTCGAAATACAAGGATGCAAACTGGTCGACGCTCGCTTTCGCGGGATAAGAAAAACCGACCTGCTTCGATAAATCTTCCATGGTGATGCCGGAATAGCTTTTGTGGGTCGGGAAGATCTCCTTGAAATTGTCGGGCATCACGGTCATCATTTCGCTCCATTGTGCTAAGGGATAAACGTGGCCGTCCATGGTTTCGCGTGCGGTGATGGCCGGGCTGCGCTTGCCTGTCAGGCGAACATCGGTTTGGAAGAGCCAGAGGGTTTTGTAACCGGCATGTAACACGGAGTTAAAGCCTAAATTTCCCACGGCGAAATCCACATCACCATCTTTGTCAAAATCGCCGGTGGCCAGGCCTTTCCAAAATCCATTGACATTTTTGATCGGGGATGCGTCGTCTAACAGCGAAGATTCCCGTAGCGTACCGTTTTCATTTATGAACAATCTTACCGGCATCCAATCGCCAACCACAATCAAATCGGCATCGTTGTCTTTGTCTACGTCCAGCCATTGTGCGTCGGTGATCATACCCAGGGCACCCATCGCGGGATAGCGGATGCTTTCGTCTGTGAACTTTCCATGCCCGTCGTTGATGAGGATAAATGAGCTGGCCGGTACTCCATACTGAAAGGGAACAATTCTTCCGCCCACAAATAGATCGATGTCGCCGTCTTTATCCATGTCGCAAGGCCGCACACAACTTTTATTCTGCAGGAGCTTGGGGAGAGCTGCCTCATCGCGGCTGAAATTCCCATGACCGTCGTTCCGGTAAAGCCGGTCCTGTTGGTTTTCCATGGTGCCATAGAACTCATTGCCTCCGGAGACCACATACAGGTCCAGATCTTTGTCATTGTCAACATCGACGAAAGTCGCATCGACATCTTCAAACACGGCATCTTTATCAAAGGCAGGTTGCTGACTACGTTGAAAACTCCCTTGACGTTGCTGAAGAAACAGAGCGCCGCCCTGGTGTTTGGCGCCCCCTACAAAATAATCCTCCTGGCCATCACCGTTCACGTCACCTACCGCCAAAGCGGGCCCTTCGCGTGAGATCAAAAAAGGAATAAGCGGCTCGCGGTAGAAATCGAAGTATTCATTTTCTTTATGCCAGTAGGCTTGGGCTGGTCCGTCTTCGAATAAAACAGGTTCAGTCCGGGGAGGTAATGAAGATTTCTTTAGGTTTGCATTTTTCTCATCGATAACCAACGTTGTGTTTGATTTCACACCCTCCAACTTTTGTCTATTTCCCGAAGGCCATTGCACGATGAGACTGTCCACGGTTGCATTAGCCTTTAAGCCAAAAAAAAGATCGTTGCTCACTGCGGAGAGAAAACCACGCGTGGGCATGACCTGTAACTTCTGATGAGTGTCATTGACAAAGAGATGTACCACCGCTCCAATGCCAGCGGTGTTTTTGCCCTCACCGGTCAGTCGCACGGTTAAGTAATTGGAATTGTTGTTTTCGCGTGTGTGATTTCTAAAGACCGAAGCCTGGCCGTTGATCGTGTTGGTGATCACATCCAGGTCGCCGTCGTTGTCGAGGTCGGCGTAAGCCGCCCCGCTCGCATAGCCAGGAAGATCCGTGCCCCATGATTGACTTCTGTCCTGGAAATGGGTGCCATCGATATTTTCAAAAACACGGGAAGACGCACGGCCGTCGGGCATCATGTCGAAGGCCTTTTTTCGATGGACATCGCTCAGATCGACTGCATAGCGGAGAGAATCTTTGTGGGCATAGTCGAGATAGTCGAGGTCGTTCAAGGCTTTGGGAATCCCTGCCGTGATGAAGATATCTTTTTGACCGTCGTTGTTAAAATCGGCCAGGAGCGTTGACCAACTCCAACCGGTGGCATGAACGCCGGCGGAAATGGATTGTTCTGAAAAGTTTTTTCCCGCGTTGTTGATTTGCAATGCATTGTGCGTGAACTGGGTTGGATAGTGGTAGCTTTTTTTGTAGCTGAAAAGCTCCCACGGGTCTTCTGTTATGGTTACTTTTTCCTGGGCATCGCCGTCGGCACGGATGTCGAGCGTCATCACGTCGTCGAGTCCATCGTTGTTGATATCGGCGATATCGCTGCCGTGGGTATAGCGCGAGAAATAGTCAAAGAAATTTTTGCCCTGCTCTTTGAACGTCCCATTCTGCTGATTGATGTAGACTTCATCGCCTTCATAAAAATCATTGCCCACATAAAGATCTTCCCATCCATCGTTGTTCAGGTCGCCAATCGACAACCCAAGTCCGTAGCTCAGAGAGGCCGTATCGATGCCGGCAGCAATAGACACATCCTTGAACGTGTCGTTGTCATTTCTGAACAGGTGATCGACGGCGGCGTGATCGGTTAGGTTTTGGCCCATCGCCCGGTCATACGAACGCGCAATGTGTTTGGCGTGCGTGAGGAGATAGAGGTCGAGGTCGCCGTCGTGATCATAGTCAAAAAAAGCGGATTGTGTGGCCATTCCGGAAAAGTCGAGACCGTAGCGATCGGCTTGTTCGGTGAACGAATTGTCGTGGTTGTTGATGTAGAGTTCGTTGGCGCCTTCCAGACCATTGAAGTTCCCCAGGGCGCAAACATAAATGTCCAACCAACCGTCGCCGTTCACATCGGCCAGGGTAACGCCCGTCTTCCATTCGGAGAACCCTTCGATGCCGGCCAGGTGTGAGATATCTTCAAATTTAAAATTGCCCTTATTTAAATAAAGCTTGTTCGCGCCATGGTTGGACACCAGGAAGATGTCGACAAGTCCGTCGTTGTTGATGTCGCCGGTAGCCACCCCGCCGCCATTGTAATAATAGAGATATTCCACCACCGACAACTTGCCGAGTTGTTCCGGTACAACATTTACAAAGCCGATGTGTGTTGCGGACGAATCCACGCGTTCAAATAAGGTGGACTCTTTTCGCTCTGGGGAACAGCGCTGAAAAGTGCCTATGGCCAAAAGCACAGAGAGAAAAATGATAACATTCCAAAGTTTCATAGCAGCAGCAAAAAACAAAAAGAACCGGGAGAATCCCGGTTCTTGTAAGCATTTATTCGATATGAAATGAGAGACAAGTTATTGCGGATAGCCCGGATTTTGGATGAGGTTAGGGTTAAGCGCAATCTGGCTTTGCGGTATAGGGAAAATCCGCAGGTAATCCGGTGTAACAGGTTTAAAGGGCCAGGCATTCTCAAATTTCCCGAAGCGGATCAAGTCCTGGCGGCGGTGGTATTCCCAGGCCAGTTCGCGGCCGCGCTCGGCCAGGATGTCGTCGAGGGTAAGGGTTGTGAAACCGTCTACACCTCTTTTTGTGCGTACGGCATTCACATCATCCAAGGCTTCCCCGAGGTGACCCAATCGTTGGTGGGCTTCACCACGCATGAGGTATACATCCGAGATGCGGAAAATCACAAAGTCGTTGCTCATATCAAATGTAGCGCCGCGCTCCACTTCATATTTCACACTGCGATAGCCGGCCAGGCGGGCATCGGCACCTGCAGGCATTTTGAACGAAGGTATTTCTTTGGTGAGGATGGCGGGTTGCGTGTCATCAAACAACACTTCGCCACTGGAACTGTAGATCTGACCGGTCAACCACATTTGTTTCCGTACGTCGTCGTCTTCGAACGTGTCGTAGAATTCCGCATTGGTGCAATAGCCATTCCAGGGAGCAGAGCCCAAATCGTAGGTTTGCTGATGCAGATAATGTAGGGTGGACATTTGCAGGTAAAGCCCGGTGCGTTTGGATTTGTCAAACGGCGTCGACAAAATGATCTCCGGCGAGTTTTCGTTGTTTACACTGAACGTAGAAAGAAAATCACCGGCAATGATGAATTTTCCCGACTGGATAATGCTGTCGCATTGGGCGATTGCATTGGACCATTGCGGGGTGCCGGTGTAGACTTCTGCATTGAGATAAAGCTTGGCCAGGATCATGTGGGCCACATACTTCGACATGCGACCATACTTTGCCCGCACATCCGTGGAAAGGTAGGGCAGCGCGGCCAGCAATTCCTTTTCAACATAATCATAAACCTCTTTACGGCTGCTTTGCGCAGGGGTGGCCCCGGCGGTCTCGTCGGCGATGAGCACATTGCCAAAGTTATCCAAGGCCACATAGTGGTAGAAGGCGCGGAGGGTTTTTAGCTCAGCCTGTGCCTCGGGACTCTGAAAGCCAGGGTTGGTGATCTTTTGATTTACCTTGGCAATATTCCCATAAACAAAGCTCCACATGTTGTCGAAGCCATAGAAGTTGGTGGGCCAGGTGTGTTCGGTCATGAACTTCCATTCCGGTTCGCCCCAGTCGCCGCCCCGGGTGGGCGCAAGCTCTTCGTCGGTTACGCAATTCAGGAGCTCGAACGTGCTAAAATAGCTTCCCAACCCAGTATAAAGCGGGCCGATGAGGGTGTTCAGCTGCCCTTCGGTGTTTCCGTATTGATCTTGAGGAACCTGATCATATACCGTTTCACCCAGGTCTGTACAGCCGAGGTTGAAGCCGATCAACAGTATCGAAGCGTAGGCAACTCTTCTTTTGATAGCCAGAAAATTTTTCATAGTCGTCGTTTTTGAGCTTTAAAAAGTAAGGTTAACACCAAGCTGGAAGGATCTGGTTTTGGGATAGATGTTGCTATAGTCCATACCAATACTGTTTGGTGTAGCGTAATCGGTGCCCAGGTCACCCTTCACTTGCAATTCGGGGTCTATGCCTTTGTAGGCCGTGATCACAAACAGATTGTTTCCAGCCACATACACACGGGCGTTCTTAATAGCATTTCCACCCACCGGGATGTTGTAGCCCAGTTGCCAGTTGTCGAGGCGAACAAACGATCCGCTTTCCAACCATTGGTCAGACAAACCCGGTATGCTGTAGTTTGCCGGATACTGATCGATGTCGCGGATCATGTTGTTTTCCAGGATACTGCCCGAAAGGGTCAGGTTAGACCGCAGGTTGTTGATGATCTTGTTTCCAAAAACACCACGCAACTGGAAGGAGAAATCGAAATGCTTATAGGTGAATGTGTTTATCCATGAAACGGTGGCTTTGGGAATGCCCGAACCTTTCTCAAACTTCTTGGCGCTGCCATAGTCGGTGGTCACACCGCCGTCTTCGGTCTCGTACTGGATGTTGCCGTTTTCGTCATAGCCTCTGAAATGAGGAATATAAAATTCACCCATCGGGTGGCCTTCACGCAATTGAGAAGCAGTGATCAGACCCAACCCACGACCGTTGAAGTTGTTGTATAAAATTTGACCGGACTGATAATCGCCGCTGCTCAATTTCTCCACCATGTTTTTGAAGACAGAGCCTACGACCCGCGTATTCCACCGGAAGTTATCGCCGCTGATCACATCGCCACCCACCGATAACTCGATGCCCTTGTTCGACATCTCGCCAACGTTGGCCAACTGCGTTTTCGTAAAGTAGTTCTTGCCATCCAAAGGCACGGTGTAGTTATACAACATGTCCTTGGTACGCTTGTCGTAGACTTCCAACGTTCCAGTAACTTTTCCATCGAAAAGTTCAAAGTCCAATCCGATGTTCGTTTGCGACAACACTTCCCACTTCAAGTTGGGATTTGCATTTTGTGTAATGTCAACACCCGTCAAGAACTGTTTCGAGACCGGGTCATAATAGCTGTATGACGTCGATCCATCCGGGGGAGTACCATAGAGGAGGAGAGATCTATAGGGACTAATACCTTCCGCATTTCCTGTCTGGCCCCATCCGACGCGCAATTTCAAATAGTTGAGTGTGCTGCCGCCGGAAAGAAAGCCTTCATTGGAGAGCGTCCATCCCGCCGCCAGCGAGGGGAAAGTACCCCATTTGTTGTTGGCTCCGAATTTTGTACTACCGTCGCGTCTCACCGTCGCTGTAATGTTATACTTGTCGGTCAGGTTCACGGTGGCGCGTCCAAAAAATGAAATGAGCGCGCTCGTGTTCTTATAGGAAGAGACATAGTTGCTCTGTCCTCTGATCAGCGTCCCTTGGTATGCTCCGAGATTGTTGTACCCGTATAGATTGTACAAGCCGACATCGGCCAGCGATGGATCACCAATATTGTTCATCGCACTGAAGCCGTCGTTGACAAAGCCCTGATAAGAATAACCGCCCAACACCGTCAGGTTACTGGACGAGCCAAAGTTCGTCTTATACTGTGCGGTCAATTCCAGGAGCTTGTTGTTCGCCTGCGCGTAGCTTTGAGAGACCTGGCCCAACATGCCCAAGTAGGCTTTGGTGTCCACGTTATACGCCTCCTGTTTGCGGCCCTGTTCACTCTGCAACGCGCCGTTCACGCCGAGGGTAAGTCCCTTGGCGACCTCGTATTTTGCGTTGATGGCACCTACCAGAAGGGTATTAGCACTTGGTTTCTTGAAATTCTGCTGCATCGCCACAGGATTGTAGAGATCGAAGCTGCCGGGCACCTCATAATAACTTCCGTCGGTGTTGTGGACCGGCAGGGTAGGCAGGAACAAAATGGCACGGTTGATAACGTCCTCATTGGTTAGATTCGAATTGGTGCGGGTGACGCCCAGATTGTATTGAATCTGCAACTTGTCGTTCAGTGCTTTTTGATCGACATTGAAACGACCCGTGATCCGCTCGAAGTCTGTGTTCTTTACGATACCTTCACGCTTCATGTAATTTAAGGAACCGCGGTAGGAAAGCTGGGAAGTACCACCCGCGAGCGCGAGCTCGTGGTTGTTGGTGTAGCCCGTGCGGGTGATCTGTTTCATCCAGTCCGTGTTGTAGCCGTTACCGTTGGCATCGGTGGGGAATTTTAAACCGTCACTCAAAGAGGCAGCGCCTTTGATGCGCGTTACTTCAGACCGGTATTCATCGGCGTTCATCAGGTCGAGGCGCTTGGAAATGTTTTCCATAGCGATATAGTTGTTAAACGAGATGGTGGGCTTGCCATCTTTACCGCGTTTGGTGGTGATCATGATCACACCGTTGGCAGCACGCGAACCATAGATAGCGGACGCGCTGGCATCTTTCAAAACGTCGATCCGGTCGATATCGGACGGCGAAATGCTGTTGATGGGCACGCCGATAACGCCGTCTACAACATAGAGCGGGTCGCTACCGCCGGCCAGCGACGTATAGCCTCTCAGTCGCACGGTAGGCGCCGTGTTGGGATCCCCCGAAGGCTGGGTGATGTTCAAGCCGGCAACTTTTCCTTGAATGGCTTGAAGCGGATTGGGGTTGATCCCCGCGTTAAAATCCTTTTGCGACAGGTTGGTGACCGAGCCGGTGAGGTCTTTTTTCTGGATGGTTCCATAGCCCACCACGATAACTTCCGCCAGAGACGTTGCGTCCGGAACGAGGCTAATCGTGATGTTGGACTGGTTGCCAACGGCAACCTCCTGGCTAACATATCCAACAAAGGAAATTACCAGTGTGGTATTGTCTCCAATCGCAAGACTGAATTGGCCCTCTGAATCGGTGACCGTTCCCGAAGATGAGCCTTTGACCAAAACGTTGGCCCCCGGAAGCTGCATATTGTCATCTGCTGACATGACTTTTCCGGTGATGGTCCGCTCTTGGGCCAGTGTCCAGCCCGGAGAAAGCAGGATCAGCAAGCAAAGCAAGCTTTTAAAAATGTGATAGACTTTTAACATAAGATCGGTGTTTAATAAAGTGGTACTAAATCCTGCATAATTTCCGTCTACTGGGCGGGCTTTCAGTAGTGGAATTTTTCCATTTCCTTCTGAATCTTATCATTTTTCAATGGTTTGCGGGGCCGTTATCGCTGTGTTATCAGAAGTTTTTAGGAAATTAAACCCCGCATGAAGATTCCCAGATTTATAAAAATCCAATTTCCCGAAAACAGGTCGTTCGACGTCGTCAAAGTGGTGCGCCCCTATTTTGTTGTGCCGTGGCACTTCCACCCCGAAATTGAGATCATGCTGGTCACTCAAGGACAGGGCACCCGCTTTGTCGGCGACAGCGTGGAACGGTTCGAGGCGACAGACTTAGTGATGCTGGGCCCTAATCTGGCGCACGTGTGGAAAAGTGACGACACCCATTTCAAAGGCAATCAATTCAGCCTGGCCGAGGCGATCTATATTGTTTTCACAAACGATTCATTCGGGAAGGAATTCTTTTCTGTTCCGGAAATGGACAAAGTGCGGGACCTGTTAGTGCGTTCTCAAAAAGGAATAAAATTCGGCGCCGCCACAAAAAAACAAATGGTGCTCAAATTCCAGGAAGCGCTCACACTGAAGGGGACCGAACAGTTCTTTTTGTTTATGGACATCCTGCAAATTCTTTCGGAAAGCACGGACTACACCTACCTCTGTTCGGAACACTACAAACAAAAATTAGACGCCTCCGACCTGCACCGGCTCGACAGCGTATTAGATTATCTGCTGATTAACTTTAAAAACGACATCAAGCTTGAAGATGTGGCCAGCGTCGCCAACATGTCGGTCAACGCTTTTTGCCGCTACTTCAAGGACCGGACTAACAAAACCGCGATCCAGTTCCTCAATGAGATCCGTATTGAGCACGCCCACAAAATGCTGATGGAAACACAATTCAACGTGGACCAGATCAGCGTCGACAGCGGATTCAAAAATGTCTCCAACTTCTATCAGCAATTTCAAAAAGTGACGGGCGTTTCGCCGCTCAAATTCAGGAAGGAACACAAAGACAAATTCTTCTGAGCATTAAGAAGCCGCTGGGCGCTGAACGGACTTCACCGTAAACACCAGGAGCACTACGATGAGGGCCACCACAAAAAAGTTTAAAAAGAAAATGGAAGCGATCGGCATGTGTTGATCGTATAAAAATCCGGTCCAGAAATTTCCCGTGATCTGACCGATGCCAAAATAAGCCGCATACAAAAGCGATTGCCCCGTAGCTCTCCATCGCACGGCCACCAACCGGTTGGTATATTCCACACCGGCCACCCAGAACAACGACCACGACAGCCCATGTAGAATTTCGATCGGCAACGCCATTTCCGGCACGTGCACGAGGCTGTACAACAACAACCGGAGCGCCGTGGCCGCTGTAGTGATCAGTAGCGTATTGCGAAGACCGATCCGGCGAATGATGGCGTCGCTAAAATAAAAGAACGGTATCTCGCACAAACCCTGCAACGATAGTCCGACCCCAACCAGCGACGCGGAAGCGCCATTCTCTTTCATGTAGATCGAATAAAAATTCCAAATCGTGGTAGCCGCGGCAGAGACCAGGAAGAAGGCCATCAGAATAACCAGCAGCGAGGGAGTAATGATCTCGCGGATTGCCGACACAAACGAAAATTCCTCAGTTGATTTTTCTTTCGTGTATTCATGTGGGATCGTGGTCGACAGGAAGAAGACCAGCAGCAAAGAAGCACCCGAATACATGAAGATCACCCGTGTATCCAGCGCGTCGATAAAGTATCCGATCACAATTCCCGTAACCGCCCATCCTGCCGCGCCCGCCAGGCGCACGGTGCCATAGCTAAAGGTGGGGTCGCGTTGCGTGAGTTGCAAGGTGAGGCTGTCCATGACGGGTTGCAGGCCGTTATAAAAAACGGACATAAAAACCGTCATCACCACCAGCATGCCAAACGATGCATCGAGTTGTAGCAAGAAGAAGGCGATCGTCGCCATGAGGCTATAGACCATCATGCTTCTTCGAAAACCCCAACGGTCTGCAAGCATGCCCACAAAAGGTTGGACAAGAAACATGCTGATGGGCGTGACGCTGAGAATGATTCCGATCTGAATACCCGAAAGACCGCGCGACTTCAGGTTGTCGGCAAACAAAGGAAGCCATGAAGCTGTGCAGCTTAGGATAAGAAAATAAAGTAACCGCAGGCGGTTGACCTCTGTAAGCCGCATAAATTGTTATGCCCCGTTTTGTTTCATGGTTAATTCTCCCGCTGCTGCTTCGTCCATAAAGATAAAACCGTTTGCGTGTTGTTGCATAATGGAGGCAGGCACCTCAATGGAAAGAGGCCCCTCCAGCGCTTTTCTCATGATAGACGCCTTGCGGGCGCCGTTTGCCAGGAGGATGGCTTGTTTGGCTTCCATTAAAGTTTGCAGCCCTAAGGTAATACCTTTTGACAGGGTGGTTTGCTCGGCAAAGTATTTTTGTCCGACGTTTTTTGTGTTGGCGTCGAGGTCGATGACGTGTGAATATTTTTTTGCGGACACCCCGGGCTCATTAAAACCGATGTGGCCGTTCATGCCAATGCCCACGACAATCGCGTCAAGAACACCCCGCGAAAGAATGAACGCATCCATGTTGCGGCATTCTTGTTGCAAATCTTCCGCCTGGGAATTGAAAAGTTTGAAACGATCACTTTTGATCTTTAAGGGATCCAGGACAACGTTGTGCAAAAAGTAGGCACAACTCCCGGGATTATCCGGTGGAATGCCCACCCATTCGTCCAGACCGATAAACGTGCAGCGGGATATGTCTATGCGTTCGCGGAGCAGTTTTTCTACGAGCCGCGTATAGGGAAGCAAGGGTGTTTCGCCAGCGGCCAGCGCCACGATAAAATCGGGTTTTTGGACGATGCGTTGAAATAGAAAATCTGCCGTTTGTTGCGCAAATTCTTCTGGGTTGGAAGCGATAAAAGTTTGCATCAGGATGAAAGCAAAAAGTTCTCCCTCAAACGAGGAAGAACTTTAGTGGATAGATGGGCAATATTTACATTAACTAATGACAGGGTAATGAAAGGTCGACTGCAGCGTAATGCGTCGCCCGGTAGCTTGCGACTGGCGTGCGGCTTCAATGATCTCCAACACGTGGAGCGCATGAGGCGCGGTGATGATCGGCTCTTTGCCGGTGGCCATAGCCTCGCAGATGGCGGAAGCGCCTTGCTGCCAAACGTAGGTGCCTGTGTCGGTGGCCATGCGTTGGGTGGCTTCGTTATCTTTTGTGGCCATGTCTACGCCGAAAGGTGCCCAGTCGTAGCCGATCAATTGCAGGTTACCTTCAGTTCCCCAAATGGAGACGGTGGGTTTGTCTTGTCCTTTTCCAGCGTGACCATAGGGATCAAAATAATTGAAACCGCTTTGCACGTGCGAGAGCGCGCCGCTGGCATGTTCCATCAACACCATCGAGTTGTCTTCTTCTTCCACCTTGATGGGGTTGGGGCGATTGCTCACTTTGCGCTCGGGCGTGATGATGTTCAACATCGCGACAACGGATTTTACGGGACCAAGCAAACCGGTCAGCGTTACCATGTTATACACGCCCAGATCGGGCATGCTGCCGCCGTTCTTTTCATAGAAGAAAGCAGACCAATCCGGACCGAGGTGACCATAGTGCGCATGCGCGGCAGAAACTTTGCCCAACTTGCCTTCATTGATGGCTTTGGCCATGAACGCGAATTGAGGACTCATCACCACAGCAGGTGCACCCCAGATGCGAACGCCTTTTTGCTTGGCCAATTCCAACAATTCTTTTCCTTCCTGATAGGTAGTGGCCATAGGCTTCTCGCTCCAAACATTTTTGCCGGCGTTGATCGCCAGTTTGTTCAGGCGTCCGTGTTCCTGCATGTTGGTGAGGTTCACCATCAAGTCGAACGCAGGACCTGCCAGCAATTTTTCGATGGACGGGAAATTGTTGGGAATGGAATACTTTTTCGCAGCATTCACGGCGCGTTCCGGAATGATGTCGCACGTGCTCACCAACTCAACGTACGGCGATTTGGAAAGGTGGGGGAGGTATTGGGTGGAAACACTGCCACAGCCAATGATCGCTACCTTGATTTTCTTTTGCTGAACGGAATTTTTTGCCGGCGATACCAGGGGCGTAAGGGAAGCAGCGGCTCCTAATAGTCCTGCTTGGTAGATGAATTTTTTACGGGAAATTTTATCCGAACTGCTCATGTTAATATTGTGTTTAGTGTCTGGTTCAAATCCGGGTCAGTCACGACCCGGTGTAAACAAAACTTGCAAACAACAGGAACTTCGGCAAACGTTTGGGGGAAAAATTGCTTTTCTGGCGAAAATACTGTAACCATTGGCAAAGGAGGTAGAGAATTTGGTAACCCGGACCGATTAATTTTGACGTATGACGGGGTCCACCAACCCAATCCATAGGAGCATACCTAAAAATAGAGACATATGAAAGCTGCTGAAATTGTGAATCTATTGAACAACTATCTTCCGGGTCACAGTCTGGAACAAGCTTTTTATACCAGCGAAGAGATCTTTCACCTCGACCGGGAATTGATCTGGAAAAAATACTGGCTTTTTGCGGGCGTCACCGCCGAAATTCCAAAAGAAGGAGATTATATCACCTATGCCGTCGGTCGCGACTCGGTGATCATCATCCGCGGACGTGAAGGAAAAGTGCATGCACATTTTAATACGTGCCGCCATCGCGGTTCCACCATCTGCCAGGACGAAAAAGGCCACTCCCCAAAACTGATGTGTCCCTATCATCAATGGGTCTACAACACCGATGGCAGCTTATTTAAAGCACGCCTCATGCCCGATGATTTTGACAGAACATCCTATGGCCTGCATCCCGTACACATCCGCCTTATCGAAGGACTCATCTTTATTTCATTGGCCGAAGACCCCGTAGATTTCGAACCCGTGATGAGAGACCTGGCGCCGTTTGTAAAAACCTACCAGGTAGATCAATCAAAAGTAGCCTTCAAGAAAAGTTATACGATCCGCACAAACTGGAAACTGATCGCTGAAAATTTCCGCGAGTGTTATCATTGCGGTCCCGCACACCCCGAATATTGCAAAGCCGTAGTGGGTGCCAACCTCCGCGAATCCATCGACGACATCCTGTTGGAACGCCGTGCTTCCTGGAAGAACAAAGGATTGGTGACAGAAGGCGTCGACTTTGAAACCGACACGTTCCACTTTGCCACCCGCTATCCGCTTCGCGACGGCGTGGAAAGCTATAGCCTCGATGGAAAGGCCGTCGCCATTCCCATGGGCGCACACAAAGATCTTGATGCGGGCGTCGTTGGACTGGTATGCTATCCCAACTTCTGGATGGATGCCGTCGGTG
>DATDAV010000138.1:0-112105 GCA_036525235.1 Chryseolinea sp. | reverse complement strand
TGCTATGCGCCGGCATCGTGGTGGGTAGAGTTCTCTACATTCTCACCCTGGAACGCTATTGTAGTCTTTGCGGGTCATCACATTTTCAGCATCGACATCACCGTGATGCCCAATGGCAGCGGCGACACGACGTGGAATTATGTACAGCTGGCCGTCATCGGATCGATCTCGCTTCTGGCTACCGTGGTGTGGACAGCCATCGATCGAAAACGTGCTGACTATGACAAGCTGTTGTTCTGGTTTTTGATCTTCTTGCGCTATTTCCTGGCGTATATGATGTTCGCCTACGGCCTCGCCAAGGTCATCAAAACCCAATTTCCGTTCCCGACGCTGGAGCGATTGACTGCGCCCCTGGGACAATTGTCACCCATGGGACTTTTGTGGGCCTTCATGGGCTATTCCAAAACATACAATTTGTTTGCCGGAGGTGCTGAAATGCTCGCAGGTGCTTTGCTTTTCTTCCGGCGGACCACGTTGTTGGGTGCATTGATCACCATTTTCATCATGGTCAACATTCTGATGTTGAACCTCAGTTACGACGTGCCCGTAAAATTATTCTCGGCGCATCTCCTGGTCGTCGCCGTGGTGATCGCCGCGCCACAATTCAAAAGGTTGATTTCCTTTTTTATTTTGAACAAGGCCACAGCACCCGAAAATATCCGTCCCGTGTTCACTCATCCCAAAGCCCGGTTGTTCTATGGCATTGGAAAAGCGATCGTCATCCTGGTCATTGTCGGACCATTGATTGTTGTGGGTCTGAAAAGAGGAGATGAGGTGGCGGCGCGTTTTCCCGAGCGTTTTGATAGCTACGAAATCGTGGAACACAAGACCAATGGCATTGTCGTTCCGGAAGACGACAAAACCCGTCGCTGGAAAAAGCTTTATGTCATGCCAAACGACCAGTGTAGCCTTCAATACATGGACGGAGCCAGGATCGGATGGAAGTTTACCTCCGATACCGTTGCGCGCACCATGAGCCTCATCAGCCCCGATTCCGGAACGGTCTACCATTTTCGTTATGCCATCACCAGCGACAATCTCTACAGGTTAAAAGGAAAACTAAACGAAGACTCCATCCAGATCGCTATGCGCAAGAATCCCGATGAATTTATTTTAATAACGCGCGGATTCCACTGGATTAACGAATACCCCTACAGCCGCTAAACCCAAAACCGACTCCAATAATATTTTCCATACCTTTGCGTTCATTGTTCTGTAAGTTAATCGTCATGCCCCCCCGTCTTCATCTTCTCCAATGGTCACTGCTGCTCATCGGATGCCTTATTGTTCTTGACAGCCACGCCCAACTCACCGAAACCTTCAAGCCTGTTCCCACCTACAACGAAACCGAAACACGCCTGGTGCAGGACCTTCGCCGGCAATTGAACGATGAGCTACGCCGGATGGGCGCAAGGAACACCGCTGGCGTGTCCAGTCTCTATAGCAGGAATACGAAGTACCTCGTCAGTTTGGTGAAGGCGAAAAGGATCGTCAACGATGCGGAGATGCAAGGCTTTGTCGATACGATATTTAATGAACTGAAGGCGCATACGGAGCTACACACCACGCCGCAGCGCGTGCTCATTGCGAAATTGCCATCCAGCAATGCCACCTGCATGGGCGAGGGCACGTTTTTGCTCACCACCGGCTTGTTGGGTCGAATCGAAAACGAAAGTCAGTTGGCCTTTACATTGGCCCATGAGATCGCGCATTATGAGCTGGGGCATATCCAGGAAAGCATCGAAAAGATGGCCCGAGGCAAGTATGAACGCAAGGTGAAACAAGGTATGACAAAGGTCCTCACCTCCGACAACGCGGATGAAAGTGACGTGGATTCCGTGCGCAAAATTGTCTATGACATGACCCGGTTTGGTCGCGTACATGAACGGGAGGCCGACTCGCTGGGGCTGATCATCGCCCGTCAGGCCGGATATAATACGGGAGAAAGTATTGCGATGCTTTCGGTTCTGGATTCCCTGGACTATACAAAACATAAACTGGGCTACGCCTTGTTTGATGAATTCCAGTTCACAAAATACCCATTCCAGGAACGCTGGCTAAAACCCCGCCTTAGCCTGTACAGCAACCGCCGTGACAACGTCCTCTTTTTTTCGCGCGACTCCCTCCGAACGCACCCCGACATCACCCAGCGCCAGCAGTGGCTTCGTGAAAAATTAACAACCGACGACAGCCCTTTCAATAAACGACCCACGCTATACGTCGACGAGATTATCTCGCTGGCGCAATTTGAGGACCTAAGCGTTGCCTACAAATTCCAAAGGTTTGACTATGCGATGTTGATGGCGCTTCAATTGAAAGTAGTGTATCCCCAGAATACCTATCTGACCGCGGTGATCAGTAAAATATTCATCGATCTCTACACGATAAAGGGTCTCTACAACGATCAGACGTTCCGGTGGGGATATGTTTCTTACTATGGAGATGAATTGAAATTGATCAACGCTTTTCAATACAACCTGAGCCAGGAAGAAGTGGGAGAGGTCGCTTTCAACTTTCTGAACAACCAGAACAATTTTAATGCAACCAACCCGGAACATTACTACCTGTTGTGGAAGATTTGTGAGTTGACAAAACGCGAGACCGTTCAGGCCCGCATCAAAGATAGCTTTGTCAAGAATTTTGATAAGGCAAAAAATCGCTATTACTACGACCTTATGCGATAAGGATTGCAGGTCCTAAGCCCGTTCCGGCAAAAACACTTCCGCTATCATACATCGCGCGCTTCCTCCGCCATTTCTTTCTATCGTATCGAGACTGGAATGAAGAATGGGGTTGTATTGTTCAATCGCGTCCACTTGTTCAGACGTCAGGGCTTTATAGGCCTGCGATGACATGATCAAGAAAGTATCGCCCTTCGCATTGTTCACTTGCAGCATATTGCCCGCGAAATGATTCATCTGATCCAGCGTAATGGCGATGATCTCCTTGTTTGTTTTTGTGATGCAGGCGACGGTGGCCTTTCGTTCCGCCGCATCCGGGATGGAGTCGAGGCAAATGATGACGTAGCGGTCTGCCACGCACATCATGACGTTGGTGTGGTAGATGGGGAAGCCGTTGGCGTCGGTGGCGGTAAAGGCTTGGGCGGTATAACCCAGTCGCGCACAAAAGTCATTCAACACTTTCGCGTCGGTTCTTTGTGACAAGCAGGCGTACGCGATTTTATGTTCGCGATCCAACACCATGCTGCCGGTGCCTTCCAGGAATACGTCCGTGTTCTCATAGCTGGAAAGATCAACGCGTTTTTTGATGACAAAACGCTCTTCCAGTGTTTCCAATACATGCGGCTTTCGCTCCTGTCGCCGGTTCGCGGCATACATGGGATAGAGCACAATGCTGCCATCGTCGTGAAAGGATATCCAGTTGTTAGGAAAAATAGAGTCGGGGGTGTGTGGCGCAGGCGTATCGTTCACCACGGTCACATCCACACCTTTTTTTCGAAGCAAGCTCACAAAGTTATCGAACTCTTTCAGCGCAAGCTCCTGCGCGTTTGTGTCTTGCGTAGACTGGAACGCATTGTTCACCGCCGTCTGCGCATTGAAGGCAAACTGCACGGGGCGGATCATCAATAAATGGGAAGTGGTTTGACGGCTCATCCTCAATAACGGTTAGTTGATTTCATCCCGCAGCAAGGGCAGGCTCATACAATGAAAACCTCCGCGCGCACGCGACAGTTCCGCCGAGGGCATCAGGATCACCGTATCTTTAAGCTCTTCCACACGCACGCTGCCGGCCTCCAGGTCATTCAACAGGTCGTGTACGTGAACGACATTAAAGCCTTGTGCTGTGAAGGCTTCCGTGGTCTTATCGTTTCGATCATAGCCCAGCACCACACCTTCTTTCAACACCAGCACATTACACGAATCTGTCCACTGTTCGCGGACGTCATAGGGGAACTCGCTGTTGCCGGAGTAGATAAATGCGGTCTTCTCCGGACTCTTCAGGTCCACCTCGCTGACATTGATCAGCAGGTCTTCCAGCGTTTCAAAATATACGGGCTTGTCGAGGTCGTGGCGGTTGAACTGCACGATCTTGATCGGGTCGTCTTTCTTTTTGCTTTCTAAAATCCGTTCTACCGGATCCGCGTCTTCTTTTTTGATCGCCTTCCGCGAAAAATTACCCAGCATCACCCACATGTTTCGTTTCACCTGCGTGAAAATGGTATCGATGTGCATGTAGTCGCGCTTTTTGGGAATGCGCACCACCGTAACTTTGTCCACCAGCTTGCGCTCGAACATGAGGTTCACCACCTGGTGTGCGGCTTCTACCGTAGTGCGTTCGCTCACACCGACCAGCAAATGATTGCTGCTCACCATCATCACGTCGCCGCCCTCCAGGGTCACTTTCTTGTCGTCGCTTTCTTTTGGCATCAGGAAGTGATGCGACGTGTCTTCGATTTCAATGATCTTGTTTTCGAAGGAGACAAACAACGGATGGTTAAAGAAAATATATTTGGTCAGCAGCGCTTCCCGCGTCCTGGCTTTTTTCGCAGGGCGGTTCAGCAAGATGTGATCGTTCACCACCACGCCGATGTCGCGCGTAAAAATAAAATTGGGAATAGGGGCGAAGAGCATGCGTCCATCCAACAGTGTGCCGCTGATGAGCACTTTGGAAAGCTCTACAGGATCCAGGGCAAAGAGCTTGCTTTGCGTTTCATATGAACAGAACTCAATGGCACATACCGACGCTACCAGTTTCAATTTGATGGTGTTGTCTTTCAGGATGTCGGCCAGCAGCCACTGCAGTTCGATCACATTTTCGGAACGGTGAAAGCCGTCGTCGTCGGGCTTGTAGAAGTTCCGGTTGTTTTCGGGGGCGTCGATTTGCTTGAGCTTGCCGGCGATCTTTGCGGGATCGAGGAAGTAGAGCAGGATGCGCGTGTAGTAGTCGTATTCTTTTTTGCGGATGGTGTCCAGGTGCACAATGTCTTCAAACAACCAGTCCTGTGCTTTGGAGGGCACCACTTTCCCCAAACTGCTATCGGGACTATGCACCAAAAGCTTTCTCAGGGTTCCAATCTCGGAGGTGACGTGCATTGATTTTTGGGCCATAAAACGAATAAAGGCCCCAAGGAACAAACGCCGTTTTTAATTTACAAATCCCCTCGCCACTTTCCCCAGCAATGTGGGTTTAAACCGTTTAAACCTTGATTAATTTTCCCTGCAATAAAAACCCAGCCGAACCTTGAATGCGGTAATGATACAATCCGGCATTTAGCTGCCGGGTATCCAGCTCAACGCGTCCCCCTTCCGGCGCGAGGGTTTCCTCCACCGACACCGCCGCGCCCTGGTCGTTCAGCAACTCCACCCGTAGGCTATGTTGTGCAGGAGGGAGGTTATCGATGATGATGCTTTTCTCAAAAGGGTTAGGATAGATATTCACGCCATACTGTTCATCGGCAACGCCCGTCACCGGATCGTTACCGCCATCTCCTTCATCGGTATCAGAATGCACAAGCGTGACATCTTGCAAAATCAACTGAACCCACAGCGAATACATGAGACCAGAAGGATGCAAACCATCGGGCGCAACAAGGTCCGGGGCTACCAGACCTCTTCGGGATATTTCCGTGATGTTAAAATAGGGAACACCAAGCTTTTGCGATATGGATTTATTCACGGCATTGAATGCATCGATCCCCACACTGATCGTCGCCTGCTTATCTTTTCCAAAAGGCGTATACCCATAGTCAGGAATAGAAACCACAAACACGTGCGACTTCTTCCCACCCGCCAAACGGATGGCGGTGTTCAACAATTCTTCAAACTCCGGCGCATAACTCTCCACCGTTTTTCCCTGGTAATAATTATTCACGCCGATCAGCAACGACACCAGCGTGTAGTCGGTGGTGAGCTTCGCGGCCGCGATGGCGTTTTTCAAATCATCCGTGCGCCAACCGGTGGTGGCAATGATCTTCGGCTCAAAACAATCCAAGCCTTTCAACGTGATCGCATCGATCAACTGGACCGGCCAGCGTTCCCTGACCGGCACACTCTCGCCAATCGTATACGAATCGCCCAGGGCGAGAAATTTTACCTTTTCCGTAATCATCAGTTTCTGAGCCATAGCGGTCGAAGAAAGCAGCAGCAATATCACGATAAGTTTACGCATACTCAATGAAGCCTCCTGGTGGATTTAATGGAATGTACGTAAAAAAGAAAGAGGATGGTTTTGGGCCATCCTCTGTATTTCTTAAATCGTTTTGTGCTTAAGCGGTTGCAGGCGCTTGTGCCTTTTTGCGACCGCGCATATAGATCACCAGTCCAATAAAGGCAATGACAAGCATGATGGGGATCACTAACGTTGCCTTGATCACCTCGGGGCCGGCAACAAACTCGGCATTAGCATAAGCCGTGGCCTCTGTGCTGCCTGCCGATGCTGCCCGAAATGCCGCGACGTCCGCGCCGGAAGGCAGGTTTTTTGCAATGATGTTATCATAAAAACCACCCATAAAGATAGTGTAGATCGACACGGCGAACATGCCTGCGCCACCCATGAGGTTAAGCCCTACAGCACCCGTCTTCGGAAGGTTTTCAGACACAAATCCTAACATGGTAGGCCAGAAGTAGCAAACGCCGATGCCGAAAATCAGCGCCGCAACCAGAAGCATGTTTCCATTTACTGTACTCATCATGTAAAGCCCCAGCGCCGCCAGTGTGGCCGATGCCAGGAGCACGCCTGCAGGCGAAAAGCGGTGAACGATAGGTTCAGCAAACGCGCGACCGATAACCATGATGCCGGTGGTAATGGTAAGCAGCAGCAGGGCATTGCTGGAAGCGTTTTTGAGCAGCACGCCCACCCATTGATTGGTGAACAATTCCGTGATCGCCGTTCCAAACATACAAATGAACATAAAGATGAAGAGCGGACTCAACAACGATTTGTACATGCTGCTGGTAGAAACACCGGAGGCCACGCGTTCAGTAACAGGGAAATCCAGTTTCAAAAACAGGTAGCCATACGCCAGGGTAGGGATAAACATGGTCGCCACCTGCCATTGCCATTGCTCACCCAACCCCACTTGATCGAACAGCATAACGATCAGCGTACCGATCACGATACCTCCGGGGAACCAGAGGTGGAAGTGATTCAGTTTTGTGGTCTTGTTTTCGGAGTAAATGGTGGCTACCAGCGGATTACACGCTGCTTCAACTGTGCCGTTAGCAATACCGATCAAAAGCGTGGAAAGGAACAGGGACCAGTAGCCGTTCGCAAATACCGTGAGTCCAATGCCAAGAAGGTGAAACAGAAAGGCAATGACGAGCAGACGTTTCATGCCAATGATGTCTACAACGAAACCGCCAATAACAACAGCAAGCGGGAATCCCCAGAAAGCGGTTGCGGCGATCGTACCCAGTTGCTGGGCGTTAAGACTGAACTCTACCCCGAGTCTGTTTAAAATACCGGCCCGTATCCCGAAAGAAAGCGATGTCACTAGGAGCGACATACAACTTGCCCAAAACAAGCTGGTGCGGTTAATATTCTTCTGTTCCATGATGAATTAAAAGGTTTAAGGTTATAGTAGTGATGCGTCAAGATGCAGTTAAAAATCCTCCCTTGCAACAGTTTTATGCCTTTGCAAAGGATTGCAATCTACAAGAATTGACCAAAACTTATAGTCGTTATGACTATGGGAGGGGCAAGTTTTTTTCAGGAGCCGGAATTCAGAATCCAGGAGCCAAAATCCAGAATCCAGAAGCCAGGAGCCAGGAGGGAGTGCGGGAGTGGGTGCGAGCGTGAGTATAGATGAGGCGTGTCAACATAATTTTTTCTTCTACAGGGAGTTATCAGGCCGCGTCGACTCGTTCGGAAATTGATGCCCGCCCATCGACAGATGCATTTTGCATTTCTCCTGGCTACTGACTACTGGCTACTGGCTCCTCTGTTCCGACTAATACCCAGACTCCCGACAGCCGCATTTTGCATTTCTCCTGGCTCCTGGCTCCTGGATTCTGGCTCCTGACTACAACTCAAACATAAACCCCTTCTCCTTCAAATGATTGTAAGCTCTCTTATCAAACTTATAAAGACTCGCCGCCCGATGCGATACATCCGTCTGCTTCTCCTTACACGGCTCCAACAGATTCATCCGCATCAGCTTCCGCCGGAAATTGGGCTTGTCCAATTTTTTATCCAGAATGGCTTCGTAAAGCTCCTGCAATTGCAGCAGTGTGAATTTCTTGGGTAGAAGATTAAATCCGATGGGTTCATGCCGCACTTTATGTTTAAGGTATGCCAACCCTTCGTTGAGGATATTCTTGTGATCATAAGGCATTTCCGGCACTTCGCTGATCTTGAACCATTGCGCATCGGCCGCGGTGAAGCCGGCGTGCAGGGTGTAGTTCTCGGGCTTTACCAGGGCATAATAGGCGATGGTGATCACGCGCTTGGTGGGGTAGCGGTGCACGTCTCCAAAGGCCCGCAATTGCTCCAGGTAGATGTTGGATACGCCGGTCAGGTCGTTCAGGATACGCGTCGCAGCGCCGTCGGTGCTTTCATTGTATTTGATCCACCCGCCGGGGAGCGCCCATTTCCCTTTGCTGATGCCCTCGCCGTGTTGGACGAGCAGGATGTCGAGCTCGCTTTTTTTAAAGCCAAAGATCAGGCAGTCAATGGAGAGGGCATCGATCGTGGTATCGGGAAAGGGTAGGGTCGTCATGCGCTGTTAAGGTATAAAAAATATTTTACGGATACTTGTAGTCAAATGTACTATAAGTTATATATTTACCCCACTTTCAAACGATTGTAATTTTATAAATTATGAAGAAATACCTGTTGGGGTATGACCTGGGAAGTTCCTCCATCAAAGCGTCATTGATCGACGCGGCCACCGGGCAGTCCGTTGCCTCGGCGCAGTCGCCGGCCGAAGAAATGCCGATGCTGGCGGTGCATGCCGGCTGGGCGGAGCAGGATCCCGAAATGTGGTGGGATCATGCGCAGAGAAGCCTCCAGGCCTGCTTGAAAAAATCCGGCGCCACCGGGGCAGAGATTGCCGCCATCGGCATCTCTTACCAGATGCACGGTCTGGTGTGTGTGGACAAAGATCAAAAGGTACTCCGCCCTTCCATCATCTGGTGCGATAGCCGTGCCGTTGACATCGGCCGCAACGCCTTTCAAAGCCTGGGTGCCGACTATTCCTTAAAGCATTTGTTGAACTCCCCCGGAAACTTCACCGCTTCCAAACTCAAGTGGGTAAAAGATAACGAACCTGCCATTTTCGAACGCATTCACAAAGTGATGCTCCCCGGCGACTACCTCGCCATGAAACTCACCGGTGACATTGTCACGACAGCATCCGGTCTGTCCGAAGGCATGTTCTGGGATTATGCCGCGGGAACACCCTCGGAGAAATTGCTCTCCCTCTACGGCATCCCCGCATCGATGCTGGCCACGCAAGTGCCCACCTTTTCCATCCACGGCAAAGTAACCAAGGCCATGGCACAGCAGTTGGGCTTGAAGGAGGGGACTCCCGTGAGCTATCGTGCTGGTGATCAGCCAAATAACGCCTTCTCCTTAAACGTTTTAAACGCCGGCGAAACGGCTGCCACGGCCGGAACATCCGGAGTCATTTATAGCGTCACCGATAAAAATGCCTACGATCCCAAGTCGAGGGTCAATACATTCATTCACGTGAACGACAATAAACCCGTGAAAAGCAACGGGGTATTGTTATGCATCAACGGTACGGGTATCCTCAACAGCTGGCTGCGCAAACAGGCCCGCGGGAATGGGTCGCTCTATGAATATGACCAGATCAACAAAATCGCGGCCGAGGCGCCCATCGGTGCCGACGGTCTTTCCGTTCTCCCGTTTGGCAATGGCGCCGAACGCGTGCTGGAAGACAAAAACCTCGACGCCTCGTTCCACGGGCTGAACTTCAACCGTCACGGCCAGGCCCACGTATTTCGCGCTGCGCAGGAAGGCATCGTGTTTGCCCTCAAGTATGGCTTTGATGTTTTGCAGGGCATGGGCCTGAACACAAAAGTGATCCGCGCGGGGCATGCCAACATGTTCTTAAGTCCGTTGTTCCGCGAGGCCTTTGTCAACACCATCGGCGCACCGCTGGAACTGTACGATACCGACGGCGCGAAGGGCGCAGCACTCGGGGCAGGAGTGGGGGCAGGCGTGTATGGTTCTTTCGAAGAAGCCTTCCGCGGCTTGAAGATCATCCGCACGGAACAGCCTTCGTCTACACTGACGGGCCAATATAAAAATGCCTACCAAACCTGGCTGACGCACCTGCAAAAAGCGATCTTATAAAATTTTCAACCGGATTATCCCAACGCTAAATACAATTACATGAAACTTACACTCGGAGACAAAGAATACTTTAAAGGCATCGGCCCGATAAAGTATGAAGGCAAGGAATCGGACAACCCTTTGGCTTTTAAATTCTATGACGCCAAGCGCAAAATAGGCAAGAAGACCATGGAAGAACACTTCCGTTTTGCCATCGCCTACTGGCACACCTTCTGCGGCACCGGCGGCGACCCCTTCGGACCCGGTACCAAGAATTTTGCCTGGAACAAAAGCACCGATGCCGTGCAACGCGCCTATGATAAGATGGACGCCGCCTTCGAATTCATCACCAAGATCGGCGCACCGTTCTATTGCTTTCATGATTATGATCTCGTGGACGAAGCCCCCACGCTGGCCGAATCCGAGGAACGCATTCAAAAGATCGTTGAGTACGCCAAGAAAAAACAAAAAGCATCCGGCGTGAAATTGCTGTGGGGAACGGCCAACCTGTTCTCGCACCCGCGCTACATGAACGGCGCTTCCACCAACCCCGACTTCAACGTCGTTTGCTGGGCCGGCGCACAAGTGAAGAATGCGCTCGATGCCACCATCGAATTGGGTGGATCGAACTATGTGTTCTGGGGCGGCCGCGAAGGCTACATGTCGTTGCTGAACACCGACATGAAACGCGAACAGGAACACCTGGCGCGCTTCCTCCATGCTTCAAAAGACTATGCCCGTGCACAAGGTTTCAAAGGCACGTTCCTCATCGAACCCAAGCCGATGGAGCCCACCAAACACCAATATGATTTCGACGCTGCCACCTGTCTCGCTTTCCTCCGCGAGTTCGAGTTGATGGACGACTTCAAACTCAACATCGAAGTGAACCACGCCACCCTGGCACAACACACCTTCGATCACGAACTCCAGGTAGCCGCCAACGCAGGCGTGCTCGGAAGCATCGACGCCAACCGGGGCGACAACCAAAACGGCTGGGACACTGACCAATTCCCCAACAGCCTCTATGAACTGACGGAAGCCATGCTCGTGATCCTGCAAGCCGGCGGCTTCAAGAACGGTGGCGTGAACTTTGACGCCAAGACCCGCAGAAACTCCACCGACAATGCCGATGTATTCTACGCACACATTGGCGGTATGGATTCTTTTGCCCGCGGCCTCATCACCGCCCAGGCCATCCTCGACAACGGCGAATACACCAACCTGCGCAAAGCCCGCTACGCTTCTTTCGACGCCGGAAAAGGCAAAGCGTTTGAACAAGGCAAAGTAGGGTTGGAAGAGTTGAGAAAGCTTGCCCTCAAGAACGGCGAACCCGAACAGATCAGTGGCAAACAGGAATACTATGAGAACTTGTTGAACAAGTTCGTTTAGTGTTGTAACCGATAAAATACGCTAAAGGTCATTCAGCGCGCAACGCGTTTGAATGACCTTTGTTTTTGATCGCCCTGCCGCGCCAATGCATTTTGTTCTGTACCTTGCCGCAAAGTTACCGAACCTATGAAAACATCGCTTTCTCTACTGCTGATCGCATTTTCCTCGCTTGTCTTCGGACAAGGCAACACCAGCTACGTGGATTTTAAACTAGCCGACCAGGAGATCCTCTATCAAAAAGTTTTTGCTCAGGATTCTATCACGACGGCCAAGCTGACCGAATTTTACAAAGCACAACCCTTCGTGGCGAACCTGCAAACTTCCGGCGATGAAATAACGTTCGACATGAACGACATCGTTGTGGACTACAAGAAATTCCAGTTCGCACAAGTAGCCACACCGTCCATCATCCAGACTGGAAAATACAGCGGCAAGGTGACCGTAGGAGTAAAAGATGGAAAGTATCGCGTCACGGTCCGCTCCATCCAATTGACCGGCGACATCGGCTACAAAAAGATCACCACCAAAGACAACCTCACCAACTACGCCGCCAAAAACAACGGCACCATCATGAACCAGGAATGGTGCAAACCAAATACCCTGGGTCTCCTGGACAAATCCTTCACGGACAAACTGCAATACGTGGAGAAAGGAAAGAAGAAGGATAGCGACGATTGGTAGACAGAAAATCACTCAGACAGCGATTCACTTCTTTCAACCCACCTCATCGGATTTAAATCCCGCTGGGATTTCCTATCATAGCCTCCGGTGAAACCGGGGGTAAACGATAGACAGCATTCAACCCGCTCAGCGGGTTACCTCTTTGTGGCTCCGGGTCCGTTGCAAGCGTTGATTAATGATACATCGGCGGCCCCCTCGGAAACCTCGGGTCAGGCTATCCACTACAAGTCCGGCTACGCGCATGCCACACGCACTTCGGGCTTTCCGTTCCTATCCTTGGCCGGGTCGCTAGTATACATTTGTCTAACGACTATTGTCTTCGCGAACGAGTAGAGGTTCCGTTTCAATGAATCTGAAAATGAATCGTATCATGATGTGATGAGGCTGGCCTTAACGTCAGAAGGTAAAATGCATGTTACTTTTTGGGTAGATATTGGAACAATGTGCGTGGCCCGAAAGGGTAACCCCTCCGGGGTTGAATGCCGCCTTCCGCTTACCCCGGGTTTCACCCGGGGCTATGATAGGAAATCCCTACGGGATTTGAATGCGCTAAGTGTCTTTACGGGCCTGGTCGGATTTATGGAGTCAGAAAGCAACCCAAACTGAGATTCACCGGCTTTTAACTCCGAAGGAGTTCCCAAAGCATAGCCCTCAACTTTGAATAGAATATCAGGGCGATGTGTGCCGCCACAAGGAATAACCCCTCCGGAGTTGAATGCTGCCTTTCGCTTACCCCGCGTTTCACCCGGGCTATGATGGGAAATCCCAACGGGATTTGAATGCGCTAAGTGTCTTTACGGGCCTGGTCGGATTTATGGAGTCAGAAAGCAACCCAGACTGAGATTCACCGGCTTTTAACTCCGAAGGGAGTTCCCAAAGCATAGCCCTCAACTTTGAATAAAATATCAGGGCGATGTGTGCCGCCACAAGGAATAACCCCTCCGGAGTTGAATGCTGCCTTTCGCTTACCTGGGTTTCACCCGGGCTATGATGGGAAATCCCAACGGGACTTGAATGCGCTAAGTGTCTTTACGGGCCTGGTCGGATTTTATGGAGTCAGAAAGTAACCCGGACTGAGATTCATCGGCTTTTCTCCGAAGGAGTTCCCAAGCATAGCCCTAAACTTTGAATAAAATATCGGGGCGATATGTGCCGCCACAAGGAATAACCCTCCGGGGTTGAATGCTGCCTTTCGCTTACAGGGCTTCACCGGGCAATGACGGGAAATCCCGACGGGATTTGAATGCGTTAGGTGGCTGCAGGCCGTGCCGGATTTATGGAGTCAGAAATAACCAGACTGCGATTCACCGGCCTTTAACCCCGAAGGAGTTTTCCAAGCATAGTCCTTCACCGACAAGCTGCAGTAGGTGGAGAAAAGAAAGAGGATGGCGACGACTGGTAGACAGAAAATAACGCAACGATTCACTTCCTTTCAACGCGCCTCATCGGATTAAATCCCGTAGGGATTTCCTATCATAGCCCCCGGTGAAACCGGGGGTTAGCGGTTCATAGCATTTCAACCCCGGAGGGGTTACCTAATGTAGTTTCCGGTCCGATGAAACGTCGCAGTTTCACCGGGGCCTTTCACCGATAAGCTGCAGTATGTGGAGAAAAGAAAGAAGAATGGCGATGACTGGTAGACAGAAAATAACGCACCGATTCACTTCCTTTCAACGCACCTCATCGAATTTAAATCCCGTAGGGATTTCCTATCATAGCCCCCGGTGAAACCGGGGGTCAGCGGTTCATAGCATTTCAACCCCGGAGGGGTTACCTAATGTAGTTTCCGGTCCGATGAAACGTCGCAGTTTCACCGGGGCCTTTCACCGATAGGCTGCAGTATGTGGAGAAAAGAAAGAAGAATGGCGACGACTGGTAGACAGAAAATAACGCAGCGATTTACTTCCTTTCAACGCGCCTCATCGAATTTAAATCCCGTAGGGATTTCCTATCATAGCCCCCGGTGAAACCGGGGGTCAGCAGTTCATGGCATTTCAACCCCGGAGGGGTTACCTAATGTAGTTTCTGGTCCAATGAAACGTCGCAGCGAATTGATGCGGGCATCTCGTGTTGATGACGTAGCGGTGACAGCGTACGAGCAAGGTGGTAGAGAATGATGGGGACGTAGAAACACACCAGCGTGCATAGAGGATTGCACCATTTCTTCGTTGATGCCAAGAAGGACGCTAGCTTTTTACGACAATGCTGCGTTCTTGATTTTCGAAGTTATCCATTGACAGAACGAAAGCAGTGTCGCATCGGCTCGTCTTGACTTAAGTGATCCAATGCAACGTCTTCGGCTCCACCGGATTCACAAACGGAGTTTTGTTTTGTTGCGACAGATCCCACTGGCGTTTCAGTTCGTGGTACCAGCGCGCTTGCAGGTCGGGTTCTCCCAGCAGCATTAGGGTGGGTTTTGACTTCAGGCCTTCGCTCAGTTTTTCGAACACGCCCAGGTCCTGGTGAATAAATTGTTTGCCCAACTGGCGCAGCGGCCACCAGACGTATTTCACGAAGCCGATGGTGGTGAAAAAGATGTGATTGAGTTCGGTCTCGTGCTCGTTGATGGGGGTGAGGCAGGTGATCGAAACGATCTCGTCATTGCCCACCTGGATATGCTCCGTGCGAATGCCCGGCAATTGAAAGTTGATCTCCGTGGACCGGCTTCCCTTCAGGATCGAATATCCTTTTGAATTCGACGACGGCGTGTGCCGTGTCATCTTGAAGCCCAGGTCGACGGGCTCGAATTTCTTTTCCTTCAACTTCAACTTCTTGGACGACCGCCAGTACCACGATTGGTGTACAAACGTCACGTGTGCGGGGTCGATGAGTCCGATCACGGAGTGGTCTATATCGGCGGGCATGGTCACTTTCTCTACGAACAGAAAATCCTTTCCCTGGGGAACAAGCAAGTCGGGGACTCTTTCTTCGGCGCCGCCCAGTTGTGCTTTGTTTTGGGGCATGTAGATCCAGACCGTGCCATTGATTTCGCGGCAAGGATATTTGAAGACTTTGATCTTGCTGGTGTCGAATTTTTCGTCGGCCAGGGCGGGGATGCCGGTGCAGGTGCCGGTGTTGTCGAACTTCCAGCCGTGATAGCAGCATTGCAGGGTTTTGCCATCGTACCATCCTTTGGAAAGTGGCACGCCGCGGTGCGGGCAATTGTCGCGGAGGGCGAAGGGAATGTTGTTCTCGTCCCTTCCAAAGACAACCCGTTCTCCGAGGATTTCCTTTGCCACGAGTTTGCCTTGCTTCAGAAATGAACCATGCATGGCGAAATACCAGAGATTTTTGAGAAAGAGCGATTCGGTCATGAAAAAAAGTTAAGGCAAACGGTGTCAAAGAAAGGATTTAACAACTAGTTTGCCAAACCCAAAGGATGAATAAATCATTCGAAAATATATGGCCGTCAACCCAATCCGCAATCGATTTCGATAATATTAATCCTTTATTTTTAGATTTTTAATCCCTTACTTGAACCAAAACATTCTAACCTAATGAAAAGAAAATTACGCATGGGCATGGTAGGTGGCGGACTTACCTCTTTTATTGGCCCCGTTCATCGTAAAGCCGCCGGTATCGATGGAGAAATTGAATTGGTATGCGGTGCTTTCAGCGTGGTTCCTGGTGAGTCAAAACAGACCGGCGAAGCGCTTTATCTCAACCCCAAACGGGTCTATGAAACCTACCAGGAGATGTTCGAGATCGAGAAGAACATGCCTCCCGATCAACGCATCGACTTTGTGTCGGTTGTAACACCTAACCACGTGCACTTCGGTCCCTCGAAGATGGCCCTTGAAAGTGGCTTCCACGTGATCGTTGAAAAACCCATCGCCTTCTCGCTGGAAGAAGCAAAGACCTTACAAAAAGTAGTCGCAAAGACAGGCCTCATCCTCGGCCTCACCCATACCTACACCGGCTATCCCCTGGTGAAAGAAGCCCGCAACATGGTTTCCACCGGCAAGCTGGGCAAGATCAGAAAAGTATTTGTTGAATATCCCCAAGGCTGGCTCTCCACCTTGTTGGAAGGCACCGGCAACATGCAGGCTTCCTGGAGAACCGACCCCAAGCAATCGGGTATGGGCGGTGCCATCGGCGACATCGGTACGCACGCTGCGAACCTGGCCGAATACATCACCGGCTCTAACATCACCGAAGTATGCGCCATGCTGAATGCCGTCGTGAAAGGCCGCAAGCTGGATGACGATGCTTCCATGTTGATAAAATTTGATAACGGTGCCACCGGTGTGCTCATGGCCACCCAGGTTGCCGCAGGCGAAGAAAACAACCTCAACATCCGCGTATACGGTGAAAAAGGCGGTCTGGAGTGGAAACAGGAAGACCCCAACACCATGATCGTGAAATGGCTGGACCGCCCCAAGGAGATCATCCGCGCCGGCCAGAAGTATTTGTCCGACGATGCAAAGGCCTTCACCCGCACGCCGGCAGGTCACCCCGAAGGCTACCTCGAGGCCTTCGCTAACATCTACCGCGCTTTCGGCCGGGCCGTGCGCGACTACAAGCCAGGCAAGAAGATCAACGCAGCCAAATACGACTTCCCCGATGTGGAAGACGGCGTACGCGGCATGAACTTCGTGCAAACGGCAGTGAAGTCCGGCAACTCCACCCGCAAGTGGACCAAGCTGAAATAACGGAAATGATGTTTAACCAAATGTCTCCAGCGATTTAATGAAAACGATAAAAGGACCGGCCATTTTCCTGGCGCAGTTCATGGGCGATCAGCCCCCATTCGACAATCTGAAAACGATTTGCAAGTGGGTGGCTTCTCTAGGCTATAAAGGCGTGCAGATTCCGACCTGGGATAGCCGCTGCATCGACCTCCAGAAAGCTGCCGAGAGCAAGGACTATTGCGATGAGATCAAAGGCATCGTAGAATCCTGTGGCCTGCAGATCACGGAACTTTCCACCCATTTACAAGGCCAGTTGGTGGCCGTCCATCCTGCCTATAACGACATGTTCGACGGTTTTGCGCCAAAGGCTTTGCATGGCAAACCTGCCGAGCGCACCGCCTGGGCCGTAGATCAATTGAAGTATGCCGCCAAGGCCAGCAAAAACCTGGGCCTCAATGCGCACGCCTCTTTTTCGGGCGCCCTCATGTGGCACACGGTGTACCCCTGGCCCCAGCGCCCCGCCGGGCTTGTAGAGGATGGCTTTAAGGAATTGGCCAAACGTTGGCTGCCCATTTTGAACGCCTTCGACAAGGCCGGTGTGGACGTTTGCTATGAGCTCCACCCGGGCGAAGATTTGCACGATGGCATCACCTTCGAGCGCTTCTATGAGGCCACGGGAAAGCATGCGCGTTGCAACATCTTGTATGACCCCAGCCATTTTGTGCTGCAGCAATTGGATTACTTGCAATTCATAGATTTCTACCACACCTTCATCAAGATGTTCCACGTGAAGGATGCCGAGTTCAACCCTACGGGAAAGAGCGGCGTCTATGGCGGCTATCAGGATTGGGTGAACCGCCCCGGACGTTTCCGCTCGCTGGGCGATGGACAGGTAGATTTCAAAACCGTGTTCTCCAAGCTCACGCAGTATGACTACGCCGGCTGGGCCGTGCTGGAGTGGGAGTGTGCCATCAAGCACCCCGAACAGGGCGCTGCCGAAGGCGCACCGTTCATCCAGAACCACATCATCCGCGTCACGGAAAGAGCATTCGACGACTTTGCCGCCACCGGCAAGGACGCCAAATTCAATAAGAAAGTGTTGGGTATTTAGACCCGGGAAGATTTACTGACAGACTATTTAAATTTTTTTAATTCGAACAACACATGAAAAAAGCATTTTTAGTACTCGCGCTGGTAGGTGTAGCAACATGGTCCCTGACGTCATGCGGCGGATCCAAGAAAGAAGCGGCAACGGAAGAAACCGACGCCTACGACGACAAGGATGTGGCTGCAGAAGCTGCGGAGCCCAAAGCCGAATCGGCAGATGATTTGATCAAACAAGGCCAGGCCCTGGTGGACGCCAGCGACTGCAAAACTTGCCATCACCCCACCAACAAGATCGTAGGACCTTCCCACACCGACGTGGCCAAGAAATACGAATTCACCAAAGCCAACGTAGGCTTGCTGGCCGATAAGATCCGCAATGGCGGCAGCGGCGTTTGGGGAGAAATCCCTATGTCGCCTCACCCTGACCTGTCGAAGGGCGATGCCGAGAAGATGGCCATGTACGTCCTCTCCCTCGACGGAGAAAAACCGAAAGATTAACACATTCATAAAACCGTCAGTGCCCACAGGGACTGACGGTTTTCATTTCTTTGAAAAACAATCTACAACCCAAGCTCATACAACCACTATCATGAAAAAAATCTACTCGACGTCGCTGCTCTGGTGTCTCCTCCTTTGTTTTGTTTCTACGGTGAATGCGCAAAACAACACCTTGACGGCACAGGAAAAGAAAGAAGGATGGAAACTCCTTTTCGATGGAAAGACCACGGCCGGCTGGCATAACTACAACAAGAAAGGCATCGGCGCCGGCTGGAAAGTAGCCGACGGCGCGCTGTACCTCGACGCCTCCACCAAGGAAGGCCGCGGCGACATTGTGACCGACAAAACCTACCAGGACTATGAACTGATCCTCGAATGGAAGATCGACTCCTGTGGCAACAGCGGCCTCATGTTCAACGTGGTGGAAGACCCCGCCTCCAGCGCACCCTACCACAGCGGCCCCGAAATGCAAATCCTCGACAACGACTGTCACCCCGACGGCAAAATACACAAACACCGCACCGGCGATCTGTACGACCTCATCGCTTCGTCCTCCGAACCGGTAAAACACGGTGACTGGAACCAGTTCCGCATTGTTTCAAAAAATGCACACATGGAATTCTATGTCAATGGCGTGAAGGTGGTGGAGTTCACCATGCACACCCCCGAGTGGGACCAATTGGTAGCCGGCAGCAAGTTCAAGGCCTGGCCCGTGTTTGGTAAATCCGTGAAAGGCAGCCTTGCCCTGCAGGACCATGGCAACAAAGTGTGGTTCCGGAACCTCAAGATCCGCGAACTGAAGTAACATCCCAAAACAAACATATTAAGGCCTGCGACAACCGGAGAGACCCACGTTCTGTCTATGCGCCGAAACCTATATCCTTTTATGACAAAGCATAAACTGAATTCAATCCTGTCGGTCGTGGTACTGTTTTGCCTCATCCTCTCCTGTGGCGAAAAGAATGTGCCAGGCGTGTTGGTCTTTTCGAAAACGAAAGGCTACCGTCACGAGTCGATCGATACGGCTAAATTGGTGTTGATGGCCCTGGGCAAGACGAATGGCTTCGCCGTAGACACCACCGAAGACGCATCCCTTTTTAACGAAGAAAACCTCAAACGTTACCGGGCCGTCATCTTCCTCAGCACAACGCAAGATGTGCTCGATCCCGTGCAACAGGCCGACTTCAAACGCTTCATCGAAGCGGGTGGGGGCTATGTGGGGATCCACGCCGCCGCGGACACCGAATACGAGTGGCCCTGGTATGGCAAACTGGTGGGCGCCTATTTCAAAAGCCATCCCAAACAACAGGAAGCCATGTTCCGCAAGGCCAAACCTTTTGGCCCGCATCCCAACACGCTGCCCGACGAATGGAAGCGCTGGGACGAACTCTACAACTACAAACAATTCTCGCCCGACATCAACGTGATCTACACGCTGGACGAAAGCACCTATGAAGGTGGCGAGAATGGCGACAACCATCCCATCGCCTGGTATCACGACTTTGAAGGCGGCCGCTCTTTCTATACCGGCATGGGCCACACCAAGAAGAGCTATGCCGACTCTCTTTTCCAGGATCACCTGCTCACGGGCATCCATTACGCGATAGGAGACAAGGCCCTGGACTACTCGAAGGCAAAAACCATACGCGCCGTGGAAGAAAACCGGTTCAAGAAAACCGTGCTGGATTTCAACCTCGATGAGCCTACGGAAATGACCGTGCTGCCCGATGGCAAGATCATCTTCATCGAACGCAAAGGTGAAGTGATGCTGTACACACCGGCCGACGGAAAGATCAAGGAGGTGAACAAGTTCAACGTCTGGACCAAATCGGAAGACGGTATGATCGGCTTGGCGGCCGATCCCAACTTTGCAAAGAACCATTGGATCTACATTTTCTATTCGCATCCCGACAAATCCGTGAACGTGCTTTCGCGTTTTGTTTTCCAGGATGACAAAGTGGACATGGCGTCCGAAAAACAATTGCTGGAAGTGGGTACGCAACGCGAAACCTGCTGTCACACCGGCGGCTCGCTGATGTTCGATACGCATGGAAACCTGTTCATTTCCACCGGCGACAACACAAGCCCCTTCGAATCGGATGGCTACAGCCCTTCCGACGAACGCGCTGGACGCGCGCCCTTTGATGCGCAGAAATCCTCGGCCAACACCAACGACCTCCGCGGCAAGATCCTTCGCATCCACCCGGAAGACGATGGCACCTACACCATTCCCGATGGCAACCTCTTTGCCAAAGGCGAGGAAAAGACCCGTCCCGAGATCTATGTGATGGGATGTCGCAACCCGTACCGCATTTCCATGGATAGCAAAACCGGTTTTCTCTATTGGGGTGAAGTGGGTCCCGATGCCGGTAAGGACGATTCGCTCCGCGGACCGCGTGGCTACGATGAATTGAACCAGGCAAAGAAGGCCGGCTATTTTGGATGGCCATATTTTGTAGGCAACAATTTCGCCTATGCGAAGTATGACTTTGCAGCAAAGAAAGTAGGACCGAAGTGGAACGCATCGGCGCCCATCAACGAGTCGCCCAACAACACGGGTAAGCGCGAATTGCCGGCCGTGAGTCCTCCATTTATCTGGTACCCTTATGTGAAGTCCGACGACTTCCCGATGCTCAAGGACGGCGGCCGCAACGCCATGGCGGGCCCGGTTTATTACAGCGAAAACTACAAGGGTGTAGCCACGGCATTCCCCAACTACTTCGACGGCAAGCTGCTCATGTACGACTGGATCCGCAACTGGATGTTCCTCGTGTCGATGAACGACCAGGGCGCGATCATGGACATGGAGCCATTCATGCCCAGCACCAAGTTCAACAACATCATCGACATGTCGTACGGCCCCGACGGCAAGCTGTACATGATCGAGTATGGCACAGCCTGGTTCAAACAAAACCTGGATGCCCGCCTGGTGCGCATCGACTACAATGGTGGCAACCGGCCTCCGGTAGCCATGCTGAGCGCCGACAAGATCTCGACCGGTTTCCCCGCCACCGTGAAGCTTTCTGCCGAAGGCACGAACGATCCGGATGGCGATAAGATCACCTACCAACTGGAAGCCGAAGGAAAAACGCTGACGTCCACCGATGGCAAGTTCACGGTCGACTTCAAGAACCCCGGCGTTCAAAATGTGAAGCTCACAGTGAAAGATGACAAAGGAGGCGAGGGCGATGCACAATTGAAGCTGACCATCGGCAACGAACCACCCGTGGTGACGGCCGAGATCGTCTCCGGAAACAAATCATTCTACTTCCCGGGCACACCGGTGAAATACGCCGTGACGGTGAACGACAAAGAAGACGGCTCCACCACCGGCGGCAAGATCAAACCCGAAGACGTGACCGTAACCTTCGACTACCTGAAAGGATTTGACATGACGGCGATCGCGCAAGGCCACCAAATGCCTACCGCCGAGTTGCCGGGCAAGGCGCTCATCGAGAAGAGCGATTGTAAGTCGTGTCACATCATCGACCAGAAATCGGCCGGCCCCAGCTACAAGATGGTTGCCGAAAAATACAAGGGCGATGAAAAAGCGGTAGGTCTTCTGGCAGCCAAAGTGATCAAAGGTGGCGCCGGTGTTTGGGGCACTACCGAGATGGCGGCACACCCGCAAGTGAGCGTTGACGACGCCAAGAAAATGGTGGAATACGTCCTTTCGCTCAGCGAGTCAAAAGTGGTGAAGAAACTCCCGCTTTCCGGCTCCGCCACCCCAGGCAAGGAGGAAGACGGCGCCTACATATTGACAGCAACCTACTTTGACAAAGGCGCAGATAAAGTGCCGGCGCTGGCAGGAACCACCGCCATTGCACTGCGTAGCCCGGTGTTGGGTGCGGAGCAGATGGACGACCTGAACATCGTGAGCAAAGTAAAAAGCGATAAGGGTACGGCCCTGCAGAATGTGCTGAACAATGCACACGGAGCCTTTAAAAACATCGACCTGACGGGCGTGAAGAAGGCAACACTGATGACCTTTATCATGCCCGGCATGAATACCGGTGGAGACATCGAGATTCACCTGGACAAGCCCGACGGTCAATTGCTGGGCAAAGCAACCGTGACAGCCCCGCAATTGGTGAAGACCCCAGTGAAGCTGGCGCCGGTGAGCGGCACGCACGACCTGTATATCGTGTTCAAAAATCCGAAGGGCGACAAACCCATGTTCTACTTTGGAGGTGTCGCGCTGGACAACAAGTAAAACCTAGACTAATTTAACTATACCTACAACCCATGAAAAGAAGAGAGTTTGTGCAAACTGCATCGTTCGCTGCGGTCGGTTTGCTTTCCCTGCCTTCGTTCCTGGCCGCCGGTAAGGCCACCAAGAACATCGGTTTGCAACTGTACACCTTGCGTGATGTCATCGGACAAGATCCGAAGGGCGTGTTGACCAAAGTGGCCGGCTACGGCTACAAGGACCTGGAGGTCTACAGCTACAAAGACGGCAAGATCTTCGGGATGGACTATGCTGAGTTCAACAAATTCGTGAACGGCCTGGGCATGAGAGTGACCAGCGGCCACTATGGCCTCGACCAAATCAAGGGTGACACCTGGCAGAAAGCCGTGGACGACGCCAAGAAGAACGGTCAGGAGTTCATGGTCATGCCCTATATCAAGGAACCCGATCGCCAAACGATCGACGCCTACAAGGGCATCTGCGACGACCTGAACAAGGCCGGCGAGGTGTGCAACAAGGCCGGCTTGCGCTTCCAGTATCACAACCACGCTTTCGAATTCCAGCCCATCGAAGGACAAGTTCCCTACGATGTGATGCTCAAAGAACTCGATCCCAAAAAAGTGGGCATGGAACTCGATCTGTTCTGGACGATAAATGCAGGGCAGGATCCCCTGGCGCTTTTTGCCAAGCATCCCGGCCTCTTCGAACAATGGCATGTGAAGGACATGACCAAAACCGACCACAATAAAAACGCCAACGTCGGCACCGGTTCCATCGACTTCAAACTCATCTTCACCCAGGCCAAACAGGCCGGTTTGAAACGGTGGTATGTGGAGCACGATACCTTCCCCGGCACGTCCTCGCTCGAAAGCGCCGAGGCCGATGCGAAATATCTGAAGACCATTATTTGATTTTTGTTTTTTGTTTTGTTTTGTTTACAGGTGAATGCAAAGGTGTCGGGCACATGTCCGACACCTTGCTTTTACAGGTAACGTAAATTTTTATCCATGCGCATTCTGAATTTTTTGTTGGCCATCATGTTTGTGGTCTTTGCTTTTTTACAACTCAACGATCCCGACCCCGTGATCTGGATCCTCATCTACGGCGCCATGGCCGTGTTGAGTGTCATGGCTATTTTTGAATTCTATCCCGTCAAATTCATCATCGGCCTCGGCGTGCTGTACATCGCCTATTCCCTGTTCTATATCCCTGGGGTGATGGAGTGGCTGAAACAGGACGACCGGTCGGCGCTCTTCGATGACGTGGCAAAAATGGAGCACCTCTACATCGAGCAATCGCGCGAGTTCCTGGGCCTCATGATCTGTGTGGCCGTGTTGATCTTTTACTGGATGCGCGCCAAAAAATTCTCCCGACGATAAAATCCATCACCGGAAGCGGGAACAAACGATTTCCGGTAAGACAGCATACAAAGCTGTCTTTTCTTTTTTATATTCAAACCTATGAGACGACTCCTTTTTTGCCTGCTCGCATCGTCAATTTTTATGGGCTGCTCATCGCCCCCCAAAGAAAAAATCCCACCACTTGTCACTATGGAAAGATCATCGGGTAAGATTGTCATCTATCAAATGATGACGAGGCTGTTTGGAAACAAGAAGACCGTGAACAAGCCGTATGGAACGCGCGACGAGAATGGCGTGGGCAAGTTCAACGACATCAACGAAGCCGCCCTGAAATCGCTCAAGGAAATGGGCATCACACACGTCTGGTATACCGGTGTGCTGGAACATGCCGTGCTCACCGACTACACGCCCTTTGGCATCCCGTTAGACGATGCCGACGTGGTGAAAGGCCGCGCCGGTTCACCCTATGCCATCAAAGACTATTACGATGTGGACCCCGACCTCGCCATGAGCGTGCCCAACCGTCGCCAGGAGTTCGACAGATTGTTGGAGCGCACCCACAAAGCAGGTCTCAAAGCCATCATCGACTTCGTGCCCAACCACGTGGCACGCCAATATCACAGCGACGCAAAACCTGCCGGGGTGAAAGACCTGGGCGAGACCGACAACAAGAACGCACCGTTCGAGGCAAACAATAATTTCTATTACCTCCCGGGACAATCGTTCCAGGTACCAAAAGAATATCACGCCCTGGGACCCGACAACGTGTTCCCCACCAAGGACGGCAAGTTCGAAGAAACACCCGCCAAGGCCACGGGCAACGATGTGTTCTCCGCCACACCCAGCATCCACGACTGGTTCGAAACGGTGAAGCTCAACTACGGCGTTGACCAGGCTAAGCAAACCCATTTCGATCCCATACCCGACACCTGGATCAAAATGAAAGACATCCTGGTATTCTGGGCCCAGAAAAATGTGGACGGCTTTCGCTGCGACATGGCCGAGATGGTGCCGGTGGAATTCTGGGGATGGGTCATTCCCCAGGTGAGGGTGGTCAACCCCGACATCGTGTTCATCGCCGAGATCTATAACCCGCAGCAATACCACAACTACATCGAAAACGGAAAATTCAACTACCTCTACGACAAAGTGCAACTCTACGACACGCTGCGCCTCATCGTGCAGGGCAAGGCGGCTACGTCGGCGATCCACCCGATACAACAGCACTTGTCCGGTGTCAGCGACAACATGTTGCACTTCCTGGAGAATCACGATGAGCAACGGGCGGCGTCGCCATTCTTTGCCGGCGATCCCTGGCGCGCGGTACCGGCCATGGTGGTGAGCGCTACCATCGATCGCGGACCGGTCATGATCTACTTTGGCCAGGAAGTGGGAGAGCCCGGCGCCGGTTCGGCAGGGTTTCAAGTCAACGACGGGCGGACCACCATCTTTGACTATTGGGGTGTGCCCGAGCATCAGAAGTGGATGAACGAAGGCAAGTTCAACGGCGACTCGCTCAGCATGGAACAAAAACAACTCCGGCAGTTTTATGCCGACGTGTTGTCGCTCGCCGGAAAAAACATAGCACTCACACAGGGGGAGTATCTCGACATCACGGCCCATAACCTCCAGGCCGGCAATTTCACCGCCAACACCAGCGCCTATCTGCGGTATTCAGGAGAAGAACGACTATTGATTGTCACCACCTTCAATGCTGCCGATCAGCAGATCAAAGTTCAACTTCCCCCGGCGGCGGTGGGCGCCCTGGGGCTGGACCCCACAGGCAGTTACATTGCCCGCGACTTGCTGTGGCGCGAAGCAGAGGTAGGTTTTAGCAAAGATTTCACCTTCGAATTGAAATGTAAACCTTATAGTTCCTATATCTTTAAGATCAAATAAAACTGCATGCCCACACGCCTCACATGCACGGTCGCATCCCTGCTGGTTTCGTTTGCATTTCTCTCTTGCCAGCAGCAAGTCAGGAATGCGGCGACGTGGCCCTATGGCGTAAAGTATGAAGTGTTTGTGCTCTCTTTTGCCGATGGCAACGGCGACGGGAAAGGCGACTTCAAAGGACTGGCGGCCAAATTAGGCTACCTGCAGGAGTTGGGCGTGAACGGCATCTGGCTGATGCCCATCATGAACGCGCCATCGTATCACAAATACGACGTGACGGACTACAAAAGCGTCCATCCCGACTACGGCACGGTGGAAGAGTTCAAGACGTTTGTGGCCGAAGCGCATCGCCGCAATATCCGCGTGGTGATCGACCTCATCCTAAACCATACCGGGGCGGAGCACCCGTGGTTTAAAAGCGCGTCGGCAGACAAGAACAGCCCTTATCGCGACTACTACGTGTGGGCAAAGAAAGACTCCATCCGAAATCAAATCGCGAAGAAGGCCACGTCCTTCGACTCCGATAACCTCACGCAATGGCATGCCGTGAACGGCGACACCTTGTCGGAACAGTACTATGGCTATTTCTGGGGCGGCATGCCCGACCTGAATTTCGACAACCCGAAAGTAAAGGAAGAGTTCAATGCCATCGGCAAGTTCTGGCTCAGCGACATGAACGTGGATGGCTTTCGCCTGGATGCGGCCCGCCATATTTTTCCGGCCGATAGGGCTGCCGATAATCACGCCTTCTGGGAAGAGTTCAGGGCCAACATGACCAAAATCAAACCGGATGTTTACCTGGTAGGAGAGGTGTGGTCCGCCGCCCCCGAGGTGGCGCCGTATTTGAAAGGACTGCCTTCGCTCTTCAATTTTGATATGGGCTATAAGATCACCGACGTCGTGAATGCCGGTAAAGACACCATCGGGCTGATCAAAAAATACAAGGAGATCATCGACTACTATCGCACCGTAAATCCGGATTATCTCGACGCCACATTCCTCAAAAATCACGACCAAGACCGCATTCTTAGCGCGCTTGGCGGGAACAAAGACAAAATGCGTGTAGCCGCCGGGATATTGCTCACCCTGCCTGGCACGCCCTATTTGTATTACGGCGAAGAGATCGGCATGCTGGGTAAGAAACCCGACGCAAGCATTCGCGAGCCATTTCTGTGGGACGTAACCAACCCGGGTGGTCCACAAACCTCGTGGGAACAGCCAGTATATTCTACGGTAGAAACCGTCATCCCTGCCCGTCAGCAACAAAGCGACCCGGGTTCCATGTTTGCGTTTTACAAAAGTCTCATCTACTTCAGAAATGCAAGTCCCGTCATGACCTATGGCACATTGGAAGAGTCTGGCGTGAACGTGAGCGAGGTGGTGGGATATAAAAGAACGCATAAAAACGAAACGCTGCTAGTGCTGAACAACATCTCGGATGTGGAAGTGACCCTGACCCTCGCCGAACAAAACAATGTTTTTACGGCCCTGGCGTTCGACAGCAGCAAGAAAGCAAAACTACAAGCCGGTGAACTCACGTTGCCGGCATACTCAACCGTGATATTGAAACCCTGAACGAAGCATGATCCCAATAGAAGGAAAATCGCGAGTCATCATCGAAAATGTGCAACCCCAGGTTGACGGTGGATTGTATCCCGCCAAGCGAACGATCGGAGAGCGCGTAGACGTCACAGCAGATATTTTCGGCGACGGCCACGACCACATCCGCGCACACCTGCTCTACAAAAAAGAAGGCGCCCCGCAATGGCACCACGTAGAGATGACGCCCTCCTACAACGACCGCTGGTATGGAGCGTTTACCGTGACGGAAAAAGGCGCCTACGAGTTCACCCTCATGGCATGGGTCGATCACTTCGACACGTGGTATGACGGCTTCAAAAAGAAAGCCGCCGCCAAAGTGGATGTACAGCTCGAATTGCGCGAAGGCGTTCAGCACATCAGAACGTTGGGTGGCGATAAGCATGAAAACCTGAAGGAAGCCATCCGCATCCTGGAAGGAGATTATAACGCGGCGTTGCATTACGTGCAGAGCCCCGGGTTTGGTGAATTGGTGCACAGCCATCCCCTCATCACGCACGCGACCACTTACGCAAAAACGTTAAGCGTTGTCGTAGAACATAAGAAAGCAAATTTCTCGTCATGGTACGAGTTGTTCCCGCGTTCGGCGTCTCTTCAGGGCAAGCATGGCACCTTCCTGGATGTGATCAAGCTGCTGCCCCGCATTTCCGCGATGGGCTTTGATGTGTTGTATTTGCCGCCCATCCATCCCATCGGCAAAGTGAACCGGAAAGGAAAGAATAACAACGTGCGGGCGGAAGCCGGCGAACCCGGATCACCCTGGGCCATCGGCAGCGACGAAGGCGGTCACAAAGCCGTCCACGCCGAATTGGGCACGTTGGCGGATTATAAGAAGCTGATCGCCGAAGCCCGCAAATTGAACATCGACATCGCCCTCGACCTGGCCTTTCAATGCGCCCCGGATCATCCTTACGTAAAGGAACACCCCGAGTGGTTCAAACAACGCCCCGATGGCTCGATACAATACGCAGAGAACCCACCAAAAAAATACCAGGACATTTATCCCTTCAATTTTGAGACCGATGACTGGCAGGGACTGTGGTTCGAACTGAAATCCGTCATCACGTTTTGGATCGACCAGGGCGTGAAGATCTTCCGGGTGGATAACCCGCACACAAAGCCCATCCCATTCTGGCAATGGGCCATCGCCGAAGTCAACAAAGAATACGAGGACGTTATCTTCCTGGCCGAAGCGTTCACAAAGCCAACGGTGATGGCGTCGCTGGGAAAGATCGGCTATACGCAATCGTACACGTATTTTACGTGGCGGGTTTATAAATCAGAGATCGTGGAGTATATGAACGAGCTGGTGTTTGGACCTTCACGAAATTATTTCCGCCCCAATTTCTGGCCCAACACGCCGGACATCCTTCCGTTCCATTTGCAGTATCAGGGCGAAAACATTTTCATCATCAGACTTGCTCTGGCCGCCACGTTGTCGTCGAACTATGGCATCTATGGACCGGCTTATGAGTTTTATGACAATGTTCCCATGCAGGGAAAAGAAGAATACCATAACTCGGAAAAATACGAGGTGAAGCGCCACGATTGGAAACGCACCAACCGGATGATCGACATCATCGCCATGATCAACAAAGCAAGGCATGAACACGCCGCGTTGCAGTCGACCTGGAACATGCAATTTTGTGCCATCGAGAACAGCAATCTGCTGGCCTACATCAAGACAACGGATGATTTGACGAGTATCATTTTGATGATCGTCAACCTCGATCCCAGCGGACGCCAATCGGGTTTTGTGCAATTGCCAAAGGACCGGTTGAAGTTGGGAGACCACATCAACGTGAAAGTGCACGACCTCATCACAGACGAACAATACACCTGGACACAAGAATGGAACTACGTGGAGCTGGACCCCTACAAGATGCCATTCCATTTATTTAAAGTAGCGATACACGAATCATACTTGTAAGGCCATGAGCACACCTCTCAAACACAACGATCTCCTCTGGTTCAAAGATGCCATCATCTACGAGCTCTCCGTGCGGGCGTTCTTCGACAGCAACGCCGACGGCATTGGCGACTTCCAGGGCATCATCCAACGGCTCGACTACCTGGAGGACCTGGGCATCAACACCATTTGGTTGCTGCCCTTCTATCCTTCGCCGCTAAAGGACGACGGCTTCGATGTGACCGACCATTGCGATGTCCACCCGGACTATGGCACCTTGTCGGACTTCAAACAATTTTTGAAAGAGGCGCATCGCCGGGGGATCCGCGTGATCACAGAGCTGATCCTGAATCACACCTCGGACCAGCATCCCTGGTTCAAACGCTCACGCAAGGCCAAAGCCAATTCGCGCTACCGCGATCTGTACGTCTGGAACGACACGCCGGATAAATACAAAGAAGCCCGCGTCATGTTCAGCTCCGAAGAATCCACCAACTGGACGTGGGATCCCGAGGCAAGAGCTTACTACTGGCACCGGTTCTATCGTCACCAACCCGAGCTGAATTTCGAAAATCCCGAAGTGCAATTGGAGATGATCAAGATCGTCGACTTCTGGATGAAAATCGGCGTGGATGGCTTCCGGTTGCCCTCCGTACCCTTCCTTTTTGAAGAGGACGGCACCAGCTGCGAGAACCTGCCGCAAACACACGTATTCCTGAAACGCCTGCGGGCGCACATCGACAAGCATTACAAGAACCGCATTCTCGTGGCCGAAGCCAACCTGTGGCCGGAAGATGCCGCCACCTATTTTGGCGACAACGACGAGTGCCACATGAACTTCCACTACCCGCTGATGCCGCGCATGTTCCTGGCCCTGCGCACGGAAGACAGCTATCCCATCGTCGACATCATCGAGCAAACGCCGGCAACACCAACGGCCAGCCAGTGGGCGTTGTTCCTTCGCAACCACGATGAAATGGGCCTCGAAATGGTAACGGAGGAAGAAAAAGACTATCTCTTCAAAGCCTACGCCAACGACGCCAACACAAAATTCAACGCCGGCATTCGCCGGAGACTGGCCCCGTTGCTAAACAACGACCGCCGGAAATCCGAACTGCTCCACGCCATTTTGTTCTCACTCCCGGGCACGCCCGTGTTGTATTATGGCGATGAGATCGGCATGGGCGACAACGTGTACCTGGGCGATCGCTTTGGGGTGCGCACACCCATGCAATGGAACATGAACCTCAACGCGGGCTTCTCCACGGCAAACCCACAACGGCTTTATCTTCCCATCATCACCGATCCGGCCTATCGCCACGAGTCGGTGAACGTGGAGGCGCAGGAAGAGAATCCATCGTCGTTCCTGTGGTGGATGAAGAACATCATGGCGATGCGCAAGCGCTTGCATATTTTCGGGCGAGGGGAGATGAAGTTTGTGGAGAGCTCCAATGCAAAAGTGCTTTCCTTCGTAAGAACCCTCGACAAGCACCGCATCATTGTGGTGGCCAACCTGTCGCAATTCTCGCAAGCGGCCACCCTAAACCTGAGCGAATACAAAGGCTGCGACATCACCGAAGTGTTCAGCCAGAACCGGTTCATGAGCGTGGATGAAGGCAATTATCCCATCACCATCGGCCCCTACGGATACTTCTGGTTCCAGGTGGACACGGCGGAGAAAAAAGAAAAATCGGAGGCCAGCGGCGAATTGCCCTTGCTGAAAACCGATGTGTCGTGGGAAAAGCTGTTCGACAACTACGACGAAGTGCGCGTGCTGGAGCGAAACATCCTGCCGCCGTTCATGAAGAAATGCCGCTGGTTTGGAGGCAAGGCCAAGGTGGTGAGCAAAGTAAGCATCAACAAGACCATCGCACTGAAAGTAGAGGGCGACGCCCACTTCCTGACGGTGGTGGAGGTGCACTACGTTCAGCGCTTGCCCGAATTCTATTTCCTTCCCCTCACATTCCTGCCTTCCGACAGCATCCTGGAACGCGTGGAATACACGGTGCAAAGCGTGGTATGCCGCGCCGAAATCCAAGGCAAAGCCGGCTTCATCATGGACAGCAGCTATGACAAGGTGTTCCGCGACTTCCTGTTCACCGGCATGGCAAAAGAAACCCGCGTCCGCGACGACGAGGGAGGAACATTGGAATTCAACTCCAGCGTATTTGCCAAGATCGATGTAAACAAAGAAGTTGACTCTAAAGTTTTAAAATCCGACCAAAGCAATACGGCCGTCATTTATAACGATCAATATTTCTTCAAATTCTATCGCAAGCTGGAGAAGGAGATCAATCCCGAGTTGGAGATTGTTAGATTCCTCTCCGAACACACCACGTTCCAAAATTCACCGCGCTACGCGGGCAGCATCGAATATCACGATAGCGACGACAACGTCATCGTGTTTGGATTGCTGCAGGAAAAAGTAGAAAACCAGGGCGAAGCTTGGACGATGTCCGTGGATTCGGTAGGAAGATTCTATGAACGCGTGCTGGCCGGCGCGAAATCCATCAAGCTCCCGAAGTTGGTGAATCGCTCGTCTATAAAATTTGAAGAGGCGCCGGAAGTGATCCAGGAATTCATCGGACGTGGTTTCTACGAACGCATGGTGCGCCTGGGACAACGCACGGCCGAAATGCATTTGGCCCTGGCATCCGACAATTCCAACCCGGCCTTTATTCCCGAGACCTTCACACCCAACTATCAGCGCTCGCTATATTCTTCGCTGCGCAAACTAGTACGCGACCGGTTCAATCTCCTGGAGAGCAGCCTTTCGAAACTGAATCCCGATGTTCAGGAGTTTGCCAAGAAAGTGCTGGTGCTGGAAGACAAGATCCTGGAATGCTTCAGCGAAGTCTATCAAACCAAGATCAAGGCCATCAAGACCCGCATCCACGGCGATTTCCACATGGGGCAGGTGCTCTTTACCGGCAAAGACTTTGTGATCATCGACTTTGAAGGCGAACCCGGTTTTTCGTTCAGCGAAAGACGTCTGAAGAAAAATCCGCTCAAGGATGTGGCCGGCATGATGCGTTCCATACACTATGCCGCCTTTGGCAAGATCCTGCTAAACGAAAATTATCGCGATCGCGACCTGGAATTCCTGGAATCATGGGCCGAACAGTGGCAACACTATGTAGGCCGGTTCTACCTGGGAGCCTACATGGAACGCATGGGCATGGGAACCACGTTGACACAGGAAGATGACATACTTATTCGTACCTTCCTGTTGGAGAAGGCCATTTACGAGCTCGGCTATGAACTGAACGGCCGCCCCGACTGGACCATCATCCCGCTCCGTGGTATTTATTACCACATGAAGCGCTACCAGGAAGAGAAAGACGAACGAAAGAAAAAGTGATCACGAAACGCTTACTATCCACGACACCATCATGGCAAAAAAAACGGTAACAACCTCTACCACAACTCTACCGGCAAGTTTTTCGCTGCTCACCGACTTCGACGTGCATTTGTTCAAAACCGGGAAGCACTACAAGCTGTATGAGAAGCTCGGCGCACACCTCGTGAACAACGAGGGGCAGGAGGGAACCTACTTTGCCGTGTGGGCGCCGAATGCATCGGCCATCTCTGTTATTGGCAATTTCAACCAATGGAACAAAGGCAAACACATCCTGCAGGCGCGCTGGGATGAGTCGGGTATTTGGGAAGGATTTTTTGCCGACATCAAACACGGTGAGGCCTACAAATATGCCATTCATTCCAACACCGGCGAATACCTCGAAAAGTCCGATCCGTTTGCCACCTTTTGTGAAATGCCACCCAAGACGGCCAGCATCGTGTGGACCCCGAAGTTCGAATGGAAGGATGAAGCATGGATGGACGAACGCAAAAGCCAGGTGGGCAAACCAAAGCCTTACTCGGTCTATGAAGTGCACTATGGCTCGTGGCGCCGCAAGGTGGAAGAAGGTACGCCGTCCTTAACGTACCCGGAAATGGCGCATGTGTTGGTGGACTATGTGAAGGAAATGAATTTCACCCACGTGGAATTCCTGCCCCTGATGGAACACCCTTTTTATGGATCGTGGGGCTACCAGCTCACCGGCTATTTTGCCCCCACCAGCCGCTATGGCAGCCCGGAAGATTTCATGTACCTCATCGACAGTTTTCACCGCGCCGGCATTGGCGTGATCCTCGACTGGGTACCCTCACATTTTCCCGGCGACGCACACGGTCTTTTCAAATTCGATGGCACGTTCCTCTATGAGCACGCCGATCCGCGCAAAGGATTTCACCCCGATTGGAAAAGCTACATCTTCAACTACGGCCGCAACGAAGTGCGCTCATTCCTCATCAGCAACGCGGTGTACTGGCTCGATAAATTCCATATCGACGGTCTGCGTGTAGACGCCGTTGCGTCGATGTTGTATCTGGACTACTCGCGAAAAGCAGGGGAGTGGATCCCCAACGTTTACGGCGGCAATGAAAATATTGAAGCCATCACGTTCCTGAAAGAAATGAATGAAGTCGTGTATGGCGCGTTTCCGGATGCGATCACGATTGCGGAAGAATCCACGTCGTGGACCGGCGTATCGCGTCCGACCTATCTCGGCGGTTTGGGCTTCGGCCAGAAATGGATGATGGGCTGGATGCACGACACGCTCCAGTATTTCAAACAAGATTCCATCCATCGAAAATATCATCAGAACGAGATCACGTTCAGCATCATGTATGCGTTCACGGAAAACTTTATGCTGCCGTTGTCGCACGACGAAGTGGTGCATGGAAAGGGTTCGCTATTGGGAAGAATGCCCGGCGACGAGTGGCGCAAGTTTGCCAATCTCCGGCTCATGTTCACCTACATGTACATGCATCCCGGCACAAAGCTGCTGTTTATGGGAGGAGAATTTGGACAATCGACCGAGTGGAACCATGAAAAAAGTCTCGACTGGCACCTGCTGGACTACGACGTGCACAAAGGTGTTCAGAAACTGGTCCGCGACCTCAATCGATTTTATAAGACCGAACCGGCCTTATATCAATATCAATTCGAGCAAAAAGGATTTTCCTGGATCGATTACGATGATCGCGAAAACAGCGTGATGGCCTTCCAGCGCCAGGGCGACGGCAAGGAAAACCTGCTGATTGTCGTCTGTAATTTCACTCCCGAGACGCGCCGTCATTATCGCATCGGTGTACCTTTTAGGGGCAGTTGGAAAGAAGTTTTCAACTCCGACGGCCACCAGTATGCCGGCAGTGGTGTTTTGAACGAAGGACTGCTGCTCACCTCACCTGTAAAATATCATGGTAGGGATTACTCGATTTCATTAACTTTACCCCCGCTGGGGATTTCTGTCTTACGCTTGGAAAAGGAGATCAGCGAATTTGACCTGAGTGACATGGGAACCTGACGGCACGAGTCATTACCTAATTTGAATTTGTTTGGAAAAGTATATATGCATTCACGGGCATTTCTATCAGCCACCCCGCGAAAATGCCTGGCTTGAGGTGATTGAAGTCCAAGATTCCGCCCACCCGTATCACGACTGGAACGAACGGATCACGGCCGAATGCTATGCGCCCAACACCGCATCGCGCATTCTCAACGAGAAGGCCGTCATCAAAAACATCATCAACAATTACTCGCGCATCAGTTTCAACTATGGGCCCACGCTGTTGTCGTGGATGGAAATCAGCGACCCGGAAACGTATGCGGCCATCATCGAAGCCGACCGCGAAAGCGCCAAGCACTTCGGTGGTCACGGTTCCGCCATGGCGCAGGTCTACAACCACATGATCCTGCCGCTGGCCAACACCCGCGACAAAGAAACACAGATCATCTGGGGTCTCCGCGATTTTGAATATCGCTTCAAACGCAAACCCGAAGGCATGTGGCTCGCCGAAACCGCCGTCGACATCGAGTCGCTGGAATTGTTGGCGAAACACGATATCAAATTCACCGTGCTCGCACCACGCCAGGCCAAAGCCATTCGCAAAATAAAGGATACCGAATGGAGTCCCGTAGACACCAGCACACTCGACACGCGCAGACCCTACAAATACAACCTGCCCTCCGGTAAAAGCATCATCCTGTATTTCTACGACGGCGACATCGCCCAAGGCGTAGCTTTCAACGGACTGCTGAACGACGGCAAGAAATTCGCCCACCGCTTGCTGGACGGCTTCGACAAAGAGGCCACCGAACCTCAACTGGTACACATCGCCACCGACGGCGAGACCTACGGCCACCACCACAAACACGGCGACATGGCCCTGGCCTATTGCCTGGATTACATCGAACGCCACAAGCATTCTAACCTCACCAACTACGCCGAGTTCCTCGCCAAATTTCCGCCTATGTACGAGGCCGAAATACACGAGAACAGCTCCTGGAGTTGCGTGCACGGCATTGAACGCTGGCGCAACAACTGCGGATGCAGCTCGGGCACACCCGACTGGCACCAACGCTGGCGCAAGCCCCTCCGAGAAACGCTGGATTGGCTCCGCGACGAGCTCGCCAAAGTATATGAGGCCGAAGCCTCCAAAATACTGAAAGACCCCTGGAAAGCCCGCGAAGACTACGTGGACGTCATCCTGAACCGGACCGACGAAACCATCGAGAAATTCTTGAAAGAGCATTGCATCCGCGAAGTGGAACACAACCGCGTGTTCCGCATGATGGAAGTGCAGCGCAACGCCATGCTGATGTACACCAGTTGTGGCTGGTTCTTCGACGAGATCTCGGGCATCGAGACCACCCAGATCATGCAATACGCCTGCCGCGCCATGCAGTTGGTGAGCCAGATCGTAGAGGTGAACCTGGAAATCGAATTTCTCAACCGCATGCAACTGGCACCGAGCAACCTCACCGCGCTGGAGAACGGGGCCGAAGTCTATCGCAAGTATGTGCTGCCCTCCAAGACCAACCTGCAGCGCGTGGGCATGCACTATGCCGTGGCGTCGATCTTTGAAGAAGACCCGGAATCTTTCCCGGTATTCAACTATACAACCCAAAACGACGTCTTCATCCGCAAGGAAGCAGGCGAGCAAAAACTGGTGCTGGGCATCACGAAAGTGCGCTCGAATGTGACACGGTCGGAAAAGAAATTTGCCTTCGCCGTAATTTACATGGGCCAGCACAACATCATCGGCAACATCTCCATCGACATGGAAGAAGAGAAGTTTGCCAGCATGCAGGCCCGCATGGTCGATGCGTTTGAAGAAGCACGGTTAGGAGACATCATCGGGTTGATGCAAACCTATTTCGGCCCGGAGAAATACACCATCTGGCAACTGTTCCAGGACGAAAAACGCAAGGTGTTCAACCTCATCACCTACCAAAGCATGCGGGATCTCGAGAACTCCCTGCGACGCATCTACAACCGCGACTACCCGTTGGTGATGGCATTGGCCAACAACGATGCCCCGATTCCCAATGCCTACCGCACCACATTCGAATACATCCTGAATGCCGACCTGATCCGAAGCTTCGAATCCGAACGCATCAACATTCGCCAGGTAGAACGCATCATGAACGAGCTGGTGTTGTGGAAACTCAACGTAGAGGATGCCGGAAAACTCGAGCGCCTGGTAGGGGAGAGCGTGTTCAAAGAAGTGAAGCGCATCAGCGCCGAGGGCGACAACCACAAGCGCGTGGAAAAGCTTAACCGCCTGTTTCCGCTGCTGCGCAAATTCAATATCAATCCCAATCTCTATAAAAGCCAGAACCTCTATTTTGAGATCTCCGTCAGAAACCGCGCGCACGACGGACATTCGGGAGAATGGATCAAGCAATTCAATCAATTGGGTGAAAATCTCAGCGTAAAACTCGAATAACAACGCGCGACACAGCCTCCTCCAGACAATAAAAAAACCTGTTCATCTTTTGAACGACGAACAGGCTATGTGTTGAAATGACGGTAACTGCTGATCAGGCGATAGCCTCTTCGGTCAGATGCGTATTGTGAGCATTGTCCAGGTGGTTCCAAACTAAGCTGCTGGCGCCGATGATCGGGGCGGCTTGATTCTGAAGACCCGAAGGCAATACTTTCACTTTTCCTCTGAACAAAGGCATCAGATTGGCCTCCATGTGCTTGATGGTAGGCTTGAAGATGAGGTCGCCCGCCAGCGACAAACCGCCAAACAGGAAGATCGCTTCGGGATCGGTGTGCACCACGGTCTCGGCCAGTTTCATGCCGAGGATACGACCGGTATATTCATAAGCCGCCAAGGCCACAACATCACCGCGCACAGCGGCCTCGGTGATCATCTTCGTGGTCAGGTTATCAAAGCTGATGCCGCGCAATTCGCTGGGCTCCAGGTGATCGGCAAGAAGCTTATAAACCGTGCGCTTGATGCCGGTGGCCGATACGTACGTTTCCAGACATCCACGCTTACCGCAGTTGCAGAAACGACCGGCGGGATTCACCGACGTGTGACCTACTTCCCCGGCAATGCCGTGCTTTCCGTTCAACAGTTGGCCATTGGCTACAAAGCCACTACCCAAACCCGTACCCAAAGTGATCACTACGAAATCGCGCATGCCTTTGGCAGCACCGTATACCATTTCGCCCACAGCCGCAGCGTTGGCGTCGTTGGTGATGATGGCGGGAAGATCGAACTCTTCACGAAACATGTCGGCCAGGGGAATAATACCTTTCCACGGCAGGTTGGTAGCGCGTTCGATGGTGCCCTTGTAGTAGTTACCATTTGCCGCACCAACGCCAACACCCAATACTTTATGTTCGCCGGGGATCGCGGCGATCTCTTTGCGAAGTGCTTCGGAAAGTCCCTTGAAATAATCTTTAAACTCCTGGTATCCTGTGGTGGAAATACTGCCATGGGAAATCACATTCCCTGTTCTGTCTACAATGCCATACTTGGTGTTGGTTCCCCCGATATCGATGCCGATGGTTAGCTCTCTCATAATGCCGGATTTAAACGTGATGAATTATGATGAATTATATAGAAAGAATTTTAGCGATGCGAAGCGACTCAGCGTCGATCTCGTGGATCTTCGACATGATATCGTCAAATTTGTTGTAAACGATCTTCCGGTCGCGTACGCCCACCATCACATCGCTCTTGCCTTGGAGCAAGCCTTCTACGGCGCCAACGCCCATGTGAGACGCCAGCACGCGGTCGAAGTAAGTAGGTGCACCACCGCGCTGAAGGTGTCCCAGCACAGTGACCTTTATATCAAAATACGACGAACGTTCTTTTACCTGTCTTGCCAAAGCATGGGCATCTCCAATTTTCGATCCCTCTGCTACAACAACAAGATTTGATTTTTTATTCGTTTTGCCTCCTTCTTCCAAAAGCTCGAAAAGCTCGTCAAACGAAGTGGCTTCTTCGGGGATGATTACCGCCGCCGCACCACCGGCAATGCCGCTGTTGATGGCGATGTAGCCGGAGTGACGACCCATCACTTCAATAAAGAACAATCGGTTGTGGGAGAGGGCAGTGTCGCGAATCCGGTCGATGGCCTCTACCGCCGTGTTGGTGGCGGTGTCATAGCCGATGGTGTAGTCGGTGCCGGCCAGGTCGTTGTCGATGGTGCCGGGGATACAGATCGAGGGCACTCCGAATTCTTCGTAGAACTTGTGAAGGCCCGTAAACGTGCCGTCGCCACCAATGGCGATCAAAGCGTCGATGCCTTGCTTTTTGATATTGTCGTATGCTTTCTTTCTGCCTTCCGGGGTTCTGAATTCCTTGCTGCGGGCCGATTTCAGGACGGTGCCGCCGCGTTGAAGAATATTGCCTACCGAGCGGGCATCCAATTTGATCACATCACCCTCAATCATTCCCTCATAGCCTCTCATGATGCCGAGACTACTCTTGTCATAATACGTGCATGCCCTAACGACGGCACGGATGGCTGCATTCATCCCAGGAGCATCGCCACCGGACGTGAACACTCCAATTTTCGAAATTTTATTCTCCATTCAGATTCAAAATCCAACAAAAATAATGGACATAGTTTAGTTTGCAATTAAGAATTTACTCAAACAGACTTCAATCGTTTGAATTCGTTGATTAGGCCGTTCGTAGAGGAGTCGTGTGACGTGATTTCTTCTTTCGACGTGAGTTCGGGAAGGATCTTTTTGGCCAATACCTTGCCCAACTCCACGCCCCATTGATCGAAGCTGAACACATTCCAGATAACGCCTTGCGTAAAGATCTTGTGCTCATACATCGCAATCAGGCTTCCCAGCGTCCGCGGCGTGAGCTCCCGGAACAGGATGGAATTGGTTGGACGATTACCTTCAAACACCCGGAACGGTGCGTGCAGGGCGATTTCCTCCTTATTCATGCCATTAGCCGCCAGTTCTGTCTGAACTTCTTCGAGGGTCTTGCCCTTCATGAGCGCTTCGGTCTGTGCAAAGAAGTTGGACAGCAGTTTGTCGTGGTGATCGCCAATCGGGTTGTGGCTGATGGCCGGGGCAATAAAGTCACAAGGAATGATCTTCGTACCCTGATGAATGAGCTGGTAGAAAGCGTGTTGCCCGTTCGTGCCGGGCTCACCCCAAATGATCGGACCGGTCTGATACGTCACGGGCTTGCCATCGCGGTCGGTTGACTTGCCGTTGCTTTCCATGTTGCCTTGTTGAAAATAGGCGGCAAACCGGTGCAGGTATTGATCGTAGGGGAGGATGGCTTCCGATGCCGCCCCAAAGAAATTGTTGTGCCAGATGCCCAGCAAAGCCAGGATGACGGGAATGTTCTTCTCGAACGGTTCGTCCTTAAAGTGATTGTCCATGGCATGCGCGCCATCCAAAAGCTGCCCGAAGTTCTCAAAACCGATCGTACAGATAATGGACAACCCGATCGACGACCACAAAGAATAGCGGCCACCAACCCAATCCCAGAACACAAACATGTTTTCAGGCGCAATGCCAAACTTTGTCACCTCTTTTTCATTGGTGGACACGGCCACAAAATGCTTGGCTACCTCGCCTTTACCCCCGGTCTTTTCAAGGAACCAATCACGGGCCGACTCGGCATTGGTCATGGTTTCCTGGGTGGTAAATGTTTTGGAGGCGATGATGAAAAGGGTGGTCTCGGGATTTAGTTTTTTTACCGTTTCCGCGATGTGTGTACCGTCTACGTTGGATACAAAATGCGGCGTGATATTTTTCCAGTACGGACGCAACGCTTCCGTTACCATATACGGGCCCAAATCCGATCCGCCGATACCGATGTTCACGATGTCCGTGATGGCTTTCCCGGAATAGCCTTTCCACGAGCCGTCCAGAACCTTGCCGGAGAAGGTTTTCATTTGTTGCAACACGCGGTTCACCTCCGGCATCACATCCTGGCCATCTACCACGATCGGGCTATTGGAACGGTTGCGCAAGGCGGTGTGCAATACCGAGCGGCCTTCGGTTTGATTGATCTTTTCGCCGCGGAACATGGCGATGATGGCGTCTTTCAACTCCACTTCCTCCGCCAGCGCGATCAGATCTTTCAAGGTCTCGCCGATCACGAGGTTCTTGGAATAGTCCACCAGAATGTCCTCAAAGCGGGCGTGAAGGGACTCGAACCGGTGAGGGTCTTCTGCAAACAGTTCGCGCATGTGCGAGGCTTGCAGGGTCATGAATTGGATCTCCAGTTTTTGCCAGGCTTCGGTGGTGGTCGGGTTATGTTTGGGTAGCATATGCTAGGGTTTTCTTAAAAGTATGCGAAGTTAAAAGGATTTTTGAGCTTACTTCTTGAACTTGCTCACCAGCATGGCCAGCTTTTCCTCCATGCTCAACTCTTTCTCCTTTTCCTTGGGACGGGATCCGCCGTTGCCGCCGCGGTCAGGACCAGGCCCTGATTTCTTCCCTTTCGGGGAATTGCCTTTCGGCGATGCGGCTTTGGGAGTGGGTTCAGGTTGGCCGAACGGGTCGCTCTTCATGGACAAACCAATGCGCTTGCGCGGCACATCCACTTCCACCACCGTCACCATCACCTTTTGCTGAACCGTGACCACTTCTTTAGGGTCTTTCACAAACTTGTCGGCCAGGTGGCTGATGTGTACCAAACCGTCCTGGTGAACGCCGACGTCAACAAATGCTCCGAAGGCGGTCACGTTCGTGACAATGCCCGGCAGGCGCATGCCCAGTTTCAGATCACCGATGGAATTGACGCCATCGGTAAAGCTGAATACTTCAAATTCCTTCCGCGGGTCGCGTCCGGGCTTTTCAAGCTCTTTTATAATGTCGTTCAAGGTGGGAAGTCCCACTTTTTCCGACACGTACTTCTGGAGGTCCAGTTGTTTGCGCAGGGTGGCGCTGGTCATGAGGTCTTTCACGCCACAGCCCAGGTCCGTGGCCATTTGTTGCACCAGGGCATAGCGCTCGGGGTGAACAGAGCTGGCGTCGAGGGGGTTTTCGGCTTGCTGGATGCGCAAAAATCCGGCGGCCTGTTCATAGGCCTTTTCACCCAAACGCGCCACTTTCATCAACGACTCGCGGTCTTTGAATGGCCCGTTCTGGTTGCGATATTCCACAATATTCTTCGCCAGGGCAGGACTCAAGCCCGACACGTAGGAGAGGAGCTCCTTGCTGGCCGTATTCACTTCCACGCCCACCGAGTTCACACAGCTCATCACCGTGTCATCCAACCCGTGTTTCAGTTTGCTCTGGTCCACGTCGTGCTGGTATTGGCCAACGCCGATCGACTTGGCATCGATCTTTACCAGCTCAGCCAACGGGTCCATTAGACGCCGGCCGATAGAGACTGCGCCGCGAACGGTTACATCCTTATCCGGAAATTCTTCACGGGCCACATCCGAAGCAGAGTAGACAGAGGCTCCGCTTTCGTTGACCATCACAATGATAATCTTATTGTTAAGACCGATGGCTTTTACAAACGCTTCCGTTTCCCGTCCGGCCGTACCGTTGCCGATGGAGACGGCTTCGACCTCATATTTGTCGCAAAGCGATTTTATGAGAGCTGCACTTCTCGCCGTTTCGCGCTGAGGTTCGTGCGGGTAGATCACGTCGTGATGCAAAAGTTTTCCCTGACGATCGAGACACACTACTTTACAGCCTGTGCGGAAACCCGGGTCGAGGGCCAGCACGTTCTTCTGACCTAGCGGGGCGGCCAGCAAAAGTTCTTTCAGGTTGTCGGCAAAAACTTTGATGGCTTCCTCGTCGGCTTTCATCTTCGACTCCATGCGGATCTCCGTTTCCAGCGACGGGCGGAGCAGTCTTTTATAGCTGTCCTTGATGGCCAGCTTCATTTGTTCCCCGGCAGCATTCTCGTTCTTCACGAATTGACGCTCGATGGAACCGATGGCCATTTCTTCGGGCGGAAAAATGTCGAGGGCGAGGACACCTTCTTTTTCGCCACGCCGCATGGCCAGTAGCCGGTGCGATGGTGTTTGCGCGATGGGTTCTTTCCACTCAAAGTAATCCTTGTATTTCTGGCCTTCTCCTTCTTTGCCTTTCAGCACTTTAGCATCCAGTGTGCCTTCGCTCCAGAACAATTCGCGAACACGTTTGCGTGTATCAGGATTTTCACTGACCCATTCGGCAATGATGTCGCGGGCGCCTTCTAAAGCTTCCTGTAAATTGGCGACACCCTTTTCGCTATCAATGAACGACTTGGCAAATTCTTCAGGATCGAATTTTTCTTGTTCCAGTATTTTTTGCGCCAATGGCTCCAGGCCTTTTTCTTTGGCTACGCTGGCGCGCGTTTTCCGTTTTGGTTTGAACGGCAAATAAATGTCTTCGAGCTCGGCCAATGTCTCGGCCGCCACGATGGACTGCATCAATTCAACGGTGAGTTTGCCTTGTTTCTCGATCGAGCTGATGATCGCTTCACGGCGTTTGTCGAGTTCATCCAGTTGCTCCAGGCGGTCGCGGATGTTAGCGATCATCACTTCATCCATACTATCGGTCATTTCCTTCCGGTAGCGGGCAATGAAAGGGATGGTCGATCCTTCCTGCAGCAGCGTGGCAACGGCTTTCACAGTTTTGATTTGCAGGGAGAACTCCTTGGCAATTTGTTCTACCCAACGGGCGATATTTTCTTGGTCCATAATTTTAATGACAGGGAGGCAAAAATAGAATAAGGTTTAGAACCTGCAATACCGTATTTTTAGAATGAAGTTTAAAATAGATATGAGTACAAAAACAGTCGCCCTGATCGCGCACGACAACCGGAAGAGGGAACTCGTGGAGTGGGCGCAATTGAACAAAGCCAGCATGCAAAAGTGCAAGGTGTTCGCCACAGGCACAACCGGAAAATTACTAAAATCAGACGTAGGCCTGGAGGTCACTTCACTCCAAAGCGGGCCGCTCGGTGGCGACCAACAGATCGGCGCCCTCATCGCGGAAGGACGCATCGACATGTTAATCTTTTTTTGGGATCCCCTCGAGCCATTGCCTCACGATCAGGACATTAAAGCGCTCCTGAGACTCGCCGTGGTCTGGAACATCCCCGTAGCCTGCAACCGCTCCACCGCCGACTTCCTGTTCGCATCCCCCTTACTTTTCAGCGACTACGAACGAACCCGCCCCGACTTTACCGACTACCAAAACCGCAAGCTCTGAGTAATAGAATTTCGCATCTTAGTTGGGAAAATTGAATACAACTTGTAAGTTTGCGCTCCCAAATTTTTGGGAAAAGAGAACATGGCGCGGTAGCTCAGTTGGTTAGCGCACAGGATTCATATCCGCCTAGGCGGACGGGGGTTCAGGAGTGATATTGAGAACATGTTAGGTGTAAAATTCGATAATAAATAAACGGCGCGGTAGCTCAGTTGGTTAGAGCACAGGATTCATAACCCTGAGGTCGGGGGTTCAAATCTCCCCCGCGCTACAAGAGTAAAGAGCTCGCTAAAAGGCGAGCTCTTTTTTTATGGCCATTCACGCCTCGCTCGGCAATTCTCTGGTGGTTAGAGCGCAGGATTCATATCCGCCTAGACGGACGGGGATTCAAATCTCCCCCGCGCTACGAGGAAAAATAGCGCGCGGTTTGGCGAGCTATTCTTTTTACACCCCATTTCGGGTCCCTCACAACAGGCCTTTTGCGTCAATTGCTGCTCATATGCCTCAAAATTGCGTTTGCCATACTAAATAAATTGGTCTAAATTCAATCGCACGAAAGAATTACAATGGCGACCCTCAGCATGTCTAATAAAAAGTTGTTCACGGCGGACTACGAAATCCACGCCTCGATCAAAATGCTGTATCCCTACATTCAAACGGCAAGCGGTCTGTCGGAATGGTTTGCCGACGATGTGACCATCAACAACGAAGACAAGTCGTTTACTTTCTTCTGGGACAACGAAGCCCACAAAGCCAAGCTCGCCGCCTTTCGCACCAACCACTTCGCCCGCTTCGAATTCCTCCCCGAAAGCAAAGACGACGAGAAAGATCCATCCTACTTCGAGCTGCGCCTCGAATTCAACGACCTCACCCAGTCCGTCTACATCAAGATTTTCGACTACTCCGACTTCGACGACCAGAAAGAGCTGAACGACCTCTGGCATGGGTTGGTGGAAACCCTCCGGAAAACCGTGGGCGGTTGAAGGAGGGTGTAATTATTTTTGTTTTATTATGATGGGTTAACAGGTTGGCCTTATTTTTGACCTTTGTTTGCGCGCAAGCCGTACCCCCATGAAAAAAATAGACAAACTCGTTTTAGATGCCTTCCTGGGACCGTTCCTCATCACCTTCCTCGTTGTCGTTTTTATTCTGCTGAACATCAACATGCTGAAGTATTTCGACGACATCATCGGCAAGGGCCTCGACGGCCTCGTGCTGGGGCAGTTGTTTTTCTACTTCGCCGTGTTCACCGTACCCACCGCCATGCCGTTGGCCGTTTTGCTGTCGTCGCTCATCGCCTTTGGAAATCTGGGGGAACATTTCGAACTGTCGGCCATCAAGAGCGCCGGCATTTCCCTGGTGCGGGCCTTGCGGCCGATCTTTTTCTTTGTGCTCTTGCTCACCGTCCTGGCCTTCTACATCAACAACAACCTGGTGCCCAAGGCGGCATTGGAAGCCTACAGCCTGCTCTATGATATCAAACAAAAGAAGCCGGCCCTCGAGTTGCGCGAAGGCGTGTTCTATCACGGCATCGACAACATCAGCATCAAGGTAAACCACAAGTTTCCCAAAGACGACAAAGCGCTCAAGGAAGTGATTGTCTATGATCACCGGAAGAACGACGGCAACAAAGAGGTGATGATCGCCGACAGCGGCCGCATGTACACCATCCTGGGTGAACGCTATCTGAAGTTCGAGTTGTTCAACGGCTACCGCTACACGGAAGGCACCAGCAATGAGCGCGAAATGACAGGCCAACGCAACGCCAACCCCCAGGCCCTGAGCCGCAGCAAGTTCGCCAAATCACAAGTCGTGTTCGACCTTTCATCGTTCGCCTTGCAATCCACCGACAAGAAGTGGTTCCAGGGCAACCGCATCATGCGCAACATGTCGGAGCTGACATCGGATATCGACTCCATTAACGTTGAAGTGCTGAACCAGCAATTGAATTACTACCAAAACAAACAGGCCTTTTTCACCTTCTATCAACGGCACGATTCCCTGACGATGCCCCCTGAAATGCAGGCTTATAAAATTTACCGCGATTCCATCAACCGCATCCCTTACCTGAGCAAGATCAGCCCTGTGGCCCTGCCCGACAGTGTGAAGAAAAAGACCGGCGGCGATTCGGTGAACGCCGAAAAAGAACGGGAGGAGCGCATGAAGATCAAGAATGAAAAGCGACGGGCCCTGCTGTCGGCCCGCAAGAAAAAATTAAGCGAAAGACCCGCACCCGGACCGGTACGGACCGTGAAGAAGGTCACCGTAAATTTCGACTCCGCATCCTCGGCTCGCATCGACAGCTTGTTCAACATGCCCATCGGCCGCGACGTGATCCAGGGGGCTACCAACATGGCCCGCCAGGTGAAGAGCCAGATCATGAACGCCAATGCCAGTATAGACAACTATGAGAAGGACCTGAAGGAGTTCAATATTCAGTGGAATAAAATACCGTCGAGCTCATTTGCCTGCATCGCCATGTTCCTCATTGGGGCGCCTTTGGGGGCCATTATCAAGCGCGGGGGGCTGGGGGTGCCCTTTTTGGTGTCGATCTTCTTCTTTATTGTCTTCTACGTATTGAGCATGCAGGGCGAGAAACTGGCCAAGCAGGGAACCGTGAGCGTCGCCATGGGCGTCTGGTTGTCGGATTTTGTGCTGCTGGCGGTAGGGGGCCTGTTCCTGCGGCAAGCCAGGGCGGATGCCAGGCTGTTTGAGGCTGATTTTTATCTAGTTGCCATCGACAAGCTGAAGCGCTGGTTTGCCCGAAAGCGGCAAGTACGTGCGCAGCAAGCGTAGGGGAGAACTCGAATATTTCAACAAAATGTTGCAAAATTGGGCCGTTTTGGCTTACCTTTGCCCCCTGAAATAAAGGAAAAAAAACATTTTTTGAAATGTATCTGACTACAGCAATTAAACAAGACCTGTTCGCGAAACACGGCTTTGCGAAGAAAAAAGAAGAAACTGGCTCTGCAGAATCACAGATTGCCCTCTTTACGCATAGAATCAACCACCTCACGGCCCACTTAAAGGAAAACAAAAAAGACTTTTCCACCCAGCAAGGCCTCATGAAACTGGTAGGTAAGCGCAAGAAGCTCCTGAATTACCTCCAAAATACAAACATTGAGAGATACCGCGCTATTCTGGCAGATCTTGATCTGAGAAAGTAATTACAAGACATTCCCCAAAGGGAACCCAACCAAAGGTTCCCTTTTTGCATTTAAAATAAGTTAAGTCCGTCTCCGGACCACATTGACGCATCTCAAAATAGCCGTGCGAACCACCTGGCAACAAGGCCGGTCGCAGGCTGTTTTATGTGTCTCTGTCAGACGTAAAAAAAACAACACATGAAACCTACTGCAATCACCAAAACATGCAAGCTGCCCGATGGACGCGAAATAACAATTGAAACCGGTAAACTTGCACGCCAGGCCGACGGTTCGGTCGTGCTCAAAATGGGCAACACCATGTTGCTCGCCACCGTGGTATCCTCACAGGATGCAAAGGAAGGCACCGATTTCCTTCCCCTTTCGGTTGACTACCAGGAAAAGTTCGCTGCTACGGGCAAGATCCCCGGCGGCTTTCTGAAACGCGAAAGCAGACTCTCCGACTATGAGATCCTCATCAGCCGCCTGGTCGACCGCGCCATCCGCCCGCTGTTCCCCAGCGACTATCATGCCGACACCCAGGTAATGCTGTACCTCCTTTCCGGTGATGAAAACGCACTGCCCGACGCCCTTGCTGCCTTTGCCGCTTCCGCTGCATTGTCGGTTTCCGATATCCCTTTCCAAGGCCCCATCTCCGAAGTACGGGTGGCCCGCGTGGAAGGTAAATTCGTCATCAACCCCACCATGGAACAAAAGAAGATCGCCGACATCGACCTGATGGTGGGCGCATCGATCGAGAACATCCTGATGGTAGAAGGCGAAATGAAGGAGGTGAGCGAAGACGATATGCTAGAAGCTTTGAAAGCCGCACACGAAGCGATCAAAGATCAGTGCCGTCTCCAAATCGAATTGACCGAAGCCGTAGGCAAGACCGTGAAGCGCACCTACAGCCACGAAGACAGCGACGAGAACCTGCGCCAGGAGTTGTGGAAACTCATGTACGACAAAGCCTACGCCGCCGCCGGCCAGCTTATCACCAACAAGAGCCAACGCTCCGATGCCTTCTCCAGCATCCTGGACGAATACTTGGCCGCTCTTCCCGAAGACACCACCGTCAACAAACTGCTCGTAAAGCAGTATTATAAAGAGATTCAAAAGAAAGCCGCCCGCGACCTCGTTCTTAATAAAGGAGTTCGCTTGGATGGACGTAAAACCAAGGAAATCAGGGATATATGGAGTGAAGTGGACTACTTGCCGTCACCCCATGGCTCGGCTATTTTCACCCGTGGCGAAACCCAGTCGCTGACTACCGTAACGCTCGGTACCAAACTGGACGAGCAGATGATCGACGGCGCCATGATTGAAGGCTCCAGCAAGTTCATCTTACATTATAACTTCCCCGGTTTCTCTACCGGCGAAGTGAAACCCAACCGCGGCCCCGGACGCCGCGAAGTGGGCCACGGCAACCTGGCCTACCGCGCCCTGAAGCAAGTGCTTCCCGCCGATGAAAAGAACCCCTACACCATCCGCATCGTTTCCGATATTCTGGAGTCCAACGGCTCGTCGTCGATGGCTACCGTTTGCGCGGGCTCACTGGCCCTTATGGATGCCGGTGTTCCTGTAAAGAGCTCCGTATCCGGCATTGCCATGGGTATGATCTCCGACAGCGCCACGGGCAAGTATGCTATCCTCTCCGACATCCTCGGCGATGAAGATCACCTGGGCGATATGGACTTTAAAGTGACCGGAACAGAGAAAGGCATTACCGCCTGCCAGATGGACTTGAAAGTAGATGGCCTGACCTACGACGTGATGCGTGAAGCATTGCTCCAGGCAAAAGAAGGCAGACTTCACATCCTCAACGAGATGAAGAAAACCATCAGCCAACCCAGACCTGACCTGAAGCCTCAAACGCCACGTGCCGAAACCGTGATCATCGAGAAAGACATGATCGGCGCCATCATCGGCCCCGGCGGAAAAGTGGTACAAGACATTCAGAACACCACCGGCGCTACCGTGGTGATCGAAGAAGTTGGCAACAAAGGCGTGGTAAACGTGTTTGCAACCAACAAAGACGTGATGGAAGCGGCCCTGAGACGCATCAAAGGCATCGTGGCCATTCCGGAAGTTGGCGAAGTATACGATGGCAAAGTGAAGTCCATCATGCCTTTCGGAGCATTCGTTGAGTTTATGCCCGGCAAAGACGGTCTGCTCCACATCTCCGAAATCAAGTGGGAACGCCTCGAAAACATGGAAGGCGTGCTGGAAGTAGGGGAAGAAGTGAAAGTAAAGCTGATCGAAGTAGACAAAAAAACCGGCAAATACCGTCTCTCAAGAAAAGTCCTGTTGCCCAGACCTCCACGTCCGGAAACTACTCCGGCCTAAATCCGTTAACAACTGGATTGACAGGAACTATATTTTGACAGTATATTGTTAAACAAACGAATTGTTATATTTAGAGGATGAGACAGCTAAAGATCAGCAAACAAATTACCAACCGCGAAAGCCAGTCACTGGATAAATACCTCCAGGAAATTGGCAAGGTTGACCTGCTTACGCCGGACGAGGAAGTAGAGTTGGCAAAGCGTATCAAGGAGGGTGATCAAATAGCATTAGAGAAACTTACGAAGGCCAACCTCCGCTTTGTGGTGTCGGTGGCAAAGCAATACCAAAATCAGGGACTTTCATTGGGCGATTTGATCAACGAAGGAAACCTGGGTTTGATCAAAGCCGCACAACGTTTCGATGAGACCCGCGGTTTTAAATTTATCTCTTATGCCGTATGGTGGATACGTCAATCCATCCTTCAGGCTTTGGCCGAACAATCCCGTATTGTTCGCTTGCCTTTGAACCGCGTGGGTTCCCTGAACAAGATCTCCAAAACGTTTTCGGAATTGGAACAGAAGTACGAACGCGAGCCTTCCCCGGAAGAGCTTGCCGAAGTGCTGGATGTGACAACGGCCGAGGTAGTGGATACGATGAAGATCTCCGGACGCCACGTGTCCATGGACGCGCCGTTCGTGCAAGGAGAAGAAAACAGCCTGCTCGACGTGTTGGAAAACGACAGCGAAGAAACACCGGACTCCGGTCTGATGAACGACTCGCTGCGCCGCGAAGTGCAACGGGCCCTGTCGACCCTTACCCAACGCGAAGCCGACGTGATCACTTTATACTTTGGACTGAATGGCGAACACTCCATGACCTTGGAAGAGATCGGGGAGAAGTTCAACTTGACCCGCGAACGCGTTCGTCAGATCAAAGAAAAGGCTATCAGACGGTTACGGCACACTAGCAGAAGTAAAGCTTTAAAGCCTTACCTCGGTTAAGAAAGTACGATTTTAGAATATTGAAGGGTCTCGCATTCCGAGACCTTTTATTTTACCCGGAAATTATAAGACGCTAAACAAACATGGCAAAAGAAGAAGTAAAAGTCCTCATCATCGGTTCAGGTCCCGCCGGATATACCGCCGCCATTTACGCGGCCCGCGCCGGCTTGAAACCCGTATTGTACACCGGTGCCCAACCGGGAGGACAGTTGACGATCACCAACGACGTAGAGAATTTCCCCGGCTATCCCGATGGCATCAACGGCCCCCAGATGATGGTCGACCTCCAGAAACAAGCCGAACGCTTTGGTACCAAAGTGCACTACGGCGTGGTGACTTCAGTAGATTTCTCCGGCTACCCACACAAGGTGGTCGTAGACGAAAAGGACGAGATCATCGCCCACAGCGTGATCATTTCCACCGGCGCAACAGCGAAGTATTTGGGAATCCCTTCCGAAGCAAAATTCAATAACAACGGAGTGTCTGCCTGCGCGGTGTGCGACGGCTATTTTTACAGGGGCAAGGAAGTGGCCGTAGTCGGTGCAGGAGATTCTGCCGCCGAAGAAGCGACCTACCTGGCCAACCTCGTGACCAAGGTGCACCTCATTGTGCGCCGCGACGAAATGCGCGCCTCCAAGATCATGCAGCAACGCGTGAAGAACACCGCCAACATCGAGATCCACTGGAACTCCGAAACCGACGAGATCCTGGGCAATGAAACGGGGGTTACCGGCGTGCGCCTGCTTGACAATAAGACCGGTGCCAAGAAGGTGCTGGACATTCAGGGGTTCTTCCTGGCCATCGGCCACAAGCCCAATACAGACATCTTCAAGGGTTGGATCGACATGGACGAAACCGGCTACATCCACGTGCAGCCCGGCTCCACCCGGACCAACATCGAGGGCGTGTTTGCCGTGGGCGACGCCGCCGACAAAGTATACCGCCAAGCCATCACGGCCGCCGGCACCGGTTGTATGGGTGCCCTGGATGCCGAGAAGTTCCTGGTGGCCAAGGAAATGGAAGCCGTGCACTAAGCCGGCTCCCGTAAAACAGTATCCACCAAATACCGCATCCTAATTTTGAAACTCGATATTCTCGTTCTTTCCGCCCATCCCGACGACGCCGAAATCAGCTGCGGGGGCACCATTGCCAAGCACGTGTCGCTGGGATACAAGGTGGGTATTGTTGACTTCACAAAAGGGGAGTTGGGAACGAGGGGTACACCCCAGACCCGCAAGGAAGAAGCCGCCGAGGCGGCCCGTATTCAGGGCATTGCCGTGCGGGAGAATTTGGGGTTGAAAGACGGCTTTTTTCAAAACGATCCCGACCATCAGATGGCGGTGGTCCGGGCAATCCGCCGGTTCCAGCCCCGTATCATTCTGGCCAACGCCGTCTACGACCGGCACATTGACCACGGCAAAGGCGCTTCCCTGGCCTATGATGCCTCGTTCCTGTCGGGACTAGTCAAAATCCAGACCCAGGACGATCATGGCAATGCGCAGGCTCCCTGGCGTCCTGAAGCCTTCTACCACTCCATCCAGAGCCTGTTCATCGAACCGGACTTTATTGTGGATATATCCGGGTTTTGGGAGACGAAGATCGCCGCACTCCGGGCCTTTAAGACGCAATTCTACGATCCGAACAGCAACGAGCCGGAAACCTATATTTCAAATCCAACATTTCTGAAAATGATCGAGGCCCGGGCTATCGAATTTGGTCACGCCATTGGGACTACCCATGGGGAAGGGTATACCGTGCGTCGCTATCCAGGCGTAAATTCGCTTTTCGACCTGCGTTAAGGTGCCAGGCGATGCACTTTCCAGGCGCCGTCCGCCTTTGTGTATTCGATGCGGTCGTGTAAGCGGCTGGGCCGCCCTTGCCAGAATTCGATGAGCAGTGGCTCGATTTGAAAGCCACCCCACTGGTGGGGCTTGGGCAGAACTTGTTTTCCTTCGAACTTTTGTTCCATTTGCCGCACGCGCTCTTCCAGGATCTCGCGGTTCTCCAATACCGAGCTTTGGGGCGACGACCATGCCCCGATTTGCGATCCACGCGGCCGGCTTTGGAAATAGGCCTCTGCGGTTTTATCGCTCACACGCGTTGCCGTTCCTTCAATGCGCACCTGGCGTTCCAACTCGGGCCAGAAGAATGTTGCCGCACAAGCGGGGTTATTTTCAAGTTCTTTCCCTTTGTCGCTCTGAAAATTGGTGTAGAAAAGAAAGGCTCCGTTCTCGATCCCTTTCACCAGCACGATGCGCGCTGACGGACGATTGTCTGCATTGACGGTGGCCAGGCACATCGCGTTCGGTTCCAATACTTGTGCATGCAACGCCTCCTGAAACCAACGCTCAAATTGCTGGATTGGGTTGGTCGACATGGTGCGGATGTCCAGGGAGGCTTTGGAATAATCTTTTCGTATATCGGCGAGTGGTTGCATAGGACGAATTTGATGCTGCAAGTTTAGGAAGAAATAAAATTTGCACAGGTGCGTACGAAGTATTTTATTCAGGTATTGAAAGACCGACAAATGGGGTCAAAATTCAACAACCTTAACGTGTGGTATGGAGTTTTTTAAATATCGAAACAAGCTGAAGCCGGAAAAAGGAAGGTTGTTGATTTCGGAACCTTTCCTGCCCGACCCGAATTTTGAGCGGACCGTGGTCTTGTTATGTGAACACAACGAAGAAGGTTCGTTTGGGTTTGTCATCAACAAGCCTTCCATCCTCAAGATCGCCGAAGTGATGGAAGAAGCCAGCCACCTCGATGACATTGTTTTCGTAGGAGGTCCCGTGCAACAGGATACACTTCATTTCCTGCACCGAAACACATCGATCACCAATGCTGTTAAGATACAGGATGACATCTATTGGGGTGGCGATTTTCAAAGTTTGATGACACAATTGAATACCTCCGTCATAAAACCGGCCGACATTCGTTTCTATCTCGGATACAGCGGGTGGGGGCAGGGACAACTCGAATCGGAACTGCAAGAAGACTCCTGGATCGTTTGCGACTTCGTGGATGATACGTTGCTGTTCGACACCGATCCGACCGTTATCTGGAAAAAAGCGTTAGACAATATGGGCGGACGTTTCTCCGTATATTCCAACTATCCGGTAGATCCGCGATTGAATTGAGCAATTTTAGTAAATTTACGTAAAGCGTAGTAGCACACTGAACCGACTATGGAAATGGAAAGAGAAAAAACCGAAGAGCAAGAGCAGGGGCATCCCACGGAAGTGGTGACAAACCATGGTCACACCTTACAGTCTGAAATTGATCTTTCCGACCGCGACGAGCATCATGACGAACACCACGAAGAAGAAGTCCACGAACACGTGGACTATAGCCACTATACCAAACAGCAGTTTGCCGACCTCATCAAAGACCTGGCCAAGGACGCCAACTTTAAAAAGGTAGACAACATCCTGCGCGAGATCAAGCCGCTCTATGACGAGATCCGCGACAAGGAAAGAGCCGAAGCCCTGCTGAAATTTACCGCAGGTGGCGGGACAGAAGAAGACTTTGACTACAAAGGAGACGAGAACGACAATGTGTTCGACGCCAACTTCAAACTGATCCGCGACCGCCGCGCCCAATATTTCAAACAACAGGAAGAACAAAAGCTCGACAACCTCCAAAAGAAACAGGAGATCCTCGAAAAGCTCCGCGTGCTTTCCGATTCACAAGATACTTCCGACCAGTTCGACAGCTTCAAGACCTTGCAACGGGAGTGGAAGGCCATCGGCGCCGTGCCCGGCCCACAAGCCAAAACGCTTTGGGCCAACTATCACGCGTTGCTGGACCGCTTCTATGACAACCAAAGCATCTACTTCGAACTGAAAGAACTCGACCGTCGCAAAAATCTCGAAGCCAAAATCGAATTGTGCGTGCGCGCCGAAAAGCTGTCCGATGTCGAGATCATCAAGGATGCCATACGCGAGCTCAACGAATTGCACCATGAGTTTAAACACCTGGGCCCCGTGCCCAAGGAAGACAAGGAAGCCGTGTGGCAACGCTTCAAAGCCGCGTCGGATGCCGTATACGCCAAACGGGATGCCTACCTGCAGAACCTCCAGCAAGAGCTACAGGTGAACCTGGGGGGAAAAGCTTCCCTGAGTGATGAAGTCCAACAATTCATCGACTTTAATTCCGACCGCATCAAGGAGTGGAATCAAAAGACAAAAGAGATCCTGGAGCTGCAAAAACGGTGGGAGGTCATTGGTGGACTTCCCCGTGCAAAAGCGAAGGAAGTGAACAAGAAATTCTGGTCGGCCTTCAAGACCTTTTTCAATAACAAAAATGCATTCTTCAAAAAACTGGACGAAGAGCGCGAACAAAACCTGCAACTGAAGAACGACCTGGTGAAGAAAGCGTTGGAGCTGAAAGAAAGCAACGACTGGGAACGCACCTCGAACGAGTTGAAGAACCTTCAGCAAAAATGGAAAGACGTGGGACCCGTGCCCGAGAAATTCCGCGAGAAGGTGTTCAAGGAATTCAAAGACGCCTGCGACCACTTCTTCGAACAACGCCGCACCCAACACGGCAAAGTGGAAAGCGAACAAGCCGAAAACCTGCGTCTCAAGGAAGATGTGTGCACCGACCTGGAGGCTCATGCTTCAGCCCACACCGGCACAGAAGACATCTTGTTGGACCTGCAGGCCAAGTTCAATTCCATCGGCTTTGTGCCCAAGAAAGACATCAACGCCATCCGCACGCGCTATCATGAAGCGGTGGAGCGTTTCATCAATTCCATCCCCGGCATCACCGAAGACGAGAAAGGAAAGATCACGCTCGAAAATCAACTGAACGAGCTGCGCAGCGACCCCATGGCCGAACGCAAGATCTTCCAAAAAGAGCAGGTCATCCGCAAGAAGATCAGCAAAGTGGAAAACGACATCGCCCTCTGGAAAAACAACCTTGAGTTCTTCGGCCGCTCTAAAAACGCCGACAAATTCAAAGACGAGTTCAACGACAAGATCCGCGAGGCCGCCGACCACCTCAAGCAACTGAAAGAGCAGTTGAAGCTGCTCAAAACGGTTTAATCTCATTTTGCCTCCCCAGTGCGGTTCGATTCCGAGAGGGCAACAAAAAAGGACCTGTGAGAACAGGTCCTTTTTTGTTGGGGGTCAGCGCGTGGGTGGCTCGACAGCCAGCATCGTTGATAGTTGGTACTTGTCCAGAAATGTATTGACCGATTCGTTGTACTTAAAGTCATTCTTTGATAAGAGTATATAGTAATCAGTGATGATTTTCCGGGAAAGCGAATCCTTACCGGCCTTCATGATATTTTCATAGAGGGACTTTATTTCCGGATCCAACCGCTCCTTTTCGAAATCAAAAACCCGGGAATTATCCATACCCGTTATCAACGTTGAAAGATACATCTCATACAAGTTCAGGGCATCGTTCCTAAGGGAATGATCCGGATAGTCTGCCATGAATTTTCCCCAAGACTCTACACGCTCATAAACTTCCGGAAAGGAGATGACCAACCCGGCATCTTCTGAAAACCCTTCCTTTAATTCTTTCTTTCGGATTTCCAGGTAATCGAGCAGCGGTGGTGAAGCCTTGACTCTGAAAATACTGTAGAATAGATCGGGGTCTGCGTCCGCATAGTATGTCCCTTCGGTTATAAACACCTTGAGAGAAAACAGATCGAGGTAATTTAAAAAGTTTCTTAAATCAGGGTCTTCAGCGTGGTCATATAGTTTATCAAGCAATCCTGTGTATTCCTTGGAATTCAACGTATCTGTTAAATGACCAGCCGTCTGGAAATACAGGTTTGCGAATTGCCTGTAAAGTGTATCATACACTGGGGATCCGGTAGGGGCGGGGTATTTCTTTAAACAGAGAATAGCGTAGGGAATTGAAGCCGGATCGTTTGGGCTTAGTTGGGTTAGATACGCATTGTATTTCCGTGGATCGGATCCCAGCGTTTGGACTTGCCGCTGGGCCTCGGCATCGATTGCCGTTTTTAAGGAATCTACAGCCACCATAACGTAGCCATCGGATGATAAAAATTCCTCTGCGGTGGCGACAGTATCTTCATCGATTGCCTCCTTTTCCTTGGGCGAACCACAGCCCAGCAATGTCAGCGTTAACAGGAGGAAAATTCGCTTCATGAAAATGTCGGGGGTTAATTCTCTGATTCCAGTGGTGATCCTCAGATCTTCAAGCGATCCGCCTTCGACATCTATTGAGTCTAACCGATATACAGAGGATCTCACAAAATAGAAAAAAGCTGCACACTCGACAAGATTCGCACGCCTCAGACCAACCTCAAGTCATTGAAAGAGGCAACCAAAACTCCACAAAACCATCTAATCGCGGAAAAGAGGCCGAAAGCCCTATAAAACCCGAAAAATGTTGAAGTAATTTGGAGTAAGTATTTGCGAAAACGCATACTTACTCTATTTTTGCACCTCCATTTTGCCTCCTTAGCTCAGCAGGTAGAGCAACTGACTTGTAATCAGTAGGTCGTTGGTTCGATTCCGACAGGGGGCTCAACAATAAAAGGCCTGTGAAAACAGGCCTTTTATGTTTGGAGCGGAGAAAGTACAGTTACATTAAAGTAGCTGTTATCGCAAGGGGAAGATAGGAGCCACTATTCCCAAAGAAGCGAACATCGACGATACAAGCGGTCTGATCAGCTTGCTCACAGCCTATCGGTCGCCTCAATATTTCAAGCAACCCCTGTACAACTAGAAGGCGGATATTAACGTTCCGCCACGTCTTCCGTGAGCCCAAGCTGAAATTCCTTCAATTCGTCAAGCTCATTTTGGATCTATCAACGATAAAAATACAACTATCCTCCCGAAGGCTTTTTTTAACGGCGTACAAATAATGAAACCAAGGGAAACGGAACAAAGATGCCTTTTTATTTTATCGTCGACGCATAGGGTCCACGTTTGCGAGACACGCGTAATCGACATCGTTCGATCAAAAAATCATAATATCCATGGTCTTTTTAGTTTTATACCGAGCGACTATCTTGTGACGTTTTTAAAACTGATATGCACCACTACAGAATCGTTACCCTTATTTTGCTATCCTTTGCCTGTGTTTTTCTTTCCGCGTGCCATGAAGACCAACCGGCGTCCAGGACGATTTTTACCCTTCAGGTCGATGAGGACTATTTTTTTGTTGGCGACAGTTGGATTTTTGCCACCGACCAGAATGGCGAAGTGCTGGATGCCAAATCTTATTCCAAAGGCCAAACCATAACCCTTTCGACGAATAAGACGGTAGATAAGGTGAACATCACCTTTTTCAATTCGCTCACCGGCACGACCTCTTTCAATACCTATGCCGGTTACCCCACGGGAGCAAGCCTGCGTCTGTCGGCACCGTTGCCTGACGGAGAGCCAAAGAGCGGCGCGGCCGCTTTCAATATTTTGAATTATGACGCATCAGGCCTGCTGGAATTTTCAAACGGATACCGAACCGATGCCAAAGGTGTCATCGCCGGCAATGCGTTTAAGGTTAACCTTTCGTTTTACAACACCCCTTCCGATATGCTCATCACCGGCTACCGCGCCGACGTTCCCGTTTACAATTGGGCCAAGGGCCTAAAAGACGGCGATGTGGTGGACCGTGATTTCACGGCCGACTTTGAAGCGTTTCCGCACCAGGTAAAATTGGATTTCGAAGGATCGAACACTGCCTACGTATATGCGCGCAGCGCCGGGCAAGCGACCTATCTGAAATTGATCGACACCAACCAACTGGGTATTCGGCGCACCGACCATCCTGTCATCGGCTACATCGATGGATTCGATGTTTACCAGACCTGGGTTCAAAACATGAAACCAGGGGGATCGGTAACGTATTTCAAAACCGGCGCCCCCACGCTTTCGTTCACGATGCCGTCTTTCACCTTCTCGCTCACCAGTCGCGAGATTCAAAATCTCTCCTTCGACTTTTCTGAGGACTACACCTATTATAGTTCATTGTGGTACTACACCGGAACGTGGTGGGGCATCACAGCACCTCCGGGCACGACGGTAACGCAATTCTCCATACCCACGGAGATCGCGACAAAATACCCTGACATCGACGCCAGCAAGTTCAAGTTCTCGGGCGTTCACTTCACCAAGGTCCTCGACGGCGGCTCCTACCTGGATGCCGTGCAAGGTTCCTTAGCGCAACCTCCCGCCAACCAGGAGTACTATATTTTCACACCCGAGTTCTGAAATGTCGAAGACGGGCGTAGGCTGTCGTTTAATATGCGTTTTGAATAGATGTGTTAGGAATAATGCCCCAATTCTCTCAAAAACGCAGTATTTAGGAAGTTAGGTCAAATAATCGCCTTGTCGTTTATTTAGAATTTTTCTAATTAAGCTTGGTATCAAACGAATCTGGATGTATTTTTGGGCATCAAAATTCGACCATTGGAAAGCCTTCTTACGCAAGTTCTTCCTCTTTCACTTACCCACGCCGGGAATTCTTTCACCCTTGTGATTGGTGATCGGACCATTCAGCAGTCAACCTGCGAATTTCTGCTTACGTACTCGTCCATGGTCGGAACCGACATCGAAGCTTATCTCGAAAACCTTTCCAATGATTGCGACAGGGTGAACGTGCCGCTTTCCGGCAAGGGCAGTGCCGTTGTCGTTAGCCTCCGTGACTTTGCAAGGCTGAGAGCTTTATACGGTCAAATGATGTATGAGCTGAAATTGCAGGACCTCCTTATCCGGAGTTCCATCTTTCCGCAGTCCACCCTCGCGTTGTCTGGATTGAACTAGACTTCTTCTAAATTACCAACGTTGATCCTTGTTTGGTTGGAGCGTGGTGCTCCCGCAAACTATCTTTGATAGCTAAGTAGCCCTTTCTATTGAATCAAACCCCTCGGAAAAATGAACTCAACCTCTATACTTCGTCAGAAAACATCCCTTCAGGAGAGCGTCCTGGAGATGCTCAATCAACAGATGGCAGTCGAAGCACATTCATCTGCTATGTACCTCTCCATGTCGGCCTGGTGCTACTCCCAGACGCTCCGTGGATGCGGAGAGTTTTTTAGAAAGCAGGCCGATGAAGAGCGTGTGCATATGATGAAAATCTTTCATTACGTTACGCATGCCGGCGCGCTGGCCATCTCGCCTGAAGTTGGCAACGTTGAACGGAACTTTGCCGATCTCCGGTCGATCCTGGTGATGGCGCTGGAACAGGAGATCCAGATCACCGAGAACTTCAATAAGATCACCGAGCATTGCCAGAAAGCGCGCGACTACCAGACTGCGCGGTTCGTGCAGTGGTACCTCGACGAACAATATGAAGAGGAGAGGCAGGCACGCCGCTGTCTCGAGATTTTCGATCAGATGAATGCGAAGGATGCCATATTCGATATCGACCGCGAGATCCACGATCTCAAGAAACAGGATTGATCTCGGTAACCGATAGTAAGCAAGGCTGTTCATGTTCCATGACAGCCTTTTTTATTTTAGTTCGGTTCCCACAATCAAACGTCTTCTTAACACCAACAAGCCATCGACTGGATCAAAGTAAGGTTAAATCGTTACCTTGCGTTTTTAAAATCAAGAAACGATGAAACATTTCTCCCGCCCACCGGAGTGCGTGTTGTATGTTTGCTGTGGAAGCAAATGTAAAAAGTCGGGCGGAAAGCATTTGTATAAGCAGCTTAAGAGCGAGGTTAAGCACCGCCACCTTAAACGACAGGTCCAGGTTATCAAAACCGGGTGCACCGACCGTTGCAAAATGGGACCAATTGTTGCCGTGATGCCTAAAAATGAATGGCATCTGCAAGTCAGTGAAGAAATGGCTGCGGGTTTAATCCATGAATATTCGACTCCACGCCATCCCAAAGCATAAGACCAACAGATCCAACTTCTCTAGCGATGACGCTGAATGTCCGACGTGGTGGCTGGACTCAAGAAAAACGAGTGGCTATGCGAAGTTGAAAACCCTGAACTCCCACAGACTTTTGATGATTTTATTTAGGGGTATGGTCTCTTGCCCCGGGCCGGCGTTTTGGCCGCGTTAGCGGCACTGATGTAATATTGTAGGTGAAATTAGAGCGTACGGACGAGGCCTTAAAAGTATATTTGAATCCTTTTTTTAGCCCCGTTCTCCAAGTGCGTTCACCCTCTCGAAATACCGCATTCACCATTTTGTTATTGGCGCTGGCCGCCATAACGCTACGGGCACAAGACGTTATCCTTTCCGGCCACGTTCACGATGCCACTACGGGCTCGCCTCTTCCGGGATGTACGCTTTTTATTCAAACGCTTAACAAAGGCGCGGCCACTGGCGCTGGCGGTTTTTTCCAGCTTGCCGTTCCAAGAGGGCGCTACCAGGTGGTATTTTCTTTTGTCGGGTACAAACGCGACACGGTTGCGTTAGACATACAGGCCTCCCAAATCCTCACCATAAAACTGGAACCGGAAACGACCACCCTTTCTGAAGTAGTCGTGGATGACAAAGCGGCCGACCTGGCTGTGACCCAAACCGAAACAGGCCTCATCTCCCTGCAGCGCAAAGACATTGAAAAATTGCCCTATCTGTTGGGCGAGGTGGATCCCATCCGGATCCTGCAACTGATGCCCGGTGTGCAAACCTCGGGCGAGGGGAGTACGGGCTTTTATGTGCGCGGGGGCGCCGTGGATCAGAACCTGATGCTGCTGGATCATTCCACGGTGTACAACCCCAGTCACTTGTTTGGATTCTTCTCGATCTTTAATGGCACCGCTGTCCAGGGTCTGGACATGTACAAAGGGGGAATACCTTCGTACTATGGTGGTCGGTTGTCGTCTATCACCAAGGTGACGACGCGAAGTGGTAACGACCAGGAACTGAAAGGTGAGGGCAGCATCGGCCTGGTGGCGGCAACGGTTTTGGTGGAGGGGCCGGTGAAAAAGAACAAGGGTTCGTTTCTCGTGGCCGCCCGCCGCACGTATGTCGATCTCTTTGCCCGTGGCCTGCACGAACTCGGGGTGCTGAGGCGGAATATCGATTATTATTTTTACGACATTAACGTAAACTTCGACTACCGGCTTTCGCCACGAGACCGCCTGAGCGTGCGGGCCTACTATGGTGCCGACGACTTTAACTACAACACGAGCTCGAGTTTCTCGAATGCCATTGCCTGGAAAAACAAAACAGCGTCGATCGCGTGGCAGCATACCGGCGATCGCCTTTTTACGGAGTTGTCCGTGCAAGCTTCCGGCTATGACATGGGGTTCGGCGCTAACATCAGCTCATATGCCTTCGATATTGTCTCCGACATCAACGACGTCGGCTTTACGTATCAATTCGGGCTCCAAAAAAACAAACACAACCTGGCGTGGGGACTGACCTATACTCGGCATTCCCTGAGGCCCAACAACGTGAGCGCTTCAAGCGATGATGTTTCGCTCAATGTGGGCCCGCCGCTGAAACTCAAAGCCGACGAGGCAGCACTGTACTTCAACGATAAGATCACGCTCAGCGAACGTGCCGAACTTAGTGTGGGAGTCCGATTTTCGGGTTACAGTCAGCTTGGTCCGTTTACGCGATACATCGAAGACGACAACTTTCAGATCCTGGATACGATTGCCTATGGCAGGCACAAACGCATCCAGAATTATGGAAACATAGAGCCGCGCGCAGCCTTGCGATATAGTTTGACGGCATCGTCGTCGGTCAAAGTTTCGTACGACAAAACCGCGCAGTATATGCACATGGCGCCACTGTCGTCTGTGTCGTTGCCGCTGGACATTTGGGTGCCCAGCTCGGCAGTGATCAAGCCGCAAACGGCCCATCAATTTTCCGCGGGCTATTTCCGCAATTTCAGCGACAACCGGATCGAAGCCTCGGTAGTGCTTTATTACAAAGCCATGCAACGGCAGATCGAATATCGCGAAGGTGTGGTGATCGGTTATAGCAAGGGCTACAACTTCGACGACAACTTTGTGTTTGGACGCGGCACTTCGTATGGCAGCGAGTTCTCCATCAAAAAGCCGAAGGGCCGCCTGAACGGCCAGGTGTCGTACACGCTTTCGCGGACTACGCGTCAATTCGAAGCCCTGAACAACGGCAAACCTTTCGCTGCCAAGTATGACCGGCTCCACGACCTTTCGGTGCTGGGCAACTTTGAATACTCTCCCCGGTGGACATTCTCATGTGTATTTGTCTATGGAACAGGCAATGCCCTGAACCTGCCCGTGGCCCGGTATGTGATCCAGGGCAATGTGATCAACGAGTATGGTGCACGGAACTCGTTTCGTATGCCTGCCTATCACCGGCTTGACCTGGCCGTGACCTATGCCGCGCACAAGAGCGCGCGTTGGGAGTCGTACTGGATCTTTTCCATCTACAATGTGTATAGTCGCAAGAATCCCTATTACATCTATTTCGAAACCGAAGGCAACCTGGAAAATCTCGAACTGCACACCAGCATCAAGCAGGTTTCGCTGTTCCCCATCATTCCGGCCTTCACATACCGCGTAAAGTTCTGAGCCATGCATAGACTAGTTCTTTTGATGATACCTGCCGTGCTGCTCCTGGCCTGTGTGCCGGAACCGGAGTTGGACCAATCCACCTACGAACCCAAGTTGGTGATTGACGGCTCCATCGAAAGCGGCGGCTTCCCCCGTGTGGTGCTCAGCAACAGCGCTTCCTATTTTATGAACATTGATTCGGCCAACATCCGCGACCTGATCGTTTCCACTGCCAAGGTGACCGTGAGCGACGGGGCAACCGAGGAAATTCTTACCCTGAAACGCGATGATGATTTTTTTCCTCCGTATAGCTACCAGGGCACATCGTTAAAAGGAGAGGTTGGAAAGACCTATAGCCTTACCGTGGAGGTTAAGGGTAAGCGCTACACGGCGTCGACCACCATTCCGCCGCCGCCCAAATTCGACAAACTCTGGTTTGAACTGGCGCCCGGCAAAGATTCGCTTGGCTATGTGTATGGCCAGCTTACCGACAACGCCGAGGAAGCCAATTATTACCGCGTGTTTACGCAACGCCTCAACCAAGACAGCCGGTTTATCCCGGTTTATCTGTCGGCCGTGGGCGATCAATATTTCAACGGCCAGCAGTTCACCTTTACACTCCTGCGCGGCCCGGAGGATTTCACCAACGTCATCGACGACCTTTATTTCAAACGTGGCGACAGTGTGCGGGTCAAGCTTTGCTCGATGGATAGAGCCCACTTCGATTTCTGGCGCACCGTGGAACGGGAGCTCTATGTGGTAGGCAACCCGTTTTCATCCTCTGGCAACAAGATCATTTCCAACATCGACGGCGACAACGCATTGGGCGTGTGGGGAGGGTATGGCGTGTCATACTACGCGATCAATATAAAGTGAGCGTTTAGTTGAAGCAGTCTTAGGAGAGCGGTTCTTAGCTTGTGCGCGGGGCTCATGGTGCGCATTCACCATCTGTTCCAGAAAGCTTGCGCGGTTTCATCCATGGAATTTAAGGGCGCTAGCGGTCTATGTCCTGGCGCGATTGCGGCCAGAAGCAGGGATTCATTTTTTCCATAAGAAGCATCGGTGAATGAAGTGCCTGCACAACACTACGGCGCTCCTCCTTGTCTCGGGCATGGCTTTGGTTAATCGCTGGGTAGGAAATGAACGCAAAAAAAGAGGCTGCCTGCATGGCAACCTCTTTTTGCTTTAGGATACTAAACTTGTCAATTAATCATTGCCAATATCATCGATGAAGGTATCGAGTGAATCCTTGATGTCGTTGAAGCCGGTATCGGTGTAGGTGGCCAGGTCAGCCTTGGTGCCGTCGGCAAACACCAGACGTACTTCGATTGCTTTTTTGGTCTTCGTAACTTCGTTGGCTTCCCATTCGCCCGTTGCCGAGTTGTAGGACCATTCCGTTTCCGTGTATTCTTCGTCGGTGATGTAGAACTCGCTTTCGGCGATTTTCTGTTTCGAATCGTCGTAGAAGACAATCAGCTTGTAGTTGGCGTTTAACACTGCCAGTTCTTGTTCGATGGTGGAGGCTGCATCCAGGCCGTCGGCCATGGCGTTCGCGTTCACTTCGCCCGAGAACTTGATGTTCATGATCTGGAAATAGGCGGTAGCGGTCGTCAGGACGTCGCCGGCATTTTGGCTTCCTTCTACAGCGTTGGAAGAGAAATTACCCGTTCCGCGTACGCCATAGCCGAAGAGCAGCTTGTCGCCGTCTTTCAGGGAGTAATCGAATTTGGCTTCGGTAGTGCTGTTGGAGACCTCGTAGGCAAGGGTATAGCTGTCGATGCTCAATGCGATGGCTACAGCCGAAGGATCGCCGTTGCTATTGTAGCTGGCCGAAAAGGTATAGCCCATGTGCTTCGTGCCGTCGATGGTCAGATCAGCTTTCAGTGCTGTCGGATAGTCGCCGGTATAATTATCACCGCCAAGTTCGCTTGTGATGGTTACGGTCTCGAGGCCGTATACGGAATATTCGGCGTTATTCGTTGTTCCGGCTTCCGTTGAAGGGAACTTGAAAACAATTTTATCGCCCGTTTTTTGATACGTCCAGGTGTCGTTGGCTTTGCTGTAGGTATACACACCTACTACGTCAGCATATTCAGCTTGGAAGGATTCGAAATCGTCGGTTGCGACACGCAGACCAGCCAATGTTTTGGCGGGCGACGATTGGCCATTGCCAAACGAGGCCAGCAATTGAAGCAGGCGAACGCCGCCGTTGTCGCCAACACGGCCGCCGATGTTGTCGGGAAGGGTGCTACCGTCGAGGTACTTGCTGAAGGCAATCGAGGTTTGGATACCGCTGGCATTTTTCAAAGTCGTTACCGCGTTTACGAGGGATACGCCATTGTCTTCCAGCTTTGATTTGTTCTGTTCTACAGTGAGTTCGCTATATTCTGTGGGGAACTCAGGTTCGGTCGTTTTAACTTCATCATCATCCTTGCTACAGCCCACGAACACCGAAGCTGCCACGATTAAAGTACCAAACTTTAGAAATGTTTTATTCATAACGATTTTTAAATGTTTTTTTTACAAGTATACACTTGATTTGATTCAGGTAAGCAGCGGCGTGCCTAGGCTAAACGTTGGGGCATGTAATAATCGGTACGCCACCAGCACAGTGCCGCAGACTTCGCAAAAAGCACATGGAAATGTGCTCGACGAGTACAATGGAATGTTCGAAATCGCGCTGATATTGCGGGTTGGCCCTGGTTTTTTTGGAAAATCCAGAGAAATCCAACATGCGTATAAGATCGCAAAGATTAGATGGAGCGTAGGGTTATCAACAGCATTTTCGATGGGCGTGTTTTTGCGACTATCAATTTCCGCTGTATGTGCATTTTAGATTATAGGTCCTCACAATCTGGATTATATTTTCTTTGATCCACTCGCGGGCCTCTATTCGTTTTGTTACTTCGGGGCAATCGGCCAGATACGCCATCATGTCCTTGCGAAAAGAAATGCCACGAACGTGGAACATTTCGCCGTCCCGTTGAAGGTAGTATTGATCACGTTCATATGACGTGCCCATCGTCATTAGTCCATTCGGCCCCATACCGCCTGCAATATACCGCGATTCGAATACGTGGTACATTCTCAAAGGGCCGTCTATCTGCAAGTACACAAAGATGTTGACAGGCATCTTCGCAAAGGTGCCGGAGCTCCTTTGGTTCCATTCATTCGGCATCGATACCATTCTATACTGTTTTGTGCCAATGGTAAACCGGATTTCCTGGGCCTTGTCGGCATTTGTTTCATGTTTTTGATTGCCACTATCATAGTAAACAACACGGGTTTGCAAGGTGGAAAAATTTGGGGTTGAAGACATTTTGAAAAACACATCGATAACATACCCCTCGTTGTCGATGATCTGTCCTGGGACTTTCTTGGGTTTGGCCCAGGTTGTGGCCGGAAATAATACACCCGTGAGCAGAAAAATTCCTGTCAGCAGTAGTCGTGCGCTTGTGCTCATAAAATCAATCGAAATGTCTTGATGTTGTTTTGTAGACGTAGCCGGAAACTTCTTACGTCTGAACCAATCGGAGAGGGTCGGAGATGCTGGCAAGACAACGGAACGGCTTTGTGCCGCAAGTAAGCCATATTTTTTGAAAATTTCCAGGGAGGCCATTGGAGCTGCCATAAAAATCTTCTCCGATCACGCATTTATTCGTCCAAATTTTAGAGCTTTAGCGTGGCGCCGTGGTATAGCCTTGTGATTAACAGACCAACACGGGTTCTGTATTATCCATTGTCCGATGATGTCGCTGCCTTGAACGCCGGGAAAACCCGGTCTTCCCCATAAAACATGACTAAGAAATACGAAAAAATGGAAACCTCTGGACGTCAACAAAGCCTTGCTAAATATCTTTTTCTGGTACTGTCGGTAAGTCTGGCAGCATGTGGTGAGAAAATAATCGACCTGGATAAAAAGGGCCCGCAGGAAATTACGTACCAGGCGCTGCCAAATGAAGTCCGAACATTTATTGATGAACACATTGATAGCACTAGCTCGTCGGGCAGGGAACTGTATTTCTCTACCGATCCATCCATTGAGTTCACCTATGCCCGTAGCGGTGTTCTCAACACCGGCTGGATGGACGATGCTAATTCAACCTATCATCATTTTTTTATTGATGGTGTTCATTATAGAATGAGGGGAGACAAGGGTCAGCCTTTTGTTCTTCATGACGGCGCCCTCTATTTTTGCGATCTGAACTTGCACAAGGATAGTTACAAGACGCGCCCTTATTTCAAAGTAGAGGCGATAGCTCCCAAGTAGTTTCGGGCGGAGCGTCTATGCCGTTCCCTGCAGTATCTCGCAAGAGACAATTCTCTTCGAGTCTATTAATTTCAATAACGTTTGTTTCCAATCCCTTGCGTGTAACCCTCCCGCATCGTTGTCGGAAGTGTCGTTGATCACATTGTGGACCAGGAATTCGAGCGCAGCTTTAGTTTTTCCTTCAGGAGGGTAAGGGCGCCTGGGGCCTGGTAATGCGTGATGATCTTGGGCCAAAAGACTCGGATCGTTCATGGCCAATCCGTCGCTAAGAATTTTCTCTCCTTTCATTTTAAAATTCCTATCTACCAGGGAGACGGCCACCGATATTTGCGGGCTTACCCAGGAACCGAGCGAGAGCCTTTCCCAAAAAAGGTCAAGGAGTGTTGATCTTGCTTGTGGTGATAATCTTAAGAGCACAAGGCAAGCCACCAAGTGCGGACGCCAATCGGGATGGGTCAGCAGATGCCTGATTCCTTCCTGAACCGATTGCTCGGAATGTTTCTCTACGATCGTGTTAAGTCTTTGGATGCTGATCGTCAAATTCCAATTGGACTCATTCGAATCATGAAGATTTAGAAAAGGTAAATAGTGAGGATGGACACCATCCCAAAATTCATTAAAGATTCCCAGGCCCAAATCAGTCAATCGTTTGCTTGTTAAATTGTGGGATGACATCCAAAGGCACTATGCTTTTGGTCTCGAAGATCTCTTTGTTGCCTACGGTACGCGTATAAATTTCGAATACCCAGACTTGCCCGATTTACTCACGACGTTGAGCGTGTAAAAACCCGGTGGCACCTGGCTCACATCCAGCGAAGCCACATCGCTGTCTGTCTTGCCGCTGAAACTTTTCTCCATGATTTTCAGCCCAGACGAATTGTAGATCGTTGTTTTGAATTCGGTCTTGTCATCGAATTTGATGTTCAGCATGCCGGAGGTGGGCTGGGGGTAAACCTCCAGGGCGAGCGATTCGTGCCTTGTTTCGGCAATACCTGTAACCGTGGCAGGTTCCTGTGGGATTTTAATCTTCAGTACCGACAAATGCGTATTGTCCTGCTTCTGAAAATTCCCGAATGCGATCATGTAATTATCTTCCATTTTTGGCCTGCCATTGATAGGTGTTTCATCCGAACGGTTTACCAAAATCCCGGTATAGCTCTCGACAGCGAACGGAATAGGAACACTCCATCCGCTAACGGTCCCGTCAAGATTGATCACATAAATCGACTCGTCCGACCGAATGTATATTTTCGATCCGATCTGCTCCACGTTCGCGCCAAAGAATTGATCTGGTCCTACGGCCTGGGTTTGATTGGTATTGAAAGTTTCATCAATCTTTCCATCGCGCGATAGTTTTATCAGCCCGTGGCTTATCGGCCGGCCTTCGAAGGTTTCAAATCTTCCGCCGACCAAAATTTCCTGGTTGTCGAGGACTTTAACCATGTAAATGGCTTTAAAATCATCCGTCATGCTCTCCTCGCTGGTCCCTGTCTTTATCTTGAAGGTAGTGTCGATGGAGCCTGTTGGCGTAAGGCGCTGTACGATCGTCTGAAATGGAAAACCTCCGTCGGTGGACTTTGTGAATCCAAGAATGACACTGTCGCCCTGCATATCAAAATCGAAAGCGGTCGAGACCATCTGAGCTGCGTCTGACAGAAAATTATCGTCCACCGTGCCGTCTGCGTTAAGCCGGGCCATCCGGTTATAGTCTGATACCATAATCTTGTTGTCATCGAGCGCAATGAACTTGGCGAGCTGATAAAGCTCGTCGCCGTATGTCCAGTGGAAATCCGGCATGGTATTTCCCGCGTTATCCAGCTTGAAAAGATTTTTATCCGTCAAAATCAACGCTGTTTCGTCGTCGAACAATTGCATCTGCCGGACCACACCAAAGTTCTCTTTGGCTGCAAAAGAATCGTCCACCGCGCCGTCGCTGCTGAGTCTTGCCATACCAAATGTATTCACGCTGTCGATGCGAACGAAGTCGCCGCCTATGATGATCTTGTCGTTTCGTTCGTCACCAAAATAGATCATTCCGACACGGCTTATTCTCGGGGTAAACGAAGGATCAATTGCGCCATTTCTGTCAACGCGCGAAAGTTGATAGGGATTGCCCCCCGCTGCGTCGCCGGTAGCGATCAAGTGATCGCCGCTCGCAATGACGAGGGGATCGTCCAGGCCTTGCGGCATTCCAAAAAGAACCGGTTCAAAATTGGCATCCATAAACCCTTCATCATCAAGCCTGACTAAGTATATGCCATACACGTCGTTCAGTTCCATGAAACTAAAGACGTAAAGGCCTTCGTTGGTTGGTAAAGGATTCTGGATGTTGCCCAAGAAGAATCTAAACGTGGGGTCTACCGTTCCGTCAGCATTTAGTCGAACATTCGTTCCACCCCCAGGCAGGAGCTTGCCGTCAGGGAGCAGTGTCAGGGAAGCGATATAGCCACTCGTTCCTTGGTCCGTGTCAAACGTGTTGTCGATGCTGCCGTCGCTGTTGAGTTTCACGATACTATGTTTGGCAACGCCATTGACCGTTGCAAATAGCCCGGCCAGAAATAGCTTATCGCCTGCCACCTGGATGTCGGTCACCCAGTTATCGGTCGAAACTGCCGCGTTAAAAGCCTGATCTGCTGATAGATCTGCATTGTAGCGAACCACAATTCCTTTTCCATCTTCGCTTTGACCGCCTACCAGGACTTTTCCGTCATCCTGTACGGCAACCGTTGTAACATTAGGCACCGCGTCCGACGTTCTCAGTATGGATCCATCCATGGCCAACACCGCTATTTTGGCCTCCATAAAGACCATATTCTTGGTGCTTGTGAATCTCCGTAAAAGAACAACAATCTCATCGTTTGTGGCTAAAGCGAGGTCGTGAACATAATATCCTTGGATACCTGCGAATGAAAAGGACCTATCGAGCGAACCGTCCGGCCGTATTCGGATCAGATTGTTTACGGGAGTGTTCTTGTAGTAGTTGATGTTACCGCCCACGAGGATATTTCCGTCGGTCTGCGCCACCAGGCACGTCGAATACGGTGGCCGGAAAGGCAAGGGCGAATGAAAGGTCTCATCCACCTGCTGCCCGAACAAAACGGACGATTGGATGACGGCAAATGCAAGAAGAAGTAAAGAGAATCGCATAGTTGTAAAAATGAGGCTAAAAATGGCAGTCTTATTCGAAGGGCCTTTCCGAGGATTATAAAATAGCTTCTAAATCATTATCGCGCACCTATACGTAGGGTTGTCGTCCTGACTGATATCGGTCCTGCAGCCAAAGCCTGCACGAAATTAACTTTTAAAAATAATGGAATGATGTTTAACTGAAAAATTTGACAAACGGATGTCCTCAAAAGACGTTTCATACCCTGCACGTTTCTGTAGCGGAAAATCGCCTGCAAAAGAGCGTGGAACAGCGCTTTTAGTGCCTGCTAAACAACCCTTTCTTCCTGATAATTTCTTTAGATGGATGGTTCTGGGCATACCTCCCAGGTGTATATATGGAAAAAGACGCCGCTCGTCTAAATCGTTTTGAAAAGACCATGGGATTGAACTTCTTGAATGTGCCAACCCTTTGGTCGGCTCCCTATTCCACTAACGTCAAAAAAAATGAATCGAAAGACTTTCCTCCAAAAAACAGTCGCAGCCTCGGGCTTTTTTCTATTCCCGTCGCTGCTCGCCGACGACGTCGTCATGACCGTGACCGGCCCGATCCGTCCCGCCGACATGAAGTTTACCCTGGAGCATGAACACGTGTTGGCCGACTTCATTGGCGCGAAGGGATACAGCCGCGACCGCTACAACGCCGACGAAGTGTTTGCCCGCGCGTTGCCGTTTTTGAAAGATGTGAAGCAACGCGGTTGTGTCACGTTCATCGATTGTTCGCCGGCATATTTAGGACGCGATGTGCTTTTGTTCAAGCGGCTGGCGGAGGCAACGGGATTGAACTTTATCACGAATACAGGCTACTATGGCGCGGTGGGAGAGAAGTTCCTGCCACCCCAGGTCTACACGGAAACCAGCGAGCAGATTGCCGCACGGTGGATTGCCGAATTCAGGAACGGCATCGAAGGCACCGGCATCAAACCCGGCTTCATCAAAACCAGCGTTGACAACGCACCCTTAACCGAAGCGCAGCGCAAAGTAGTGGACAGCGCCGCGCTGACTCACCTGGCCACCGGGCTCACCATCGCCATCCACACGGGCAACGGGGAGGCGGCCAAGGAAGAGTTGGCGATTCTGAAAGCACGCGGTGTTTCGCCACAGGCCCGCATTTGGGTGCATGCGCAGAATGAACAGGACATGGCGTATCATGTTGAGGCGGCTCAAAACAAAAGCTGGGTAGCGTTTGATGGCGTTAACCCCGAAACGGTGAAAGCCAACATCGCGTATTTGCAGAACATGAAAGCTCACAAACTTTTGGATAACGTTCTGGTGTCGCAGGACTCGGGATGGTATAATGTAGGCGAACCGAATGGTGGCAACTACAAAGATTACAACTGCATTTTCACGCAGTTTATCCCAGCGCTTAAAGCCGGTGGGTTTACGGCATCCGAAATCGATAAAATCTTTATTGCAAATCCTGCAAAGGCCTTTGCTATTCGCGTTCGTAAGCTCTGAAACACGTGGCTGTGTGTGTGTGTGGAAAACGTGATGTAGTATCGATAGGTTGGTGACTTGGTTAGGACCGATGAACTTCACGGGACACCGTGGAGGGTAGTCACCGTTAGACGATATTCACCACGGAACATCTGGTGGAAAGTCAAGCCTGTTTACAGGTGATCTTTTCACCAAAATACAACGCCAAAATTTTAAGGTATTTTTAAGGCTACACGCACCGAAGCCTTTGCGCTGTCGTTACATTTCAACCGATTGTTTAGCAGAAAAGCAGGGAATTCGCGCCAATGTAAGATACCCGTCAGGTTAGAGGCGAAATAAAAATCATGTAACCCACATTTCTCATTGTTTTATTCCATTATTTCGCACCGCATTAGTTGAGATAAATTTTATCTATGCGGCTTGTTTACTTGCTTTCCCTCCTGTGCGTGTTGACTACTACTCAATCGCTACAGGCCCAGAATGATGAATCCGGTGAAAAAAAGAAAAAGCTGAAAGGCGAGTTCTTCTTTGAGTGGGGCTACCACCGCGATTCTTACTCCAGAAGCACCATCCACTTCGAAGATCACCAGTCCGGCGACTACGACTTTACCTTGCACAACGCCAAGGCAAGCGACAAGCCCGATTGGGATCACTTCTTCCACACCCCGCTAACGGTACCTCAATACGTGCTCAGCGGTGGCTACTTCTTCAACGACAAACATGACTTGGGCATAGAGGTCTGCTGGAATCACCTCAAATATGTGGTGAACGACAACCAGACCATGCACCTCACGGGCGAGATCAACGAAAGACATTTTGACCAGGATACGCTGGTAACACCCGACTTTGTTCACTTCGAACACACCAACGGCAACAACTACCTCATGATAAGCTTGCTGAAGCGCATGCAGATCGTGCACTCGCGCAACGAGCAGCACGTGCTGAGCGCCAACTTCCGCCTGGGTGGCGGTGGGCTCGTTCCCAAGACCGATTCCTATATCATGGGCAAACACAACGACGGGCCGTTCCGCCTGTCGGGCTATGTGATCGGTGTAGGTGCTGCCATGCGCTATGATGTCTTCCGCTATCTATTCCTGCAATTTGGTGTGAAGGGTTCGTGGGCAAACTATACCGACGCGAAGCTCTACGGATATGGAAGAGCCCAACACAGCTTCTTCTCCGCGCAATACATTTTGTCGGCAGGGTTCAACATCCCCACGAAGGGATATAAGCTGAGGCCGACTATTTAGATATCGACATCCATCAGGAAAGGAAGCCGTCTCAGGATTGAGACGGCTTTTTTTATTTCTCAGGAAAATGGAAGGGGCTGGCCAACCTTTTCCCCGATTAGTCGTTAAATATAGTACTTTCAGAAATTACTGAAAGTTACATAACAATGAAAACCCTAGTCCTTTTCCTCCATCTGCTGCTCGCCGGGTATATCACGGTGTATGTAGGCAAGGTCTTGTTCCGAAACGGACGACCCTTTCTGCTGGCGATGCTGGGGGAAGTGGCCATCACCGATTCGGTGAACAGACTGCTCCTGACCGGTTATTATCTCATCAACCTCGGTTATGTTTTTGTGGTGCTCACCCTGCGGTCGCCCGTTGAAACGGTTAGTGATTTGATCGTGTCCCTTTCTATTTCTGTGGGCCGGATCATGATCGTGCTCAGCGTCATGCATTACTTCAACATCACCACCGTCGTACTCTGGAACAAATTTCATCATCCACATAAATCCTGATCTTATGAACACGTCTTATGTCCTCACCGCCTACCTGATCTATCTGCCTGTGACCTTGTTGTTAACGTGGTATGTCGCCCACACGCTTTTCAAAAACAGCCGTGTTTTCATGCTGGATATCTTTCGTGGCAAAACGGAAATCGCGATGGCCACCAACAAACTTTTTGAAGTAGGGTTTTATCTTTTGAATGTTGGATTTGCTTTGTGGATCCTGGAGATATACGTGGAAGTGGCGTCCAGCCAGGAGATCGTTGAGATCCTGAGCAAGAAAATCGGGGGGTTCTCTATCTATCTGGGAATGATGTTGTTTTTCAACCTCTACCTTTTCTTTCGCGGACGGAAAGCTTCTAAAGCAAATGCAGCCGTGGAAATCCGCCCTGCTGTTTAATCGATAACGCCATCCTGAAGGAAGCTGTCCCGAAACGGACAGCTTCTTTTATTTGTAACGTATCGCCCTAATCCGTAACATTGTTGATGAGCCGTTTTAAATTCCCAAAGGTTATTCTCACGGGCAAGCCCATCGCGATGCTATGCTTCCTGTTTTTTGGCATCACCAGCTATGCGCAGCAGCCCACCGTTAGTTTTACATTCGACGATGGCGTGACCAACGCTATGCCTGGGTATACTTTTGAACAGTGGAATGGTTTGTTGCTAAAACATTTGAGCGACGCCGGAGTAAAGACGGTGTTCTTTGTTACCGGATTTAACAAAACCGATGCCAAGGGAAAATACTTGCTCACACAGTGGAACGACGCCGGTCATCGCATCGGAAATCACACCTACTCGCATCTGAACTATGGCAGCAAATCCGTTCCCTTCGAAAAATTCAAACTCGAATTTCTGCGCACCGATTCCATCATCCAACAGTACAGTCAATATATCCGGATGTTCCGGTTTCCATACTTAAAAGAAGGAGACACCGCGCCCAAAGTCGAAGCCTTTCGCGATCTGTTGCGGGAGCATCAGTATAGAAATGGCCACGTCACCATCGATGCGTCGGATTGGTATATCGATAGCCGGTTGTTGAAGCGTTTAAGAGCAGACCCCAAAGCCAACCTCGATGGTTTTCGTCAATTTTATTTGAAGCATCTCTATGCGCGGGCGCAGTACTACGAACAACTCTCTTTTCAACTCACGGGCCGGCACATACATCACACACTCTTGCTCCACCACAACCTGGTGAACGCCTTATTCCTGGGCGACCTGATCAAGATGTTCAAAGAAAAAGGCTGGAACATTATCGATGCCGAGAAAGCCTTCGACGACCCCATCTTCCAATCAAAGCTCACGAGCATCCCCGCAGGCGAAAGCCTCATCTGGGCCCTCGCCAAACAGAGCGGCAAATTCGAAAGCATACTCCGCTATCCCGCCGAAGACGGCGACTACGAAAAAGCCGAGATGGACAACCTCGGCCTTTGATTCACTTTGCTTCACCTTGCTTGCTTGCCCGCCGAAGCTTCGGCGAAGGAGGACCTGCCAAAGCTTTAGCGAAGGTGAGGCGGTTACACCATCACACGCTTCTTCTGCGCCACCGACCGATATACCGCTTCCACCACCCGGATATCTCTCAACCCTTCCTCACCCGGCGCCAACAACGAAGTTTTATTCATGATCGCCAACGCATCATCATCCATTTGCCTGGCCTGCTCGTTCGGAATGACCGCATTCAATTTCTTACCATCACTCGTAACCCCATTCACACCGCTATACGCCTGGAAAGGCGATAGCTTATACCAACCCTTCGAACACGTCACCATCAAATCGTTCATGTTTTTGCCAAAGCTGGCCTCACACTGCGCCGTGGCTCCGCCGGGAAATTCCAGCAAGAAGTTCATCGTTTCTTCCACTTCCTTGTAGATGTCCGGCCGCGTGGTGGAGGCTTGCGCTGTGACGGCGATGGGCTCCAGTCCCGTGCTATAACGCGCGGCGTTCAGCGGATACACGCCCATGTCGCCCATGACGCCACCGCCCATGTTTTTCTTTTGCTTCCAATGATCCGTCCGCGGATCGAAGTAGCCTGCTTTCGCTTCCACCTTCGTCACCTTGCCGTAGGGCTGTTCCTTTGCAAATTTCATGATCTGCTGTGTGTTGGGCTCGTGGTGCAGGCGGTAGCCGATGGCGAGCTTTACTTTGTTTTTGTTACACGCGTCGATCATGCTTTGGCATTCGGCCACAGAAACGGCCATCGGCTTTTCGCACCACACATGCTTGCCTGCCTTGGCGGCGCGGATGGTGTATTCGGCATGCATGGAAGGTGGCAGCACCACATAGATCACGTCGATGTCGGGGTTGTTAGCCACGGTGTCGAAGTTGTCGTAGGAGTAGATGTTTTTGTCGGGCAGGTTGTGTTGCTTTTTCCACTCTTCGGCTTTGGCCGGTGTGCCCGTCACGATGCCGGCCAGGTAGCAATGCTGGGTCAGTTGCAGGGCGGGAGCCAGGAGGTCGGTGCTATAATATCCCAGGCCCACCAGGGCCACGCCAAGGCGTTCTTTTTTCTGGGGCACCAGAATGTGGGAGAAGGCGCTTTCGGCAAACGACAGGCCTGCCATGCCGGCAGCAGCGCGTTGCATGAACGATCGTCGGGAGATCATGATATTTGTATTTTAGGTTAGGGCTTTCCGCTTTCGCGTACGGCCGAACCGAAGATACGATTCCCCTTTGCAGCGTGCAACGCCAAAGAAAGCAACGGCGATCTACTTCTTCAGATAAACGGTTTTACCCTGCTGCGCCGATTCCTTTGCGGCCTGAAGGATCTCCACCACGATCAGGTTGTTCTGCAACGACGACAGGTCGGAAGGTCCAACTGTGATCTCACCACGCACCACGGCGGCGAGATAGACGAAGGGGTCGTTGTAGGGCTTTTTCAGCTCGGGGCTTTTCACATATTCTTCGGGCTTGTCCTGGGCGGAGCGGATGCGGGAACCTTGTTTGTCGGCCAGCACATAGCCGGTTTCGCCATAGATCTCCATGTCCTTCCGGCCGAAGGGCCAGTTCCACGATGCCTGGATGATGGCCTGTCCATCGGGGTAGGTGAGCACGATCGTGGCCTCGTCGTCTACTTTGGGATAGATGTTGGGTTTCAGTTGTTGCGTCACAGCGACCACGGCCAGGGGGCGCGCACCTTGGTGTAGCCAGGTGAGCAGGTTGGCGCCATAGCAACCAAAGTCCATCAGGGCGCCGCCACCGTTTTTCACGGGGTCCGTCAGCCAACTCAGAAATTCAGGGCCCACATGAATTTCCTTGGGTCCTTGGTGGCCGTCGTGCACTACCGCTTTCCGGATCTTGCCAAAGGGGTGGTCGGTGATGAACCGGCTGCTAACGTCTGTGTTGCTGCCATACCATGTGGTCTCGTAGTTGACGAGCACGTGGATCTTATGTTGATCGGCAAGCGCGGCGATCTGGCGGGCATGATCGTTGTTCACGGCCAGCGGTTTTTCCACCATGACGTGAATCTTTCGCGGGGCGCAGGCCTTCACCACTTCCAGGTGATCGAACGTGCTGTTGAAGCCGGTGACGGCTTCGGGCTTGGCTTTGTCAAGCATCTCGGCGAGCGTGGGGTACCAGAGGGTGAGGGGAAGGTTGAATTTTTTCAGGTATTGTTCGGCCAGGATGCGGTCGGGTTCGGCGATGCCGACAATTTCGATGTCGCCGTCGTGGGCGCGGCTCAGGATCACGCCGGCGTGACCGTGGTTCAGGCCAGCCACCCCGATGCGAAAGGGTTTGCTGTTGGTTTGGGCGGATGCGGTCGCGGCGACAACGACCAGCAGGAGAAAGGAAACGAGACGAAACATAATGGCTTGGGTTGTGTGGTGTGTGACAAGTTTAGCAGTTCTAACACAGAACTGCAACAACATTCCTGTCACCCTCGTGAGGTCATGCCAAATAGTTGACGCTCTTCCTGTACGTCTTTTACCCCATACATAACATCGCCCTCCGGTGTTCGCCGCTAACATATCGCAATTGACGTTCGTACATCAAGAATAAACCACGCAAAAGAAACTGCTGCAAAAGTTTATACTTTATTGTAAATAGCAATAGACGTCCAACTTCCGACCTATGAAAAAATTCTATCTCTTTTGTGTGTGCAGTGTGTTTATGGCCATGATCTTGTCGCCGGTATCGGCTCAAAAGAAAAAATCACCCAAGTTTAAAGTTATCGTGCTCGCCGAAATGGGCGACCGCCACCGGCCCTATGTGGACGCCGCCCGGCTGTGGTTGGAGGAAGAAGCAAAAGCCAAGGGATTCGCGATCGACTATATTGAAAATCCCGAAAAAGTGAACGACGCATTTTTGTCGCAATACCAGCTTTTTATTCAGTTGAACTATCCGCCCTACATGTGGAGCGATTCCGCGAAAGCGTCCTTCGAACGTTACATCAATGAAGGGAAAGGCGGTTGGATCGGATTCCATCACGCCACGTTGTTGGGCGAGTTCGATGGTTATGCTATGTGGCCCTGGTTTCATGAATTTATGGGGAGCATTCGCTTCAAAAATTATATTGCCACCTTCGTTTCGGCCACGATAAACGTCGAGGACAAAGCCCATCCCGTGATGAAGAAAATGCCCGCCAAGTTCTTTATTGAAAAAGAAGAGTTCTACACCTACGACGCCAGCCCGCGGGCCAACGTGCATGTGCTGGCCAGCGTGGATGAAGCGACCTATTCGCCTAACAGTGACATTAAGATGGGCGATCATCCGGTGGTGTGGACCAATCCGAAATACAAGGCGCGGAATGTTTATATTTTTATGGGACATGATCCTAGTTTGTTTAAGAGCGAGGATTATAAGAAGATGTTTAGCAACGCGATTGCCTGGGCTTCGAAGAAGTGAGGAGCCAGGAGCCAGAATCCAGGAGCCAGGAGTTTTAGGAGTCAGTGTTCAGTATTCCATAAGTGGCTGACTGGGGAGCGTTTGAGGGATAAACCTTTTGTTTAATGAATATTTTTTTGAGATCTATTTTGTTGACATGCTTTGGCGTGCTTATGGCGTTGGGCGTGGCCTTGGGAAAGCCGGCCTTTCGGGCGCTGGCAATTTTATCGGGTCATCCTGATCACAACAAGATGATGACTGCTGCCAAACCCTTTCTTGAGTCGCTGGCCGCCAAGAACAATTTTGCTATCGACATCACGACCGATACCAGCAAGCTTAACGACGCCGACCTGGCGCAATACCAGGTGATCGTGCAGGTGCAGTTGGCTCCCTTCGACATGACGCGCGGGCAACAAGATGCTATGGAGAAATTTATCCGCCAGGGCAAGGGTTGGGTGGGATTGCATGCCGCGGGGCTGACGGGAAAGGACTTTCTGAAACCGGGTGCGCGCTACTGGCAGTGGTTTGAGAGTCTCATGGGTGACGTGATCTACTCGCCGCATCCCGCGTTTCAAAAAGGGAGTGTTGTGGTGGAGGACCGTAAGCATCCGGTGATGCGAAATCTGCCGGAGCGCTTTGAGGTGGCCGATGAATGGTATGAATTCGACAAAAGTCCCCGTTCAAATGTGCATGTGTTGGCTACGGCGGATGAGTCTACGTATAAGCAAAACAAACCTATGGGTGATCATCCGATTATCTGGACCAATGAGCATTATCATCGGGTGGTGTATATTGGAATTGGGCACGATGCTTCGTTGTGTACGGATCCGAATTATGTGATGCTGGTGAGGAATGCGATTTTGTGGGCGGCGGAGTGATGTGTGGGCTCTGGCGGGAATGATGTTGTTAGTGAGGTGGCTTGATGGTTTGATGTCTGTGGTTGTCCATATACCTTTTCCGCTCGCGTTGAAATGCGCGTCTTAAAAACACCAACCACGGCGGTGATGGGCAAACGAAAAAGAAGCCGCTTGTAGAAGCGGCTTCTTTATTTAACCCAAACCGGGTGGTCCATCAATTCAATACATGTACTCCGGCGGAGTGGCGCCTTGTGCGCGCAGATAGGTTACGGCTTGTCCACGATGATGGGTGATGTGATCCAGCGTGGCGTAAAAACCCTTTACCTGATCCGGTGTCAGTGCATGACCGAGTGTTTGTTTCAAGTCGTCATAGGCTTTGTTCAAATAAGCGGCAACTTCCTTCTTGCCGGTGCGGGCCGTGGGTGGATTCCAGGTCACCGTGTTGCCTTTAATATAGTTGTCTTCCCACCATTGAATGCCATATGCAATGTGATGCAGTAGTTCACCAAAGTTCCATACACCTTCCGCGGGCTTGAACGTGTAGCCCTTGTCGGGCATGGCCTCCGCCACGCTGAGGGTGTAGGTTTTTGAATTTTCTAATGTCTTTAACAGATCTTTCATGATGTATATTTTTATGATTAAACATTTGCTACAGGGCATGCGCAAACGAAACGTCCGGCCGAACGACTTTTTGATAACCCTTTAGCAACAGCAAAATTAGCCGCGGGAGGGGAGGGGGACTTTAGAAATCTTGCTCTTTTTCAAGAGCGATCAGGCGGGGATGCTTTTCCGGTAGGTGGCCGGTGGACAATGATAGCGCTGACGAAACGCTGAGGTGAAATATTCGATGCTATTAAATCCGGAAGAGAATGCGGCATCGGCCACGGGCAGGTTGGTATTCTTTAAGAGCAACTCTGCATTTTTCAGACGCACCGACAGCAGGAAACGGTGTGGCGGCCCGCCGGTAAACGTTTTGAATATGCGGCTGAAATGGAAGGGGCTCACGCAGCAATGCCGGGCGAGCTCCAGGAGAGAGATGTCGTTGAAGAAATTTTCGGCGATGTAGGCCTTGGCGGTTTCGATGGTGATGAGGTGGTTTTTCTTCAGCCTCATGTTGATGCGATGGTCGGGCGTGTAGTCGCCAATGCGTTCGAGCGTTTTTTCGATCACCTCCAGCACGAGGTTGTCGATCTCCAGTTTGCTTCCGGCTTGGGTTAGGATGAGGCGCAGGATGTGATGGTGCAGAAACTCCATTTCGGGCGTGGTGTGGATCAGGGTGGAGTGCAGGTCGGGGTTCCGGAAGAAGGGGAGGTTGCCGTATTGCTCTACCAGGGCGGCATGAAAATCGCTTCTGAAATCAAAGATGGTGCACTCGTCGGGCACTTCGTGGGTATGCGTCACGGTGCGTTCGTAGCCGGGCTTGGTCACCAGCACGCAGCCGCTGTAGGAGTCCAGCGCGTGGCGAAAGACATTGAATAGAAAGTTTCCTTTGCGTACGTAGCTGATGCTGAACGATTCGCTATACTCCGGTTTGGACGTGCGGCAATCCGTGCACCGGCATTTGAAGTCGATGATGCGGTAGAATCCGGAGGTGTAGAGGGTATGGATGTCGGCTTCCATGGTATACATTATAAACTTCGTTCGTAGCGATGTTGTTTCAATTGTTCGCGGGAATATTTCACCGCAAAGACGCAAAGAGCGCAAAGTCAATGCAAAAGGCAGGAGGGACAATTTGATAATTGGCCATGATTCATATTTTATGGGGCATTACGGGAGACAACGACCCGGACGGGACGCCACGAAAACCGAGATATGGAATTTTTACCTGGATTGTGATGAAGGAAAATTCAGTATGGAAGATTCTTGCTGTTCACAATACAAATATTCGGGAGCCGGTTTTGCCAGGAAAATAAATTCAAAGAGAAGCGTAAAGAAGATCAGGAGTTCCATCACGGTATTCGTATCCTATGCAGCACACGTTGTGATAATTTTCATTCGGGTCGCCTCAATTCTTAATATCCAGTAACATATTCTCATAATTCTTATACGATGGACGAATCCATCCCACGGTAGGGTTATCCAAATCGCGTATCGAAATAACCGTTAGACTCGTCAGTACAAAAAAGATAAGCGGGATCAAAAAATGATGCTCTTCATTAAAGCCATTCGTAAATCCGATGAGAATGCCGATCAGGAAGGAGCCACCAATCAAGAGGATCATGATCGTGATGGGCGTTCGTTCCAATTCGCTGTATTGAATGTGATAGTCCAATGCGATGGCAACATTTAGTTTGTCTATGTAGAATCTGTTTTCCTCCGGTGTAATCATTTTTCGTCTCGCCATCTGCTTAATGTCCGAATGCAATTGGCCATACAGCGAATCCGTCTTTGTGTCGGAAACAATGTCCTCGTCTTTTGCTTTTTGATTGACCGATTCTAATTTCGCCGTCAGAATATTAACCAGTCTTTCGCGTATGATGCCGGCGACCGAATCGGACGACAATGCGCTTTCGCGATAAATAGCGCTTAAAGCATCGGCATGCTGATGGATCATGTTTGTTCTTTCCTTGTGGGCGTTGCCCGATGAAAGCAGTGCGAACGACAGCAAGAGACTATAGAATCCGATGATGGCATTTTCCGTGCCGCTGGGCTTCCATCCCTTTTGTTTTATAAGATATTGATTTCTGGCAAGAATGTAACCTCCGGCTATCGACAGCAGCAGAAGAAGTGAATAGACGATCGTAAACCAGGCTGATTCAAGAAAAGATTGCATAACAAGAAGGGGGTATGGGCCGTGGATTTTCCAAGTTCGATCTTATAAAGATAAAGGCATTCCACCCTCAAACCAAATGGACAACGGGGAGGGTCAGCCCGGTCTTACAACGGTGATGTCGATTGGATAAAGTAGATGGATCGGTGTTTTGGCAACTTAAATCAGGTATAAAACGTAGTTGTAGTAACGAACCACCCGTCTCTTTCTGGCTTCTGTTTTTTTAATTGGCTGAACTAACTGTTATACACCATGAAAATACAGACCCTCTCTCTTCCCCTATGCCTGATGTTATCGGGCATGTTAACCGCCCCACAGATGGCCCATGCGCAGGACGAACCGAAGCACAGCATTCGTCTCACGTATGGGACCGGCACAGCCGCAGAGTTCGAAGATGCTACCGACGAAGTTTTCGAAGCTGTCCTGAGCAACGGAACAAGAGTATCCAACACTACCTACAGCGGCTCCCTTGGCATACAGTACGACTATACGGTGTCGCCAAAGTTTAGCGTGGGATTGGGTTTGGTGTATGAGACCATCAAGAAAGATGTGACCGTTACCACCACCACCGATGTCACATATGACGAGGGATATTCGGGAAAATACACCACCATCCTGGCGAGCGCCACCTATTCGTACATGAGCAAACCGAAATTCGGCATGTTCGCCAGGGTCGCCATCGGACCGAGTTTCCTGAAAGAAAAAGTCTCGACTACGCAGACCGCGGAGAACTCGGCTACCAAATTTGCCTATCAGATCTCACCGATAGGCATCCGCGCCGGCCAAAAACTCTACTTCCATGCGGAAGCCGGCTATGGTTACCTCGGCATTTTAGCCATCGGCGTTGGCTATAGATTTCAATAGTTCAACTCGTTGATTTCGCAGTAAATATCCGGGGCACTCCAAGGGAAGGCAATGACTTCATTTGGAGTGGCCCACTTTTTTGTATGTTAGCACTGCGGGCAACCCAGACTTTAAGCGCGTGGCGTCCGGCATGGTAAACCGGTGATATCCGTGTTCATACTCCCTGTTAAATTCGCGCTAACGGGAAAAAATAGCCCGAAGGATTGTGTCTACACAAAAAGAGCAAGACCGCATGCACGATCTTGCTCTTCATGTCAAAAGTCTTGTATCCGCTAATATTTAATCGCCACCTTTCCACCCGTTTTCACCGCTTGAAAGATGGCATCGACAATCTTCATATCCTTCAAACCTTCTTCACCATCCACCGGAATCTCCGGCTGCTTGCCCTTCAAAATAATGTCCGACATCTCATCCATCTGCACCGTCTGATGCGTTACGTGCGGATAAGTGACTTCACCTTTATTGGTGCGTCCCTTGATAGGACCATAACCGGTACTCGGACCCATTTCAGCAAAACCTTTGTCACCATCGAGGAAGAAGCGGTCGAGGTTGTTCAGGCTGTACGTCGATAAACATGACGCTACTGCGCCGCCGGGGAAACCGAGCTGAAACGTGATGGTTTCATCGACGCCTTCCTTGAACTTTTCAGGATTGGTTTTCACCTCCTGGGCCGTTACCCAGATGGGATCTTCGCCGATCATGTAGCGCGACCCATTGATGGAGTAGATGCCGATGTCCATCATGGCACCGCCGCCGGCGAGCTTTTTGTTAAGACGCCATTGCGTAGGATCGCCGATGATGAAACCCGAAAGCCCCTGAAAGAACAACACCTTACCAAAGTCGCCGGCTTTGCGTTTGTGCACGATGTCGAGCGTGATCGGTTCGAAGTGCATGCGGTAGCCGATGAGTAATTTTACCTTGGCGGCTTTGCAGGCGTCTACCATTTGTTGGGCTTCCTTGGCGTCGTTGGCCATAGGCTTTTCGCAGATCACGTGTTTGCCTGCTTTAGCTACACGCAAACAGAAATCTTTGTGAAGACCGTTGGGGGTAATGATGTAGACCGCGTCGATGTCGGGGTTGTTTTTGATCTGCTCGAGGGTCTCGTAGTTATAGCAGTTCTTTTCGGGGATTCCGTATTTGCCTTGCCATGTTTTTACTTTGGCCGGTGTGCCACTGACAACGCCCACCAGTTTGGCGCGCTGACAATCCTTCATGGCTTCGGCCACGCGTTCGCCGTAGCTGCCCAGACCAAGAATGGCCACGCGTAACACCTGACCTTGATAGGGCTCATGTGGCTTCGCCGCGGGGGCTTTGGCGGTGACAGACGATAGCATTGGAAGGGCCAGTGCTGAACCGGCCATTTTTTGGAGGAAGTCCCTGCGAGAGTTCATGTGGTTTGGTCTTTAGTGTCATAACAATGATACAGAAATTAGACGGCTTCTGTAAACAGGATCACACAATTGGAGACACCGATTTGTTTGGTGGGAGATTAGGTTTGATAGGTGGCAGGGTGGTTCACCGCCTCAGCCTCACTTCGGACTGCGCTTCATGACGGCCAGAAAAACTCCGATCATGACCAGGATGGCCGCCGCTGCCAGGAGGGAAGCCACGTGAAAGGAATCTACAAAAGCCTGGCGCGCGTTATTTGCCAGCGCCAGACCGGCGTCGATGGGAAGTTGTTTAGAAGCTTCCAGGGCACCACCCAAAGTGCCTCGGGACTCTTCGGACAATGTTGTGTCCGCGAACGCGGTCATCTTAGACCTATACACGGCCGTGCCCACGCTGCCCAGCAAGGCCACACCAAAAGCTTGCCCAAACGTGGTGCTGCTCTCCGAAATACCCGAAGCGGCACCAGCTTGCTCATGGGGCGCGACAGACACCACCATATCAATGCCCATGGTCACCACGATGCCACAGCCCAAGTTGAACCCGGCAAAACCCCCGATGAGCAGGATTAGGTTGGTCTCCGTGGAAAGTTGTGCCAGCAACACGATGGACCCCAGCATGAGCACGTTGCCCAACAGGATCGTTACCGACCGGCTCACCCAACGCAACGTCTGGGGCGCCAGAATGCACCCGGCCACCGTAATGGCCACCGGCAACAACGTGAGCAAACCGGCTTTTAGCGGGTCGTAGCCCAGCACCAGTTGCATGTATTGCGTGAGGAACAAGTAAAGTCCCGCCCAGCAGAACAGCCCCAGAAAAAGCGTGGACAACGTCACGCTAAACGCCGGGATCCGGAACAAGCTCAGGTTCAACAGGGGATTTCGTACGATGGTCTGTGAATACACAAAAACACCCGCGACTCCCAGGCCCCCTAAAACCGTGGTCAACGAAATCCAATCCATCCCGCCCGACTCGGCGATCCGCTTCACACCAAAGATGACCGACAGCGTGCCGGTGAGCAACAGCAGGGCATTCATCAGGCTGAATTGTTTGGCATCGGGGTCGCGGTATTCGGGCAGCAGGGGCGAAGCAAAGAGGAAGAGGAGCATGAGGGGCACGCTGATGAGGAACACCGATCCCCACCAGAAATGTGTGAGCAACACGCCGCCGATCAACGGGCCTAGCATCGTGCCGCCGGAATAGCCTGCTGTATACAGGCCAAAGGCTACCGTGCGCTGGCGATCGTCGTGGAAGAGGCTGCGGATCAGCGAAAGCGTGCAAGGCAGGATGATGGCTCCTGTCATTCCCAGCAACGCCCGGGCGGCGATGAGCCCTGCCGGGGTGCCGGCAAAGGCGGCCATGACGCTGGCGGCTGCAAACAAGACGAAGCCGATCATCAGCAGTCGCTTGCGGCCCACCCGGTCGCCCAGGGCGCCCATGATGATGAGAAAACCACCTTCCAGGAAAGTATAGATGTCGGTGATCCACAAGAGTTGTGAGCCGGTTGGTTTCAGCTCGGCGCTGATGGCGGGCAATGCCAGGTAGGTGACGGTGGAGTCCATCGACACCAGTAGTGTAGGAAAGATCAAGACGGTCAAGGCAATCCATTCGCGGCGGCTGGCGCGTGTTGGGGATGCCATTGTAAGTTGTGGTTCCATAGGCAAGAAGATGCATTCAAAACTACAAAACCCCGGGTGGGGGGTGGGCTGGTGATTACGACAAAATAGGGGCGTAAACCGGCATCTGAAATACATTCTACCGCAAAGACGCAAGGCGTAAAGTCGACGCAAAGAAATGCTGGGCTTGCGCTTTTCGTTTGGGATGAAAAGTTTTTTAGAGGCGATCGGTAACCTCAGCGCTTTCCCGAAGTTCTCGTCTGGAATAAGCTTATAAAGACCATGCTGAAAAACTTCATTACCCTCGCCGTGCGGAACCTCTTCAAGCGGAAGTTGTTCTCCTTCATCAACATCTTCGGTTTGGCGCTGGGGATTTCGGCCTGCATGGTCATTCTCAAATACATCGATTTTGAGACGAGCTATGATGATTTTCACGTCAACGAAAAAAAATTGTATCGCATCACGCGAACGGTATATCAAAACAACGAGAAACGCATTGCCACCATCACGTCTACGTATGGACTCGGGCCGGCGTTAGCGACGGAGCTCCCGGAGGTGAAGCGTTATATTCGTACGCATCCCATGTACGGTGGCGCGGTCATGATCTACCAGCCGCCTGCAGGTGAGGCGCTGGCGTTTCATGAATATGCCATCAACATCGTGGACTCCACCTTTCTCCGGGCGTTCACGTTCAACGCCATCGAAGGCAACGCGGCCACGGCGTTGGATGATCCCAATGCGATGGTGATCACAAAGTCCATGGCTGAAAAATATTTTGGCAAAGCATCGCCTGTAGGCAAAACGATCCGGCTCACCGGCACCGGATGGTGCAACGGCGACTACACCGTGACGGCGGTGCTGGAGGATGTTCCCCCCAATTCGCACTACTGGTTTAACGCACTTGTGCCTTCTCACAACCTCTTGCAAAATCAACAATACAAAGAAGACGACGGGTGGAAATGGAACAACTTTACCACCTATGTTGAACTGAACGACCATACCACCCCGGCGACCGTGAACTCGAAACTTCCCGGCTTCGCCCAACATCACTTCGACGAACGGCTGCCCGAATCCAATACAAAGACCCTATTGGGATTGCAGCCCCTCCGCGACATCCACCTCAGTCCCGGTCTCCTGCACGATGGCGATGCGACCAGCTATGGTATGATCTACTTCTTTGGTGTGATCGCCGCCTTCATCCTTTTCATCGCCTGGATCAACTACATCAACCTTTCCACCGCGCGCGCCATGGAGCGTGCACGGGAAGTGGGCATCAAGAAGGCGGTGGGTGCACAACGCAGTCAATTGGTGTCGCAGTTCTTTTTCGAATCGTTGCTCATCAACTTGCTGGGTATCGGGCTAGCCGTTGGACTCGCCGTTTTGTTGCTTCCCCTGTTGGGCGAGATCATCGGCAAACCTCTGGAATTTGATTTCTCTGACCCACGGCTTTGGTTCGCACTGCTGGGTTTGTTTGTAACCGGCTCGCTGGCCTCGGGTGCTTATCCATCGCTGGCGTTGTCATCGTTCCGCATCACCGATGTGTTGAAGGGGCGTTCGGAAGGCAAAGGATTTTCCCTGCGCAAAGCCCTGGTGGTTTTTCAATTCTCTGCATCACTGATCCTGATCGTGGGCACCTTCGTAGTCTATCGCCAGATCATGTTTATGCGCCGTCAGGATAAAGGGTTGCAAACCGAACAAATGTTGATCGTGAATGGCCCCAGCACATTGCCATTCAAAGTGTCGCAACAAAAGCTGGCGATATTCAAAGAGGAACTTAAAAAGCTACCCGGCATCGCGAGCGTAGCTACCTCAGCTGCCCTCCCCGGCGGCGGCCACAACTGGGGCGCCGACGTGCGCAAAAGCGGCTCACAACGCAGCGACTCCCGCGATGGAAGCGTGGTGTGGATCGATCCCGATTTCATCGACACCTACGACATCAAATTTGCCGCCGGCAAAAACTTCAACCCCGCCATCCGCTCCGACATGGAATCCGTCATCATCAACGAAACTGCACTCCAGGCCTATGGCCTTGGCACGGCCGAACAGGCCCTCAAAGAACAGCTGCTTATTGGCGATGACACCGTCGCCATCCTCGGCGTGTTGAAGAACTACCATTGGAACTCGCTGAAAAGCGACTACGTTCCCTTTCTTTTCAAAGCGGACACGATTTCCACGACGGCCGTATCCATTCTCCTCACCAAGGGGCCCGTCAATTCTACCGTAGAGGCTATTGGTAAACTCTACAAAGAATTGATTCCGGGCGATCCTTATAGCTACTATTTCCTCGACGAGTCTTTCAACGGACAATACAGAAGCGATCAACAATTCGGTAAGATCTTCGGGCTGTTTGCCATCCTGGCCGTAGCCATCTCATGCCTTGGCTTATGGGGCCTGGCCGCGTTCACCACCGCTCAAAAACTAAAAGAGATTGGCGTGCGAAAAGTGTTGGGGGCCACCACCACCAGCATCGTTTACCTGCTGTCGAAACAATTTCTCCATCTCGTTCTTATTGCCGCGGCCATTTCATTGCCATTGGCCTGGTTTGGGATCGATTCGTGGTTGCAGGGCTTTGCGTTCCGCATTGGTTTAGGATGGGATCTGTTTGTTGTCCCGGTGTTGATCCTGGCGATTGTCGCGTTGTCCACCGTGAGCTTGCAGGTGATCCGGGGAGCGGCGATCAATCCGGCAAAAGTATTGCGATCGGAATGACGCCCTCTTGCTCTAGCCGGGGAACCGGACTCCGGTAATCTCTTCTGCTTTCCCCCAAAGTTTTTTGGCTGTGGTTTCATCTGTCGCTACGGGCGCCATCACGGCTTCGGCAGGATAGCCACGGTAACCATTGTCCTGGTCAGGCCCGTACAAACGTCCACCCAAAGCCTCGGGAGAAACGGAAGGATAGAGAATGGATAGCGCGCCTTGTGCCATGGGCATGAGCGCACCAATTCGCTGCACGGCACTTTGATAAGCTTCTTCACTCATGCTTCGCGCCAGGTTGGTTTCATTTGCCCCGGGTTGCGCGGCAATCGACGTCACGCCGTCGCCATGCGCTGTGATTCTCCGTTGGAGCTCCAACGCAAACATCAGGTCGGCCAGTTTGCTTTGGGCATATTCGCGGAAGTCGTTGTAGTCTTTTTCCGAACGAAGATTTTCAAAGTCGATCGCACCATGAAGATAGGCCATGCTGCTCACGGTCACGACTCTGGATTGAGATGTGTTTTTGAGTAAAGGATACAAATGGCCCGTCAGCGCGAAGTGCCCCAAAAAATTCACACCAAACTGAAGTTCATATCCCTGGCGGGTTTTGGATGCGGGTGGTACCATCACGCCGGCATTGTTCACCAGCACGTCGAGTTTCGAATGCGTCTTCTTAAAGGTGTTGGCAAAATCTTTTACTGAATCCAAGTCCGAAAGATCGAGCACGCCGGGTTCTAGTTTGCCTTTGCCGCCTTGCTTCTTCATTTCAGAAATGGCCTCGTCTGCTTTTTCTTTGCTGCGGCACGCCACGATCACTGTCGCGCCGGCTTCATATAATCCCAGGGCTGTTTCATAACCAATCCCCGAATTACCTCCTGTCACAATGATCGTTTTGCCCGATTGGTCGCCCATGTTTGCTTTTGTCCACATAATCTGTTGTTTTTAAATGATGCACAAGGTCCGGCGAAAGCGGCAGCAGGGGATAATAGTTTGCCAAGGGAAAATTATACTTTTCAAAGTATTCATTTCCGGAAGGAAAGCGGCGTCAGGCCGGTCTGCTTTTTGAAGAACCGGTTAAAATAGGATGGATATTCAAACCCCAGGCTGTAGGCAATGTCAGCCACCGGCCAATCGGTTTGCATTAATAACATTTTTGCCTCTCCGGTCAATTTCTGCTGGATGTGCCACGTGGTGTTTTTGCCAGAGATGGTGTGGATGGATTGGTTGAGGTGGTTGATGTGCACATTCAACGCATCGGCATAGTGCGAGGGATTTTTTAGTTGAATGACCTCATCGGGCGATTTCACCGGAAACTGTTTCCACAACAAGTCGAAAAACTGGCGCGTAATTCTCTCGGCAGCATTGTTTTGCAACGCAGGTTTCGGAACTTTTTGCAATCGAAGACCTTCGTGCACAATCAATTGAATGTAATGCGACAGCAACTCATTCTTTTGCGCATAATCAGACTGATCGATGGCGATCATCTTTTCGAAGATGAAAACAAGGTCTTTGACCGCGGCCTTGTCGAGCGTGTACAAAGGAACAAGGTCTGGTGCAAAGAGCGGCGGCCGGCGGAGAGGGCTGGGCAAGAAGTCGGCGGTGAACAACACCGTGTAGCCCGAATGCGTTTTCGAAGTCGGTTCCCATGAATAGGCCAGCAGTGGGTTGAAGAATGTGAGCGTGGCTTTCTCCACCTGCACGGGCGTCCCCGAAAAATACATCATTCCCGTGCCGGCGGTGAGCAGCGAGATCTTAAAATAGTCGCGTCGTTTATACGACACGGACTCGTGCTTTTTTGAATTTATTTTATAGATCCTGAACTTGTCCTGACCGAGGGTGAAGGTGCTCATCGCTTAAAAGATTGCTAAAGGTTGTAAAGGTATCGCCGGCAAACAGTAACCTCAAAATCACAAACCGCACAAATTTGTTCCATTTCGATTAGAAATTGATGCCGCGCTGCTCTTGGATGAAGATAGTTTATGTTACTTCAGGATATGAATACGCTTTTGATCTTCAACACAAAAAGAATACACCTCTATGCGATGGGCGCGCTGATGCTCGCCTCTTGTCAGGTAGAGAAACCGTCCAACTCAGAAAATGCCGGGGATGGGCCCCGGGCGATCATCCATGAATTGAATGAAAAAGATCTTCCGAAAGGAAACAAGGTCATCGCCTTTGTCGGCGCCACGTTGATCGATGGGCTAGGAGGGGACCCCATTCAAAACTCTTGCGTGATCGTGAGAGACAACAAGATCGAAGCCGTTGGAAAACAAGGGGAAGTACAGATCCCCGACGGCGCGCAGATCGAGAAAGTAGAAGGCCTCACCATCCTCCCCGGCATGTTCGATGCGCACTATCACAACGAAAACAGCGCCACCTTACCCGCCGTCTACCTGCGTCATGGTATCACGTCCGTGAGGGATCCCGGCGAATGGAATGAAAGTTATGCCGGCGTGCGGTCATCCGGCATGCCACTGCCCAGGCTATTCCTCACCGGCCCACACCTCAACACCTATCCACCGGCTTACCCGGAAGACGCCATGATCGTTCAGGATGCCGAGGAAGGCAGGCTCGCGGTAGAGAAATTGTATCGCGATGGTGCCACCGCCATCAAAGTATATTATGGTCTTCCCGTCGGCACCATCAAAGCCATCTGCACCGCCGCCCATGCCCACGGTCTTCCCGTCATGGCCCATCTGGAGATCAGCAACGCTGTCGATGCCATCAACGCAGGGTTGGATGGTATCGAACACGTCACCTCTTTCGGGACTGTTCTGCTACCGCCTTACGAAGCCGAACAGTACAAACAACGCGTGCTGGCCGACAACAACGCACGAAAGCGGGGGAGGTATGAGGTCTGGGATACATTCAAATTCGAAAGCAATCCCGTAGCCGATTCACTCATCCAATTCCTGGCCCGCAAAAAAATATTCCTAAGCCCCACGCTCGCCGCATTCGAAAAACAAACCGACCATGGCGACAGCATCGAAGTGCACGCCTTTAAAAACATGCTGACGTTTGTCGGACTGGCAAAAAAAGGCGGCGTTCCGATTGTGCTGGGGTCCCACACCTTTGTGGCCTATGCCGAATTTGGCTACGCCTTCTACCGGGAGATGGAATTGTTGCAGGCCGCAGGATTGAGCAACATGGAAATCATCGTCGCCGCGACACTGGAGAATGCCCGTTATTTTCGCGTTGATGAAAGACTGGGAAGCATTGAGAAGGGAAAGCTGGCCGACCTCGTATTTGTGGAAGGCGATCCGCTGAAAGATCTTCACGCGTTGCGCAACGCAAAAAAAGTGATGTTAAACGGCGCGTGGGTTCCCGCGGAAGAGAAGCATTAAAGACTCATCCGAACTTAACGCATATAAAAAAGAGCGCCCTGAAATTCAGAGCGCTCTTTTTTATTTATACGATAAACTTGAAGAAAAAGAGTTTCGCCTTCTATCTGCTGTTCCCTGAGACTTTATCCAACTCCTCCCACGTCCATGGCGCCGTACGTCCATTGGATTCCTCCCGGATCTTCTTGACTTCTTCCGGTTTCACCAGGATCCGGTTGGCATAATCTTCACTGACGCTGCCGGGGAACCGTCTTTCCGAAAGCCCAATGTCATAACGCAAATAGCTGAGTACGGACGCAATCCACTCATCGTTGTTCGCGCCCATCGAGACCATGTTTTCAGAATAGGTTTTGCCATCGACGGGCCCCGTCAATCCATGCAGCAGGATGCGGACCATGGCGTCTTTTTTACGGGAATAGCGTTGAAAATTACCCGCCAGTGGCGGCGCCAGTTTTGTGGGCACACCTTTGCCTTCGGGACCATGACAGGTGGCGCACAGCGAATTAAAGATTGCCGCACCATCGGCCACCAGCTTCCGGCTTTCGGGATTCAACGATCCCATCTTTGCTCCAAGCTTTTTGATGTCCTCCGTTTTGTTTAGGGCCTTCTCTGCACTGGCGATCATTTGATTGCCCTGATTTTTGGACAGAATATCGTCGGCTATGACTTTGGCTTTTGGGGATTTACTCTTAGAGAGTGAAAGAACTAGTTGGATGCGCACGTCATAGTCAGTGTCGTCTTTCAAACCTTCCAGTTCCCCGATCACGTCCTCATCACCATTTTTCAAAAACGGCTCGCTGACCCAAACGGCTGTCTTGCGCACCTGGGCGTCGTCATCCTCCAACGCTTCCGACAACACGTCTTTGTCCATCGCGTCCAATCCCGACAAGGTCCACAATGCGTGGATGCGGGCCACGGCAGAAGGCGTTTCGGCCAGTGGTCCTTTTTTACCGACAGCGATCTTCTTCAGGTCTTCCACCACCGATTTGTCGCCGCGCAGGACAAGCTCCTTTTGTGCGTTGTCGCGCCACCAGCCATTGGGATGATCCAGGTAGGCCACCAGTTGCGCCGGTGTCTCGTCAAGCATGTGGGGCTTGGGGCCACGGGTCATGCCGTCGTGAACGAGTCTCCAGATCCTTCCGTGTTGAATATTTTTTTGCAACCCAAGCCGCAGAATTTGTTTGCGCAGGTAACTGCCTTCACCGGTCCAGGTGCCTTCCTGGATGATCCCGCGGTTCATGTCTACAATATATAAACAGCCATCGGGACCGGTATAGGTATTGACGGGTCTGAAATTCATATCCAACGAAGAAATGAATTCCTCTTTGTCATAAGCATTCTGAAGTGTTCTTTTTCCATCGGTGTTGATGATCTTCGCTCTTCGTATGATGCGGGCCACGGGCTCACCGATCAAATAGTCACCCACCAAAGTTTTGGGAAGGCGATCGCCGCGGAAGATAGATTGACCATTGGCAGCCGTGAAGTGATTGAGCGTGGTGTCTTCCCGGATCCGCTTCAAACCACCCTGGATATCCGGCGTTTTAATGATCGGCCAGACGGCGCCAAACGTAGAGTCGTTGTAGGCGTCCGCAAAGTCCAATGCGCCATACGACGGGTTGATGTGAAATCCCGAGCCCGCATTTTCTGCGCCGGCCCTGCTGAAGAAAAGCCTGCCAAAATTGTCGTGGGTCAGTCCCCACTGTCCGTTCGAGCCGCTGATGAGCGAGTCGGCGTGGATCATGCCACCCTTGTATTGGAAACGCACCGGGTCGACGGTGATGTAGATCCAGTTGTCGAGGTTCCAATCCAATCCGCTGCGCTGGTGCTCCAGGTTTCCAAACGCTTTTTTATCGGTGTGATAAACTTGTCTTTTCTCATCGGCAACACCGTCGTTATTCGTGTCTTTGTAGGCATACATGTCATAGGTGTCCGTTTCGTTCACCAACAACTCGTTACCCACGGCGAGGATCATGCGCGGCAACATCAACTTGTCGATAAAGACGGAGCGCTTATCCATCTTACCATCGTCGTCGGTGTCTTCCAGCAACAGCACGCGGCTGCCCTTTTGATGTTCACCTGTGGTGTCAACGGTTTGCATGTAGGTTTCCATTTGCGTCACGAACATCCGGCCATTGGCATCCCACGAGATGGCCACGGGTTCGCTTAACATGGACTCGTCGGCAACCAGCTCCATGTGATACCCTTTTGGCAACCGGAAGGCTTTCCGGCTTTCTTCGGGCGTCATGTAACCCGGTTTGGGATCACTGTTCACGATGCGTGGTGAATCGAACCCAGGTTCTTCCTGAACGGCTTCGGTTTCTTTTTTGGATTGGCTACACGTAGCGAGGAGCACTCCGGTGGCAACAACGGCAACGGCCAGCAATATTTCTTTTTTCATAGTTGAGGAGAATATCAAAGCATGATGAGTAACACGACGGCTTCCTGATTTTACACAAGCCGATCTAAACAAATATAATCGAATGTAGCACTGAAAAAATTACAGGAAGTGCCGAACGGTCGAGTATTCAGGCCTTTTTATCTAAAATGTGACAGGCGGTCTTTCGGAATGAAATATTATAGACAACTTTATATACGTTGCGCTTGTACCTGTGGCAAAGTGGTGGAGCGTTGCGATGCTGCAACAAAAACGTTGATTGGTCCCATCCTTTAATCAAAATTCAATCTGTATGAAAACTATCAACCCCGACCAAAAGTCATCGATCTCCCGCAAAGACTTTATCGTAAAATCTGCACTGGCTGTCACCGGTGTCGTCGTCGGAAGCCAACATGTTTTCGGCGCGCCGGCTATATTGAAAAACCTGGGCAAACCCAACTCCAAATTCAACGGCGTTCAACTGGGCGTCATCACCTATTCGTTCCGGAGCTTGCCCACCAACGCCGAACAAGTTTTAAAATACTGTGTCGACGCCAATGTCAGCGCCATCGAATTGATGGGCACCACCGCCGAAGCCTTTGCCGGTGCACCCAATGCCTCGACGGAACCGATGCAGCCATTCCCTCCCGGACCACGGCCCGAACCCACCGACGAACAAAAAGCAGAACGCGCCGCAAAAGCAGCAGAGCTTGCCAAATGGCGGGCAGGCGCTTCCCTCGATAAATTCAAACAACTCCGGAAAATGTACAACGCCGCCGGTGTTTCCATCTACGCCTGGAAACCCAGCGCCCTGGACGTAAAAAATTCCGACACGGAGATCGACTACGCTTTCCGCGTTGCCAAAGAACTCGGCGCGAGCCACATGACGGTCGAGCTTCCCCAAGATCCGGAGCAAAGCAAACGCCTCGGAACCTTTGCCCAGAAATATAAGATCGGCATCGGCTACCATGGCCACCTCCAGCAAACCTTCACCGCGTGGGATGTAGCCCTTTCACAATCGCCTTATAACGGCCTCAACTGCGATATCGGCCACTATGTCGCCGCCGGTCTCGATCCCATCCCTTTATTGGAAGCCAAACACGATCGCATCTATAGTACACACTTAAAAGACCGTAAATCAAAAGCGAACGGAGGCACCAACATGCCCTGGGGCGAAGGCGACACGCCTCTCGTAGCTGCCCTCCAACTGATGCGCAACAACCACTATACTTTCCCCGGCACCATCGAAATGGAATATGAAGTCCCCGCCGGTTCCGATGCGGTGAAAGAAGTGGCGAAGTGTGTGGAGTATGCGAAGAATGCTTTGGAGAAGAAAAGCTAATCGGAATACCGGAAGACCGCGTCATGTCGCAGGCACAAGTTATTTAAAAACCTACGCCCGAAGTTCAAGACATCCCGAATTTCGAAAGCATTGAAACTGGATAACCTGCACACGAACTAAAACGAAACCCGGCAAACACCGATAGGGGCACGCCCGATCTCAAATACATCACCACACAGATTCCGCGTGCTATCCACGGGGTTCCTTGGGCCGCATGCGAAGATCGAGGCAGTGCGTGCCTGCGGAATGACGTGCCTGTCGGAAAGCTCGGCAGGTACTCGTCAGTTCGCAGGCACGCGCTTTTTAAAAACGTACGCACGCAGTTCAAGACATCCCGAATTTCGAAAGCAATGAAACTGGATAACCTGCGCACGAACTGAAACGAAACCCGGCAAACACCGATAGTCGCACGCCCGATCTCAAATACATCACCACACAGATTCCGTGCGCTATCCACGGGGTTCCTTGGGCCGCATGCGAAGATCGAGGCAGTGTGTGCCTGCGGAACGACGTGCTTGTCGGAAGGGCCTGCAGTACTACTACTTCCTGCTGATTTTACAAGCCATACCACCCCCTGCGGCGAGGTTCAACACCAACTCATCTGATGCCGTTATGGCGAATTGCTTTTCCGTGAGATGATCCGCATCTACTGCTACATCGGCCGCATCGGAGTAGGTGGTCGCCTCGTAGCGGCCTGAAGAAAGGAACTTCGCCGGAATGGTGAGCGAGCGCGCTTCATGATTGGTGATGGCCCCGACAAACCAATCGTTTCCCTTGCGGCGGGCCACAACAATATATTCTCCAACCTTAGCATCCAACACTTTCGTTTCATCCCACGTGGTCGGGACTTCCTTTATAAAATCAAAACCCGGCTGCCCTTCGTAGGCTGCTGGATAATCGCAGACCATGCCGAGATAGTTTTCAAAGACAACATACAATCCCAGCATGTGGCAGCGCGTGCCATCCATCATTGGGCGCGTGTATTGGCGGATGTATTTTCCAGGAGCAGCGGCACGGAAGCCGCCCATGTGATAATCCGTGCTTCCGGCGAGCATCCTGGTGAAGGGGATCATGATGTCGTGGTCCGGCGGCAGGCCTTCTTCATTCCATTTGTTGGTTTCATAGTTTAGTGTTCCCTCGCGGGTGAATTCATTCGGATAGGTTCTGTGCATGCCTGTCGGTTTGTAGGCGCCATGAAACTGTACGTGAAGATGATGTGCCGCGGCCTTCTGGAGCATTTCCTGTTGCATGTTCACCATCCGTTGATCGTCGCGATCCATAAAGTCGATCATCATGCCTTGCAGTCCCCACTTTTCAAAAATGGCGAAGGCCGAATCCAACTTGGGATAGAGCGCTGCCCAGTGCACCCAAACCCTGACGCCAACACCTTTCGACTTTGCATAGTCGCAGACCTCTTTCATGTCGAGCCCAGGAACGGGCCTTGTCACATCGGAGTGAGGTCCCGGTCGGAAGCCGTCTCCATCGTCGGTATACCATTGATGAAGGCCATACTCCACAACCGAATGATATTCCAGTCCATTGCGCGCGCAGAAGTCGATGTAGTATTGTTGTGTAACGAAATTATTACCGGGCGCAATGAGTGTATCCGGTACCACATTGCCATTCCACCAGGGGAAGGTTGTCTTACCGGGTTTTATCCAGCTGATGTCCTTCAAGGCAAGGGGTTCGTTGAGATCGGTGATCAGATTTGACTCGATCAAAGCTCCGACCCGGTCGCTGATCAAGATCACTCTCCAGGGACTTTTATGGGGCCACGCCGCTTTTACTTTTATTTCCTGCTGACCGGGCAGGGGAGAAAGAACACTCCGGATCACACCGTTTTCTTTTGTAAGATAAGCGCCGGCGTAATCCACAAGCGCCGCTTCCGTGATGGCCACATAGCCACCGCCGGGGAGTTCAAAGAGCGTGGGCATGTCCATCAGCTCGTTTTCTTTCAATCCCGATAAGGGCTTTGTGGTATAGAGGCCTTCATGCGAACTGGTATAGTTCGGCAGCAGCAAGGTCCGCGCAACGGGATCTCCGGCAAACCGGAAGGTTGTCTTTTCATCCGTAAGCACAAGAGAATCCTGACCATTTACCGACACGAATTCATAGCGAAGTCCAACGCCATCGTTAAACGCCCGGATCACCAGGTTTACTTTGGCGTCTTTTTTTTCAGACTCCAGGGGAATGATCACTTCGCGATAGGCGTCGTGAACTTTACTGGTCTTCCCTACGATCAGTTCATAATCTTCCACGCCGTCGCGGAATTTTGTGGTCAGTATTTTGGCATTGCCGCTAAAGGTTCTCCCGTTAAACGAAAGACTTACGGGGCTTTTTTCAATCACTGATTTTCCTTTGTACGCGATGCTGTAGACGAGTTCTTTATTTATCGCTGTGAATTGGAACACGATCTTTCCATCCGGCGATGCAAGCGCAATTTTTCGTTGGGCTGTCGCGGAAACAGCCATGCACAAAAGCAGGAGGAGTGTTGATAATAGTCTCATGGCGCAAGATGCTTTAAAAATAGCCAAAACCAGGTTGAGATTCTTTTCAATAAACTCCTGATAATTAGCCAGTATATCTTCCGCGTCCGCAGTCTTTCAGCAGGGGACTTAAATAAGACGAAGGTATCATCGTTGGTGTTTTGGTAATCGTTTTGGAAGAATGAGAATTCGGGCTCGATTATTCTTTTTTGCTGAAGTACATATACCAGTTCCATTCCCACGTCTTGCCGTTGTCGGTAGAGAAGGCCTGGCTCCAGACGGGTTTGTCCGGATCGGTCTTATCCCATTGAAATGCAACCAGGATGTCTTGCCCGTTGAAGACATCCGTATTATAAAAATAGCCGATGCTTCGATCGAAGGAGCCCACAACCGGTTTGTCAAGCATGCCCTTCATGGAATCCGCCCAATACAAACTCCACAATTTTGTTTGAGGATCGAACAACCGGACCGTCATTCCTTCAAAAGGCTTTCCATCGAAGGCGGTAACAAAGTCGTCGATGTTCCCCAGACCAAGCAATACTTTATACATCGTTCCGGTGGCCGTGAATTCCTGCCATTCGTTGCTGTTGCTTAGCCTGGATTTTAGTTTCCGGTTTTGGATGGTCCAGGAACCTTGCAGGAAGTCGAAATCATTTGAGCTGGATGAAGGAGCAGGGGTGATGATCAATTCTCCTGTGGTGGCCACGGAGATGGAGGAAGGTTGGTTCATGGGGGAATGTCTTGTTTATTCAAATTTAGAAAAGCATGGCAATATCCGATGTTCCCTCGAGCAGCAATCAGGGCTAAAACCTTTAGGCCATGCACACCTCTTTCGAAAAGAAAGAGCATAAATAATAACCCCGGACTTCAGTCGGGTACATAAGCCATACCAATCACGGTCCGCCGACTGGCGGACTGACCACGCCGATGATTGGGTAGACGGGACACATACAGACGGAGAAAGTCAGGGCTAAAGCCCTTCATAAGTAAGTATCTGGTACCCCGGACTAAAGTCCGTGGTTATTCAAGATATCATAGCACAAAGGTGTTCCGAAGTACGCTTGTTAGCGTTTATTATCCGGATAAGGATATGTTATATTATTCATTTAAGTATAAAAACATAAATATCTTATTATTAATATATTATATGAAAATATGTTTTCTTAAAAAGACATGAGTAAACTAAAAATAATAGTTTTACAAAACTAATTAAATTAGTTTATCTATCTTTGAACCTGGGCCAAAAGTATGACGTCTATAAAGAGAGCTGATATTATGGCGGCCTTGCAAACCGATATTCTTCGTCTGCAAGGGTTCAAACCCGTTAACAGCCCGGCTGTAGACATGGGGCTTGGCCCCATAAAAGATGCCTTCCCCAATGCCACATTTCCCCTGGGAGCTGTACACGAATTTTTATCCGCCAAGATGGAAGACGCCACCGCTACCGGCGGCTTTATGGCCGGCTTGCTGTCGTCCCTCATGGGGAACAGTGGCGTGGCGCTGTGGATCAGTTCCTCGCGAACACTTTTTCCTCCCGCGCTAAAAAGCTTTGGCATACAACCCGATCGTTTCATCTTCGTCGACCTGCAAAAAGAAAAGGATGTCATCTGGGCGATGGACGAAGCCTTGAAGTGTGGCGCACTGGCCGCCGTGGTGGGAGAGATGCAGGAAATTAGTTTCACCGCTTCCCGCCGTCTCCAACTGGCCGTCGAGCAAAGCCAGGTGACCGGTTTTATCCTGCGCAACCACTATCGCCAACTCAACACCACCGCGTGCGTCTCGCGCTGGAAGATCACCTCGCTGCCCAGCGAGCCAGTGGATGATCTGCCCGGCATCGGTTTCCCGACGTGGCGCGTGGAATTGCTGAGAATCCGAAATGGGAAATCCGGTGTGTGGGACATGCAGTGGAGAGATGGGAAACTCCTGCCCGTGTACAAGTCGCTTTCCGTTTCGCAAGAGCAACAACAGAAAACCGGATGAAATGGCCAGCCGCTTTGTCTCCATCTGGTTCCGTCACCTCACTACGGACTGGTTCGCGATCCGCCAACAGGCCCTCGCGAAACACGCCGGCGAAACAAAGCCGTTATTAAAAGACCTGCCCTTCGTCTTGCGGGCGCCCTCGCATGGCCGGATGGTGATCACCGCCGCCAACGCCATCGCCGAAAGGAAGGGCATCAGCCGCGGCATGGTCCTCGCCGATGCGAGAGCACTCTTTCCCGACCTGGAAGTGCTGGACGACAAACCTGACCTTTCCGAAAAGTTACTCAAGCAACTTGCACTATGGTGCATCCGCTTCACACCCATCGTCGCCGTTGATCCGCCCGACGGCCTTCTGCTCGACGTCACCGGTTGCACGCACCTTTGGGGCGGCGACCAACACTACCTGGAGGAGATCGTCAAAAAATTAAATGCCCGCGGCTACGATGTGCGTGCCGCCATGGCCGATACCCTGGGCGTTGCGTGGGCCATGGCCCGGTTTGGAAACGAACCGCTTGTCGTGGCCCCCGGCCGGCATATCGAAGCCTTGCTTCCCTTGCCACCGGAAGCCCTCCGCCTGGAAGTGGACGCGGCTGTACGGTTGCACAAGCTCGGACTACACCAGATCCGTCAATTCATCCAAATGCCGCGTGCGTCGCTGAGAAGACGCTTTGGCCCGCATTTTATCATGCGGCTGGACATGGCCCTGGGCCAGGAAATGGAAGGGATCGAACCCGTCGAACCCATCGAACCTTACCAGGAGCGATTGCCTTGTCTGGAGCCGATCGTCACGGCAACCGGTATAGAGATCGCTTTGCAGCAATTGCTGGAAGCCCTGTGTCTCCGGCTTCGTCAAGAACAAAAGGGGTTGCGCTCGGCCGTATTCAAAGGCTATCGCGTTGATGGAAAAATCGAGCGGATCGACATTGGAACAAACCGGCCGTCGCATCACGTCTCCCATCTTTTCAAACTCTTTGAGATCAAACTGCCCACCCTCGAGCCGGCACTGGGCATCGAGCTCTTCGTCCTGGAGGCGCCAAAAGTTGAAGATCACTACGCACAACAAGAACAAATGTGGGAAGGATCCGGCGGCTTGGAAGATGAACGATTATCGGAACTGATCGATCGCCTGGCCGTCAAGGTCGGGGCGCAGTCCATCCACCGCTATGTGCCCGACGAACATTATTGGCCGGAGCGTTCATTCAAACCTGCGGTATCGCTCCAGGAAAAATTAACGACTACCTGGCGAGCAGATAAACTGCGTCCCCTGCATCTCTTGCCCACCCCCGAACGCATCGACGTCACGGCACCCATCCCGGACTATCCGCCCATGCTGTTCCGCCACAAAGGAAAACTCCACAAGATCGTCAGGGCCGATGGACCGGAACGCATCGAACAGGAGTGGTGGCTCCAACAAGGACAGCACCGCGACTATTACCGCGTCGAGGACGAAGAGGGTTATCGCTATTGGCTCTTCCGGTTGGGGCATTATCATGAAAAAACCTATCAGTGGTTTATCCACGGATTTTTTGCTTAAGCGCTATGGCATACACAGAGCTACAAGTCACAACGAACTTCAGTTTTCTCCGCGGTGCATCACACCCCGAAGAGATGGTGGAACAAGCATCCACCTTTGGCCATCGCCGCATTGCCATCACCGACCGGAACACATTTGCCGGCATTGTCCGCGCCCACGTGGCAGCAAAAAAATTGGACATGCGCATTATCCCGGCGTGTCGGCTTGACCTCATGGATGGACCAAGTCTCTTAGCGTTTCCCACGAATGTCCATGCCTATGCGCAGATCTCATCGTTGCTCACCGTGGGCAACCTGCGCACGGAGAAAGGCCAATGTCACTTATATAAAGCCGATGTATATCATCATGCAAAAGGAACGAAGTTTGTCGTGTTGCCGCCACCCGCATTAAACGAAGTTTACGAATTCGATCCCGCCTTCAAAAAAGCATTGCGCGAATACCGCGAAGCTTTCGGAGAACACCTCTACATCGCGGCGGCGCGCTCCTATGGTGGCGACGATGCCAAGCAATTGTATCGCATCTCCCAACTGGCCACCCAACTGCACATGCCGATGGTGGCCACCAACGATGTGCACTACCATCATCCCAAGCGCCGGGAGTTACAAGACGTTGTCACCTGCGTGCGTGAAAAATGTACCATCCACACCGCCGGCTTTCGCTTGCATCCCAACGCCGAAAGATTTCTGAAGCCCATCGACGAAATGCTCCGGCTGTTCCGCCAATATCCCGACGCCATCCGCCAAACCCAGGCCATCGCCGAAGCCTGCCAGTTCTCGCTCGACGAATTGAAATACCAATATCCCAAAGAGATCACCACCGATGGCCGCACGCCACAAGAAGAACTCGCCTTCCTGACAGACGAGGGCGCCCACAAACTTTTCGGAGAACACATTCCCGAAAAGATCAAAGCCGCCATTGCCTATGAGCTGGCTTTTATGGAACAGATGAACTATGCCGAGTACTTTCTCACGGTCTACGACATCGTGCGCTATGCGCGGAAGCAGGGCATTCTTTGCCAGGGACGAGGGTCGGCAGCGAACTCCACCGTGTGCTACTGCCTGGGCATCACGTCGGTGGATCCGTCGAAATTTGACTTGCTGTTTGAGCGGTTCATTTCGTCGGCGCGCAACGAGCCCCCGGACATCGATGTGGACTTTGAACACGAAAGGCGTGAAGAAGTCATGCAATATATCTTTGGGAAGTACGGCCGCAACCGGGCGGCCATTGTTGCCACCGTTACACAACAACACCACAAAGGCGCCATCCGCGATGTGGGCAAAGCCATGGGCCTGTCGGTCGACACCGTCAATCGCCTCTCCGGTTTGATCTGGGATTTTGCCGACGAAGGGTTTGACCGCAACCGCATCGCCAGCCAAGGCCTGAACCCGGACGACCCCACACTCCAAAAAGTATTACAGCTCACGGCACAGTTCATGGGCTTCCCCCGCCAACTGGGGCAACACACGGGCGGGTTTGTGATCACCCAGGGCGAGCTCTCCCATCTCTGTCCCATCCTGAATGCGCGCATGGAAGACCGCACCTGCATCGAATGGAACAAAGACGACATCGATGCCCTGGGCTTCCTGAAAATAGACGTGCTCGCCCTGGGCATGCTCACCTGCATCCGGAAGGCATTTGATCTCGTTAAGAACCATTACGGCCGTGACCTCACGCTGGCCAACATCCCGCAAGACGATCCCGTCGTCTATGAGATGGTGGGCCATGCCGACACCATCGGCGTGTTCCAGATCGAAAGCCGAGCACAACAATCCATGCTTCCGCGGCTCAAGCCAAAATGTTTCTATGACCTGGTTATCGAAGTAGCCATCGTACGCCCCGGGCCCATCCAGGGCGACATGGTGCATCCTTATCTTCGCCGCCGAAACGGGGAGGAGCCCATAGACTATCCTTCAAAGGAACTGGAAGAAATCTTAGGTCGAACACTAGGCATCCCGTTGTTCCAGGAACAAGCCATGAAGATCGCCATCGTCGCCGCCGGCTTCACCCCAGCCGAAGCCGACGAACTACGCAGGAGCATGGCCACCTTCAAGGCGAAGGGCGTGATCGCCAACTTCGAAAAGAAATTGATCGCCGGCATGACCCGCAATGGCTATAGCGAAGAATATGCGCGCCGCGTGTTCAAACAATTGGAAGGATTCGGCAGCTATGGCTTCCCGGAGAGTCATGCCGTTAGTTTTGCCTTATTGGTCTATGTTTCCTCCTGGCTCAAGTGCTACTACCCGGATGTGTTTGCCTGCGCCCTGCTCAACAGCATGCCCATGGGTTTCTATCAACCGGCACAGATCATCATCGATGCTCAAAAGCACGGTGTGGATGTACGCCCCGTAGACATCAACCATTCCAACTGGGACAACCGCCTGGAAGAAAGATCAGGTCAACACTTCGCCTTGCGCCTGGGTTTTCGCCAGGTGAAAGGTCTCCGCGAAGAAGACATGCAAGGATTGACCGACAACCGGAAAACAGGCTACACTTCCATTCACGAACTTCGCGAAACCGGCCTCTCCGAAGCCGCCCTCGAAAAACTAGCCGACGCCGATGCCTTCCGGTCCATTGACCACGACCGCCGGAAGGCACTCTGGGAAGTATCGACAAAGGACCAACCGCTGGCGCTTTTTTCCGGCCAGTCTCCCAACGATGCTGCAGAGGAAAAAATAAAACTTCCCACCATGGCATTGTCCGAACATGTGGTGCATGATTATGCTGCGATGTCGTTATCGTTAAAAGCACATCCGGTGAGTTTTATCCGCGAGCAGCTGGACAAATTTCAGGTCCGTCCTGTTTCTTCGCTTGAGGCAGCGAAGAATGGGGATATGGTAAAAGTCGCCGGTCTTATTCTCGTGCGGCAAAGACCTGGAACGGCGAGCGGCATCTGCTTCATCACCATCGAAGACGAAACCGGAACGTCCAACCTCGTGGTCTTTCAAAAGCTTTTTGATCAATATCGCAAAGAGATCATCCAGTCCCGTCTGCTCATGGTCGAGGGCCAGCTGCAACGGGAAGGGGAGGTGATCCATGTTATCGTGAGGCGCTGCTATAATTTCTCGGGATTGTTACGAAGACTCACCGCGTGGAGAGATGAAGACCTGGCGTCGACGCCTATGTCTCGTGCGGATGAGAAGACTTCGCCTTTTTTGGTGAAGAAGAAAACGGAAGAACAGGAAATGGTGCAGGGAAAGATTTTCCCGGAGGGGAGGAATTTCAAATAGGCTGTCCGCTTTATTGAGATTATCTAAATATTTTAACTTTTGGCTTGAGGCTACCGGAACCAAACATCTTCTCTTAACAAAGCTTACCTTGCCCTTTCCGGCCACACTAATAAAAATTCCCATCACGACAAAAAAATACCCAATACGATTAAAATGATGGGAGCCAACATTGATATCAAAAAAAAGGCAAGAAATAAATTGCCCTGATAGTAAGTGTATTTTTTTATCAATTTTTCATATCGATTTTTGCGAAAAATAAGCACGTAGTTGATAATTACACAAGGGAGTGCAAACAATATAACAAAGCTAAATACTTTGTTTGTGTATTCTGAAAAGCCAGAAACATTGAGGTTATAGAAAGAGCGACCCAATATATCTCTTTCAAAGATTGTCATGAAAAGCATCATATCAACTACCATCGGCAGTGACATCATTGTCATCGTCAAGAACGGCCACGTTTTTTCATTGCCTTCTTTGGATCTAGCTTTAACTATACAATCAACCCAAATCAAATAGTATAATTTCATTTCCTTGAATATTGTCCCGCGCTAAACATTTTTTACTATCTGCCTCCAGGTTTACATACCCAATTTCTTTGCGGTTTATCTGTGCACCGCTACGATTTGCGCCTCACAAAATCCCCCAAAACCCTCCCCGCAAATTCATAAGCCGATTCGATGCGAAGGCCCATTCCCAGATCGCCGCCTCCTTCGTATTTACCCATGAATTCTTCAAAACCAATGATGGCAATAACGTGACGGGGATCGGCGGTCTCGACCACCCAGAGCTCTCCATCGATCAGACCCGAGTGTCCTGCCACGCCAACATCCCATCCGGCTTCCGTGCGTTTCGTCTTCAGGATCAAGGTGTACTTGGCCTGCTCATCGGGCATCTCGACAATGGCATATCGTTTAAAGCTTTTGATGAAGGCAGGTTCATACAGCCGCTTGCGGTCAGTATACCATTTCTTAACCAACCCAGCCCCTTGCGCTGGATCCCTAACTTTCCACCGGTCTTCCAGGTCGCTCAGGAACCGGTCTTCATCAACATTGCGCCCAACGCGCATGCTATCATAAACAAAAGTAATGTTGTATGATTTCTGTTTTTTTAAATCTTCCATACTGCCGGAAAGCAGCTTTGGATAATGCGCTTGTTGCGCCATTACCACAGGAGAGGAAAGAATGAACAGGATGAATAGTTTTTTCATTTACAGATCGACGTTGGTTTACAAATTACAAATGGATAGTGGTTTCAAAAAGTCAATTCAAAAGCAATCATACGCTATGACGTCGGTGACGCCGGGTTGCGCGTCACTTTGCGTTCGCGTAGATATGGGATAGCCCTCTGAATTGTATTGATACGTATAGGTAAGGGATATCACACCACTTGATGAAACATAGACGTATTTGGTGACATTATGCTGGCTGATCATAGGAAGCTTTAACATGGTGATAAAGTGTTCTTCAACAGACGCGTCAAGCATGGGCACCTGGTCGAAACTTGCTTCCACAAGTGGGTTCTTTTTATCGTCGAAGGTTACATATTGCTGTGCCAACACCTCGATCTGTCCCGTTTGCTTGGTGTAGTGTTTAATAACATTTCCGGCCGCATCGTACTCATACCGGTCGTATTGCCCGGTGTCATCCGTGGTGGAATCCAGACGGCCCTGATCGTCATAATGATAGTAGTACTGCCAACGTTGCTCGAAAGCGTCACTGGAACTTTGCCGGATGAATATAGTGCTCATCACCGGCTTCCCGGCCTGATAGGCGTATTCAACGTAGGCATTTCCCTGTATCAATTTAACAATACGGTGATCGGCATCGTATTGAATAGAGCAGATGACTACAGGCTTGTTCGCCGTGGTATACCGGATCGATACAGGCAAATGTTGATCGTCGCGGTCGATGGTGATGGATAACCCGGTCCACGTTGCACTTTTCAAAACACACGTTCCTGATGGCTGACCCTTGCCACCGGAAGGCTGCTGCTTCACGGGATCGTTGTCTTTAGAACAGGTAACAAAAACAATTAAAAGCAAACAGGGAAATAGCTTTATCAGCCCTGGCATAGATTTCATAAGTGACCGGAATACAGATGTCAAACCTTTCTGGCAACGGTTATTTCCCGCGGAGAGGTCCAGAGAGAATCCGAAAGATAGGAAAATGGGCGAAATGTCAGGTGTTGAACGGCGATAAGCGAAAATCTTACTAGCGTATTTATAATATAATGACAATCAGATAATTAAATAATTTTCGCCTCAATTCTCATTTCCCTTTTGCGCAAGCTATTCCGGTGGGGTATTTTGCCAGGATGTTATGGCTCCAACCATGACTTTGGAGCCAAAAAACGATTGAGAACGCCATTAACCATCCGTGATCTTGTAAACCTGCTTTACCAAAGCAAGGACGTCATCGAAATGCTCTTTGGGAACAAGGACTCCATCCACAAATCGGAGATCCTGGCCCGCGACGATATGTCGGACGAGCGTTTGGAAAAACTCGTCCTGTACGAGATCATCCACGAAAACAACAATGTGATCGGCCTCGACGACCGCATTGTGACCTTTATCGAGGAGTTTCTGGAGATCGGGGAGGTGACCACCAGTTTCATCAACGACAACATCCAAACGCTGAACGAGAACCTGAAGTACTACCGGATCGACAGCAACCCGAAATTCCTGCGCAACATCAAGCGCTCGCTGAAACGGATCAGTTCCACCACGTCGCGCGAGGTGATGAAGCTGCACAAGAACATCGACGACACCTACAAAAACCAGGACAACTATGTGATCAAGTTGCAGGAACTTGATAAATACAAATCCAAGCGCGACGACATCATCAACCTGATCCGCGAATCGGAACAGATCATCTCCGACGCCCAGGGATTTTTCAACACCATCATCGACGCCGAGCTAAACTCCATCGTGCTCGATCTCCGCTACATCCTGGTGCGAAACCGCGACTACCTGAACGAGATCCAATCGCAGATCATCGACTACATTAATCGCATTCAATACCAGGCGGCCATCTACAAAAAGATCCAACGCCTGAAGGAGTTGAAAGACTACGAGGAGTTGAAATATAAAACCGATTTCATCGAGGTGGTAACGGGCACCAAGGCGCTGATGTTCCAGCGACGGAGCGTGCTGAAGTCGCGGATTTCGCTCGACTTCCTGTATTCCGACCGCGGCCATGAGCTGTCAAAAAAGATCGCCACAAAGCTCGACCTGCTCCGCAACACGTCGCGAAAACCCGCGGGGAGAATGGCCGAAGGTTTTGATGAAAGCAACCTGGAAGAGTCGACCAGTCTGAACGTTGCCGGCCTCGTCGAGAAGTTTATGACGAGCGACACCGACCTGTTTCAGTTTGTGCTCACCTATAAGTTCCCCGAAAAAGTTGGAGAACTCAGTCTTGAAAAACGAATCTCGCTGTATGTCGGCATCTCCATCGACTACGACAACAAGCTGTCCATCTCTGGAAAGCTGGGAAAGATGGATTACATCAACGACAAGAAACAAAAGCTTAAACTTGGCTATGCCATCATAAAACCTAACCGAAAAATGCAGGCATGAACAACATACCCAAACAGACACCGGACATCTTTGCCATCCTGAGCCGGGGAAACTTCATCAGCTCGAACGGAAGCAAGGGAAAGCTTTTCGATGTGATCGGCTATGAAGGAAATTTCGACCTGCTAAAACAGTTTTTTAGTCACACCGGCTATACACTCGAAAGCGGACACAACTATTATTATTTCAGTCAACAGGAGGAAGCCAACCTGGTCATCGAGAAGAAGCTTGAACAGTTTGCCTACTACATTGACGTGATGGACTTTTTCTCGTCGATGGACCTGAAGCCCACCGTAGGCACGCGTTACCGTATTACGCAGATCGCAGAGGAATGCTTTTCGAACGAGCGGTTGAAACAAAAGATATACGCGCTGTCGCGGAAGGAGAAGATGGTCGACAAAGTGGCGGAGATTGCTAATGACCTGGCCCAGGCCGGTTTTTTTGAACAAGAGGATGAGGATACTTACAAAGTAATGGATGCTATTCATTACCTAGAACAAGTGATCTCGCTGATAACGATTGAAGAAGATGGAGAACAACAGAATCCTTAACCGGATCATTTTTATAAACATCGCCAACACCGACTACGCCAGCGCGGAGATCGCAGGCAACACGTGCTTTGTGGGGACCAACAATATGGGGAAGACCACGTTGCAACGGGCGATCCTCTTTTTCTATAGCGCCAACACGCGCGGCCTGGGCATATCGTCATCGCAGAAAACATTTGAGGATTATTATTTCCAATACCCCAACTCGTACATCATCTACGAGATCAAGACGGAAGAAGGGATGTTTCATGTGATGGTCTACCGGAACACAAAGTTGTTTTATCGCTTTGTCGAAGGCGCTTTTGAACAGGAATATTATATCCACGACAAAGAGGCCCTGGTGCCCAAGGCGGTCCTGGCAAAACTGAACGAGCGTCGCATTCCCTACAGCGACCAGGTGGAGACCTTTGAACGGTACCGGAACATCATTTATGGCGCCGATCCGGACAAGCGATACAAGAAGTTTGCGTTGATGAAAGGCAATGCCAATTATCACAACATCCCCCTGGCCATCACGTCCATTTTTCTCAGCTCCGAGTCGGTGATCAAGGCCGAGTTTGTAAAAGAGTGTATTGCCAACGCCATTGGGTCGAAGCACACCACCATTGAGTTGAAAACGATCGAGCGCCAGCTTCGTCAATTCACGGAGCGCTATCACGACATCGAGACTTTTTTCCGCAAGGAGAATGCCCAGCGCAGCGAGTTGATCCGGGATAATTTCGCCTCCATCCGCCAACTCAAAGTACGCCAACGCACGCTGGCCGCTGACCTTGGAGGTGCATTGAAATACGCGGCCTTACAGAAAGACACCATCAGCGTGCAGGTGGACGAAAAAAAGGAAGCCGCTTTGAAACTGGAGGTGAGCTTCAAGGACAAGGACGAACAGCATAAAGAAAAGAACAAGGAAAACCACCAGGAAATCGGTGGATTGAAAGTCAAACTCCGCGAGGCCGATAAGAAGTTTGCTGAATACGAAGAGAAAGGCATTGCTGACTTGCTGCGCGACGCCGACGAAAAGCCGCAGTTGCAGTCGGAATTGCAGGCCCGCGAACACGAATATGCCACCCTCACCGCCGGATTCAGCGATGTGGAGCAACAGTTCAAAACCCTGTTCGACGCCCTCGAGAATGAGAAAAAGGAATTTGAGCATATATTACAATCACAAGGCCTTCAGCTCGACAAAAAACTTCAGGAAGAAAAGAACGCCTTACGCGAGGCTTTGTATAGCCAGGTAAACGGTCTCAAAGAAAAGAACAGCGCGGAAGGCGAACGGCTGCGCCAACTCAAAACACAACACGAGCTCGACAACAAGGATGCGCAATTCCGGGAAAAAGAGATTCGTCACAAAAGGTATTTTGCGGAAGACGTAAAGCTGTTGCAACAAAACCTGGACGATATCCGGAAACGAAAAATTGAGTGCGCCTCGGCGTTGACTGTGAAAAGCAACAACGTTGAATCCCTCAAGAAAGACGGCGATCACATTGTGGAACGCAATAAGGCCGCGGCCGCTCAATTCACGGAAAAGAACAAAGAAGAGGTTTCCCTAAATGAAGCAAAGATCAAGGCCATCGACGAGAAATTGTCCGTGCACCAGCATGCTTTTTTTGGCTACCTGCAGGAAAATTTTCCCGACTGGTATGAGACCATCGGCAAGGTTTGCAACGAAGACATTCTTTTTAATGAGACGTTGAAGCCGAAAATGGATAAGAAGGCGTTGCAGTCGCTCTATGGCATTCAGCTTGATCTCTCACAAGTGAAAGTGCACTCCAAAACCCTGGAGGAGTACGAGCAAGAACGCAGCGTGCATCGCGAGCGAATCGCCACCCTAAACCAGGCATTCCTGGACTACCGCGAAGAGTTGGCCCGCGACGAGCAGGCAAAGCTGGCGGCCATCAGCCGGAAGGCAGCCCACCTCAAGAACGAGATCGGGCAATTGGAATATGAGATGACCCAAGGCGAACAGAAATCAAAACAATACGAACTCGACCTGCACGAATGGAACCGGAAAGGCGAAGCACAGCGGGAAAAAGACCTGGTGGAAGTATATGAACTTCAGGAAAAGCATAAACAGGAGATCGCCCTGATCACACAACAACTCAGCGCGCTCGAAAAGTCGATAAAGACAGAGGTAAACGCGCTGGAGAGTGCCATGAACGATAAGCTCGCCAAGCTCAATAAGACCTTTGCCAAAGAAATCGAGAAGATCAAAGATCAAAAGGAGGAGAAGCTGGGGGAGTTGGAGGAGCGGAAGAGCAAACTCCAAAAAGAAAAGACCTCCGTCTTAAAAAAGAAAGGCATCGACGACAGCCGCATCCGGAACCTGAAAAAAGAAATCGACAACCAACGGCAAGCCCTGCAGCACATCGAAACCCATGCTCAATTCATTAACGACTACCGCAAAGACAAACGGGAGTTGTTCGACAAGGTGAACGAGTTTAAAGATGAAAAAGAAAAGCTGGAAGAAAGAATAAGACAAGCAGACGGTGAATTTGCCCGCGAAAAAGAAGGATACACCAAAGCGAAGAAACACCTCGACGACGAGACCCGCGAGCTCGCCAACGCGCTGAAAGGGTACGTAGACGGCCTCCATCACTTCGAAAATCATTTCCGCGACAAATTGCTGTACGACCGGCTGCGCCACCTGGTAGAACCCGCACCGGTAGCCCACACCGAGACAAACATTATCGGCCTATGCTCGCAATTGCAGGCCAACGACAACGAGTTCCACAATCAGTTCGACAAATTCCGTAACAACGTCAGCGAGTTTGCGGGCAGGTTCCGCCCGGAGAATCACCTGAACTTTAAGATCAATACCGGTGTGGGCGAAGCGGAATATGAACGGTTCGCGTCGTACCTGGAGGAATTCTATACCGAAAACAAGATCCAGATTTCCATTGCCGAGGTAGCCAAAAGTCACGGCATGCTCATCGATGCCATCGCCAGCAAAATGAAGGCCCTGACCGAATACAAGGGAAGAATCAGCAAGATGATCGGCAAGATGGAATCCGATTTCAGCAAGGCCTCTTTTGAAAGTTCCAAGCTCATCGAGTACATCAAACTGAAGTCGGAGGATAGCGAAAACAAAGTCCTGCGCAAGCTGCAACGCATCACCGAGTTTCGCGAACAGAACCCGTTCCTCTACGGTGAAGCCAACTTGTTTAACACGGGAAACAAAGGAAAGGGCGAGATCGACAAACGGTCGGTGGAA